>JACUUH010000014.1 GCA_014859375.1 Gammaproteobacteria bacterium
CTACACCTGTAACAGCTAATGACATCATTGCGATTGAAAGAGTTTTCAGCTTCATGATTCGTTCCTTATCTCTATATAGATTATTTACATATCATTTATCGAACTAGCTCTAAACAATATGTCCCGTGACTTTATCCTTATTATTCCCGCTGGTCACTAGGAGTTCCTCATGCTGTAGACAGGAGTTTATCCCGATAATAAACCATCCCTTTACCTGGCTTAATTAGAAGAAATTCCTTAGTGAACTTTGGCGCACTATTCCCCACATCAATCCCACCAAAACTATATGCCAAGAGTTAAATACTACCGTGTCCGCGCATTGCCGAGAGGCATGAATCACAAATACATTCTTATCTAAATGAAAATAGCCCCTGATATTCAGGGGCTAAGTCGTCAGCCTGATTTATGGAATATAAACACCCCAAGGCATTTCACCAACCGTTATGTCTTTTAGTTTTTCCAAACTCACCGTATCAATTACCGAAACTGAGTTAGAACGACCATTAGCAACATACAATTTTCTATCATCATGCGTCAGTGCCATATTCCATGGACGTTCACCCACGGCGATAGTTTTAATCACTTTATTCGATGCAGTATCGATCACATCGACGGTATAGCTTTTACCACCTGAAATATAAACACGACGCCCATCATGAGACACTTTTACCCCATTTGAACGTTCACCAGTTTTGATGGTGGTAGTCAATGACCAGTCTTGTGTATTCCACACTTGTGTTACATCGGCTTTTTCGTTTGCCACATAAAGTGTTTTACCATTAGGCGTGAACCCCATCCCGCGTGGATGACCAGCCGCCGCTAATGTTTTGATAACTTTACGAGCTGCCACATCAATGATATCAATACTGTCAGAGCCTTCCTGGCTGGCCAATACTAATTTACCGTCAGGTGAATAGACACAATGCTCAGGGGCATCACCCGTTGTATCAACACTGGCAACAATCTTGAACGTAGCCACATCAATAAAAGAAACTCGGTTCATTTCTTCCTGACAGGCGACTAGCTCTTGGCCATCAGGTGATAGCATTACACCTTCTGTACCTTCACCCACATCCAGCTTATCAATGATCGTTCTGGATTGTCGTGCCACTCGCACAACTTTGCCACCTTCAGCATCAACCACATACAAAATATTGCCTGATTTATCAGTGACCACAGCGTTGATTTCTTCACCGAGACGCCCCTCTTTGGGGATCTGCATGATGACAGAATCAATACTGGTATCGATAACAGAAATTGTGGCATCTTTTTCATTTGGCACATAAGCCAAGGGTGCAGATGATGCTGCCAACAGATTTTGCCCTATCATTCCTAAGGTAATGGCTATAGCCAATTTTGTTATTTTATTCATCGTTTTATTCCTAGTTTATTACCAATCGCGACGTTTGATATCACCTTTGTACTGGGTTCTTAGCCAAGCAATGATTTTCCATAGCTCATCATCTGTTTTGATAATGTCGCCATAAGGTGGCATTGGTCCAACCACACCTTCCATGCCTTTTCGGTAGTAACCCGCTTTTTGTAAATCATCACTACCCAGCGTAACTAAACGAAACAAGGTGTCATCATCACTGCCATAGACAAACACTTCATTTGATATAGGTGGGCACATACCACCACCAGCGCCACCACCATGACAACCGTTACAACTGTTACCGAAATACCTATCTTTACCGGCTGAAATCATTTCTTCATTGTCGGTATACGGATTTTTCAATTCACCTTTGGGTGTTGAAGCCACACGCTCACGCGGACTCATGCCAACCATAGCTGAGCTATCGTCAGTTAGGGCTAATGTGCCTTCTGATTCGCCACCTGCAAACCCAGTGATAGATAACATCATTGCCGTTGCAAAACTGGCTGCAATACATACTTGTTTTATCTTCATTTGACTTCCTCTTTGATTAAATTTTATGACTTGATTACTAAATTATTGTTTTGTGGCGCTATCGACAGCTTATTGATATTAAACCGGTGGAACATGTGAATAGCATCTTGCGCTTCACGCTGATGAGCAATGTCATAGGCGGTCTGACCTTTCGTATTTTTCAGTTCAGGATCAGCACCTGATTTGATCAATAGAGAAATAATATCTGGGTTATTATTTGCCGCGGCGATCATCAATGCAGTGATACCACCATCATTGGTTAGATTTGGGTTCGCACCGTATTGAACTAAGGTTTGAGCCACAGGTAGTTTGCCAACTTTGGCAGCAATCATCAGAGGTGTATAGTTAGCCTCACCCACAGTTAGATTGGCATCAGCACCACTATCGAGCAACGCAACTACGGCTAAGGCTTTGCCATTCTGTACAGCCAAACTGAGGGCTGTACTTTGAGTCAGCTTTTCAATCTTTCCAAAATCAGCACCATAGGTCGATAAAGCTCTAATCATCTTTGGTTCATTTAACCAGGCTGCATGCATTGCAGCTGTCCAACCATCACTATCAATTGCATTCGGCTCGGCCTTATTTTTAAGTAATAATTTGACCAAATCGAGATTTGCACCCTTAACGGCGTTCATTAGTGGTGTTAGTCCATTAGTATCGGGGGTATTTATATCTGCACCACGTTCAATGACGTAACTAACACGCGGTAAATCTTTTGCCAGCACGGCATTTAGCAACTCTGCATCTAAAGTGCTTCCGGCCTGTAATGCTGCATCAATCTTATCTGGTAATTGATCGTTGTTAGATTGTTTGGGTGCTTGGTATTTGGCTACGACATGCTCATGTTGCTGATATGGACCATGTGAAGGAATATCACCAGATACGATACAGTTTGAACACGCAACAAGTGGCACGCCATATGACACTAATATTTCCTTGATTTTTTCTTTTTCTTGAACCAGTACTTGATTGAGTTTATCTCGTAATTGGGTATCAGATTTTTTCAAACCAATTCCCAGCTCAAACTCCATCGGCAATACTGTGTCGTATTGATTAAGTGGATATAAGGTCAACTGTTTTTTATCGCCAGCGTTGTACCAGCCAGCCAAAGGTCCCCATGCCCCTGCAATATCCAGATCACCGTTGATAACGGCCTCGACTTGCTTGGTAGGTTGCCTTTCCGGTTTTAAATCAGCATTGTGACTAATGATATGGAGTCTTAGGTTGTTGCCATTGATGCCGTGTTCCATCAATTCAGTTCTAATGGCTGAATGTTGAAATACCCCAATAGTCAATTCTTTCAACTCAGGATCAGCAAAAGAACTAAATTTGTATGGACTATCGGCTTTAGTTGCCAGCACAAATGTGCTTCGATATAGCGGTGTGGTCGTAATCAATCTTTCATTGTCTGCCGACATATCCATCAATATGTCACAGCGGTTATTTTGAAATGTTTGTCGCGTCAGGCCACGCTCAAGATATGGTCTATAGGCATAAGTGACATGTGTCCCCATCGCTTGTGCCAAGACTTCTGCAATTTTGTTATGAAAGCCTTCACCTTGAGTATTAGATAAAGGCATATTGCCGGGATCGGCACATACACGCAGTGCCGGAACATTGTCAGCTGCAAACACAGCGCTACTTATCGCCAGACTAGTGGCCGATAATGTGAGAATTAATTTACTTGCCATGATATTTCCTGTTGATACAACGTAAAAAGCCAAAGAGAGAGCACCTGTTACAGGTACCCTCCCTTCGGCAAGTTTTGCTAATTAGATTTGCTTAATCTAACCATTCTGCAATTTATGGATAAACTCGGAATGCGGTGAACTCACCACCTTGTGGAATAAGATTCAGTTTGGCAGCTTTCGCCATTGCTGTTGCACCGATAGCACCATATTTGTCAGAGAAATCCAGATCGGCAGTTACTGGCAAACCAGCCCAGCCACCTAAACCACTGAATACACCAACATATTGTTTACCATCAACTTTCCAGGAAATTGGGTTACCGATAATACCTGAACCCAGTTTGCGTTCCCAAACCACTTTACCTGATTTACGGTCAACCGCACGGAAGTCACCACCCATGCTACCGTAGAACACTAAACCACCAGCAGTGTTCAATGTACCACTCCAGTTTTGGTATGAATCAGCAATTTCCCAAAGGGTTTTACCGGTTACAACGTCAAACTTTTTCAACTTACCAGAAACACCTGGTTTTTCTTGATACATATAGACGTTAGCAAACACGTAAACCGTACCTTGTTGAGTGTGTGTACGTTCTTGAGGTTCATCTTCCATACACCAGTTGTTTGTTGGTACATAGAAAATGTTTGGTTCAGATGGATCAACTGATGCTGGTTGCTGATCTTTACCACCTTGTGCAGATGGGCATGTAGCTACATTACGACCGCGTTCAAATGGTGAGTGTTCTTTCACTTTAAGCGGACGACCTGTTACCAAGTCAACTTTCTCAGCCCAATCAACGGTAACGAATTTGTGCGCACGAAGTAGATCACCGTTGGTACGATCCATAACATAAGCAAAGCCATTACGATCAAAGTTAACCAATGCTTTATGCTTTTTACCGTCAACCACCAGGTTATCGACCAGAATGTTTTCATTTACGCCATCATAGTCCCACTGATCAAATGGCGTTTTCTGATAAGCCCACACTACTTCACCCGTATCGACTTTACGAGCCATAATAGTCATAGACCATTTGTTATCCCAGTTACCTGAATTGATTTTTGGGTTGTACTCGTTACATTTTTCATGCGTCAGGTTTTCACCTTCTTCACCACAACGATACGCTGGTGACCAGTGACCCGGGTTACCAGTACCGGCATAAACAATTTTCAAATCAGGGTCATAAGTAAACCATGCCCATGGTGCACCACCACCAATTATCCACTCATCACGTGGATAAGTAATCATACCCAAATCATGTCCGTAGGTACCGTAGTGTGGGTTATCTTTATTGGTATCAGGTGTTAAGCAAACGTCTTTATCAGAACCTGTGCTGTGACACGTCCATACTTCTTTACCTGTTTTAATATCATAAGCAACCATACGACCACGTGCTGCAAATTCGTCACCACCAAAACCGGCAATAACCAAGTTTTCAGCGACCATTGCTGGTCCAGTATGTGTTTCACCCTTATCTGGATATGCATGTTTGGTCACCCACACTTCTTCACCAGTCGTGGCATCAAGTGCAATCAATAAACCATCTAGTGTATGGAAAATAACTTTACCATCAGCATAGTTCAAACCACGGTTAACCGTGTCACAACAGGCGCGCGGTACTGCTGACATATCACGATCGGTTTTTTTCTGATAGTTCCATACCTGTGCAGGTTTATCAGGATTAGATAAATCTAGTGCTTGCACAATGTTTGGCCAGGCACTGACAAAATACATCATTGGCTTACCATTATGTTCAACTACTACAGGCTGGCCCTCATGACCACGAAGTGCGCCTGTTGATTGTGACCATGCCATGTGAAGGTTTTTAACATTTTTTGTATCGATATCTTTCAAAGCACTGTGACGTGTCATTGCCAGGTCACCACCTGGTGCCGCCCACATATCAGGATTTTGGCTACGTTTAATGATCTCATCATTGGCACTTGCCTGACCTGCAAGACCAATCATTGCTACTGTTCCTAGTGCAGCTATGCTGGCTCGCAAAGTAAATTTGGCTTTTTTCATATTTCTCCCCTTGTTTGTTAGGATTTAAGCCGCTTCACCGTTGTTACGGATAGCGTGTAACAGTTTAAGCCTGACTTAAAATCATGAAACGAGAGGAGTTCCCGAGCTTGAATATGACTGCTTCCCTAAGATTATCGTGAAATAAAAAAGGACAGCCCTAGGACTGTCCTTTTATGTATATAAACCAATGGTTTAGATTAGTTGCTTGGGATTGATATTGGCGCACTTGTTTGCCATGAACTGGCGATAGATTTAGCTTTTTTAAGTTGTTCCTCTTTCATTTCCAATGTTAGTTCTTTTTTGAACTTCTCAGCGGCTGCATGACCATCACGTGTTGCTAGCTCTAATAATGCATAAGCAAGAACAAGGTTTTGTTCCACTCCAATGCCTTCCTTATACATCATGCCTAAGGTGTATTGTGCTTTATAATGACCTTGTTCTGCTGACAGGCGTGTCCAATATGCCGCTTTTTGTTGATCTTTTGGTACACCTTTACCTTCGTAATAAAGCAGCCCTAAAGAAAACTGTGATTTAAAGTGTTTCTGTTTTGCTGCTTTCTCAAACCAATTCGCAGCTTGCTGGTAATCCTGCTTGACACCCCAGCCCTTTGTATACATATCACCAAGTGCAAACTGTGCTAAGGCAAGGCCCTGTTCAGCCGCTTTAGCATACCAATGTGCACTTTTTTTTTGCTCTATTTCAACACCTTGACCTTTACTGTACATCACACCCAAATTATATTGCGCATTGACATCGCCCTGATTAGCGGCCTTTTGGTACCAATTTGCAGCCTGTTTCTGATCACGTTCAACACCTAGGCCATCATCGTATATAACACCCATAAGATATTGTGACATCACATCGCCTTGTTGAGCCAAAGGTGAAAATTCTGATATGGCTGTTGCATAATCACCGGCTATCATCGCTGTTTTACCTTGCACGAAGTCGGCATTCACTAGGACAGGCATAGACACCATTAATAATGCTGCTAATGTTTTTAGTTGTTTTTTCATTATTACTCCTAATTTAATCTTCTATTACACCGTGTCGAATTGCGAGGCGTACCAGCTCAACAGGACTGTTTATTTGCAACTTCTGTTTTAATAGTGTTTGATAATTTGCCACTGTTTTTTGACCTATGTTGAGCAATTTTGCTATTTCATCGACCACTTTACCTTCTGCTAGAAGGCGAAAAATCTCAAACTCTCTTGCTGTCAGCTTTTGTATCGGATTATCGTCACCACTCATAGTGTGTAGTGCAATTTTTTGAGCCATTTCAGAGCTAAGATAAATTTTGCCTGCATAGACCTGTTTAACTGCGGTAAGTAGATCGCCTGCTTCACCTGACTTGGATACATAGCCTAAAGCTCCGGCAGTCAAAGCTTGCGTGGAAAATGTGGCATTCTCATACATTGAGAAAATTATGATCTTGGCCTTGGAATAACGTGTTTTAATTCGTCGAAGCGCTTCCAAACCTCCGATGCCGGGCATAGACATATCCATAACCAAAATTTCGGGTAATATTTCGCCATATAGTTGATAAGCCTGCTCACCACTTTCTGCTTCAGCAACTACCTGCACCTCGTCGCTCTGATCAAGCAATCGCCTTAAACCAGAGCGAACAACCGCATGATCATCGACCAGCAATACTGTAATTTTTTTATCCATCATTTTTCCTTTAACAAGGCAGCCTTACCTCTATGCACACACCTTCATTAATCTCAGTCGTGATATGAAAGCTTCCATTTAAACCTTCACAACGTTCTTTCATGCCTAGCAAACCAAAGCCATTTCCAGATTGAGATAAATCAAACCCAACACCGTCATCTTTGACAGTAAAACTAATTTCATCTATTTCCTGTATCAATGTAATATCGACATGCTGCGCATTCGAATGACGGGCAACATTAGTTAGGCATTCTTGAACAATTCTATAAATAGCAATTAGCGGCGAATCGTCTAAATCAACAAATTCACCTTGCACATTAAGCTGGCACACCGTCATAGAGTTGCGTAATTGCCATGTATTGACCAATTCGGCAAGTGCCAGCTTAAGTCCTAATTCATCAAGATCAGCAGGACGTAGTCGTTGCAAAATATTACGTACAATATCAATCATTTGCCTTACAACATCTGAGATAGCTGAACCACTTTCTTGTGCTACTTTAAGATTAGGTGCCGTTTTAATTGCTGCGGCATCGACATTGATTGCTGTTAAATGCTGACCAATTTCATCATGTAACTCACGTGCGAGACTTTTGCGTTCGTGTTCCTGCACATTAATGATTTGCTGGTGTAAACGACGATTCATTTCTACGCTTTTCTGGAGCGTGTCTGCCATTACATTAAACTTATTGCTTATATTGGTTAATTCAGGCAGAGAAAACTGGGGCAGCCTTAATGAAAATTTGCCCGATTCTATTTCTGATAATGCATCGATAATTCGGTCTATAGGTTTCAAGGCCTGATTTACTGCTAAATATATCAATACATTAGCGGTAATAATGAAAAAAATCAGTAAGACCAACATGGTTTTAGTTTCTTCCCAGACTTCGTCAATCTCATTTAACGGATCAGGTGTCACAACTAATTCACCTATCATTTGACCAGCGTTAAATACTTGGCGTCGTGTCGGCTGCATTTGTTCAGTTACCGAGTCCATAGCCCTTACAAACCAGTCAGGTGCGATGGTTTCATGTTGTGCGTAGTGATTACTGTCTATTAAATCACCAAACACGTTGAAGAACTCTATTTTTAAATGTCGAACATTCTGTAATTTTTTTAAATTGAAATTAGATCGTTTGGCACCATCAGAAGGTCGACCCCAAGCGGCTCCATAGCTATATAGCAATATCTCAGCATCCAACATGTGAACAGCCAACACTGCTGTAGACGCAATTTCCGCTTGCACATTTTGGCGTGCGTTATGAATGGTCGATATCGCCCCCATTGCTATAATCACTAACAATAAAAGCGTTATGATAAGGTTGAGTCGGAGTTTTAGGTTCATCTAGAAAATGCTATCAATCAAAGAGCGTCACTCTAATGATATTGCTACATTTTCTGTATGGGAGAACTTCCTAAATATCTGATGTTGGGCAAAATAAATCGTTCATTTTGCAAATTTGTACGCTTTAATCCTTAACGGCTGCGTTCAACGATGCCCATCATTTTATATGTGAGCATGGCCGCAGCAAAATCATAAGCATGAAAGCCTTTGATTGGCGCAAATTCCATGATGTCAAAACCAATGATTTCACGCTGTTTTGCTACTGATTCAAACAAACTTAATGTTTGATACCAACCAAGACCACCGGGAACAGGCGTGCCTGTTGAAGGGAATACGGACGGATCCATTCCATCAATATCTAAAGTGAAAAATACTTTTTCCGGGAAATCATCCGGCAGGGTCAATTCAGTGATGTTGTTAGGTACTAATTGATCTGCATCCTGGAAATAGACACCAAACTGCTCGCGGCAGCCTATTTCTTCATCACAGTAGGCGCGAATACCTAATTGATAGACCGGAATACCCATATCAACGGCACGTTTCATTACAGAGGCATGACTTAATCGATCACCTTCATAGGCATCACGTAAATCAGCATGAGCATCAATTTGGACGATACCGAAGTCTTCGATACCTGCGGCTTTTAGCCCTTTTAATACACCATAGGTCACCGTGTGTTCACCACCTAACACGATAGGCAAGCCACCTTGTTCTATAATTTCTTGTGTCGCATTTGCAATATTTTCAATAACTTGCTCAGGCTCGACCGAACAATCAATTGTTTCACAGGTATAAATACCTTGAACGCAGGGTTTACTTTTACCATCCCATTGTTCTAATTGCCATGAGGCTTTTAATATCGCTTTTGGACCTAATGCGGTGCCGCTGCCATACGATACTGACTTTTCATACGGTACAGGTAGAACATGAAACATCGCTTGTTCAGGATCAGCTTGCTCAATTTCTGAACCTAAAAATATTGGATAGGGTTTTGCTTGTTGCTCACTCATTACGATAGCCTGTTTTTAAAGTCTTGATAGCCAAATGTTTTAACGACGCGTAATTGATCCGTATTAGAATTCCATAATGCTAATGCCGGTAGTTTAGTACCATTAAAGGTTGTGGTTTTAACCATGGTGTAATGGCTCATATCTTCAAACATAATGCGCTGACCAATTTCTAATGGCTGCTTAAAGCTATAATCACCGATGACATCACCTGCTAAACAGGTCAAACCACCTAAACGATAGGTGTGAGCATACTGTTCGGCCTCACCTGCGCCAATGATATCAGGTCGATATGGCATTTCTAATGTATCCGGCATATGGCAGGTTGCCGACGTATCCAAGATCGCCTGATTTAACTGATTGAAGGTAATATCCAACACTTCACAACTTAATATACCTGTGCCAATAGCGACCGCTTCGCCAGGCTCAAGATAGACTTGCACTTGATGACGCGTCGTAAAATCACGCACTAGCTCAACCAGTCCATTTATATTGTAACCATCAGCCGTAATATGATGACCGCCGCCAAAATTGACCCAGTGCATCGTCGGTAATAAATGACCAAATTTAGCTTCAACTGCGGCTACCGTTCTTGCAAGTGGTTCAAAACCTTGTTCACATAAGGTATGAAAATGTAGGCCAGTAATACCATCTAAAACAGTTTCATCCAATTCAGATAAGGTAATACCTAGACGCGAACCCGGCGCACAGGGATCATAAATTGGCACAGCCCCTTCCGAATGCTCAGGATTAATACGTAAACCAAACTGTAATTGAGGTCGCTTTGTTTGAGCCGCTAAACAGATGTCACGAAAACGTAGCCACTGTCCGCATGAGTTGAACACTATATGATGCGCAAATTCGAGCAGTTCGATTACATCGACTTCAGAATACGCTGCAGCAAACACATGCACTTCACCACCATATTGCTCATGACCTAACTTAGCTTCATGTAAGCCGCTAGCACAGGTGCCGCTTAAATAGTGTGTTGTCACTGGCCCAAGTGACCACATTGAAAATGCTTTTAATGCCGCTAACACTTTAGCACCACTCGCATCAGCTACGTTTTTTAAGATCGATAAATTGCGTTCAACTGCCACTTCATCTACCACAAAACACGGTGATGGTAGTCGCTGTAAATCCAATTTGGAAAAATCAGTGAATTGCATTAGTTATCCAGGTTAAAACTATCTAGCTCGATCACAGTCCATGGTAAGCCGTATTTGTTCATATCTTCCATAAATGGATCTGGATCAAATTGTTCGATATTCCAAACACCAGCTTGTTTCCATTTCTGCTCAAGCATCATTTTGGCACCAATCATGGCTGGTACACCGGTTGTGTATGAAATAGCTTGTGATTGCACTTCTTTATAACACTCTTGATGATCTTTAATGTTATAGATGTAAACGATTTTTTCTTTACCGTCTTTAATACCTTTAACCACACAGCCGATGCAGGTTTTACCTTTGGTACGAGGACCAAGTGATGATGGATCGGGTAATAACTGTGCCAGCAATTGAATTGGCACAATTTCTTGGCCGTTGTAGGTAATCGGTTTAATACCTAACATACCGACATTACCCAATACTTCTAAATGCTTGAGATAGTTATCTCCAAAGCTCATCCAAAATTGGGCGCGCTTCAAGCTTGGGAAGTTTTTAGTCAGTGATTCCAATTCTTCATGATACATACGGTAGATACTATAAGTACCAACCTGTTCTGGACATTCAAATTCAGCTTTTTTAGACATAGCAGGCGTTGTAACAAACTCACCATTTTGCCAATGGCGACATTCTGCTGTGACTTCGCGAATGTTGATTTCAGGATTGAAGTTAGTAGCAAATGGATAACCATGATCACCACCATTAACATCAATAATGTCAAGCTCATGAATTTCATCAAAATAATGTTTTGCAACATAGGTGGTAAAGACATTGGTTGCACCAGGATCAAAACCACTACCTAATAAGGCTGTCAGACCAGCTTGTTTAAATTTATCGTGATATGCCCACTGCCATTTATACTCAAATTTAGCCGTATCTAACGGCTCATAGTTGGCAGTGTCCATGTAATCAACACCCGCTGCTAAACAAGCATCCATAATCGTTAAATCTTGATATGGTAAGGCAACGTTAATCACTAAATCAGGCTGTTCAGCCTGTAAAAATGCTGTTAGTTCTGGCACATTATCAGCATCAATTTTAGCGGTTTTGATAGGTCGATCAAGTTGCGCTGCAATTGCATCACATTTAGCCAATGTTCGGCTTGCCAATACAATTTCAGTAAATACGTCGGGCAACTGAGCACACTTGTGAGTAACAACACCACCTACACCACCAGCACCAATAATAACTACTTTAGACATTGCTAAATTCCTATATCAACTCGTTATCTATCGTTCAAAAAAGGTATAACCTTGCATGCTTTCACGAAAAGCCTGCAACACTTGTTGGCGCATCGCTACCGAGATTTTGCCATCACGTACTGCTTGTTCGGCAATACGTCTAAATTGTTCTTGCATGTTTTTTGGATCGTATTCGACATAGCTCAACACATCGGCAATGCTGTCACCATGGAATTCACGAATAAAATCAAAACTGCCATCTTCATTGATATGCACACTGACCACGTTGGTATCACCGAATAGATTGTGTAAATCACCGAGTGTTTCCTGGTAGGCCCCAACTAGAAAAACACCTAAATAATATTCTTCATTTTGTTTCAATGGGTGTAATGGCAATGTTTTACGAATACCATCTATATGTGCAAAAGAATCAATTTTGCCATCACAATCACAGGTCATATCTGCCAACACAGCGTTGCGTGTTGGTTGTTCATTCAGGCGATGAATCGGCATAATAGGGAAGATTTGATCAATCGCCCAAATATCTGGCAACGATTGAAACAAGCTGAAGTTACCATAGTAAATATCAGATAATAACTCCGGTAACGATTCTAATTCAGTTGAAACACGTTTGGCTTGCGGTAGCAATTCTGTAATTTTTTCTAAAATAGCCAATGACATATTTTCAGCCATTGCACGATCACGCAAACTGGCTTGACCACGATGAAACAGTTCACGAATTTCATCGCGATAATACAAGGCATCGTTATAACATTCTTGTAAGTTAGCTAGCTCAACGTTATGTAACACTTCGAATAAATTTAGCAGTTGATCGTGACTATCTTGTGCCAATTCTGCAGGAACCGCACTAGGTTTATGATCTCGCACATCTAAAATATTAAATAACAACATCGATGAGTAGGCGACTAACGCTCGACCAGACTCGGTCACAATAACAGGGTGTTTGATATCAAGCGGATCTAAACACTCCTGCAAAGTTTCGATGATGTTGTAACAATATTCATCCAGACCATAGTTCATACTGTGAGTACTGTTTGAACGCGTGCCTTCATAGTCAACGGCCAAGCCACCACCCAAATCGATATAGCCCATTGGGGCACCTTCTTCGATTAAGCCCGTATAAAAACGACAGACTTCTAATACACCTGTACGAATGTTACGAATATTGGGTATCTGTGAACCTAAATGACTATGAAGCAACTGCAAGCAATGCAACATATCTGCCTGCTTTAACTGCTCAACGACATCTAACAAGGCATTGGTTGATAAGCCAAAAATTGAACGGTCACCACTATCTTCATTCCAGTGACCTTCAACCATCGATGATAATCGAATACGAACACCAATAAGAGGTTCAATACCCAACGCTTTACTACGCTCAATAATAATGGCTAATTCTGTTGTGGTTTCTAATACAAAGAAACACGGGATCCCCATCTGACGAGCATAGAGTCCAAGATCAATAAACTCAGCATCTTTATATCCATTACAGATAATTAAACTGTCATGATCTTGTAATTGCGATAAGGCAATAATCAACTCAGCTTTACTGCCTGCTTCCAAACCGTGATGGTATTGGCGCCCAAAATCAGCTATTTCTTCAATAACATGACATTGTTGGTTTACTTTGATTGGAAACACGCCACGATAATGATTTTGATATTCCGCTTGCTCGATAGCTTTTGCAAAGGCTTCATTTAATTGTTTGATGCGTTGATCAAGTAAATTATCGATACGAAGCACCGCTGGCATTTCCAAGCCACGCTCTTTCATACCTTCAACGATATCAATTAATGATACACAAACAGTCTTATCTCCAAATTGAACTGTGGCAACAACATGACCATCGTCAGAAACATCGAAATAATCCGCACCCCAATCTCGCACACCATAGAGTTGCGAACTTTGTTGTGCATCCCAGTCTGATTGTGATTGCTCTAAAGCATTATTGGAGCGGATGCTATCTTGCATTGTGCAAATATCCTCGGGGGGATGATTCAAATGGCGGAATTCTCACTATTTCCATCTTAAAAAGCAAAGGTTTTATCAGTTTTTTGTATTAAATAGTATTATGATTCGATTACATGATCGGTAAATCTTCTGGCACTGCTGTATCAGTGGCAGGATCTAAATCAGAATGAAAGGCTTCAACACTATCGGCCACTTCATCAGGCCGATTAAATCGCGCAATATGAAACAAGGCTTCACCCTCATTAACCAATGGCAAATTCGTTCTCCCTATAACCACACCTGAACTTGTTGCAATCACCTCAACTTCACTATTTTGATCACCATATGGGGCGGCAACAATACCTAATAAATCACCCTTATTAACGTGATTACCCATTGGTACTAACATTCTGAAAATACCACTTTGTGGTGCCCGCACCCATGTACTTGAACGGGCAACAAAAGGCACTGTCACCTTTTTGGCTTTAGAACGAATGCTCAACATGCCAAGCATTCGCATCACGTTTAATACACCAGCAACACCGGCCCGTATTGCCAATTCATTAAAACGCAAGGCTTCGCCTGCTTCATAAACAATGACAGGAACGTCATAGTCAAAACAAGCATGTCGTAGCGAACCTGCAATCAGATTTGAATTGACAACAACAGGCGCATTAAACGATTGAGCCATTGCTTCAACATTTGAATGTGACAAATCTGCCCGTATTTGCGGCAAGTTATCCCGATGAATAGCGGCCGTGTGCAGATCAATACCATGTGTGCATTTAGAGGCAACTTCGGTCATAAAGGCATGTGCTAATCGGCCCGCTAAGCTGCCTTCACCCGAACCCGGAAAACTGCGATTTAAATCACGACGGTCAGGCAAATAACGTGATTGATTGATAAAGCCATAGACATTGACAACCGGCACTGTAATTAAGGTACCGCGTAAGCCTTTTATCGCTTTAAGCTTAACTAAACGTCGAATAATTTCGACACCATTGATTTCATCACCATGCACAGCAGCAGAAATAAATAATATTGGCCCCTTTCGACGACCACGGATAACTTGTACTGGCATACTTAATGATGTATGCATATACAAATCTGGTAATGCCACATCGACTATTTTGTTTTGACCCAGACCAATGCCTTGTCCGGCAATAGTTAAGATATCAGCCATAGCGTTTTAGCCACGCCCACGTGTTTTGGTTTTACCTGATTTTGCATTCTTTTCTGTGAAGTCAATAATCATACTGGCAATATCTTTTCCTGTTGCCCCTTCAATACCTTGTAGACCTGGTGATGAATTCACTTCCATTACAACGGGGCCATGATTCGATCGCAATAAATCAACACCACATACGTTCAAGCCCATTGTTCTGGCAGCTCTCACTGCAGTTGAACGCTCTTCAGGTGTAATACGAATTAAATTGGCAGTTCCGCCTCGATGAATATTCGAACGGAATTCACCTTCTTTACCTTGGCGTTTCATCGCAGCGACAACTTTATCACCCACAACCAGACAACGAATATCTGCACCACCTGCTTCTTTAATAAATTCCTGAACCAGAATATTAGCCTTCATACCCATAAAGGCTTCGATAACACTTTCTGCCGCAGCCTTGGTTTCAGCTAACACCACACCAATTCCTTGTGTGCCTTCTAATAATTTAATCACTAGTGGTGCACCCCCAACCATTTTGATTAAATCATCAACATCATCAGGGCGATGAGCAAAACCTGTTACCGGTAATCCCAAGCCCTTACGAGATAATAATTGCAAAGCGCGTAATTTATCGCGTGAACGACTGATAGCTACAGACTCATTGACAGGATAAACATGCATCATTTCAAACTGTCGTAATACCGCTGTGCCATAAAATGTAACCGATGCACCAATGCGAGGAATAACAGCATCAAATCCTGTTAAATTTTGTCCTTTATAATGCACCTCGGGCTTCATTGATGTGATATTCATATAACAACGTAATACATCAATAACATGAACTTCATGACCACGTGACTCGGCCGCTTCGACCAGTCTACGTGTTGAATATAAATTCGGGTTGCGAGATAAAATCGCTATTTTCATTCGAAATTTCCTTCAAGATTATCTTGCAAAGAATCTTGCATGTGCTCAATTAAGGTTTGACCTGCCAGATAGGACAGTGCGGAATTGACCACTATATTACCAGCAGTCATTGCTGTTCGTCCTAATAACATTCTAAACAACATGCTATCCCGGTTTGTCAACGTTGCCTCTATCGTCCACGTTTTTTGGCCTACGCTCACATTAGTTTCAATCACATAACGCTGTTCGGAATGACCTCCAGAGTCAGTCACTGCACGTTGGTCAATGACTTTTGCTTCACACCAAACCTCTTTGTCAGTGTTGTTTTGCAGCGGATGCATGCCAAACTTGACCCATAGCTCACCGTTGTTATCAAAAGGTTCAACCGAAAAAGCATGCAGTGCTGAAGTACGAGCACCGGTATCAACTTTGGCTTTAATTGATGGCACACCTAAGTCAGGTAATGCCAACCATTCTCGCCAACCTACTACAATTTGTTCATTCTTTTCTGACACATTTTTTCCATTTATTAGGGTTTTGCTAATCTAGAATGTTTTTATTCCAGTCTATTAGGGTCACTATGGCTGCTGAGCCCTGTTTTTTATTTAGGATCCAGCTTAATTATGTCTGACAACGCGTGTTTGATGCCAGACCCATATTAATCTGCCAAGATATTCGCGGTCATAACAACCAGCGTGGCAACAATAATAACGTATAGATGTGTAACGATGGCCCTGGCCATGTGGAATGCCTGCGAACAATTAAAAGACTAGACTAGATTAGCGAGAGGTGTTTTGACTTAACACTCAAACTGCATCAGGATGATTGATAGAGTAATTTATTCATGGTTGTAATGTTACTGACGCTAATTTCTTTCGGACACACACGCTCACATTCACGATAATTACTACAACCACCAAAGCCTTGTTCATCCATCGCCAATAACATTTTTCTGGCGCGTTGTTGATCCATTTGTCCTTGTGGCAAAGAGCTAAGATGACTTACTTTGGCAGCAACAAACAAGGTTGCAGAAGCATTGGGACAAGCAGCAACACAGGCACCGCAGCCAATACAGGTTGCAGCATCAAAAGCATCATCGGCAATATGCTTTTCAACCGGCATGGTATTGGCTTCAGGTGCAGAACCGGTACGGATATCAATATAACCGTCCGCCTGAATAATCTTATCAAAAGCACTGCGATCAACAATCAGATCTTTAATAATTGGAAACGCAGTAGCACGCCATGGTTCAATCCACAGTTCATTTTCACCTGCATAATCACGCATGTATTGTTGGCAGGTTGTGGTCGCGCGATGTTTGCCATGGGGCGTACCATTGATGACCAGATTACATGAACCACAGATACCTTCACGACAGTCAAAATCAAATGCTATTGCTTCTTGTCCAGTCCGAATAAGTTGCTCATTCAATGCATCTAACATTTCCAGAAAGGATGTATCTTCACTGACATCAATGTGATGTTGCTCAAAGTTACCTTGGCTGTTGGCATCGTGTTGTCGCCATATATGCAGCGTGAAAATCATTTGTAGTTTCTCGTTGTTGGTCTGACAAATTCAAAGTGCAATTCTTCTTTATACAACACCGGTATACTGACATTACCACTATATTGCCATGCTGAAACAAAGGCATAGTCATCATCATGACGCTGTGCTTCACCATCATCTGCAATATGCTCAACTCGGGCATGGCAGCCACAGGATTCTTCACGAGTTAAGGCATCAATACACATTAATTCGGCCAATTCAAAGAAGTCAGCAATACGCCCAGCACGTTCCAATGTCTGGTTCAGCGTTTTATCGCTACCTGTTACCTTGACCTGTTGCCAAAACTGTTTGCGCAGGGCTTGAATATCACTAATCGCTGCTTCAAGAATAGCTTTTTCACGCGCCATGCCACAGGCATTCCAAAGAATTTGTCCCAATTTACGGTGAAACTCATCGGGTGTTTTTTGGGGATCAGGCGCATTAAGTAAACGATCAAGTTGAGCTTGGCAGGCTTGTAGCGTTTGTTGCGCTTCTGGATAAGATTTGGTGATATCAATCGGTGTTTGCTGGGCAAGATAATTTGAAACGGTTGTTGGCAAAATAAAGTAACCATCAGCCAAACCTTGCATAAGCGCGCTAGCCCCTAAACGATTGGCACCATGATCAGAAAAATTGGCTTCACCCCCAGCAAATAAGCCATTGATCGATGTCATCAAGTTGTAGTCAACCCAGAGGCCACCCATGGTGTAATGCACAGCAGGATAAATGCGCATGGGGGTTTCATACGGATTTTCTGCGGTAATATGCTGATACATATCAAACAAATTACCGTATTTTTCTTCAACGCCATCCAAGCCAAATTTTTCAATCGCCTTGGCAAAGTCGAGATAAACACCTAGTTTTTTTCCATCAATGGCATGCCCTACACCACGGCCTTCATCACAAATCAATTTAACAGCACGTGATGCAATATCACGTGGCACCAAATTGCCGAATGCTGGGTACATACGTTCAAGAAAATAATCGCGATCGTGCTCAGGGATGTCTTCAGGACGTTTTTCGCAATCTTGCTGATGTTTAGGTGCCCAAATTCGCCCATCATTGCGCAATGATTCGCTCATTAACGTCAGTTTGGATTGCAACTCACCTTGTTGTGGAATGCAGGTTGGATGGATTTGAGTAAAACAGGGGTTGGCAAATAAAGCACCGCGCTTGTGCGCACGCCAAGCGGCAGAGGCATTACAGCCTTTAGCATTAGTCGATAGATAAAATACATTGCCATAACCACCTGTACATAACACCACACAATCGGCGATATGTGTTTCAAGTTCACCCGTGACTAAATCACGGCTGACAATGCCTTTGGCTTGACCATCGATCATAATCACATCTTGCATTTCACAACGTGATTTATGCACTACGGTGCCAGCATCAATTTGTTTACTCATTGCCTGATAGGCACCAAGCAATAACTGCTGTCCTGTTTGACCTCGCGCATAAAAGGTGCGAGAAACCTGAGCACCACCAAATGAACGGTTAGCTAAATAACCGCTATACTCACGGGCAAAAGGCACGCCTTGTGCCACCGCTTGATCGATAATACTGGTACTGAGTTCTGCTAACCTGAATACATTCGATTCACGCGCCCGATAATCACCACCTTTAATCGTGTCGTAAAACAAGCGCCAGACACTATCACCATCATTTTGATAGTTTTTGGCTGCATTAATACCGCCTTGTGCAGCGATGCTGTGAGCACGACGTGGACTATCTTGAAAACAAAAGGTTTTAACGTTATAACCCATTTCGCCCATTGATGCCGCTGCCGCCGCACCTGCCAAACCTGTTCCAACCACAATAACGTTATATTTTTTTCGATTGGCGGGGTTGACAATATTCAGATTAAATTTATGTTGTGTCCAACGATTTTCCAAACTGCCCTTGGGGGTTTGACTATTTAATTCAAAATCACTCATGGCATCACAACACTGATATAAAGAGGAATACTGGCAAGTCCACCCACCAACACAAGAGGTACACCCCAAGCTAGGCAGTGACAGCTAAATGATGTTTTACCCAATGTTTGCAACACATTAGCTAAGGAATGATGCAAATGCATTAACAATACAAACAGCCCTGCCAGATAAAACAAAGTCATCGATGGTGACTGAAACAGCTGCACGATTTCAGCATAAGTATCAGTACTAACGAATGTCAGGGTTTGGTAGACATGGATCAGAATAAATCCAAACAGAAAAACAATGCTTAAACTGACAAACACTGCCGGGATTTTAAACCTATCGTGTTTCTTATAGTCAACCGTTCTTGCCTTGGCATTGACGTGACGTATTTTAATTGCCGTTTTTACATGAAGTAAAATCGCTGCCGCCATCACCAACAATACTAACCAACGAATAATGCTGTTGTTATACCAATCATAAAAGGCAGTAAAGGCCGATTGATTAAAGAAATTTAGATTGGTCAACATGTGCAAGACCAAATAAACCGTCATCACTACACCCGCTATCGCCATTGTTCTTTTTTGCAATTGAAGTGGTGTAGTCATATCAACTTTCCATATAGCTATGAATATGTGTCGTATCTTGTCTTGGCTGCAGCTTTTCTTTTTGAATGGTTCGAACACAACTATTCCAGCGTAAGATAGCCTCATCATTGCCTTCGGGACACATTTTTTCAGCATGGTGATAACACTGAAGCGCGTCAATAAAATAGTCATAGGCAAAGGAATGTGACATCGGTTGACTCATCAAGGCTAATGCCCGACGTTCGTTTAATAAACCCGTGTAATAAAAGCGCTTATATTCGCTCTCAAGCTTGTCAATTGCTTGAGTAATATCTTTAATTTGCGTTTGTCTTTCCGTGTGATGAAGTTGATCAGTCAACGACAAAATATAGATGACAAGGGCTTCTTGATTATTCTCATCAATTTTTAAAATATCAAGACAAATACTTTCTGCTATGTCTGGTTCAAGTAACGATCGGTACTGTTTGGCTTTTTTCAATGCCTGTTTGACTGCATCAGGGTGAATGTCATGTAGTTCTAATTCAAGCTCCATCTCAATCCTTATCTAATTGTAAATTGATGACAGCATTGTTCCTGCTTCAATCTAATCCAAAGCGAAACGCATTTCAATAGAAATGGCTAATACTGACAACATAATTATGCTTTTTATAACAAGCAGATGGAGTCACAACAGGATTTCTGGTATCTTTCACCGTCATTTACCTTGTTATATCTGGTTGATTCATGCAAAGAAAAATCCTCGTTACTAGCGCATTACCCTACGCTAATGGTTCTATTCATCTAGGTCATCTAGTTGAATACATTCAAACTGATATATGGGTACGCTTTCAAAAAATGCGTGGTCATGAATGTCATTATGTGTGCGCAGATGATGCCCACGGTACGCCAATCATGCTTCGTGCTCAAAATGAAGGCATTACACCAGAACAGCTAATCGAGAATGTCAGCAAAGAACATCAAGCCGATTTTGCCGAGTTTAAAATTAATTTCGATAATTTCTACAGCACCCATAGTTCTGAAAATAAAGCCTTAGCCAGCCAGATCTATTTAGCTAATCGTGATGCTGGTCATATTGCAACCCGCACTATCAGCCAGGCCTATGATCCTGAAAAAGAAATGTTTTTACCGGATCGCTTTATTAAAGGTGAATGCCCTAAATGCGGCGCTGCTGATCAATATGGTGATAACTGTGAAGCCTGTGGTGCAACCTATGATCCTACCGAATTAAAAAATCCGATTTCAGCCGTCTCAGGTGCCACACCGATTACTAAAGACTCAGAACACCATTTCTTTAAATTAGGTGATTTTGAACAGAATTTAAAATCATGGACACAAGGTGGTCATCTACAAGCTGAAGTCAGCCATAAACTAAATGAATGGTTTGAAAGCGGCTTACAAGATTGGGATATTTCACGTGATGCACCCTACTTTGGCTTTGAAATTCCTGATGCACCCAATAAATTTTTCTATGTGTGGTTAGATGCACCAATTGGCTATTTGGCGAGCTTTAAAAACTACTGTGATCGCAGCGGCACTGATTTTGATGAATTTATGAAACCAGATAGTACTACTGAAATGATCCATTTTATCGGTAAAGATATTATCTATTTCCATGCCCTGTTCTGGCCTGCCATGTTACAAGGTGCTGGTTTCAGATTGCCAAACTCAATTTTTGCCCACGGCTTTTTAACCGTAGATGGCAAAAAAATGTCGAAATCTCGTGGCACATTTATTAAAGCACGTACCTATCTGGACCATTTGAATCCAGAATATTTACGATATTATTTTGCTGCTAAATTAGGCAGTGGCATCGATGATATCGATTTGAATTTAGAAGACTTCCAAAGTCGCATCAATTCCGATCTCGTTGGGAAAGTGGTCAATATCGCCAGCCGTTGTGCCGGTTTTATCAGCAAACGCTTTGATGGAAAATTAGCAGATACCTTATCTGAACAAGCCTTATTTGATGACTTTATTGCACAAGCCGACACCATTGCCGATAAGATGGAAAAACGCGAGTTCGGTCATGCCATGCGCGATATTATGGCCTTGGCTGACAAAGCCAATCAGTATATTGATGAAATGAAACCGTGGGCTTTAGCTAAAGAACAAGGCAAAGACCAACAAG
Source organism: Gammaproteobacteria bacterium (assembly GCA_014859375.1). GTDB lineage: Bacteria > Pseudomonadota > Gammaproteobacteria > Nitrosococcales > Methylophagaceae. The sequence goes on from JACUUH010000014.1 coordinate 22,212, forward strand.
TACATGATATTTGTACCATGGGGATCAATTTATTTCGTGTATTAATTGCTTATTTAAAACCCGTGTTGCCAACAACGGCTACTGAAGCTGAAGCATTCTTGAACATTGAACCACTTCAATGGAATGCTATTGCTACCCCCCTGCTTAACCATAATATCAGCAAATTCAAACCGTTAATGACACGCATTGAATCTGACAAAATCGAAGCTATTCAACACGCATCAAAAGAAACTATGACAACACAAAAACCAGCACCAACAAAACCTGACACAACTACTATTGAACCGATCTTGCCTGAAATCAGTTTTGATGACTTTGCCAAAATCGACTTACGCATTGCCAAAATTGTCAATGCCGAACATGTTGAAGGTGCAGATAAACTACTAAAACTGACCTTAGATATTGGTTTAGCTGAAAAACAAGTATTTGCAGGCATAAAATCAGCCTATTCACCAGAAGACCTAATTGGAAAACAAACCGTGATGGTGGCTAACTTGGCGCCACGTAAAATGCGTTTTGGTTTATCTGAAGGCATGGTGTTAGCCGCCGGACCAGGCGGTAAGGATTTGTTTATTTTAAATCCTGATGCCGGTGCCCAAGCGGGGATGCGCGTTAAATAAATGACATATAAATTCTGGTTATCTTCGGGTACGATCCGATCCCATGCTAAATTGACTATATTTCTAAATACGATACTACTCAGGCTAGGCTATTTAAATCATGACAAACACTAAACCATTACGTACGGTTCGTAGTTTTGTTCGCCGTGAAGGTCGACTAACTCAAGCACAACAGCGTGCAATTGACACGCTCTGGACCGAATTTGCTGTCGATAATGGTGATTCAATAATTGATTTAAACGCACTGTTTGGTCGAGATGCACCTAAAATACTTGAAATAGGTTTCGGCAATGGTCATTCACTCGCTCAAATGGCATCTGAACAACCTGAACATGATTTTTTAGGTATTGAAGTGCATCGCCCAGGTGTAGGTCAATTACTCAATTCTATTGAAAAGTTAGGTTTAACGAATTTACGTGTTGCATGCACTGATGCCGTTGAGTTAATCAAATATCGTTTAGCGGATAACAGTCTTGATAGATTGCAGCTTTTTTTCCCTGATCCATGGCACAAAAAAAGACACCATAAACGTCGCATCATTCAACCCGAGTTTGTCGCACTTTTAGCCCAAAAAATAAAATCGGGTGGTTATCTCCATATGGCGACAGATTGGCAACATTATGCTGAACAAATGTTAGATGATTTATCTAACAATGATCAGTTCATAAACTGTGGTAATGATACTGGCTATATTCCTCGACCAGACTACCGCCCCCTTACAAAATTTGAACAACGTGGCCATAAACTGGGACATGGTGTATGGGATCTTCTTTTTAAACGACGCTGACAATAAAACTTGTACCATTGAAACTCATAAGGTATTTTCGTTAGAAATTCCTTAATTTAGAGTGTAAACATGAATAAAATCAATAAGATTAAACTAAGTGCACTTGTCGTTACATCTGTCATTAGTTCTACATCATATAGTGCTGGTTTTGGTCTTATAGAGCAAAGTGTTACCGGCCTAGGTCGCGCGTTTGCGGGTGGTGCTGCCGTTGCTGATGATGCTAGTACGATTTATTATAACCCTGCCGGTTTAACCAATCTCAAACATCCAGAGCTAGACATAGGGCTTAATTTTCTAGCAGCAAAAATTGAATTCACTGATAGTGGTTCAACATCAGCCTTTGCAGCGCCTTTAACCGGTGGTGATGATGGTGATGTAGCAAATAATGCCTTTTTACCAAACCTTTATTATTCAACACCACTCAATGATCGCCTGCATGTTGGCATTGGTATCACCACCCCTTTTGGTCTGGCAACCGAATACGATGATAGTTGGAAAGGTCGTTATCATGCCGTTAAATCTGATTTACGTACGATAAACATCAATCCGACAATTGCTTTTAAGGCTACCGATAAAGTATCCGTAGGCTTTGGTGTTAATTTACAGAAAATCGATCTTGAATTAACACAGATGGCTGACTTAGGAGGGTTAGGTGGTCCAGCTTTCTCTCAAAAAGCCGATGGTAAAGTTAATATTGAAGCAGATGATTGGAGCTGGGGTTATAACTTAGGACTAATGCTACAAGCAACGGAATCTACTCGCCTTGGTTTAGCCTATCGCTCCAAGGTTTCCCATACGTTAAAAGGTAACGCTACACTCAGAACTGCAACAGGTGCCTTAGCTGCTGATGAGAACATTATGGGTAACGTCGATTTACCAGAATCACTTTCATTAGCTGTTCATCATCAATTCAATACTAAATGGGCTGTAATGGGTGGAGCGACCTGGACACGTTGGAGTCGATTTAAAGAATTGGCGATTATCTCAGACGGTCCATTACTTAGCAGTACTAAACAAGAAAACTGGGATGACTCAATGCGGTACAGTCTTGGAGTATCTTACCAATATAATGACAAATGGACTTTGCGTAGCGGCATTGCATTTGATGAAACCCCCATCCCATCTGCACAATTAAGAACCGCCCGTCTTCCAGGTGAAGAACGTACATGGCTATCCTTAGGTGCCAGCTATAAATACTCGGAAAAAATGACGATAGATACCGGCTATATGCATGTATTTGTGCGCACTGCTGATATTAATGAAAATAATGGTAGCAACTATGTATTAAATGGTAAATACGATGTCAGCTCTCATATCTTTGGTGTTCAAATGCGTTGGTTATTGTTATAAAACAACGCTCTGAGTTATGACTACATCAACTAAAGACCATATAAAGATTGAACAAGCGAAGACTTTATAAGGTTTATTTCGAGAACAGGTGTTCAAGCACGCATTAGTGAGACTGGACACATTTATATCACTGGGCGTATTAAAGATATTATTGTTATGAGCAATGGCGAGAAAATTCCGCCCAATGATATTGAAGCAGCCATTCTAAATGATGATATTTTTGATCAAGCCTTAGTTATTGGGGAAGGTCGCTCTCACTTATCGGCCTTATTGGTTTTAAATTCTGATAACTGGTTCAGCTTAGCCAAAACACACAAGCTTGATGGTTTTGATGCAAACTCGCTCAATGATAAAATACTCCATTTAGACATCATTAGTCGATTAAGACGTTTGTTACACGATTTCGCTTCTTATGCAAAAATTCGTCGGGTGACATTAAAACTTGAACCTTGGACAGCAGAAAATAATTTGCTGACGCCAACAATGAAAATCAAACGTTCACAAGTAATAGCGCATCACAAGGTTGATATCGAAAAAATGTATTCATAATTCTAATCATTCGATAGTGTTTTCATCACCGCTTCAACTGTATGAAAAGAACCAAATATAAGCACACGATCGCCATTTTTAGCATTTTCCATTGCTAAATGATATGCATCAATCACCTCAATACTATTCACACACTTAGCCGGTTCAATAAGATGACTAATCTTGTTTGCCATCTCATCGGCAGTCATCCCTCTCGATCCGGAAAGTCCTGCTAAATACCACAGATCAATTGATGGTTTTAATACATCAACAACAGCAGTGACATCTTTATCTTTTAGCATGGCTAATACAGCATAAGTTTTGCCATTACAGGGCTTTTCAGCTAGAAGTTTGGCAAGATTTTCTGCACCTTGCTGATTGTGGGTAACATCAAAAATTCGCTCAACAGGACCTGAAATTTGCTGAAAACGGCCTGCCAATTTGACTCCGCTTAAGCCACGTGCAATTGCCTGTTTAGAAATATCCTTTCCTTGTTCGATCAAGATATCGATTACTTTAAGCACCGCGGCTGCGTTATTGATTTGATAGCCACCTGCTAATGCTGGAAATGGTAAATCCTGCCAACGCTGTTCACTACTGCTCCACTGCCAATCAACGCCACTGACAGAAAAGTAATAATCATTTTGTGCTTTATACACTGGCGCTGAAAGCGATTGTGCATAGGCTAACAAGCTTTGTGGTGGTTCACTTTCAGAGCATACTACAGGTTTGTTTGCACGAATAATGCCTGCTTTTTCTTTTGCTATCAGCTCACGTGTGCTACCAAGCCAGTTAACATGATCCAAGCCGATGGGTGTGATCAATGCAATATCAGTATCAAACAGATTCACAGCATCTAATCTGCCCCCCATACCGACTTCGAGGATGGCTATATCAATCTTTTGTTGGCAGAAAATATCTATTGCAGCTAAGGTCGCAAATTCAAAATAGGTTAATGATGTAGCTTGTCGCGCCTTATCAATACGCTCAAATGCTTGACAAATTGGACTATCATCGCAAGGTATACTGTTGATGCAAATGCGTTCGTTATAACGTAAAAGATGAGGTGATGTGTAGGTTCCGGTACGATAACCTGCAGCACGCAAGATTGACTCTAACATGGCTACGGACGAACCTTTGCCATTAGTCCCTGCTACAGTTATAACTGTAAAAGGTAATACTGTTTTTTCTTTTCTAAGTTGATTCCAGACTAAACCGATTCGACTTAAGCCTGGATCAACTTCAGTAAAGTGTAAATTTTCCTGCCACGTTAACCATTCTGGCAGAGTCTTAAATCGCATACCGTTTTAAGAGTTATGCAGCCGATCGCTTTTGTAGCATGCCAAGAAGACTTGCTAAGCGATCACGCATTTGTCTACGATCAATAATCATATCAATCGCGCCATGCTCTAATAAAAACTCACTACGTTGGAAGCCTTCAGGCAAGGTTTCACGTACTGTTTGTTCAATAACACGAGGACCGGCAAAACCGATCAACGCATTGGGCTCTGCCGCATTAATATCGCCTAACATTGCCAAACTGGCAGAAACACCACCCATTGTTGGATCGGTCATTACTGATACAAATGGAATGTGTTTCTTACTAAGTTGCGTCAATATTGCACTGGTTTTAGCCATCTGCATCAAAGAAAACAAGCCTTCCTGCATGCGCGCACCACCACTGGCAGAAAAACAAATTAATGGAATATCCTTTTCCAGGGAGACTTTAGCAGCACGAACAAACTTTTCGCCTACAACCGCTCCCATAGATCCACCCATAAAACTAAAGTCAAAAGATACGGCTACCACAGGCAATTGATTGATAGTGCCTTGCATGGCTAATAATGCATCATTTTCACCTGTCGTTTTTTGTGCTTGAATAATACGATCTTTGTAGCGTTTGCTATCCTTAAACTTAAGCATATCAACAGGGCGAACATCTGCCGCAATTTCTACCCGATTTTCTGGGTCAAGAAAGGACTCCAAACGAGTCCGAGCATTAATACGTTGATGATGGTCGCACTTTGGACAAACATGAAGATTACGTTCTAACTCCGCACGATAAAGTACATTGTCACATGCAGGACACTTACACCAAATACCCTCAGGAACAGATCGACTTCGAACTGTAGTGCGAATTTTTGAAGGAATTAATTTCTCAAACCAACTCATAATGTGTCACCTAATTGCATATCGTATTGCATTATTATTTTGCCATATCACGCGCATTGATCGCGTGTCTCATTTCAGCTACTAATCCCGCCAACGCTTCTGGCAAAATTTCAGGATTATTAGCATGTTCCGCAATCCGACCTACTAAAGTACTGCCGACAACTACGGCATCTGCAACTTCCGATACTGCAGCCGCTGACTTGCCATCTCTAATCCCAAAGCCAACACCTAAAGGTAACGAGGTGCGTTGACGCAATTGCGTCATTTTTTCACTGACTTCGCTAATATCAAGACTTGCTGACCCCGTAACACCTTTTATCGACACATAATAAATGAAACCTTTTGCTGACTGGGCAATTTTCTCCATTCTTTCAGGCGATGTAGTTGGAGCAACCAGAAAAATCGTATCTATATTATGTGCATCCATAATTGTTAAAAATTGTTCTGATTCTTCTGGCGGCATATCAACGGTTAAGATTCCATCAACGCCAACTTCTTCGGCACGCTTTGCAAAAGCTTCATAACCCATAGCTTCTAATGGGTTTGCATAGCCCATCAATACAATAGGTGTGATTTTATCTTTTTCTCTAAACTGGCGCACCATGTCCAAAACATGTTTGAGTGATACATCATTTTTTAACGCACGTTCACACGCCTTTTGAATAACGGGACCATCTGACATCGGATCTGAAAATGGAATACCCAATTCTAATAAGTTAGCACCGGCATCAACCATGGCATGTAATATTGGAACCGTGACCCAAGGCTCAGGATCACCAGCAGTGATATAGGGTATTAACGCTGTTTGACCATCGGTCTTTAGCTTTTCAAAACAGTGACTAATTCGGCTCATTTTTATTCCTCAAAAAGTTAAACCAGCCATGGCTGCAACCGTGTGCATATCTTTATCACCTCGACCCGATAGATTAATCAAAAGCACTTGTTCAGGAGACATGGTAGGTGCCAACTTACACGCATATGCAATTGCATGACTTGATTCTAACGCAGGAATAATGCCTTCAGACCGTGTTAATGTATGAAATGCTTCTAATGCTTCATCATCAGTCACTGACACATAGTTAGCACGACCAATATCTTTTAATAATGCGTGTTCTGGACCGACACCGGGATAATCCAATCCGGCAGAGATTGAATGAGTTTCAATGATCTGACCATTTTCATCCTGCATCAAGTAGGTGCGATTACCATGTAATACGCCTGGTGTTCCGGCAGATAATGGCGCTGAATGTTGACCTGTTTCAATACCGTGGCCGGCACCTTCTACACCGTACATCACAACTTCTTTATCTTCGATAAATGGGTGAAATAATCCAATCGCATTAGAACCACCACCGATACATGCTATTAAAGCATCTGGCAATTTACCTGTTGCTTTGATGATTTGGCTACGGGCTTCTCGTCCAATAATCGATTGAAAGTCTCGTACCATCGCAGGATAAGGGTGTGGGCCAGCAACTGTACCAATAATGTAGAAGGTATTATCAACATTAGTGACCCAATCCCGTAATGCCTCGTTTAATGCATCTTTTAATGTACGTGAACCCGATTCAACTGGAATGACTTCTGCTCCAAGCAGTTTCATCCGATACACATTCTGTGCTTGACGCTGAACATCTTCTGCGCCCATATAGACAATACATTCCATGCCTAAACGGGCAGCAACTGTCGCGGTTGCAACCCCATGCTGACCAGCACCCGTTTCAGCAATGATTCTGGTTTTTCCCATACGCTTGGCAAGTAAAGCCTGACCAATTGTATTGTTAATCTTGTGTGCACCAGTATGATTTAAATCTTCACGTTTTAAATAGATTTGTGCCCCACCGAGCTTTTTAGTCAAATTCTCGGCAAGATAAATCGGAGATGGTCTGCCTACAAAGTCGGCAAGATCTTTATCCATCTCTGCTTGAAACTCCGGGTCTGTTTTATATTGTTGATAGGCCTGCTCTAACTCGTAGATAGCGCCCATTAGTGTTTCGCCGACAAAGCGTCCACCATATTGACCAAAGTGACCGTTGTGATCGGGATAGGTATCGTAATAATTAGTTTCCATCGTATTAGCCATTGGCTACCTCTTGCATGAAAGTGCGTATTTTCTGGTTATCTTTTATACCTTTTGCAAGCTCGACACCACCACTGACATCGACTGCATAAGGTTGCACTTGTTCTATCGCCATCGCAACATTTTCAACGGTTAATCCTCCAGCAAGGATAATAGGTTTAGTAACATCAGTTATCATTGACCAATCAAATGTCTGGCCAGTTCCTCCCGGTACACCAAATTGATAACTATCTAGCAATAACGCTGATGCTGATGCATAGTTTTTTGCCATTGCTGTTAAATCAATCTGATCTTTCATTCGAATCGCTTTTATATAGGGTTTATTAAATTGTTGGCAATATTCAGGGCTTTCATCACCATGAAATTGCAATAAATCAATTTTTACCTGATTTAAACAGGTTAGAACATCCTCTGGTTGCGCATCAACAAATAATGCGACAACACAAACAAAAGGCGGTAAATTTTCAACAATTTTCTGAGCTTGCGCAACTGTTACAGCTCTTGGACTAGGTGCATACATAACTAAGCCTATCGCATCTGCACCCATTTTAATTGCAAATTCAGCATCTTGGCGACGGGTGATGCCACAAATTTTTACACGTGTTCTCATTACTGATATCGGAGAAGGAAAACCAATCGGTTACTTTACCAGACCACGGGGAAAGCTGACACTGTTGGTAGCTGATATTGTTCTGGATAGTCTGCTTTAACGAAAAATAAGCCTTGGGGTGGTGAGGTTATTCCACCTTGACTACGGTCACGACTCTCTAAAACAGATTGTGCCCAAGATACTGGTTTTTTACCTTCGCCAATGGGTACTAATACACCAACAATATTTCTGACCATATGGTGCAAAAATGATTTTCCTACAACATCGACCGCAATACAGTCATCGTGTCGTGTTACCTGTATTTTTTCTAATGTTTTAATCGGACTTTTGGCCTGACATTCTTGTGCTCGAAAGGCTGAAAAATCGTGATGACCTATTAACAATTGAGCAGCTTGCTGCATCTTATTTTCATCGAGCGGTCTAAAAACCCACCACATCCGATTATGATGTATTGCTGAACGACCTACTCGATTAAAGATTAAATAGCGATAACGTCGTCTGCTTGCAGAAAAACGTGCACTAAACTCATCGTCTACCGGTTTAGCCCAAGTGACATTGATATCCTCAGGCAGGTTTGCATTAATGCCTAGAATCCAATTTCGTTCAGCACGTTGTGCATCGGTATCAAAATGTACAACTTGTTGAATTGCATGGACACCAGAATCAGTTCTACCTGCCGCAGTAGTACTGATAGCGTGATTTGCAACTATAGAGATTGCTTGTTCTAAACAACCTTGTACGGTGCGCTGGTGTGGTTGAACCTGCCAACCTGAAAATTGTGTGCCATCGTATTCGACACCTAAGGCTACTCTCACTTAGCCTCCAGCGTTATTTAATGTCACTCAGCATCGCCTCAGCGCGTGTTTTTTGGTCATCATTACCTTCGGTCAACACTTCTTCTAAAATGCTTTTAGCACCGTCGGGATCGCCCATATCAATGTAGGCAGCAGCTAAGTCCAGTTTTGTTTCCGCTTCATCTATCTGATCAAAGTCACCTAAATCAAAATCAAGTTCAGCTTCAGATAATGCAGCGTTAGCTTCGGTTAGATCACCCTCAGTAATTGAATCTAAGCCGTCTAACTCGAATGTTTCATCGTCATTATTGAGATCAAGATCAAATTCGATAGTATCGTCACCACTAGTATTTGAAGTTATATCTGACTCAGATTCGATAGCTTCTACTTCATTTATATCTAAAGGCTCAAGCTCTGGCAGACTTAACCTGTCATCATCATTTACATCCGATATTGTCGATTCATCAGAACCTTCTAACGCAACTCTATCGTCAGATGACGTTTGAGTAAGATCAAAAGCCAGCAACTCATCATCGATATTGACATTTGGTGATGTAATGTCCAGATCCGGATTATTTTCGTCCAGTTCTATCGTATCAACAACTTGACTGCTTGGTACTTCTGGTTGAATTTCTTCAACAGTTTTCGTAAGCACTGGTTGGAATAAGGCCTGTTGAGGCGCTAATTCCTGCCCCCAGCTGACGACCTGATCCCACTCAGGCGCATTTGTTTTATTCTGATAATATTCAGCTAATTGTACAAACTCATTGAGTTGTGATTGCTTATATAAGACAAATAATAATTTATGAATGACTTCTTCATTCATTGGCTCAGTATCATGTGCCGCTTCAAGGTTTTGTTTTGCTTTTGCAAAGTCACCATAACTGACATAAACATCAGCATCACTGACTAACTGTTCTAGTGTTTTTTCTGACTCATCTGCCGCAACAGGTACTACGTCAGTATCAATAACATCATTATTATCAACAATCTGAGGTCGGTGTGATGCAGTTGTGGTGCTTGCTTTAGTTGGCTCATCACCAACAGCTTGATCCCAAGTAACATAAGGACGATTACGCATCCGAATAATTAACCAAATAAGCAATAACAATACTAAGCTACCTAGAATTGATTTTTGTTTATGTTCAGTTACATAGGATTTTACTTGCTCATATTTTGATTTGGTTTGTTCTTGATCTAACCCAGCTAGATCAGACACATAACTGATAGCACCATCAATAGAATTTAATCCTTGTTCAATTACAGCATCAGCTTGTTCAGATTCTTGAGTTGGTGTTGAAACAGACTCAGCATCATTAGCCAACGCTTCTGTTTGAGAAATCTCATCAGATGTTTGCTGTTGTGACTCTGAGTCCACAAGCGACGACAGACCATCTTCAACAATTGCTTGATTGTCTTCTAGAACATTAGCGTCAGCAATTTGTGTATCTAACATATCGTTTGATGCACTGCTATCAGCGACATCTGTTTGCACAGTTTCATCTGATGATTCAGCTAGTTCAGTTTGTTGTTCAAGCGTACTTTGTAATAAAGCCAAATCCGAATCTTTCAACGATAATAAACGACGTAAAGTCTCAATCTGCTCTTCCATTGCAGCCATGCGTGACTTAATATCTATATTTTCCTGAGTTTGAGTTTCGATTGTTTCTTGGGCTAAAGTAAGCTGTTCAGTTAATGCTGTGAGTTTATCGTCACCCATAGGTGACATTTCTGACTCGCTAGAAACGACTTCCTCACTTGGTGCAACTAATTTCAGGCGTGCTGTTGTATCAATCGCTAATTCTAGAACATCGTCGTCGTTGGCGGGTATTGCCACGTTTTCTGCTTCGGGTTGAGCCACAGAATTTTCTGTCGGTGATGTTACCGCTTCTACCGTCGTTGCCACTACAGGTGTTGGATTACGGTTTTTCCATAATGTATTTTGCTGTGACACGGCTGAAATCGCTTCGGATTTGGAACGTTTTTTGATACTTATCTCAGCAGGGATATCCAAGTTATAACCCGCTTTCAAACCATTAATATTATTACTTGCGAATGCCTCAGGGTTTTCATCCAGCAATGCCATCATCATCTGATGAACTGTGGTGTCATCCTGTTTAACTTTAAGTGCAATTTTCCACAAAGTATCGTTTCTATCTGTAGGTCCGTAACTACTACCAGAGCTATATTTGGTTGATTTTGATGAGGTTGGCGTTGTTGTTTGAGTTGGCTTGCTTGCCACTGCTTGTATTTTGGTTTTTTGTTTTACAAAAATATCTTTTGGTGGGTCAAGTAACACTGTGTATTCACGGATAAGTCGACCATTACCTGCTGTAGCGGTTAATAACAAGTCGATAAAGGGCTCTTTTACAGCATCTTTGGAACGAATATCAATTGATGTCGTTCCATTGTTTTCAACTACAGTAAATTCAAATTGTGTTAAATAAAAACTGCGTTCTAAACCAGCTCGTTCAAACTCGCTCGCTGAAGCTAATTGTACTTGTAAATTCCCCTTCTCGTCTTCACGTAAAGCAGTAACCGGGATTTGAGCTCTAAATGGTTGATTCAAAGCAGATGACAGTTCAATCTTACCTAATCCAAATGCATGACTGTTACTCATGGGAAGAAAAACGCCTAATGCAGTCATCACTGCAAGACTAGTGACCGTTCTTGTTATCATGTCAAACCTCTTGTTTAAGCTTACTTTAGGCAACCCTAGCACTTACAGATATTTTTCAACTAAAATTTCAGCAATTTGTACGCTGTTTAAAGCGGCACCTTTACGAACGTTGTCAGCAACTACCCATAAATTAAGCCCATTAGGGTGTGAAATATCTTCACGAATTCTACCTACATAAACCGGATCAGTACCTGCTGCATCAACAGCTGTAGGGTAGCCACCATCCTTGCGTTCATCGTGCACTACAATACCATCAAATGTTGCTAATAGTTTTCTGGCCTCTTCTGCTGAAATTTTTTGTTTGGTTTCAATATGGATCGCTTCTGAGTGACCATAAAAAACAGGAACACGTACCGCTGTCGGGTTAACAGCAATTGTTTCATCACCCATTATTTTCCTGGTTTCCCACACCATTTTCATTTCTTCCTTGGTGTAGCCGTTTTCTTGGAAAACATCAATTTGCGGTAACACATTAAACGCAATACGCTTTGGATACACATTAGACTCAACAGAACGGCCGTTAAGTAAATCAGCCGTTTGTTTGGCTAACTCATCCATCGCCGGCTTACCTGTACCTGATACCGCTTGATAAGTACAGACATTAATACGACTGATACCAACTGCATCATAAATCGGTTTCAAAGCAACCATCATTTGGATAGTTGAACAATTTGGGTTAGCAATAATGCCTTTGTTTTTATAAAGTGCAATATCGTGAGGATTGACTTCAGGCACAACTAATGGAATATCATCAACGTAGCGAAACTCAGAAGTATTATCAATAACAACGCAACCTGCCGCTGCCGCTATTGGAGCGTAAACGCGAGATACCTCAGCGCCAGGTGAAAATAAACCTAGTTGTACTTTAGAGAAATCAAATGTTGCTAAATCTTCAACAATTAAAGATTTATTGCCAAATGATACCGTATTGCCAGCAGAGCGTTGACTGGCCAAAGCATACACTTTGCCGACAGGAAACTTACGTTCATGCAGAATCGATAACATTGTTTCACCAACAGCACCAGTCGCACCAACTACAGCAACATCAATTTTTTTACTCACTTTTCACCTAACTTTAAATGTATTTAATCAAAGCGCTGCAACAATTGCATCGCCCATTTCAGCTGTTCCAACCTTAGTCATACCTTCAGAATAAATATCACTGGTGCGAAGCCCATCATCAAGCACTTTACTTACCGCATTTTCAATACGTTTCGCTATTTCAGGTTGATCCAAGGTATACCGTAACATCATCGCTACCGATAGGATTGTTGCAATTGGATTAGCTAAGTTTTGTCCCGCAATATCAGGAGCTGAACCATGTATAGGTTCATACATACCCTTGCCATCTTCATCAAGTGATGCCGACGGTAACATTCCAATCGAGCCGGTTAGCATTGATGCACAATCAGACAAAATGTCACCAAACATATTTGTTGTCACCATCACATCAAATTGTTTTGGTGCTCGTACCAATTGCATCGCCGCATTATCAACGTACATATGGCTTAATTCTACATCAGGATAATCAGCGGACAATGCAATCATCGTTTCACGCCAAAGCTCGGTGGATTCAAGTACATTTGCTTTGTCAACAGAACATAATTTGCCGCCCCGTTTTTGTGCTATTTCAAAGGCAACCTTACCAATACGGTTAATTTCGCTTTGTTTATAGACTAGCGTATTGAAACCTTGTTTTTCACCGTTAGCAAGCTCACGAATGCCACGAGGTTGACCAAAGTAAATACCACCAGTTAATTCCCGAACAATCATCAAATCCAGGCCAGCAACAACATCGGGTTTAAGCGTTGATGCATCGGCTAATTGAGGATATAAAATTGCTGGTCGCAAATTAGCAAAAAGATTAAGTTCGCTGCGAATACCAAGCAACCCTTTTTCCGGTCGAACGCTAATATCTAGCGATTCCCATTTATAACCACCAACCGCACCTAAAAGTACAGCATCGGCAGCTTTCGAAATGGCTAGCGTATGCTCTGGTAATGGCGTACCTGTTTCATCGTATGCGGCACCACCAATCAGTCCATATTCAAGTTCAATATCTAAACCATCTTGTGCTAATTTTTCTAATACTTTAACTGCCTCAGCGACAATCTCTGGACCGATTCCGTCACCGGGTAAAACTGCGATTTTTTTTGTCATTATTTGCGCCCACTAGCGTTTATGTAAATTTAAAAAGCTTGTAATTATGCAGAAAACAGCCACGGCGATTGCTGCTTGCGCTGCTGTTCGTATGCGTTAATTTCATCAGCATGTTGTAAAGTCAGACCAATATCATCTAAACCATTTAATAAACAATGCTTTTTAAATGGATCAATTTCAAATGCAATAGTGTTGCCATTTGGCATTAGAATTGTCTGATTAGGTAAATCAACCGTTAGTTGATAACCGGGCTCTGCTTCTACAGCATCAAAAAGTTCATTGACATAGTTATCGTCTAATTTAATAGCCAAAATGCCATTTTTACTGGTATTACTGAAAAAAATGTCAGCAAAACTTGGTGCAATCACAACACGGATACCAAAGTCATCGAGCGCCCAAACAGCATGTTCTCGACTCGAACCACAGCCGAAGTTTTCACGCGCAAGCAGTATTGTACCACCTTGATAACGCGCTTGATTTAAAACGAAATCTGGATTCAATGGACGGTTTTGACAACTTTTCCCCGGTTCACCCAAGTCGAGGTAACGCCATTCATCAAATAAGTTAGGACCAAAACCACTACGCTGAATTGATTTTAGAAATTGTTTAGGAATAATGGCATCGGTATCAACATTTGGTCTATCTAATGGAATAACAATGCCTTGCTCTACTGAAAATGATTGCATTACGATTAATTCACTTAATTATTTATGATTTTAAGGCGAAGTTTAAATAAAAACTTACGGGGACGGTATGACTAATTGATGGTAGGTTCGCAAGCTCTCTAAGCTTTTCTACGCCTGCGATAAGACTAAAATCTGCAACGTTTAGTAATACAGGCTTCACACTTACTACAGAAAGTTTTGCTCCAACCAAGCGTGTTACAACAACATCAAGTGTCAGATCTACGGTCTGACCGTGTAATTCAAGTGTTGCATCAACTGCAAGTTCTGAACTGGCACCTTCGGCAATCGCATCTATTGTTTCTGGATCTATAGTCGCTTTTAAAACTGCAGTTGGATACGTTGCTACCTCAAACAAATATGTTGTCATGCGCTCATCGCGAACTGCAAATTTTGTATCAATACTAGCCAGATCGATTGTAATGATGACAGTGCCTAAATCATCTATGGTGCCATCCAATGTTTTAAACTGATGTATTTCTGAAACATGTGTGTTTTTAATTGAAATAAAATTCAGTGTTGAATTATCACTATCGAGTTGCCACTGCGTTGCAAAAGCAGTATTGATTGATAGCATAATCAACAACGCACTCAACCATATTCTACGTTTATTCATTGCTCATTCCTTTTTAATATTGTTATTTCACTATCGACTTCATCATGCTCTATGTTGAGCTGATTGATAGATTGTGTAATATCATCTTTAACAGGTGACTTTAGCACTATAATTTCTACACGCCGATTTTTCGCACGGTTTTGGGAAGAATCGTTAGGCGCCAAAGGTTGAGTGTCAGCATAACCTTCTAAAACAAATCGTTCTGGTGGCATCACGCCAGCTACTAATAATTCATGTACAACGGAAGTTGCTCGAGATGTAGAAAGCTCCCAATTAGAACGATAACGCGGTGTATTGATAGGGATATTATCCGTGTGTCCAGCAACAGCGATTCTGCCATCCGTTAATGCCAATACATTATGTATTTTGGCTAATATGGGAAGGAACTCTCTATTAAGCCTGGCGTCACCAGAAGGAAACGATCCTTTTTCACGAATTCTGATAACAATTCTGTTTAATTGCGTTTCTACATCAATTAGGCCTTCAGAGATTTCTTTATCCAGGATTTGTTTAAATTCCTTTGCTTCCTTTTCAACTTCTTTTTGTATCTCTTCCTGCGCTTCTTTTTTATCCAATGTTACTTTCAACGCATCACGCGTTTCATCTATGGTGTCTTGTCGGACTTGTTTTAATGGTGTTGGCTTAGGATCGCCAGGACTGAACTCCTGTGCAATAATGCTTGTACCTTTTGGTATTTGATTTGCGGCTATTTCTCGTTGCACACCAAATGCATTATCCAGTGATTTAACCACCATTTTGTATTTTAAGGCATCCATTTCTGCAAATGATAATAACAGAACAAAAAAGCACATTAGCAATGACATCAAGTCGGCAAATGTACCCATATAAGCAGGCAGACCTACAGGCGGACAATCACAATCGTGTTGTTCTTCCTCTTCATTCATGAGGCTGACCTTTCATATTTCTAACCATCACTCACTATTCTTCCTGTCCAGCACGCTCTTGCTCCGGAGCATTACGCTTTGATGGTGGTAAGAAATTTTTCAACAACTCTTCCAACACTTTTGGATTCTGTCCTTCCTGAATGCCAAGCACGCTCTGGATAATAATGTTTTTATTGGTCACTTCTTCAGCACTACGCAATGCCAACTTATCAGAAATCGGTAATGCAAACATATTCGCTAACATTGCACCGTATAGCGTTGTTAATAGTGCTACCGCCATTGCTGGTCCAATTGACTTAGGATCAGACATATTTGATAGCATTTGAACCAAACCTATTAAAGTACCGATCATACCCATTGCAGGGCCTGCATCACCGATCTGTTTAAAGACCCCTTGACCTATTTTATGACGACTCACTGTTTCGTTCATTTCTGTTGTTAATGCTTTTTTGACCACTGCTGGCTCGTGACCATCAACTAGCATAGTGATACCTTTCGCAAGAACTGGATTAGTAATTTCTTGATTTTCTAATGCTAACAACCCTTCCTTCCTAGCGATGCCAGCCAACTCAACTACGGTGGTAATAAGTTCATCAGAATTCTCCGATTTATACAAAAAAGCTCTGACAGCAGTTTTAATCGATCCGATAAATTGAGCCAAGGTAAAGCGCATCATTACAACTGCAAATGCACCACCTAGCACTATCATAAATGAAGGTGCATTAATGAAAACTAATGCCCCAGATCCGAGTGCAATTGTGGCAAGAATCAGCCCCCATGCCGCCAAGAATCCCAACAGCGTCGCTAAATCCACTAAAAATCTCTCCTAATTCAAAGTGTATCTAATAAGCACTTTGTCAATAACGTTAATAAATATCGGACCATTTTACCCAAAGCTGGATAAAAAAGCTGTAGTTACATGGCTATCTTCGTATTCTATGATTCATCTTATTTCGATACATTATCCATGCCGGAAGTAATATCACGATAATGCCTACTATCATCAATGCTAGCGGCCAAATTACCGGTTTATTCCACTGGTTTTGTAAATTCACGCGTTGTTGCGGATCTAAACGTCTATATTTCAATGTATTATTGGCCATCAGGTTCGGCTTTATATTGTAATTCCACGCATGAAATAATGACAATTGCTTGGGATGATAGCCCCAAACCCACGGCGCATCGTCTATTAATAGTTGATGCATTTGATTGATGATCTGTTGGCGGGCTTGCGTGTTTGGCATGACTCGCATTTGCTCAAATAGCTGATCAAATTCGGCATTATTATAATTCGCGGCATTCTCACCACCGCTGATGACTTTACCATTAGGTCCATACAATAAAAATAAGAAGTTCTCTGGATCTGGATAATCGGCGTTCCATCCCCATTGAAACAATTGAGCTTGTCCAGTTCGCATTTTGTCTTGAAAGCGATTGTAATCAGTACTACGGATAACGAGTTGAATATCTAATTTTTGAAATTGCTTTCGAAGCCAATCAAATTGTGATTTGGCATCTGGGCCGCTTGCAGGTACATCGAAATATAACACCAATGGTTCGCCAGTTTTATTATCGCGTCCATTTGGATATCCTGCCTGGGCGATTAGCTGTTTGGCATAAACTATCGATTTACGTCTGGCATTGCCATCAGTCCAATCATAGACATTTGAGTTAATACCTTCGCTACCAGCTTGATATCCAAAGATACCTGGTGGTATTGGACCTTGTGCAGCAATACCTCTGCCATTGGCAAATATCGAAATAAATTCCTCGTAATCAATCGCTATCGAAATTGCCTGACGTAATTTTTTTGCTCGCTCAGATAAACCGCCAACAATGGGATCATTCATATTAAAACCAATGTAGTAGCTTGAAGTACCAATCGCTGTTTTTAACTTAATTCCCTTGTCCAGCATAGTATCACTCAATTCAAAATCACCAGAACTGGCCATATCAATCGCTTGTTCAAAACTATCTGAGCTAACACCGCTAACATCATAATAACCTTGTAGGAATTTATTCCAATATGATGTATTTTCTTTTTCCAGAGTAAAAACCACTTTGTCAATTAGAGGCAACTGCTTGCCAGCATCGTTTAACAATCCTGTCAACTCATCTTCTTTTTCGCCTTGTTGTGGATAAAAATCATCGTGATAATTAGGATTTTTTTCTAACACCATTTGGCTATTGGGATCATTTTTACTTAATAAAAATGGGCCAGTGCCGACGGGATACCAATCAAGTGTTATATTTTTTTGTGCAAGTTGAGCTTGTTTATAGAAAACATCTGCTTCCCAAGGAATAGGTGCAAAGAAAGGCATAGCTAGCCAATAACGTAATTGTGGATATTTGCCATACACTTTGATTTGATATGTATATCGATCAATGACAGTTACACCCTCAATCTCATATTGCTTTAGGTCTATCTCCTGCCCTGCTTGTTTTATATTTTGTAATTGAGTTGCATAATCACCTAGTCCCACAATGTAGTCACTCATCAGGCCTAAGATTGGCGAATGTATTTCGGGGTTTGCCAAACGCTTGATTTGATAAACGTAATCTTGTGCAATCAGCTCTCGTGTTGCTTGGCGTTCAAAGTCTGCCAATATTGAAATTTTATCTGCCTCTTCATTAGTTAAGTAATGATATAGATAGTTACCATCGTCATCTTTTGCAAAGGCTGGATGTGGCTGATAACGGATTCCTTTTTTAATGTTTATTTGATAAACGCTATAAGCGACGGCACGTGGATCGTCAGCGTCAAGCAGTTCATTTTGATCAGTATAAAACGACACTGTTGGCATGGTTTCAGCCGTCAAAGGTTCTAAGGTATAAGGACGTTTCAAATAATGATATTGCAGAGGCGGTTCGTAGATCTGCCCTGTAAAAGTCACCTCATTCGAGCTATAGGAGCGAGCAGGATCAAGATGCTTAGGTCTTAGAGTAAATGACGAGTACAAAATAGCTTCATTCTGATTTTGCTCAGAATAAGGTGAGTTCATAGCGTTAAACTCACAGCCGGATAGACATAGAGTAATACTGGCAATGACATACCAAAGATAACGCATAAAACCTCTGCTGTGATAGTAACAATACGGACTATTATAACGAGTAAACTTTAGTTGTGCCTCTTCCAGAAAAACCATATTTACGGTACTTTAGTCAACTTATTCAACAACATCAGGAGCCCCATAATGGGTTTTTTACAAGGTAAACGTGTATTAATTGTAGGGGTTGCCAGTGCGCGTTCGATCGCATCTGGTATCGCATTGGCTATGGCACGTGAAGGTGCTGAACTGGCATTTACATATCAAACTGACAAATTAAAATCACGTGTAGAAAAAATTGCTGAAGAATGTGGCGCAAATCCCGCATTATTATTTCCTTGTGATGTATCTAGCGACGAGCAAATTAATGCCGTATTTGAACAACTGGGCCAGCATTGGGATGGCCTGGATACAATTATTCATGCTGTTGCCTTTGCACCTCGCGAACAACTTCAGGGTAGCTATATTGATAGCGTAACACGTGAAGGCTTTGCAATTGCTCATGACATCAGTGCCTATAGTTTTGCTGCCTTAGCTAAAGCAGGAAGAGCGATGATGGCTGGTCGTAATGGCTCGTTGCTTACATTAAGCTATCTTGGTGCTGAACGTGCTATAGAAAATTACAACGTAATGGGTGTAGCTAAAGCAAGCTTAGAAGCGAATGTACGCTATATGGCTTATTCATTAGGCCCAGAAGGTACACGTGTTAATGCGATCTCGGCAGGACCAATTAAAACGTTAGCTGCGGCAGGAATCGCTGACTTTAGTAAAAAATTGGCGATGGGAGCAGAAGTGTCTCCATTACGCCGTAACGTGACTATTGAAGAAGTCGGTAATGTTGCTGCCTTTATGTGTTCAGATCTCGCTTCTGGTATAACGGGCGAAATAACCTACGTAGACAGTGGCTACAATATAGTGGGTGGTGCTGCAGGTTAATAGCATTACTTAAACCAAACTAATATAAAAAAGGCGCTTTAAAGCGCCTTTTTTCAGTTTACTTACTTCAAATATTCTCTGTTGATCTTGATATCCGCATCTGCTTTTAAACTATCAATAAAAGCCTGGACTTGACTACTACCCTCAATTTTTAGCAGATAAGATTCGAGTCCATCACGATCTTCATCTGTTACTTCAGCTGGATTACCATCTGTAACACCGGTTACTTTTACAACAATATAGTTACCATTAGTCGCACTAAAGCCTGTAAATTCAGCGCTATTGGCTTTAGGTTGTGGCAATCTAAATGCGTGTTCTACTATTTGAGCACTAATTTCTGAACTTGCACGACTATATGCTTGTGTATCGTACCAATCACTTCCTGAAAACAATGCCTCACTTGATTCACCTGCCTTCATCTTACTAAGTAGAGCTTCACCTTGCTCTTTTGCCTTGGCACTCGCTTTTTCAAATTTAAGTTGTTCCGCGATAGCAGGTGAAATCGAATCAAAGGGTAATTGACTGGCCAAGCTGTGTTTATTCTTATGTAATACAACCAGCCGTGTTTTACTCAATTCGATAACAGCACTGTTAAGACTATTACTCAACACATCCTCACTAAATGCGACACTGGCAAATTTCTTATCTGACGCTATACCACTACCACCATCGCGTGTGAACTCTTCGGTTTGTTTAATTTCAAGGCCTAATACCTCAGCAGTTATATCAAGGCTATCTGGATTTTCATAGCTAAGATCAGCCAGTTTCTCTGCTTGCTCATAAAACACGTCTTCCGCTTGACGATATCGATACATTTTTTCAACATCATCACGTGCAGCATCAAAGGATTTACCTTCAGACTGTTTAATATCGGTTAACTTGATGAGGTGATAGCCAAATTCTGTCTTGACTGGCTCACTGATATCGCCAATTGCAGATAGTGAGAATACGGCTTGATCAAATGCGGGATCCATCACATTTTGTTGAAAATAGCCTAAATCACCACCATCGTTGGCTGAACCTATATCGTCTGAAAATTGTTTAGCCAAAGCAGAAAAATCTTCACCTTGCTCTAAACGTTGTTGAATTTCAGATAGGGTTTTTAATGCCTCAGCCTCGTCACCTTCTATCAAGATATGACTAGCACTACGCTGCTCAGGTCCTATAAATTGATTTTGATTCTCTAGGTAAAATTGCTTCAATAACTGTTCATTTACCTCAACTGTTTTAGCCAACGCATCAACAGACAACTCAATGTAGTTTACTGAAACGCGTTCTGGAGCGAGATACTTAGATTTGTTCATATCGTAATATGCTTGCACTTCTTGATCAGGCACCTGAATGTGATCTGATAATGACTGTGCAGATATAACACCATAAGCAATATCACGCGTTTGTTTTTCCAGACGAAGGATATTATCTACTGAAGCGGGGGTAGTCAGTACTGTTTGCTGAATAGAATCGGTTAACTCTCTTGCCAGAATATCAATACGTAACTGGGCTTCGTATGATGCTGGACTTTCACCAACTCTTGCTAGCAACATGCGATATCTTTCAGGATCAAATTTGCCTTCTGTTTGAAAGGCTTGCGTTGATTTAATCAGTGTATTAATAGCGCTATCGCTGATTCTTTGTCCTAACTCTGCATTCGCTAACTGTAGTAATTTTCGCTCGATTAAACTATCTAACACATTTTGTTTGACCGATTCTCCTTCAAATAGAGACGGATCAAATCGATCACCCATCACCTCTCTCATTCGATCACGATATTGTTGATATGCTCGCTGAAATTCAACTTGTTTGATAGGTTGGCCATTAACGATTGCCGTTACTGCATCAGATGGACCATTTAAGTAAGAATTAACGCCCCAAAGCGCAAAAGGAATACTAATCAAGCCAACGATAAACCATGCGACCCAACCTTTGGCTCGTTCGCGAATGAAATGCAACATAGGAAGATAACCTTCAACAATAATGTATTAGAACGTTATTAAAATTCAAAAAAAAGGCGCATAAAATGCGCCTTTTCTACTTAATCTGGCGGAGCGGACGGGACTCGAACCCGCGACCTCCGGCGTGACAGGCCAGCATTC
>JACUUH010000002.1 GCA_014859375.1 Gammaproteobacteria bacterium
TGAGAAAATTGCTAACAAATTTAGCTTAAAAAATTATTAAGAACATATTTATAGAGAGGATTAAGATGTTCCCGTTGAAAAGAATCACGTTGATGTTAGCGCTTACTAGTGCTGCATCATTGGTACAAGCTCAAAGCAATGTTGCATTAGACGATTTAGTTGTTACTGGTACTCGCTCTGAAACAGCCTTATTGGATCTTGCCGGTAATACCAGCAAGATTTCTGAACAACAAATTGATTTTGTTCGTGCTGATCACATTACCGAAGTCATTAACCGTCTTC
Source organism: Gammaproteobacteria bacterium (assembly GCA_014859375.1). Lineage (GTDB taxonomy): Bacteria > Pseudomonadota > Gammaproteobacteria > Nitrosococcales > Methylophagaceae. Next base: position 283 of record JACUUH010000002.1, read on the forward strand.
CTGGTGTTATGGTACAGCGCGGTAATGGTCAGGAACACTTGACTGCGATTCGTTCGCCTATCTTAAATGGCGGTGCTGGTGCCGGTTCATTTTTATACCTTGAAGACGGTATTCCAATGCGTGCTGCCGGCTTTGCCAACGTAAATGCTTTGTTTGAAGCAAACACCGAACAAGCGGGCGGTATTGAAGTTGTTAAAGGTCCGGGTAGTGCTTTATATGGTTCTAATGCGGTTCATGGCCTGATTAATGTATTAAGTCGTGCACCATCGTTAGAGTTAGAGCGTAGCGTTGACGTATCTGTAGGGCCACATGATTTGTATAAATTCAAGGGCACGGTCAGTGAAACGATAGGTAATCAAGCCTATCGCTTTAGTTTGAATGGTACTCATGATGGCGGTTGGATTGATGATTCTGGTTTTGATCAACAAAAAATGACCTTCCGCCATGATTATTTTGGGGTGCGTAATAGTTTTAAAACTGTGTTTACTGCCGCTAATTTAAATCAAGAAACGGCTGGTTTTGAAGTTGGGCCAAGAGCCTATAAAAATACTGCTGCATCAAAAACTAATGAAAATCCAGAAGCATATCGTGATGCTAAATCAGTAAGATTATCGACACGTTGGGATCATGAATTAACCGATTCATCTTATTTCAGTTTGACACCTTATCTACGTCATACCGAGATGGAATTTTTAATGCACTTTTTACCCGGTACGCCGGTTGAAGAGAATGAACATGACAGTGTGGGTTTATTGGCTGCTTATTACAAAGATCTGGACGGTGGTCATAAAGTTATTATTGGTACGGATTTTGAGTATACCCAAGGTTCATTGACTGAAATACAAACGGTACCCAATCCATTTAGCTTCCCTAAATATGTACAAGGTACACATTATGATTATGAAGTCGATGCTACAGTGATTGCACCTTATATTCATACTGAATGGCAAGTAGCTGAAAAAACTCGCATTACTGCTGGCGCACGATATGAACATACGCGCTATGAATATGATAATAAAACGGCTGATGGCTTATTTGGTAATACCTTTTTTCGTCCAGCTGACAGAGATGACACCTTCAATAACTTTAGTCCTAAGTTAGGTTTGGTGCAGCAATTGACCGAAGATACCAGTGCTTTTGTTAATCTTGCTCGGGGTAACCGTGCTCCTCAAACGACAGATTTATATCGTTCGCGTAAAGCATCGAATGTGTCACTGGAACCGGATTCAGAACAAATTGATAGCATTGAAGTTGGCTATAGAAAAGTAGGTGCCGGTATCCAATTTGAAACGTCAGCATATTATATGAAGAAAGAAGATTACTTCTTCCGCACATCTGAAGACAATAATGTGCCTGATGGCAAGACAAAACATTATGGTATTGAGTTGAGTGTTTTTGCTCCATTGGGTAATCAGTTTGATTTAGGTGGCAGTTTTACTTATGCGCGACATCAGTATGATTTTGATAATGCAGATAATGGCATTGTCGACGGTAACGACATGGATACTGCTCCACGCCACACGGGCAATGTCCGTTTAGGTTGGAATTTTATGCCACAAAGTCGTGCTGAATTAGAATGGATCCACGTTGGCCGTTATTACACCGATGATGCCAATGCACATACATACGATGGGCACGATATTTTTAATCTACGAGCAACACACCAGGTTTCTAAACAAGTGACAGTTTATGGTCGAGTTTCTAACTTGCTCAATACCGAATATGCCGAACGTGCAGATTATAGTGGTCCAGGCGGTGGTGATCGTTACTTCGTTGGTGAAGAACGTGGGTTGCATGTTGGTGCAAGTTACTCGTTTTAAATAAAACCAAAAGTTAGGCAATTAAAAAGCGGCTGAAAAGCCGCTTTTTTTGTATAAATTTGTAATTAACGATTACCTGACTTTTGCTGTTCAAGTCGACGTAAAAACTCACGCATAATATCGTCGTATAAGGCAATGCCAAGATAAGCATCTTCAACGCCACTATCAATATTAGGATTGTCATTAATTTCAATCAGCACCACCCGATCACCACTTTGTTTGATATCTAGTCCATAGAGCCCTGAACCGACCAAACGAGCGGCTTTTGTCGCTATTTTGAGTACTTTTTCAGGTACATAGCTAATTGGTATTGTCGCAGAAGCACCACTATCGGTACCTTTCTTACCGTTATGATTATAAATTTGCCAGTGGCCTTTACTCATAAAGTATTGGCAGGCAAAGATCGGTTTGTTATTGAACATACCAATACGCCAGTCATAATCGGTATACATAAATTCTTGTAATAGAATGATTGCTGATTGTTGGAAAAAATCAGCCGCATGTAGGCGCAGTTCTTCTGATGAATTAACTTTGATGACACCTTTGGAAAAAGCACCATCAGGAATTTTCATAACCAATGGAAACGCAACTTCATTACAGATCTTTTCCATACCGGCATCATCATTGCGATAGAGCAAATGTGATTCAGGCATCGGCAAATTATTAGCGGCTAATAATTCTTTAAGGTAGATTTTGTTGGTGCAACGAATGATCGAGGTTGGATCATCAATCACGATCAAGCCTTCACTTTCAGCTCTGCGAGCAAATTTATAGGTATGGTTATTGGTTGCGGTCGTTTCACGTATAAACAAGGCATCATATTCAGCAAGACGCACATAATCTTTGGGCGTGATTAGCTCTACGTCGATCCCAATGCGGCGGCCACTTTGAATAAAACGTTTTAGGGCAGTGGCATCACTTGGCGGCATTTTCTCTTCAGGATTATGCAAAATAGCCATGTCATAACGGAAACTGCGTTTTTTAGATGGTTTGCGCCATAACTTGCGATCAAAGTTATCCAGGGCATTAGCAAAACTATCTTGCTCATTGTCCAACAATCTATCGATAGCACCGGCTTTAACCTGGCTTATCTGCCAATGAGTTTTGCAACTGAATTCTATTTCTAATATAGGGCATGGGAACTGGTCATAAATCTGGCGAGCTAATTTCTGTAACGGTTTGATATCACACCGCCCAAAAAACACATTGACTACAAAATGAGTGTGTTCACTGTTATCGGTGGCCGAGATCAGTTTTTCAAGTTGGGGTGCAAGTTCAGTAATGTCATAACCATATAAACTTTTGCGAGATAGATCATTAATGGTACGAATACTGGGAATGACTTTGTGACCCCGTGCTTCAGACACCATTGAACAATAATAGCCTGGGCTTAAGTAATCTAAACTGTGACACAGATTAATAACTTGTGCGCGACCTTTGCTGAGTTGCGACGGTTTTTGTAGGTAATCATCAACGGTTACGACTTGAACACTGGGGAAATACGGTGCCCAATCTTCTTTATTTTCTATAATTATCAAGTGATTAGTCATAACGATGGCCTATAGCCTCACAAAAATGTGGTGGTGTTAAATGTGAATAGTAAAGTTATTATTCTCTTTATGTGATATTTATTTTTACAGTAGAAAATAGCGCTAGCGAAAAGTGATTAACTCACCTATTCTTCGCAAAAAAATGTAGGTTCAGGAGGGCGTTTGCAATGTATGCCGATACTATCTTAGACGTGTTCTGTCAGCGTTATAGAGATGCGCATGATACGTTTACTGCCGCGATAGAAACCAGTTCTATTGTTGAAAAAACCAATAAACATCTACACCCGATGAGAGGTCCGAGTGGCGAAAAACTGTTCTGTGATATTGCTTGGTCTGGCGATCTTAATGCAAAGAATGTTCTGGTATTAATTTCTGGTCTGCATGGTGTCGAAGGTGGAGTTGGTTCTGCAATTCAAACAGATTTTGTCAGTCGTCATCGACGCTTGCCTGCCGATGTCTGTGTGGTATTAGTTCATGCTATTAATCCATGGGGTTTTGCCTGGAGTAGTCGTAACGATCATCAAGGTATTGATGTAAATCGTAATTTCATTGATTTTAATCAGCAACTACACCAATCAAAGTCTGACAAAATTTGGCAAAAACTGCTTAATAATGACGCTAATATTCAAGAGATCGGAGCAAATCGCGACACGTTTGATCTTTTGAGTGAAGGCCAATATAACAATCCATCCGCTTTGTATTATGGTGGCGAACAGGCGAGTTGGTCACGTCAGTGCATTGAGCAACTAGCTGGACAATTAAAATGTGATCAGCGTGACAAGATCATTGTTGTTGATATCCATAGTGGCTTAGGATCTTATGGTTATGGTGAGTTGATCAGTGATCATCCCAGCGATTGTCTGGCAAGACAGCATTTAATTGATATATTCGGTCCGACTGTGACAGAACCACTATTAGGTACTTCAAGTTCAGGCATCAAATATGGTTTACATGATTATTTTTGGCACGCTCAAGGCGATCATGTTGCTTTTGTGACCTTGGAATTTGGTACTTTCGGCCGTAGTGAGATGTTACGAGCATTATTTGCCGATCAACAATTACAACAACAAGATGAAATTGATTGGCAAGATGATGACACCTTAGTGATTAAACATGATATGCAGGATTTCTTTTGTCCCGTTGAGAAACAATGGCAAGAACTGGTGTTGTTTCGTGGACGACAAGTGATTGAAATGGCATTAACCGGATTAAATCAGCATGACGGATGATGCTGTAATAAGACTGGCGGAGCTCACTGACGTTAGTCAGTTAGTGACGCTAGAAAATGATTGTTTTGAAACCGATCAACTGTCGCGTCGCAGTTTCAAATGGATGATAACCAAAGCTAAAGCCTTGTTGCTGGTGGCTGAAATAGAGCAACAAATAGTGGGCTATGTGCTGTTGCTATATCACCAAGGTACATCATTAGGTCGGGTCTATTCTTTAGCGGTAGCACAAGATCAGCGTAAATCGGGCTTAGCGGCACGTTTAATGACCATTGCTGAACAAGAAGCGTTAGAAGATGGTCGTAGTTTTCTGAGACTTGAAGTACGTCCCGATAATGTAAGTGCAATTCGACTTTATCAAAAGTTGGGTTATGAAGCCTTTGATGTTATTAGTGACTATTATGAGGATCATGCTGATGCCTTGAGAATGATGAAAGTATTGCATCATCAGCCTGAGCACATCCAGCAACATGTTGCTCATTATTCCCAAACAACAGATTTTACCTGTGGTCCCGCGTCATTAATGATGGTGATGAAAACGCTTAGACCATCAATTACATTAGATCGTAGTTTAGAACTTCAGTTATGGCGTGAAGCAACCACTATTTTTATGACTTCGGGGCATGGAGGCTGTAGTCCTCATGGTTTGGCATTGTCAGCCTATAATCGCGGCTTTGATACGACATTGATAACGAATAGTACGGATGTACCTTTTATCAATAGTGTCCGTTCTGATCAAAAGAAAGCCGTGGTCGAATTAGTTCACCACGATTTTGAAAAAGCGATAGCAGCATCAACAATTACAACGCGAACTGAGAATATTGATGTTGCTATGTTACAAACCGAATTACAGCAAGGTCAATTAGCGGTAGTTTTGATCAGTTCGTACCGTTTAAATCAAAATAAATCACCACATTGGGTCGTATTGGCATCAATATCAGATACCTTTGTCTATTTTCATGATCCAGATATTGATTGGGAAGAAAATAAAAGTCTGACTGACAGTTTATATATTCCTGTCGCCCATAAAGAATTCAACCGTATTTTAGGCTATGGTCAACCACGTTATCAGGCAGCGATTATTTTATCTTCGACCAGTTAAACAAGAGCTCAATTGATTACGGTGAGACGCCCAAGTGACTTGACGATGCACTTATATTTGCCGAGAGCTTGTCCAACCTTGAACTTAGGTCTTTGATAGGCTCAGGGCGAACGGAAATTTTAGCAATACCTGTAAATTCATTGATCATGGGTATCTCTTTCTTGTCTTGCGTTTAACTCGTCTCCAACCGATTACAATTCCACTGATACATATAACTAATCCACCAAGACTAAAGGCAATAATTAACAGTTCTCGAAACAAAGACTTTTCCAGCAGTATATGCCAATCCCAGCTATGTAATAAGTTGAATAGCCAGCGGGCTACTCGTCACCGATGATCAATATTTGCCAACATTTCACCACTGGCAGGATCAATATGCAACCATGTTTGGGCTGGATCAGAAAACTTTACTCGTAAAATAGGCAAAGGCTTAGTACGGCCGCCATACATACTTTGTTGTTGTCGCGCGTAATAATAAAAATCGTAGTTGTGCACCCACTCATGATCGAATGTTTGAACAGGTGCAATATTTTCCAAGCCTTTTAGTACGTTCTCAATCGGGATTTGGCTCTTTACCTCACCGGCTCCAAATAATGGAATAACCCGGCTCTGACCGGTGGCGTTGTATCGAGTAAGCCAGAATTGTCCGTTTATTTTATGCCACGTTAGTTCTTTTGGTTGAAGGCCGGCTTGATTGAATTTAGTCAGTAGCTCCGTGAGTGGCCATGGTGACTTAAGTTGGCTAAACGAGGTATTTTCAAATTTTTTTACAGGTAATTGTGATTGGTTTGCTAGCAGATGCCATGGTTCCATAGAAAGCAGTCCACTAACTATCCATGCAATCAATACAAAACCAAATAATAAACCTCCAATGTGATGCCAACGAGCGAATACTGTTTGATAGGGAGAGTGAGATCCATTACGATATGTCGCTGAAAATCGCCAACGTTTAATTCCTAAATACTGTCCAAGTGAAGACATAACCGTTGCAAACAGTGACAGATAAATAATCATATCAGCCCACCACGGCATTGTTTTAAGTGGGTAAATCCAATGTAACCATGCACCTATCCAGCCCCAGCGACGTTCCATTAATGTGGCATCGCGAACGATAAGTCCACTATGAGAAGATATGTACAATAATCGCTGTTGATCATCGTCAATCTTGACTACATGCAGGGGACGTTCATCATTAAGACCACGGGATAACGTCCAGGTATCGCTATCAATAAGTCCTATATAGTGAGGGTCAGAACGATCATAAAAAGCACGTGCAGAGTTGAGTGCTTGTTGTTGATTAACACCATTAATTCGCTCACCTGAAATCGCATTAATGGCTATGGTGGCCATGTTAGCAAATTTGAACAGATAAACAGGTTCACCAGCTATTGAACTTAAGCTTATTTTACTTGGCTCTGTAGCTTGCCCAGTATTGTGTAAAGCCTTTTCTACATTAATATAGGGTATGTTAGTTGATAGCTCCGGCAAGGCGTTTAAATGTTCAGCGGGGCTTAGCTTAGGATACCCTACATACAGCATCACAATACCGGATATAAACCATAGGGCCATGAAAATACATAGCCCTATGCCAAGCCAACGATGCCATAGAAAAAGCTGGCGCATCTTAGTATTTTAAATCAAGTGTTAACTCAACACTACGGGGTTCTCCTACATAATATTGTGTGCCTGATCCTACATAAGCATAAAGTTTGTCAGATAAATTTCGTCCACGTAATGTCACATCAAGATGAGAATCGACCCTGTAGCGCGCATAGGCATCAAAAAGAGTGTATGGCGGTAGATACTGTGTATTGGCGTTATTAGCTTTAACCGAATCGACATAACGAGTACCAATGCCTAGATCCCAATCTAAACTTGGTTCACTGATTAGCCATAAGTTGGCCACACGTTTAGGAACATTCGATGGCGTATTGCCAGCACGTGACACTCCTCCTTCAAAGAATTGATCGTATTCAGCATTGACAAAGGCAATGTTGCCATCGGCACGGATTTTTGATGTAAATTCAAATGAAGAAGCAAGCTCAATACCTTTCGATGTTTGTTGTCCAACCTGTAGGAATTGAGAGTTATCATTCGGATCGCGCACCAAGAAATTTTCTCGTACGATATGGTATGCAGCTATCGTGGCGCTACCACGATCATCCAAATAATTGAACTTGGCACCGATCTCAATCTGACGACCTTTACTGATATCAAAATTGTCGATAGTACTATTACTAGACGTTGTTAATGTTCCGCCTGGTGGCTCAGACGAGGTGCTATATTGGCTATAAACACTGACATCATCATTGAGATCAAACACCAATCCTACGCGACCGGAAAAGGTATCCCATTGACTGGTAGTTGCAGTACTTCCTGGTGACTTGATTAACCTGAAATCGATGTGGTCATAACGAAGTGCTGTTACTAAAGATAAGCGATTAGTTAAACCTTGGCGGTTCTCAATAAATGCAGATAGCATCTCAACGCGATTGCTACGTCCTTGTTGCAGAGCACCAATACCAAGATCGCTAAAATTGCCTGGATCAAAGTTAAAGGGATCAATCACATCAAATACACCAGAGGAGGTTGGAAAGCCGGTATGGTGGTTGACGTTATAATCTAAACCAAAAGCCCAATCACTACGCTGATTAAACAGTTCGCCATTATGAGTTAATTCAATGCGGTCTCCAGTCATTTCTTGTTCATGGCGTTGTTGTAAACCTGAAGAGCGAGTAATTGTAGAATTGGTACTGTTATAGGCATACCCTTCTAAATTACGGTAATCACGCTCAGCTCGGTAATGGTAAAAGGTTTTTTAACAGAGGTGTTAGTGTTTAGCTGATAGTCGGTAATAGAACGCAACCAACGCACACGTTGCTCATAAATACCATCTTTAACATTGTAGTTTTTATATCGCGTATTTTTGTCGATAGTTAATTTGCCGATTTGAGGTCGCAGTGTAGGTGTTCCCCAATATGGGTTATCCACTTGCTCTTCCTGATATTCAAAAGCTAGGGTATGCGTGAGATTATCAGTGATGTCACTTAGCCAGGAAAACGCCATACTGTCTGATTGGCTTTCATTTCGATCAATATAACCATTACTTTCAGCCTTACTGTAGTCAAAACGGATCCAGTTATGATCATTTAAGGCCTGATTAATTCCGACAGCAACTTTTCTGGTATCAAAACGGCCATAACTAAGTTGCCCGGTAATTTCGTGATCCTTACGTTCTGCCGTTTTGGTCACATAGTTTAAACTACCACCGACCGAACTTGCGCCATATAAAAATGATGATGGGCCGCCCACTGATTCAACGCGATCATAAAGCCATGAATCTACAGGTCTAGCTGCAATAACATAAGCAAGAGGGATCCCGTTGAATAAATGATTAACTTGCGAACCGGTAAAGCCGCGTAATGATGAAAAAGCACCCCGACCAGGAAATTTAGCAAGATTGACCCCAGGTAAGATATTGGCAACATCTTGTAGATCACGAGCACCAATTTGGTTCATTACTACTCTATTGGCAATAGCAACCGAAGCAGGATTTTCTTTTGCAGATAAACCTAATCTGGAGCCAGCTAGTGTCGGCACATCTAAATCAATGAGTGATGATTGATGCGTGCCAGTGACAACCAGTGTTGATAATTTATCGACATCATCGGCAATACTGGTATCAGCATAAGCCTGCGATAGTATCCCTATTAAAATAATGCTTAAAGCTGTCGGTTTTATTGACATTACGTTCTCCAAATTAATCCTGGAGGCATTGTACAAGTAGCTAAAACCTATAAATATGTTATTTGATTTTTGTTTATGGCATTTGACCCAGTGCGTGATCGAGGTGGTACTGGCACGATATTGACTGCTAGTTTGGCATTCAATACCAACCCTTTATTGACTATGCAAAAACGTAGCTATCAACAATAAAGACATACTTTGCATTTATAATCAGCTTACAATCAAAACAGTGTGATGATATGGGTATTGCTGATGTCAAAAAGTCTTCGAAATTTTTTAATTTACACCGTGATTGTGCTGATCGTATCGCTTGTATATTTCATATATGCCTATACGGTGTATCCACCGATACCTGAGCGAGAAACATTTTTATCAGAGCTAGGCGAAGGCTTTGGTGAAATTGGATTATGGGCTTTGGTGTTTATTTATGCTCGCACTTTGCTGAAATTAGTGATGGGCAAAGGAAAGCTGGCAAATAGACTTCTCCCCGACTATTCGCCACCTGCTATATCGGGTTTGCAGCAATTACTTGGTTTCTTGAATAGAACACATGTCTATGTAGGTATTGCTACGGTTGCCGTTATCGTTTTGCACATTGCATTGATGGGTGTGCCAATGAACATTTTATTCTTTCCAGCCGTTTTGGCGTTAGTGATTTGGCAAGGTTTATTTGGCCTATTTATAACATGGAGGTATACACCTAAACAGTTGAAAAAATTCTCCTATTTAGTCCATGCACAATTCATCACTGGCATTATGATTGGGATCTTTGCCTATTTTGGACATTTATTACTTGATTAGACAGCTCCCAGCCCTATTTTCAACAAAGTACTTATTCGACCTGGTCATCACGTTGCGAGCGAGCATATCGAATGGCAGAACGTACTTGATTCGGCGCCGTACCACCAAGGTGATCGCGGGCAGCAACTGAACCTTCTAGCGTTAATACCTCAAACACATCTTCATCGATTTGATCAGAAAATGAGCGTAATTCATCTAGGCTAAGTTCAGATAAATCTTTGTTATGTTTGATGCCATACGCTACTGATAACCCAACCACTTCATGCGCATCGCGAAAAGCAACACCTTTACGAACTAGATAATCAGCTAAATCTGTCGCTGTCGCATAACCACGTAATGCCGCAGTTCGCATATTGTCAGGCTTGACGGTAATTGCTGCCATCATGTCGGCATAAACACGCAATGAGCCTAATAAAGTATCGATTGTGTCAAAAAGAGGTTCTTTATCTTCCTGATTGTCTTTGTTGTAGGCTAAAGGCTGATTTTTCATCAAGGTCATCAGGTTAAACAAATTGCCATAGACACGGCTGGTTTTACCACGAATCAATTCAGGTACATCCGGGTTTTTCTTTTGCGGCATGATCGATGAGCCGGTGCAGAAAGCATCGCCCAAATCAACAAAATCAAATTGAGCAGAAGACCAGATAATCAGTTCTTCTGAAAAGCGAGAAAGATGCATCATCAAGATCGAGGCAAAGCTATTAAATTCAATCGCAAAATCACGATCACTGACCGCATCAAGCGAATTTAAACAAATACGATCAAACCCGAGCAATTTAGCGGTTAATTCGCGATCAATAGGGAAGGTTGTTCCTGCCAAGGCCGCTGCACCTAATGGCAATGAATTAACGCGTTTTGCACAATCTTCTAAACGTTCAGTATCACGCACTAGCATTTCGTACCAGGCCATCATATGGTGACCAAAGGTGACAGGTTGCGCAGTTTGTAAATGAGTAAAGCCGGGCAGAATGGTATCTGCTTCTCGTTCAGCCACCACTAGTAATGATTCTTGCAGTCTGAACAACTCTGACTTTATAGGTCGTATCATATCACGTAAGTAAAGCCTTACATCTGTTGCAACTTGATCGTTACGAGAACGGCCAGTGTGTAGTTTTTTACCCACTTCACCGATAAGACTAATAAGGCGTGCTTCGATGTTCATATGCACATCTTCTTGTGCGATTGACCACTGAAATTGATCATTGTCTATTTCAGTTTCGATCGCTTTCAAACCTGAAATAATCTGATCACGTTCATCGTCAGTCAGGACATTAACACTCGCAAGCATCGTGGCATGGGCGATCGAGCCTTCAATATCTTGCTTATACATACGTTGGTCAAATTGGACTGATGCGGTGAATTGTTCAACAAAGGCATTGGTTGGTTGAGTCAGGCGTGCAGAAGACAATTTTTTGTTAGGTGATGTCATGATCGTGATCTTAAATAATCAAATAAAAAAGCAATTATAACGTGGTTATTCGGCAATCATGCTACTAATGCTAGAATTGAACTATGATCGTTCAGTCTTCATACTGACATTGACCAATAAAGATATACATTATTTAAAGACGAATATATGACCAACAGAATAGTAAAAATTGCTACACGTAAAAGTGCATTAGCATTGTGGCAAGCTGAATATGTACGCGATGCACTGATTGCGCATCATCCTGACTTGCAGGTTGAGCTGGTTAAGATTAGCACGCAAGGTGACAAGATTTTGGATGTGCCCTTGGCTAAAGTGGGCGGAAAGGGTTTGTTTGTAAAAGAGCTGGAACAAGGTATGTTGGCTGGCGATGCTGATATTGCGGTGCACTCGATGAAAGATGTGCCGGTTGAGTTTCCTGAAGGACTACATTTACCGGTAATTTGTCAACGTGAAGACCCTCGCGATGCGTTTGTATCAAACAATTTTGCATCACTTGATGATCTTCCCCACGGTGCCAGAGTCGGAACTTCAAGTTTGCGGCGCGAATGTCAGCTTCGAGCAAGCCGTCCTGATCTGACGATTGTATCGTTACGCGGCAATGTCAACACGCGTTTAGCTAAGCTGGATGCCGGTGAGTACGATGCGATTATTTTGGCAGCTGCCGGATTAAAACGTCTAGGATTTGAAGATCGTATTCGCAGAGCATTAACACCTGAACAAAGTTTGCCCGCGATTGGCCAAGGTGCGGTTGGGATTGAAACCCGTGTTAATGATGATGAAATTAATGCCTTAATAGCGCCCTTAAGTTGTGTTAAAACAACGATAGTTGTTAAAGCAGAACGAGCAATGAATAAGCGTTTAGCTGGTGGCTGCCAGGTGCCGATTGGCGGTTTTGCATTATTAAATGGTGATGAACTGTGGTTGCGAGGCTTAGTTGGTCGGCCCGATGGCACCGAAATGTTATATGCGCAAGTGAGAGGCAAAGCTGACGATGCCGAAGTTTTAGGTATTCAACTTGCAGAAGATTTATTATCACAAGGTGCGGATAAAATTTTGGCAGATGTCTATGGTAGCTAATACCACACTTAATGGGCTCAAAATACTAGTGACACGGCCGGAGCAACAGGCACAGGCATTATGTGATGCTATTACTAATAATGGTGGTGAAGCAATCGTGTTTCCGGTGATCGATATTGCGACGTTACCAGTTAAGGATTGGATGCCTAGTAGGCTTGATCGCTATGGCATGCTTATTTTTGTGAGTCGTAATGCCGTGTCTTTATTTGTTGAGGCATTGTCTGAATCCATTTCAGAGCAGATTCAATTAGTTGCGGTGGGCGATGGTACGGCTGACACAATTCGATCTTACGGTCTGAAGGTAGCTATTCAGCCAGATTCAATAGCAGGTAGCGAAGGTTTGTTAGCCATGCCAGCATTACACGATGTTGCAGGCAAAACCATCGCTATCGTTAAGGGTAAGGGTGGTCGAGAACTGTTAGCTGATTCATTGATAGCGAGGGGGGCGAACATTGCTTATATCGAAGTTTATGAGCGTGTGATTTCTTCACCGTCAGCATCACAGCGCCAGCAAGCCCTGACCAGTGATTGCATTGTGTGTACCAGCGTTGCAGGTGTCGAAAATCTGTGTCAGATCCTAGGTGAAGATATAAAAATCTTACTGGATAAACCTTTGGTTGTGGTTAGTGAACGTATAAAAACAGTTGCCGATAAACTCGGATTTCAACGTATTATGGTGACAGATGATGTGAGTGATGCAGAGATAATGCGTCAATTGACAGAGATGGAATACTAAAATGACGGAAAATAACGGGCAAAATAAAACGGCTGATACTATCAATAGCCCAGAACTCGGTGTTAACGATAAAACAGCTAGGTCATCAAATAAGGTTTTAATCGGCTTAATAGTTGTGCTGATAATAGCCGGTGGATTAGTTTGGCTATATTTACAGCAGATAAAATTAAACGATGCCATTGATGCCAACATAAGTAGTTTGGCTGTATCGCTGTTAGCGAAAGATGAAAAAGTACTGGCTTTGGAAAATGCCAATTCAAAACTAAATCAGCACCTATCTGAACTTGTCGAACAACAAAAACTGTTGTTGCAAAAAATGGATCTATTAAGCGATAGTCAAACGTTAACAGGTGCTGATGTAAAGCAATTTTGGATATTGTCTGAAGTCGAGTATTTATTGAATATTGCTAATCAGCGAGTCGCATTAGCTTCAGATATCATTGGTGCCCAAGCTGCATTAACAATGGCAGATGATTTGGTCAAAAACCTTAATGAACACCGCCTGTCGCCATTGAGAGAGCGAATTGCTCAAGAACAATTGGCCTTGGCATCGGTGGTCAAGCCAGATGTTGAAGGTATTGCTTTTAAATTACGAAGTGCCATCAATGCTGTTGATACGTTACAAGTGTTAATGGCTGCACCAGTCAGCGAGTCAGAACAAGCATTATCGATAGGTGATGTTAATGATTGGAATGGCATTGCCTCGTCTGCATGGCAACAAATTAAATCACTTGTTGTTATCCGACATCAACAAGATGGTCGCGCGGCAGTATTAGTGCCTGAGCAACGCTATTTTTTATATCAAAATCTTAAACTTAAGCTTGAAACTGCCCAATTGGCCTTACTGAGTGGAAAAAATAGTGTTTTTGAATCAAGTTTAGCTTCGGCTGCAGATTGGTTAACGACCTATTTTGTCGGTGACAAGCGTGATGCAATGCTGGCGATGATCAGACAGCTTCAATCTGAAAATATCAGTGTAGAATTGCCCGATATTTCTGGTTCAGCAACGTGGCTCAAAGGATTTGAATGATGAAATCCTTATTTATTATTGCACTTGCTCTATTACTCGGTGCGGGTCTTATTTGGGCGGCAGACTTTGAGCCTGGTTTTGTTTTATTGCAATATGGTAGTTGGAGTCTCGAAACTTCATTAATTGTGTTTGTAGTTGCATTTATATTGCTGGTGGTTTCTAGCTATATGGCACTTAGAGGTCTTATTTTATTGAAACAGGCACCACATCGTATTTCATTATGGCAAAAATTACACCGTAGCAAACGTGCCAGTGAAATGCTAACACGAGGTCTTATCGCTTTGGAGGAAGGTCGTTGGGCAGAAGCGGAGCGGATTCTAATTCGTCATGTTGCTTATAGCGATACACCACTATTGCATTATCTTGCTGCAGCGAGAGCAGCTCAAAAGCAAAATGCGCCTGAGCGACGCGATAATTATTTAAGTCTTGCCCACCAAACTACAGCAGGATCTGACATTGCTGTCGGTGTTGTGCAGGCCGAACTACAGCTTGCTGCTGATCAAAAAGAACAAGCCTTGGCAACATTACAACATCTACGTGACGTTGCACCAAAGCATCCTTATGTTTTACAGCTGTTACAGCAAGTATATAGCGATATGTACCAATGGCAGGATGTGCAAGCAGTGTTACCCGATTTACGCAAACGTAATGTGCTTGCCTCTTCTGATGTTGAGGCACTGTCATTGGAAGCTCAGGTAGGGCAGATCAATACGGCGCTGGCGCGTAAAGATTGGGATGCAGTCCATGCTGTTTGGCAACGCGCATCAGCCAAAGTAAGACATATGGAACCCTTGCTGACAGTTTATATTTCAAGTTTGATTGCACAAAAAGAGTGTGCAACAGCAGCTGAATTAATCGAAGACTTTATCCGCAAACAATGGAGCGATCAGCTTGTGTATCAATATGGACTGATCGATATGGTAGAACCGTTAGCAGCGCTTGCGAAAGCCGAAAAATGGTTAAAAAATAGAGAAAATAATCCATGGTTATTATTGACCTTAGGCCGCTTGGCTAAAGCGAATAAGTTGTGGGTTAAGGCGGAAGAATATTTAACAGCGAGTGTGGCACATGGTGCCAGAGGTGAGAGTTATCAGATTCTGGCTGAGGTCTTAGCCGCACAAGGAAAGCATCAACAACAAAGTGCTGCCTATCAAAAAGGCTTAGCATTGATGCTGGCGAGTAACACCTAGACATTACCATGATTAATAAAGGCATTTTCCAACTATGACTAGCACCAGCGCACATTATTTAATTGATATTTTAGCCTTGCTGTTGGCAACGGTTATTGTCATTCCCTTGTTTCATGCAATTCGCTTAGGTGCAATTTTAGGTTATTTAACTGCAGGTATTATTTTAGGGCCATGGGGCTTAGGCATTATCACCGAAGTTGAGCAAGTACGTCATCTGGCAGAATTTGGCGTTGTTTTCTTATTATTTGCACTTGGGATTGAGCTTGAACCTAATAAATTGTGGCAGATGCGCAAGATGGTTATTGGTCTTGGGTTAGGTCAATTGCTGTTAACTGCAGCCATACTCTATGGTGTTGCTGTACTATTTGGATTGCCAACGAAAACGGCCTTGGTTGTTGGCTTTGGCTTGGCGCTGTCATCAACGGCTTTCTGTTTGCAGATTCTGGCACAAAAAGGTGGTATTTCGACGGTAATGGGGCGCATGTCTTTTTCGGTGCTTTTGTTGCAGGACTTGGCTGTGGTGCCCTTATTAGCCATGGTATCGTTACTGACAGATAGTAGCGCGAGTGAGCCTCATAGCCTTATCAGCATGCCATATTCAATTCTAGTCATTATTGCTTTATTGATCGCTGGTCGTTATTTATTGAATCCAATCTTAGGAAGAGTGGTTGCCAGCCGAGATCCTGAAGTATTCATTGCGATGGCGGTACTGCTGGTATTAGGTGTGGCATGGATCATGGAGTCGATAGGTTTTTCTATGGCCTTAGGTGCATTTTTGGCGGGGGTGATGTTAGCTGAATCGCAATATCGCCATCAAATCGAAGCAGATATTTTGCCATTTAGAGGGATTTTATTAGGCTTGTTTTTCATGACGGTGGGCATGGGTATCGACTTCGCCCTGCTATGGGAAAAACTGGGGTTGATCATTGCTCTGACACTTGGTTTGATGATAATTAAAGCTGCGGTAGTTTATCTTCTTGCGCGTATTGCCGGCACTCGCCATGATATTTCGTTGCGAACAGCAGTATTGTTATCTCAAAGTGGTGAGTTTGGTTTTGTTATGTTTGGTTTTGCCACTGTAGCAGGTGTTTTATCGCTACAACAAAGCCAAATGTTGACCTTAATTATTGCACTCACAATGGCGTTGACACCTTTCGTGGTGATGTTGGCAAATTATGTGTTGGCTCACTTTGCGACACCCGAGACACATGAAGGAGAGCGCTTTAGTGAGTTTATTGATGCCTCAGAGCAACATATCATTCTGGCTGGATTTGGACGGGTTGGTGCGCGTATTGCAGCGATCCTCAATATTGCCGGAGTGCCATACATTGCCCTGGATATGAAACAAGATCGTGTTAAGGTGGCAAGAGCGCAGGGGTTCCCCGTATTTTTTGGCGATGCTAGTAATGTTAAAGTGCTACAGGCAGCTGGTGCAGATGATGCGAAGATGATCGTGGTTGCTCTGGACAATCCGGAGCAGATAGATAGATTAGTCTCGATTGTCAGCCAACATTATCCTAATATGCCGATTCATACTCGGGCAAAAGATCGCAAGCATTGTGCTGATTTGATTCGCAATGGTGCGACTACAACGGTGTCTGAAACCTTGGAAACAAGTTTAAGGCTGACAGAAGAAGTGTTGCTTGGAAGTGATGTTGACCCGACGATAGTTGCCAACGTGCTCAATCAATTCCGTGATGACTACTACTCAAATGTTGTACAGAAAGTCACCGAAGATAAAGTGGTGTTGGGTGAATTAAAACACTAGATCGTAATTATAGGCGCATCGGCATCACGACATATTGTCGATCAAGCTTTTCATCGGCAGGTGTGATTAATACACTACTGTTATCATCACTGAACACCATCTTAACCTTGCTATCTGGAATAGCATTAAGTAAATCGAGTAAATAGGCATTATTGAATGCTATTTCTAGAGGTGCACCTTGATAGTCTACGTTGATTTCTTCTTCAGCAGATTCTTGCTCCTGATTGATAACAGTTGCTTTAAACAAGCCAGTTTCAAGATTAATTCGGACACTACGCTGTTTATCACTCGATAAAATTGCTGCGCGTGATAAGGCTTGTTTTAACAGATCACGCTCAGCAATAACTTCTTTATCACCACCTAAAGGCAATACACGTTGATAATTTGGAAATTGGCCATCAATCAATTTTGAGGTGAAATGTAAATCCGGTAACTCAACTTTGATCTGCTGACTGCTAAATGCAATTGTGACATTTTGTTCGATATCATTGAGCAGACGACCGAGTTCCAGGATAGCTTTGCGTGGCACGATAATGCTATTTTTTTCTGCAACTGAGGTTGAGGTAGTAATGCTACCTAATGCCAGGCGATGGCCGTCAGTTGCAACAGCACGTAATAGATTGTCTTCACGTTCCAGTAATAAACCATTGAGGTAATAGCGCACATCCTGGCTTGCCATAGCAAAGCTGGTTTCATCTAATAATGATTTTAGTGCTGATTGCGGTAAGCTGATTTCATCAATGTAATTGGCGCCTTCGCTATCAGGAAAGTCATCGCTGGGTAAGGTCGATAAAGAAAAGCGGCTCTTACCGGCACGCACTATAGCTTTATTATCTTTGGCATTAAAACTGATAGTTGCATTACTTGGCAAAGCACGGCAAATATCGAGAAATTTACGTGCAGATACCGTTGTCTTACCTTCTTGTTCAACAGAAACGGGTAATGTCGCGATCATTTCCAGTTCCATATCGGTACTGGTCATCGTTAACTGATTGCCATGAGCCCGCAACAGAATCATAGATAAGATAGGTAAGGTTGCACGACGTTCGACAATGCTACAAACAAGTTGTAATGGGCGGACAATCGATTCTTGGCTAACAGTAAATTCCATGATTATGTTCTCAGTTTAACTCGACAAGGTTCGAAGTAAATTACGATAATCTTCAGCAATACGGGCATCAGATTCTTTTAACTCAGCCACTTTTCGGCAAGCATGTAACACCGTAGTGTGATCACGTCCGCCAAAGGCATCACCAATTTCTGGCAAGCTATGATTGGTGAGTTCTTTTGCCAAAGCCATTGCAATTTGTCTAGGCCTTGCGATAGAACGCGTTCGTTTTTTAGATAATAAATCGGACACGCGAATTTTAAAATATTCAGCCGCTGTTTTTTGAATGCTTTCCAAGGTAACTAATTTTTGGTGCAAAGCCAGCAGATCTTTTAGTGCTTCTTGTGCCATATCAATCGATAGCGGTTGATTGGTAAAGCGAGCAAATGCCATCACCCGTTGTAGCGCACCTTCCAAGTCACGTACATTCGATTTAATGCGTTTTGCAATGAAGAAGGCAACATCGTCCGGTAACACGATCAAATTCTGCTGTGCTTTTTTAATTAAAATGGCGACGCGTGTTTCTAATTCGGGTGGCTCAACCGCAACGGTTAACCCCCAACCTAGTCGTGATTGCAAACGTTCATCTAAATGTTCAACTTCTTTGGGGAAGCGGTCACAGGTTAGGATAATTTGTTTTTGGCCTTCGAGCAGACTGTTAAACGTGTAAAAAAATTCTTCCTGTGAGCGTTCTTTTTTGGCAAAGAATTGGATGTCGTCAATTAATAGCGCATCGGCACTGCGATAATGTGATTTAAATTGATCGATAACGTTATTGCGTAATGCGGTAATCATATCTTGTACAAATCGTTCTGAAGACAGATAAATGACATGCGCGCGCGGATTATTTTTCTTAATTTGGTTAGCTACTGCCAGCATCAAATGGGTTTTGCCCAACCCGGTTCCGCCATAGAGGAACAAGGGATTATAACCACTGGTACCCGGTGCTTCAGCGACATGTAATGAGGCTGCGCGTGCAATTTGATTTGATTTGCCTTCTACAAAAGCATCAAAGGTGAATAATGGATTTATCGGGCTACCTGCTGCAGGTGCGGCACGACGATCGACTTTGGCTGATGATGAAGCTTGCTGCGCACTTCTGTTGTTGCTTGTTGATTTTGGCTTAACATTATGTGAGCCGACTTCAATTTCAACCGTCTGAATTGCACCATCACTTAGCGCGCTAATCAGTGTATTTATCTTGGTTTCAAGTTGTTCTTCTACCCAGGCTTGAACATAGGCATTAGGGGCTAACAAACGAAGGCGGTTCGTTGTTTGGATGGCTTGTAAGGGGCGTAACCACGTGTTCAGCTGTTGCGCTGACAGTTCACCTTCAAGATGGGATAGGCATTTTTCCCATAAGGGTGAAGACACAGGAACTCCTTGATTATCAGATAAATAGAAAGATATTGGGTCGTCAATAGATGACGTCTCTGCTATAGTATAACCCTGATAGCACAGCCGCTAAAGTTATCTTCAATACTGAATTTTGGCAAGTAAAATTATTCGCGTTGCAGATAAACTATTGGTTGACCTAGACTGTTGTAAAGCACTATAATCTCATCCCTTTTGCCCCTGCACGATACTGCGTTGATGGGCAAAACGGTATTTAGTATTAAGTGGAGTTGGTGAAATGAAAAGAACTTTTCAGCCTAGTAATTTAAAACGTAAGCGTACACATGGCTTTCGCGCCCGTATGAAAACTGTTGGCGGTCGTCGTGTAATCAACGCTCGTCGTGCAAAAGGTCGTGCAAGCTTAACAGTATAATCTTCTCTAATTATTAAGGGAGGGCATGACTTGGCAACATTCAGCCGGGCCATGAGAATGAATAACCCGAGAGACTTTTCTCGGGTGTTTCGTCAAGCGAAACGCACAGGTGGCGGTGGTTTGACGATATTAACGGTAGAAAACTCGGTAGGGCATCCCCGATTGGGTTTAGCTGTTGCTAAAAAGCATTTAAAGTTGGCGACGCGTCGCAATCGATTGAAGCGAATTGTGCGAGAATCTTTCCGCCAACATCAACTAAACTTTGCCAATATAGATATTGTTGTTCTTTCCCGCGCTGATGTCGGACAAAAACAAACAGCTCATATCTGGGCAGCATTGGAGCGACATTGGGTAACGGTGGCAGCACAATGGAAAAAATCATAATTGGCCTCGTTCGAGGTTATCAGATACTACTAAGCCCGCTTCTGGGGCATAATTGTCGTTTTCAGCCTACCTGTTCACATTATATGATTGAAGCAATACAGCGCTTTGGTGTTATGCGTGGCAGTTGGTTAGGTATACGTAGAATTTCACGATGTCACCCTTGGCATGAGGGTGGTATAGATCCTGTTCCTGACTTAAAGATAAATAAACATAATGGATAATCTCAGAACCTTTTTTATATTTGGCTTGTTGATCGTTTCTTTATTGCTATGGGAAGCGTGGCAAAATGACTATGTGCGTCCGCAACAGCCAGCACAACAACAAGCAACAGCTATGTCTGATGCTACATTACCTGCTATTGATGAATTCAATAAACACGATTTACCCGACATGCCATCGGCAACACTGCCATCACTTACTAGCTTACCTGAGTTACAACAAGAGATTGCCGCAAACCCCAAACAAGCTATTCATATTAAAACAGATGTGATTGATGCTTATATCAATACACGTGGTGGTGATATCGATAGATTAGCGTTACTTGCGTATCCTATTGATTCAAGTGAGCCAGACCAGCCTGTTCAATTACTCAATAATCAAATTAATGACTTGTTTGTGGTTCAATCGGGTTTACGCTCTAATGTTGCTGCGCCAACGCACTACGACCAATTTTTTGCAGAAAATGATTTTTATGAACTTGAACAGGATAGCGATACTATCGTTGTTCCACTTCGTTGGTATTCTGAAACAGGTTTAACGGTAACTAAAACGTTTACGTTCCACAGAAATAGCTATTTAGTTGATATTGATTATCAGGTTACAAATAACAGCGGTGAGTCATTTACAGCTTATCCCTACGCTCAATTTAATCGTACTCGACCTGAGAGTTCTTCTGGATTTATTTATACCTATACCGGTGCTGTGTTTTCGAGCCCGACCGAACAATATGAAAAAGTTGATTTTGATGACTTGGACGATGCTGCCTTTAGTCGCAATGCAGAAGATGGTTGGGCTGCAATGATTCAACATTATTTTGTGACAGCGATTATCCCTACATACGATCAAAAACCGAAAGGTTTTTATGGCAAATCAATTGGTGAAACCAACTATACCGCTGGCATCAAGATGCCAACAATCACTGCTGCAAACGGTGAACAAGCTAAGGCTAAATACAGTCTTTATTTAGGTCCAAAAGAATATAAACGCCTAGAAGCCGCGGCTGAAAACCTGGACTTAACGGTTGATTACGGTAAATTGACGATTATTTCTCAGCCCTTATTTACCATTATGGAATGGATCCATAAGCTCACTAATAACTGGGGTTGGTCGATTGTATTTTTAACCATTCTGATTAAATTGGCTTTTTACCGTTTATCAGCAGCAAGTTATCGCTCAATGGCATCAATGCGCAAATTAACGCCTAAACTAGCAAGCTTGAAAGAGCGTTTTGGCGATGATAAACAAAAATTCAATCAAGCAATGATGGACTTGTATCGCACCGAGAAAATTAATCCGCTAGGTGGTTGTTTGCCAATTTTGATTCAGATGCCAGTTTTCTTAGCTTTTTATTGGGTGTTAGTTGAAAGTATCGAATTGCGCCAAGCACCATTTATTTTCTGGCTACAAGATCTAACAGCAATGGATCCGTATTTCATCTTGCCCGTATTATTTGGTTTGAGTATGTGGTTTCAACAAAAGCTAAATCCGGCGCCACAAGATCCTGCGCAAGCAATGGTTATGAAAGCTTTTCCAGTGATATTTACGGTATTTTTTGCCTTCTTCCCATCAGGTTTAGTGTTGTACTGGGTAGTCAATAATGCGCTTTCAATCGCACAGCAATGGCATATTACCCGTAAATTGGGCGCACTCTAAAGTCTGCAGGTAAATGGAAACGATAGTTGCAGTTGCTACTGCACCAGGGCGAGGCGGTGTTGGTGTTGTCAGATTATCTGGTGACACCAGCGTTAGTATTGCAACCGCGATATGCGGCAAATTAGCCGCGCCACGTTATGCCAAATTCAGTCATTTCAGAGATGAAGATGGTGACATTATTGATAGTGGTGTGGTCATCTATTTTCCTAATCCTGCTTCTTTTACTGGTGAAGATGTTATTGAACTGCAAGGACATGGTAGCCCTTTAGTTTTGGATCGACTCTGCCAACGCGCTATTGCTCTCGGTGCTCGCATGGCGCGTCCTGGTGAGTTTTCAGAACGCGCTTTTGTTAATGGCAAGATGGATCTGGCGCAAGCGGAAGCGGTCGCTGATCTTATTGATAGTTCAACCGAACAAGCAGCTCGCAGTGCCATGCGATCATTACAAGGCGTATTTTCAGAGCGTATCAATCACTTATTATTGCAACTGACCGAATTACGTATGTTTGTAGAGGCGGCGATTGATTTTAGTGATGAAGAAATCGATTTTCTTGCTGAAGCTGCCGTTGGCGATCAGTTATTGGCTTTATTAAAAACAGTCGCAGGTATAAGCAGCAGCGCCCAGCAAGGCCGATTGTTGCGTGAAGGTATGAGTGTTGTTTTGGCAGGCCAACCTAATGCTGGCAAATCGAGTTTACACAATCAATTAGCCGGACATGATGCAGCGATTGTGACCGATGTTGCTGGCACTACACGTGATATTTTACGTGAGCAAATACATCTTAATGGATTACCGTTGCGGATATCTGATACGGCGGGTCTACATGACTCAACCGATGTAGTTGAACAAGAAGGTATACGTCGTACTCAAAACGAACTGGCACAAGCCGACCATATTTTATTGATTATTGATGCTGGTCAGGGTATGACAGAGAAAGATCAACAGATCTGCTCTGAATTACCGTCACATATACCACTTACTATTGTTCATAATAAAATAGACAAAAGTGGCATACCAGCAAGTATAGCGTCAGAAGGTGATGATACCGTTATTTACTTGTCAGCTAAAACTGGCGAGGGTATGGATTTATTGGAAAAACATTTATGCGACTCGGTTGGTTACCATCCGCAAGATCAAGGGGTGTTTATTGCCCGTAGACGTCATCTAGATGCCTTAGAGCGCGCTCGAATTGCTATTCAAGTAGGCTACGACTGTTTGAATGGTATGGGAGCCGGAGAATTGCTGGCAGAAGAACTTCGCCAAGCACAAAATGCACTTGGCGAAATTACAGGAACATTTACTAACGAAGACTTGCTAGATAAGATATTTTCCAGTTTCTGTATCGGAAAATAATTAGCTATTATGCTGAGAAAGATGAGCCACAGCCGCAGGTAGTGGTTGCATTAGGGTTTCGAATAACAAACTGAGAACCTTCAACACCATCGGTGTAATCAATTTCAGCACCTACCAAATACTGATAACTAGATGGATCGATTAGTAAGGTAACACCCGCTTTTTCAACTTGCGTGTCACCCTCACTAATTTCTTCTTCAAATGTAAAGCCATATTGAAAGCCAGAACAGCCACCGCCAGTAATAAACACGCGAAGTTTTAGTGCATCATTACCTTCTTCTTTAATTAAATCACTGACTTTATTTGCTGCTGCATCAGTAAAATTAACGGGGCTAGGCATTTCAAACTGACTTACTACTGCACTATTCATAATGGACTCCAAAATTTAGATTTATGTGCTTAGTATGTAAAAACCAAGCAAATTAGTCAAGATTAGACTTTTGTTCTAATTGAAATGTTTCGCTGTCTTCGATAGTTTGATGGGCCAGATCAAGAATATTTTCATTATCACTGCTGATACGGATGAGTTGACCATTTACTTCTGCGCCTATCACCATTTCCAGCATTCGGTAATAGACATTACCTTGAACTTTGGCTTTCGGCGCCAATTCTACATGTTCGGTAGCATATACGTTACCGGTTATAGTGCCATTGATGACCAGGTTCGGCACTCTTATCTCGCCTTCAATGGAGCCTAAATCACTTAACGTCAGTACCGATTCGTTATCGCCCATCGCATTAACATTGCCAACAATATTACCGTCGATGCGTAAACCACCGCTAAAGCTGATATCGCCTTTAATGTGAGTATATTGTCCAATTAACGTATCAATTCGAACGGATTTAGCTCTGTTTTTGCTTTTTCCTTTGTTAAACATAATAGGCCTCTACGTTAGTTTTGCTTAGCAATTTGCCAATCAAAGGTTTGTGATAGGGTGATTTTTTTATTTTGTTTTAAAGTCACTGTGATGCTGTTGGGAGTAGTGTCGTCAACCAATTTCAACGTGCCTTCAATCATTTGCACATGGCGCAAGTTAAGCTGATGTTCGCTGATTACGTCGTGTTTGTCTGTGTCATAGTTCAAAGTTAAAGTAATTATGCCCGTTAACGGTTTAGTAATTCTTTCGCCTTGGGTGATAACGATTCGATAGCTAATATTTTCAGGCTTATCAGTTGCGATTGCATTGAGTTCCAATTCTCGAATTTGCAATTTACTGGAGGCGTTGCCTTGAGTAATGGTTTGATAAAACATTAATTCTTTGTTGAGATGAACCACTTTGTTTTGAAGCTCATCAAGCCGGCGTTTTAACTGTGTATCGGTTTCGTTTTGAATAGCTATAAACTGATTTTTGTCTTCAAGCTCATGCTGCATCGATTTAAGCTGTTGTTGCAAGTGTTGGTTTTGATTCGATAGCTGTTGCTGCTGCTGTTTTAGTTGTGATAATTCTATAAATAGCGACTCATTCGTTTGTGTTAAATAAAACCAAATCAACACTGAGGTGAGCAAGACTGCAACCGTAACAATGATCAGACATCGATACGGTTTGGGTTGGTAAATAACGTGTTTTGCCAGTGACGACATTTATGGCAGCGCTGCAATAGTGTTGATAGCTAATGTTTCATCGAAGCCAAACATGATGTTCATATTCTGAACCGCTTGGCCTGATGCTCCTTTCACTAAATTATCAATCACCGATAATACCACCACCGTATCACTATTTTGGGGTTGATGAATGGCTATCCGGCAGGTATTGCTACCACGAACACTACGAGTTTCAGGGTGAGAGCCAATAGGCATTACATCAACAAACGGTTCATCGGCATAACGCTGTTGATATAATGCTTGCAGATCACAGTCCTTAGTCAGTCTGCCATATAAGGTTGCATGGATACCGCGGATCATTGGGGTTAGATGTGGTACAAACGTTAAGTTTACAGCCTTGCCGTAAGCACCTGATAAGCCTTGCTCTATTTCGGGTAAGTGACGATGACCGGCAACGCCGTAGGCCTTCATGTTTTCTGAGGATTCAGACAATAAGCTGGCAACAGCTGCTGTTCTGCCTGCACCACTAACCCCCGATTTAGCATCGGCAATCAGGTGTAATGGATCAATTACGTCATTTTCTAGCAAGGGAAGAAATCCGAGTTGAGTTGCAGTAGGGTAGCAACCAGCAACAGCAATTAACTGGGCAGATTTTATTTGTTCACGATTTATTTCAGGCAAGCCATAGACGGCAAGATCGAGCAGTTCAGGACAGCTATGAGGCATGTTGTACCACTGTTCCCATTGTTTGGCATCTTTAAGTCTAAAGTCTGCTGACAAATCAATGACACGAGTTCCACGCTTGATTAATTCAGGCACCATTGCCATGGCGACACAGTGAGGTGTTGCAAAAAATACCACATCACAACTAGCTAATTGGTCTACATCGGGCTCACTAAAGCACAGATCGACAAAACCACGAAGATTGGGGAACATATCAGAGACGGGCATGCCTGCTTCTGCACGAGATGTAATGATTTTTAATGTCACTTCAGGATGCGTTACAAGCAGACGTAATAACTCTACTCCGGTGTAGCCTGTCGCGCCTACAATGCCAACATTAATCATGTTCGGTCAGGTCTCTGTTGATTTAAACAGTACATAATAAAAGAGCGGGGGCTAAAGCGAAAGGATTTGACGATTGTTCAGTAAGTTTTCGAGGTGTTGTTTGAAAATAAGATGATCGTGAGTAGTTGTTATTGGTGTGGTTTGCTCAAATGTAAGTTCGGTAATGTAGAGTGAAAAAGAACTGGATGATTTACGCAAACTAAGCATAAATTGCGATACTTGATCAAATAATGCTGCGTCGTTGGCTTTGCCACTAAACTGTTTGGGTCCACATTTTATTGTGCATTGTGAGTCAGTTTTTACCTGTTCCATTTTAACTTGAACTGGGAGATAGTTATGTGTGGTATCAGGTGACGGAAGAGCTAATGCTTTCAACGACCACTCACCGTAGATGTTATGTAATTTATAAAAATGCGGTTTACTAAGATGTTGGGTGGCAGCTACAGCAGATAGAAATTGATTCAAATTAGTCAGCAAAGTAGCTTCTTTTAATGTTGAAAAATGTTGTTTATCGAGGTGCCCAAGTTCATCAACAATATACACATCGATCTGTGATTTTTGGGTATCAATAAACACACGTATTTGCTGTCGATTTTGTTCCTTTAGTAACAATCGATAAAGACCTTCATGATCCAAATTCTCATCAACATGGGTGGCATAAAATTCATTTCTAGTCAGAGATAAGATGGTGTCGAGATCATAACGACGAGCATAAAGCGTGGCATCGACATGTTGCTGTTGCCATTGGATTCGGCATAATTGGTCACCTACTTCAAGAATGTAGATGCCATTTTTTGGTGCATGTTGAACCTGCTCAGATAGATGCTGGCACAGCGTCGTTATTCTTTTATTAATATTGCTGGCAAAAGACGGTGTTGGACACCAACACTCTACATAATTTTGTTGTGAAGTAGGTGAGTGCCAACGAACAAAATTGGCAAGGGTTTCTCCCACTGCATTGACACTATCATTATGCAAGTAGTGCCATGTATTATCTTTTGAACGCGTTATTACCTCTAAACACAAGATCATATTTCGACGATGATAACCATAATTTAGCGGATCGCGAAGACGGAGAGCTAGTTTTATATCTTGCTGTTTATAGGCTTGTTTAGGGGTGATCTCTGTATTAGCAAATACTAGCCAAATTAAATTTTCATCTGATGGCGGCATCGTTACCAAAGGCGATTTGACTAACTGCTCAATCAAGCTATAAAGCGTCGTTGTCGACACATCACTATTATTTGAAAGTAATTTAACACGGGTATATTTGGACAGCGCACCGTTAATAATCGCCCATGCAACAGTAAGTAATAACGAAGCGCTAGTATATAACGGAGAAAAGCCTTGATCTTTTTTTAGCGTTGTTCGTTCAATTTCATTGATACGCCATTGTCTGTTTGCCGAGTCAAATTCAATAAATAGTATATCTTCAGAAACGTCAGGTATCAGCGACGGAGGTAAACATGGAATAACATCAGGAGGACTATCAAACAGATCTTGAAATGCTTTTTGTAGTAATACAAACTTTTTTGACGCATCTGGAGCTGAACTTTTTATTACCCCACTAAGTGTGCTGTTGAATTGTTGTGTCAGGGTTTTGGTCAGCTTAAATTCATCTAAACGTTGACGGATTTGTGCCTGATTGCGCTGATCTAATTCGGCTAATTCCTGGTTATTCCATTGCCATTGATTAACAAGATCGGCCATATTGTCTCGCCGCCAGGGAAACCGTGGCGATGTCACTTTGGTCGATAAGCGTTCATTAGCCAATAAATAGAGTGAACGCTGGAGATAGGGGATAAATTCAGATGGGATCTCTTCTGAGACCAACTCATATTTTAATATAAGAGGTTCACAGAAAAAGGTATTGGTCTCTTTGCTATATATAGCTTGTTTATAGCGGGGTGACAGCCATAAATTGTCCGAGAGATGATCGAGTAAGGTTTGCTGAAAAAATAACTCGAGATAGCAAGGCAGTCCATAATTCAAGGCAGCTAAACTTGCTTTAATAGCGGTATCAACAAGCACGGATGCCGAGTGCTTTTCTAAAGGACCAAAGTCAAGAATAGCGGCATCGACGGCAGGAGCAGAAACTAACTGTCTTGCATGGGTTTGATAGTCTAGCTCTTGTTCGGGCGAAAGCAACCACCATAAAGGAATACTGCCAGCCAGAATAAGTCCGCTACTGTAAAACCTGTCTAAATCATCGGATTCAATTTTATATTCTTTGATAGCAGTATCATTGAGCAATCGAGCATTCAGTTTTATTCCCAACGATTTTGCCAGGCTAATACTATCGTGTAATTTAGTTTTGAGTAATTGGATCTGCTGTTCGGTATTGTCCGAACAATAGATTAGCCATAAATCAAACTGAGGATCATCTGGATAATACAAGGCACCAATATCATTTATCAGGTATAGACCTTGAATCGGATAGTGTCTAAAAGCATGTTTGGAATAAGAAAGAGTGGGATGATTTTTCTTGGCGAGGGCTAATAGCTTATTACTTGGCTGATAGTCAACGATGCCAAATGGTGCACCTTCAACATAACATGGCAAAGCCGAATCATTAGACTGAAAAATTAATGGTAAAAATTGTAAAAAAGTCTGATGTGCTGATGGTGCTAACTCAAGCAATCGCTCAATCCTGGAGCGATTGTGAGCATTAAATAATTTTGTAACTTCGATTAGATCCATCTAGTTAAGTTAACCATAGTGACTAGTGTCTAAAATGACGCATGCCAGTGAATACCATTGCAATACCATGTTCATCGGCTGCCGCAATCACTTCATCATCTCGCATTGAACCGCCCGGTTGAATAACGGCGCTAATTCCCGCTTCAGCTGCCGCATCTAAACCATCACGGAACGGGAAGAAGGCATCAGAAGCCATAACTGCTCCTGGCACCGTTAAGCCTGCATCATTAGCTTTGATTCCGGCAATACGGCTACTGACTACACGACTCATTTGGCCGGCGCCAATGCCAACGGTTTGTTGGTTTTTAACATAGACAATCGCATTGGATTTAACAAACTTAGCAACACGCCATGCAAATAAAAGATCAGACATTTGTTCTGGTGTTGGCGCTTTTTGGGTGACAACTTTTAATTCGTCTGCTGTCACTAATGCGGTGTCACGATCTTGTACTAATAAACCGCCAGTCACACGTTTGTAATCTAAACCTTGAGCGTGTTGTTGTGGGAATGCACCGCAGCAAAGTAGGCGAACATTCTTTTTAGTGCTAATGACTTCTATGGCTTGTTCACTGATAGCAGGGGCAATAATGACTTCGACAAATTGGCGATCAATAATAGCGTGTGCCGTTTCGGCATCTAATTCTCGATTAAACGCGATAATGCCGCCAAATGCAGAAGTTGTATCAGTTTGGTAAGCCAAATCATAGGCTATTAACAGGTTATCAGCTGTTGCAACACCACATGGGTTAGCATGTTTAACTATCACACATGCTGGTGATTCTGGAAATGCCTTAACGCATTCCAATGCGGCATCGGTATCAGCAATATTGTTGTAAGACAAGGCTTTACCTTGCAGTTGAACCGCTGCACCAATCGTACCTGTTTCTGGTGCTTTTTCAGTATAAAAAGCGGCCTTTTGGTGAGGGTTCTCACCATAACGCATTTCTTGTGCTTTATGGAATTGGGTATTGAAGGTGCGAGGGAAATTCACTTTGTCAGCACCCTCAGTCAAAGTGCCAAAATAGTTTGAAATAGCACCATCATAATGGGCAGTGTGTTCGAATGTTTTAATGGCTAGATCAAAACGGGTTGCATCATCAACACCACCATTTGCTTCGATTTGGTCAATTACCCGTGAGTAATCAGCAGGATCAATTAATACCGTCACTGAGGCATGATTTTTAGCGGCAGCACGTAACATAGTTGGGCCACCGATATCGATATTTTCAATCGCCATTGCCAAGGTGCAATCATCACGCGCAATAGTTGCTTCAAACGGATATAAGTTAACAACAACTAAATCAATCGGAGCAATATCGTGTTCTGCCATAATAGCTTCATCAGTGCCGCGACGACCTAATAAACCACCATGAATTTTAGGATGTAGAGTTTTGATGCGGCCATCCATCATCTCTGGAAAACCAGTATGTTCAGATACTTCTTTTACTGGCAAACCTGCTTCTTGTAGTAACTTTGCCGTACCACCGGTTGATAGTAATTCAACGCCAAGGCGAGTGAGTTGTTGTGCGAGTTCTAGTACACCCGTCTTATCTGAAACGCTAAGTAAGGCGCGTTGGACTTTGTTCATGAATGTTTCCTGATCTAAATAATTATCTGTTTTATAAGCCGTAAGCTTTTAATTTTTTGCGTAAGGTGCCACGGTTGAGACCCAAAATCTCGGCGGCACGACTTTGATTGCCTTGAGTGTGCTCTAAGGTCGCTCGTAATAAGGGCGCTTCGACTTCACTTAATAACATTTCGTAAAGATTGGCAGCACTATGACCATCAAGGTGTTTGAAATAGGTTTTTAATGCAACTTCAACACATTCACTGAGTGGTGCATGGGTGCGTTCAGCGTCAACTGCAAGGTCAAAGCAGGCTGTTATCTGCTGGTCTTGTGGATAACTCATGCTGCCAAGGTATCCTGTTGTTGCAGTTGAGCAAAAAAGTGTTCGGTAAACTCGAGTTGTTGCTGCGCTGTGTCCAAGGTGTTGATGTGTTGACGAAATGGATTGCCATTTCGTAAGCCTTTACTGTACCAGGCAATATGTTTTCTCGCCATTCGGACACCCGTGTATTCACCATAGAACGCATACAATGTAGCGAGATGTTCAAGCAATGTCTGTCTTACTTCATTCAAACAAGGTGCTGCTAAAAATTGGTTATAGTCCAGATAATGTTGAATTTGTTTGAAAATCCAAGGGTTTCCTTGTGCAGCTCTACCGATCATGATGCCATCAGCATGGGTGTAGTCAAGGATCTGTTTCGCTTTTTCAGGTGTTGTGATATCGCCATTGGCTATGACAGGTATGGCTATGGCAGCTTTAATTTCAGCAATTGTGTCAAACTCGGCCTCGCCTTTATAAGCACAGGCACGTGTGCGTCCATGAACTGCAAGTGCTTGAATGCCAGTGCTTTCAGCTATTCGGGCAATGTTTACACCATTGCGATGTTGCGGATCCCAACCAGTACGAATTTTTAAGGTGACGGGCACATCAACGGCTTTAACTACGGACTCTAGAATTTGAGCTACCAGTTTTTCATGTTGCAATAAGGCCGACCCCGCCATCACATTACAAACTTTTTTAGCCGGGCAACCCATATTGATATCGATAATGTGAGCGCCTTGCTCGACATTATGTTGGGCAGCTTCAGCCATCATATAGGGATCCGTCCCGGCAATTTGCACACTGCGCGGTTCAGGTTCACCATCATGATTAGCACGAAGTAATGATTTTTTACTTGCCCACAACATTTTATTTGCAGTGATCATTTCAGATACTGCCATACCGGCACCTAAGCGGCGACATAATTGGCGAAACGGGCGATCTGTCACACCTGCCATAGGTGCTAAAAATAAATTATTTGGCAGTTGATAAGACCCAATTTTAAACACAGATTTAGTCATGTTTCAGACCTGTTAATCGGATCCATTCTTCTTTTTGTACAGGTGGATTCATATCAAACCAAGCTTGGTAACGTTGGCTGACCATATCTGCTTGTGTATCTAAAATGCCGGACAAGACTATCGGTGCGCCGGTTTTGGTTAGTGCCGCTAAACGCGGTGCTAAAGACTGTAATGGTCCTGCCAAGATATTGGCAAGTAATAGGTCGCAAGCTAGATCGGGGCATTCATCGGGAAAATAGGTGTCGATTTCTACACCATTACGTGCTGCATTAGCTTGTGTTGCTTCCAAAGCTTGTGGATCGGTATCGACGCCAATTACTTTGTTGGCACCAAGCAATGCTGCTGCGATCGCTAAAATGCCACTACCACAGCCATAATCAATAACATATTTGTCTGTGACATCAGCTTGATCGAGCCAGTTAAGACATAATGCAGTTGTAGGGTGTGTGCCGGTACCAAAGGCCAGACCGGGATCTAACATGATATTGATGGCATGTTTGTCAGGTGGCGTTTGCCAGCTTGGACAAATCCACAAACGATCACCAAAATTAATAGGATGGTAATTATCCATCCATTCTCTTACCCAATCTTTATCTTCAACGGCTTCAACACGATAGCGTGGTAACGCAGTGGGCGCCATTAAGCCAGTTAATAATGTAATAACTGAGTCAGGATCGGTTTCGGCATCAAACAAAGCGACGACATCAGTCGATGACCATAAAGGTGTTGTGCCTAGCTCTGGTTCGTAGATGGGTTGATCTTGATTATCTTGAAATGTGATCGCATCAGCACCGCACTCTGACAGCATATCTGATAGGTGATCAGCAGCGTCAGGCGTACTGTTGAATATAAATTGAATCCAGGCCATGGTGAAAGTTATAGCCCCAGTTTCTTTTCAAGATAGTGGATATTAGTGCCACCCTCTTGGAAGTGGGTATCATCCATAATACTTTGTTGAAGGGCGACATTGGTTTTGATGCCTTCAATGCCAATTTCATGCAATGCCGTTTTCATTCGCGCGATAGCTGATTCACGCGTTGTGCCATAAACAATCAATTTACCGATCAATGAATCATAGTTAGGTGGCACACGATAGCCACTATAAATATGTGAATCCATACGGATGCCGGCACCGCCTGGAGCATGGTAATGCGTGACTAAACCGGGACTAGGCATAAATGTTTTAGCATCTTCAGCATTAATACGACACTCAATAGCATGACCACGAATAACAATATCATCTTGAGTTAACGATAAGGGTAATCCCGAGGCAACACGAATTTGTTCAGCGACTAAGTCAGTATCAGTCACCTGCTCGGTAACAGGGTGTTCTACTTGAATACGAGTATTCATTTCAATGAAATAGAATTCACCATCTTGGTATAAAAATTCAAACGTACCTGCACCACGGTAGCCAATACGAACACAGGCATCGGCACAGATTTTACCCATACGAGCGCGTAATTCAGGTGTGATGCCAAGCGCTGGCGCTTCTTCTAATACTTTTTGATGGCGACGTTGCATTGAGCAATCACGTTCACCTAAATGTATGGCATTGCCGTGTTGATCGGCTAATACCTGAAATTCAATGTGACGTGGATTTTCAAGGAATTTTTCCATGTAAACCATATCATTAGCAAAGGCTGCTTTTGCTTCGGCACGCGTCATCGCAATGGCATTTAGCAGATGCGCTTCACTGTGTACTTCACGCATACCACGACCGCCGCCGCCGCCAGATGCTTTAATAATAATGGGATAACCAATGTCATGAGCCAGACGAATATTAGTTGCATCATCATCGCCAAGTGGACCATCGGAACCTGGCACACAAGGCACACCAGCTGCTTTCATGGCGGCAATGGCTGACACTTTATCGCCCATCAAGCGAATGGTTTCTGCTTTGGGTCCGATAAAGATAAAACCGCTGTTTTCGACACGTTCAGCAAAATCAGCATTTTCTGATAAAAAACCATAGCCAGGATGGATGGCAGAAGCATCGGTAATTTCAGCAGCACTAATAATTGCCGGTACGTTCAAATAACTATCAGTGGAAGCAGCAGGACCGATACATACGGTTTCATCTGCGAGTAAAACGTGTTTTAAATCACGATCTACATCAGAGTGAACCGCGACGGTTTTAATGCCAAGCTCTTTACAAGCACGAAGGATACGAAGTGCAATTTCACCGCGGTTAGCAATGACTATTTTTTCAATCATGATATGTGTAATCCGTTGTTTGGGGCTTTTGAATCATCGAGCGTGCTAATTGGTTATTATTCGATTATCACTAAAGGTTCGTCATATTCAACGGGTTGACCATTTTCAACCAGAATCGCTTTTACGACACCACTACGATCGGCTTCAATCTGATTAAACATTTTCATTGCTTCAATGATGCAAATAACATCACCGGCAGTAACGGTTTGACCAACTTCGATAAATGAAGGCGCTTCAGGCGAAGATGAACGATAGAAGGTTCCCACCATTGGCGATTTTACGGCATTTGCAGTATTGGGAGCAGCTGGCGCTGGTGCTTCAACAACTAGTGCCGCTGTTGCAGGATCACTAACTGGTGCTGGAGCGGCAGCAGGTGCATGCATCATCACTGGGGCAGTAGAACTGGCACGACTGATGCGAACAGATTCTTCACCTTCGTGAATTTCGATTTCTACAACATCTGATTCTTGAATAAGATCGATCAGCTTTTTTATTTTACGAATATCCATGAGATAGCCTTTGTATTATTTATTTTTATTAATATGTGAGATGGCTGCTTGTAGAGCAAGCTCATAACCTTGTGCACCCAAACCACAGATAACGCCGACAGCGATATCAGATAAGTATGAATGATGACGAAATGGTTCGCGTGCATGCACATTTGAAAGATGCACTTCGATAAATGGAATTTCAACAGCGGATAAAGCATCACGTAGTGCGACACTTGTATGTGTAAATGCGGCCGGATTGATGATGATAAAATTTGTGTTGTTACGAGCGTTGTGAATACTATTGATCAGCTCGTGTTCAGCGTTGGATTGGACGCTTTCCAGCTCAACATTTTGGGTCTTTGCCTGTTGGTGCAATCGTTGTGCAATTGTGGCCAAAGTATCTGAACCGTAATGCTCTGGCTCTCTGCTACCTAAAAGATTTAAGTTGGGGCCGTGCAGCACTAAAATTTTTGCCATTGGAATGATTGCGCCTAAATCAACATTTATATCATGTGAATTTTGCACGAGTGGTTAATTATTGTCCAGTTTTTTAACAGAAAATGCGGTTTTTTGAAGCTAAATTCGTCGAACTGGGTAGTTCTGAATATTATGGTGCTGACGGTGGAAGATTGGCAATGTGATTGATCAGTTCACCAGCACTGACAAGTCCGATAAGGCGATGGTGTCGATATTCATGCCCATTGCTATCAAAAAACAATAGAGTAGGCGGGCCAAATAAACCAAAATGTTTAAGTAGTGCTTTGTGGTTATTGTTATTCTCGGTCATATCAACTTGTAATGCGCTTATGTTTGACAGCGCATCAACAACCAGTGGATCGTTGAAGGTGGTGACTTCCATACGTTTGCATTCAACACACCAGTCGGCATAGAGATCGAGCATTGATACGGTTTGAATGTTGCTTAGTGCGTGATCTAATTCTGCTAAATCAGAAACCCGCTTAAATTGAATGCCTGATGGTGCTCTATCAGCATTTGCAGATTTTAATGTAAACGTGTCAAGCGGTTGCCAAACATTATGACTACCACTGGCTGCACCGATAATCAGTAGTGAGCCATAAATTAATAAAATGATGCCAGTACTTTTCCAGCATTTTTCCCAGCCACTTGAATCAACATGAAGGCTGTTAAGTGCGCCCAGGAAAATAGCAACGCCAATGATAAGCGAGCCCCACAGCAGCATAATGATCCACGCTGGCAAAATGCGTTCTAACATCCAGACTGCCAAAGCCAGCATCAATACACCAAATATGGTTTTTATCGTGATCATCCAGTCACCTGCTTTTGGTAATAAACTGCCAGCGGATGTACCTATAATCAATAATGGCAAGCCCATACCCATACTTAGGGCGAACAATGCCATTCCTCCCAAAACAGGATCGCCTTGTTGACCAATAAAAATAAGTGCACCAGCTAATGGTGGTGCCAAACAAGGGCCAACAATCAAGCCCGATAATAAACCCATGGTTGCAGCCCCAATCACATGACCACCTTGTTGTTGATGACTGATGCGATGAAGTCGATGTTGTAAGGCATGAGGTAACTGCAGTTCAAATAAACCGAACATGGATAAGGCTAAAATGACAAATAGGCCACTGAAACTGCCGATGATCCACGGGTTTTGAAACATGGCCTGTAAGTTTTCACCGACTAAGCCTGTTACGACTCCGGCTGCGGTATAGGTGACTGACATGGCAAGGACATAACTTAGCGATAATATAAAAGCACGATGGGTGGTGATGCGTTCACCTTCACCAACAATTATGCTTGATAAGATCGGGATCATTGGAAACACACAGGGAGTGAATGCGAGCAGCAAACCTAAGCCTAAAAAGCCAAATAAGATTTTGGCTAAGCTATCTTCTGACAGGCTTTTAGCAATGCGATCCTGTTGTGAAAATGGGTTGGCAACATCACTTTTGCTTACTGTATTGACAGCGTTAGTTTCGTCAGAAGTAATCGTTGGCAATAGTAATTCGATGGTTGATTGAGTGGGTGGATAACAGATATGGAATGTTTCTGAACAGCCTTGGTAATGGGCTATAAGCGTGATTGAGCGGCTACCAGGGTTATCACGTTTTAGTGGCAGTGTTAGCGATGTGTCATGGGTATAAACTTCGCTCAGCCCGAAGATTTCATCCACCTTGTTTTCACCAACGGGCAATGATATTGGCAGCAAAGAAACGCCATCACTATCAGCAAGTTCGAAACGAATTTTATCTTTATATAAATAATTACCCTGTGCAATTTGCCATTGTGCTGTTAGTGATGTTTCATCTTTAATAATTGCAGAAAATTGGAAGGCTTGTTCAACCGGCAGCGGCGTGTCGTAATCATTAGTTAAACCGAGGCTATCGAGCAAACCTGGTCGCGATTGGGCTGTCATTGAGACAAGCAGAAGCATTAAAAATAAAAATTTTTTCATCGGTCACATAGCATCTGTCGTTAAGTGATAAGTAGACAATAGTAACAACTGATAGTTACAGCCGATAGTTTAAAAAGCGAATTAGTTAGTCAATATGTTACAAAATTGACATAATTAGCCGACTTTTGAAACACAGGTTGATTTCTGGTGGAAATAAATACAATACATGAATTAGAAAAGCAGGCGCTAAAGCGTAGCAAAAATGATTTGGCGCGTATCGGCTTTGCACTGTTTTTTTTGGTAGGGGTCCTTGCTTATAGTTTTGCAACGAGTGGTTCTGTTCCTAATAGTGTGTTTCTAGCTATTGCTGCCGTTTTTGGTGGTTATATGGCGATGAATATTGGTGCTAATGATGTCGCCAATAATGTTGGGCCTGCTGTCGGCTCAAAAGCCCTAACAATGGGTGGTGCGATCGTGATCGCGATGATATTTGAAGCTGGCGGTGCTTTTATTGCTGGTGGTGATGTCGTATCAACTATTAAAAAAGGCATCATTGATATTAATGGCTTTGGCAGCGATACCGATAGTTTCTTGTGGGCTATGATGGCGGCATTATTGGCAGCGGCACTATGGCTAAACGTTGCTACCATGGCGAAAGCACCGGTTTCAACAACCCATTCTATTGTTGGTGGTGTGATGGGAGCCGGTATTGCCGCAGCAGGGTTTGGTATTGTCAATTGGTTCACTATGGGACAAATAGTTGCTTCTTGGGTTATCTCTCCAGTTATCGGTGGAATTATTGCTGCGATATTCTTATTTGCCATAAAAAAAACCATCGTATTTCAAGAGGACAAAATTTCTGCTTCATATCGGTGGGTGCCGTTGTATGTTGCGATTATGGCGTGGGCATTTGTCACCTATTTAATATTAAAAGGGTTGAAATCGATTTGGCCACACATAATTACTGGCATTAATGATTTCACTTTTTTGACGTTTGAAGTCACTAACAAACCTTCTTTCACAACAGCGGCAATATTAGGTCTTATTGTGGGTGTGGCGGTGTTCTTTTTGCTAAAACAAACGCTTAAATCCAAGTTGGCTACCCTAGATAATTCGCGTGCGGGTGTTAATTTATTATTTACGATTCCATTGATTTTTGCTGCGGCATTATTGAGTTTTGCTCATGGTGCCAATGATGTTGCGAATGCGATTGGACCATTGGCAGCGATTAATGATGCAGTAATGACCGGCGGTATTTCTGTCAAAGCCGGTATTCCTTTCTGGGTAATGGGTGTTGGCGCTTTTGGTATTGCTATTGGTTTGGCTTTGTATGGACCACGTCTCATTAGAACCGTCGGTAGCGAAATCACGGAATTGGATCAAATGCGCGCATTTTCAGTGGCAATGGCTGCTGCTGTAACAGTGATTATTGCCAGCCAATTGGGTTTACCCGTTAGTTCGACCCATATCGCCATTGGCGGTGTCTTTGGTGTCGGTTTTTTGAGAGAGTGGTTGGATACTTCTGCATCAATTGAACATGAAATAGAACAAGATTTGGCAGAACTTGAAAATGAGAAAAAACGCCGTCATGCCTTGCGTCGAGAGCTTAATGATTTACGTAAAAAACAAGATAAATCTGTCGAAGATTATCAGCGTATAACCGCGCTTTATCGACTTATAGATGAAGAAGATGATGCGATTAAATATGTTAAAAAGGAACTGAAGAAAGATCAGAAAACCTTATATGTGAAACGCGATGCGATTAAGAAAATCATTACAGCGTGGCTGATCACTGTTCCAGCTGCCGCTGTTTTAGCGGCATCCATCTTTTATATGATTAAAGGCATCATGGCTTAAAGCTGATAAGATTATTTGGTTTGTTTTAGACCACGTGCTGATAGTCAATCATCGTGGTAGACTCGCCTTCACTAACCACGTTGAAACTATCTGTTATGAATGCTCGGATGAACACGGCTCATGAGCTTCTAAAATCGGTTTTTGGCTATGATCAGTTTCGACATGATCAGCAGGCGATTATTCAACAAATAGTCGAGGGCAATGATGCTCTGGTTTTAATGCCGACGGGTGGTGGTAAATCACTGTGTTATCAAATCCCAGCATTAGTTCGTGATGGTACGGCCATCATCGTCTCGCCATTAATTGCCTTAATGCAAGATCAGGTTGATGCTTTGCTACAACTTGGCATCAAAGCCGCTTTTTTAAATTCAAGCTTGACGGTTAGTGACACGCAAGCGGTGCAAACCAAACTGCTTAATAACGAACTTGATTTGTTATACATTGCCCCAGAACGGCTATTATCTTATGCAACCTTAGCATTATTAGAACAGTGCCAAATAGCACTATTTGCTATTGATGAGGCACATTGTGTTTCACAGTGGGGCCATGATTTTCGGCCAGAATATCAAAAACTCTCGGTCTTGCATCAACGGTTTCCGAATGTACCACGGCTTGCATTAACAGCAACGGCCGACAGGCGAACACGTGATGAAATTGTCACGCAACTAGAGCTACAGCAAGCGCAACATTTTATTACCAGTTTTGATCGGCCCAATATTCACTATGCCATCTCGGAAGGTAATAATCCGAAACAGCGCTTATGGTCTTTTTTACAAGCTAATCATCCACATGATGCTGGTATTGTCTATTGTTTGTCGCGAAATAAAGTCGATGACATTGCCCAGTGGTTAAATGAGCAAGGTCGAGTTGCTCTGCCATATCATGCTGGTTTGGGCCAACAAATACGTCAGCAACACCAGCAACGGTTTTTACGCGAAGACGGTGTCATTATGGTCGCAACCATTGCCTTTGGAATGGGTATTGATAAACCTGATGTGCGCTTTGTTGCACACTTAAATTTGCCTAAAAGTGTTGAGGCTTATTATCAAGAAACGGGTCGAGCAGGGCGCGATGGCATGCCAGCCAATGCGTGGATGGCCTATGGGCTACAAGATATGATTACATTGAGGCAGTTCACTCAAAACTCCAACGCAGATCAGATACATAAACAGGTTGAACACCATAAACTCGAGTCTATGCTGGGTTTATGTGAGCTTATTAGCTGCAGACGTCAAACCCTATTATCCTATTTTGATGAACACGACACCCAGCCCTGTGGCAATTGTGATAATTGTTTGTCACCGCCACAGCAATGGGATGGTACTGAAGCCGCACAAAAAGCATTGTCGTGTATTTTCCGAACAGGTCAGCAGTTTGGGGTTAATTATTTAATTGATGTGTTGCAGGGTAAAACCGATCAACGCATTGTTCGAAATGGTCATGATCAGATCACGACCTTTGGTATAGGTAAAGAGCTGTCGGTGACACACTGGCGTAGTCTATTTCGACAATTAATTGCCCTGGCCTATATCGATATTGATATGTCACGTCATGGCGCATTATGTTTGACTGAGAAATGTCGTCCACTATTACGAGGTGAGCAAACAATCGCACTAAGAATGCCGGTAGCACCAGAATCATCTAAGTCGGCTAAACAGCGATCAGGAAAAATTGCGGTGAAACCCCAAGATATGGCGTTATGGGAGGCATTACGCAGTTTACGCAAAACATTGGCTGATGAGATGGATGTTCCCGCCTATGTCATTTTTAGTGATGATAGCTTGCATGACATGCTCAAAAAACGACCAACCACATTGGCTGACTTTGCCAAGGTGTCAGGTGTTGGCCAGCTAAAACAAACTCGCTATGGGCAATATTTTATTGATCAAATAAAGCGTTATCCTCAGTCTGAATTACTTAATAATCGTTTAAGCGACACCGTTAATGAGACCTTAATACTCTATCAACAACAGCTATCAATAGACGATATTGCACAACAACGCGATGTTAAAACCACGACCATTTATACGCATTTGGCTCAGGCTATTGAGGTTGGTTTGCTTGATGTTAGAGAGGTGATTGATATTGACGATAGCGTGTATGCCGAAGTTGTTTTTTTGATTGAGTCAATGCAAGATGACAGCAAAGGCAGATTAAAACCAATATATGACGAGCTGGATGGGCAGTTGGATTATGGCATTTTAAAATGTATCCAAGCGGCTCTGTGAGTCTATTGATATAGCATTAGCTGTTACAAAAATGTAACAATTAATCGGTATGATAAGCCAGTTAATCCTAAAGATCGGGAAGTGGAAACAGTGGCGACAACGATTTTAGTAGTAGAAGATGATGCAGCAATTAGAGATATGCTGTGTTTTTCATTGCGTCATGCCGGCTTTGTGTATGAACCGGTAGCAGATGCTGAACAAGGTTTGCAGTGGCTGGGGCAATCGAAACCAGACTTGATTTTACTTGATTGGATGTTGCCCGGCATTGATGGGATAGAGTTTATTCGACGCTTACGTTCGAATGAATATATCGCTGATATTCCAGTCATCATGCTAACAGCCAAAGGCGAAAGTGACGATCTGGTTAAAGGTTTCAGTGTCGGTGCAGATGATTATGTTAACAAGCCATTTTCACCACCGGAGTTAATTGCCAGAATCAAAGCGTTATTAAGACGATGTAAACCAGATGACTCAGCTAGTGCTAGTGGTCAGCAGTTATCATTTGCAGGTTTAGATCTCGATACTCAAAGCCATCGCGTGACTATTGATGGTAAACGCATTGATTTAGGTCCAACCGAGTTTCGTTTATTACACTTTTTTATGAAAACGCCAGAGAGAGCGTATAGCCGTGGTCAGGTGCTTGATCAGGTGTGGGGTGATACGGTTTATATCGAAGAACGTACGGTCGATGTACATATTCGTCGATTACGTAAAGCGCTTGAACCTACAGGTCACGATAGGCTTGTGCAAACGGTACGTGGTGTTGGCTATCGATTTGCTGAAGATTAATTGATGCAGTGGGATTATTGGCGACTGCTCACTATCGTTAGTTTGGCTGGATTTGTTGGACTATTATTCGGACAAATGATGACATTTATGTTCATTGCATCATTTGGCTATGCCTTATGGTTGCAACGAACATGGTATCAACTCTGGTTTTGGCTGGATAAACCCAAAAAAACAGCATCACCAAGTGCCGATGGCATTATTGATGATGTCTGTCGTCAAATTGACCAGATACGCAACCAGAATAATTCTCGAAAAAAGAAACTTGCTGGCTATCTCAAGCGTTTTCAGGCGGCAACAGCGGCTTTGCCTGATGCTATTGTGGTGTTAGGCGAATACGGTGAAGTTGACTGGGCCAATACTGCTGCACGTGAATTATTGGGCATTCATTGGCCTAGAGATAATAATGTTCGTCTCAATAATTTAATTCGTGATCCAAATTTCCAACTCTTGTTAGATGCTCCGGTTGGCAGTGGCCAGGTTGCCATTGTAGCCTCACCGCTCAACCCTAAAATTCAGCTTGAAATGAAAATTGTAAACTATATGGGTAGCGGTCGCTTGTTGATTGCACGCGATATGACGGCCACCATTAAGCTACAAAAAATGCGGCGTGATTTTGTGGCCAATGTATCGCATGAATTACGTACACCACTGACGGTATTGCGAGGTTATTTAGGAACATTCACCGAAGATAGTCCACAGGAATTATGGCAAGGTGCGCTGCCGGTGATGCGAGAACAGTCAGAACGTATGCAGGTTATGATCACTGATTTGCTTGCCTTATCGCAATTAGAAACCGGTGAAAAACCACTGCGGCATTTACCTGTTGATACACAAGTATTATTAGAAACGATCATCGAACAAGCAAAACGTTTATCACATTATCAGCAGCATCACATAAATCTGAACATTAAAACTGATCGGTGGCTTTTGGGTGATCGTGATGAATTACACGCCGCAATTTCAAACTTAGTATTCAATGCCGTTAAATATACGCCACCAGAATGCAAGATCACGCTACGTTGGCGTGTGGATGATCGTTATGCCTATATTGATGTCAATGATGAAGGTGATGGTATTGCTGAACATCACCTTGAGCGCTTAACCGAGCGTTTTTATCGTGTTGATAGTGGGCGCTCCAAACAAACGGGTGGCACAGGTCTGGGTTTGGCAATCGTAAAACACGTGCTACAACGTCACGATGCCGAACTTATTATCAGCAGTGAACCAGGTTCTGGCTCGCAATTTTGTTGCCGTTTTCCTCGCAGAAGAGCCGTCCATCAACCTGATATTTAGCGGCAATGCCAGTATTTTTGTGACTGTAATATAACTGTCATATTTATTTAATACCCTTGTCATATTAAAACCTAATACTTCTCTGGGTAATTTCATTACACATTTATATTAACTTGGGAGTTGAACAACCATGTTCAAGAAAAAACTTGCAATTTTAGGTGCTGCAGTAACGATGGCATTGTCAGCAGCAACATTTGCTGATGTTGATGCGACATTACCGGATTATCAAAAACAAAGTGGTATCTCTGGTAACTTATCTAGCGTTGGTTCTGATACCTTAGCTAACTTGATGACGCTTTGGGCTGAAGAGTTCAAACGTGAATATCCAAACGTTAACATTCAAATCCAAGCTGCGGGTTCTTCTACTGCGCCTCCTGCATTAACAGAAGGTACATCAAATTTTGGTCCGATGAGCCGTAAAATGAAAGACAAAGAAAATGCGGCTTTCGAAGAAAAATATGGCTATAAAGCAACACCAATTCGTGTTGCTATTGATGCGTTAGCCGTTTATGTACACAAAGATAACCAAATTGATGGTTTAACTATTCCTCAAGTTGATGGGATTTTTTCTGCAACACGTAAATGCGGCTATGCGGAAGATATCACTAGCTGGGCTCAATTGGGTAGCGATTTAGGCCGCATCCAACTTTATGGTCGTAACTCAGTTTCAGGTACATACGGTTACTTCAAAGAAAAAGCATTGTGTAAAGGCGACTTCAAAGACAGTGTCAATGAACAACCAGGTTCAGCATCTGTCGTTCAAGGTGTGACTAAATCATTAAACGGTATCGGTTATTCAGGTATTGGTTACAAAACGTCAGGTGTTAAAGCATTAGCATTAACCAAAGAAGAAGGTAAACCATTTGTTGCTGCGACAGAAGAAAATGCAGCAAATGGTACCTACCCATTATCACGCTATCTATACGTTTACATCAACAAAGCGCCTAACAAACCATTAGCACCTATTGATCGTGAATTTATCAAACTGATCATGTCGAAAGTAGGTCAACAAGTTGTAGTTAAAGATGGTTATGTTCCTCTACCAGCTTCAGTTGTTGAAAAAGAGTTAGAAAAATTAAACTAAAACACTTGTTTTAAGTTAAGTTTAGATAAAACGCCTCGGTATAGTGATACTGGGGCGTTTTGTTGTGAATATAATCAAAAAAGGCTTTCCGAAGTTAGTTTTGATTGTGTTTACAATCAAAGGCAAAACATGCCGATAATCGTTTATAGAGTATTTACTTTATGGTTGAAGAATCCATGAGCACTAGTGTTTTACCTGCAACAGACTCAGCTGTGGCTATTCGCCGTAGAGCATGGCGTGAATTTAAAGATCGTCTGGCAAAATATGG
This sequence comes from Gammaproteobacteria bacterium, assembly GCA_014859375.1. Taxonomy (GTDB): domain Bacteria; phylum Pseudomonadota; class Gammaproteobacteria; order Nitrosococcales; family Methylophagaceae. The sequence goes on from JACUUH010000002.1 coordinate 45,074, forward strand.
CGTAGCCATGGGCGGCATGTCGGTTATTTTTGCCATCGTATTGATCTTCTTTTATTTGTTGTATGTGGTCTTCCCATTATTTTATGGTGCCGATATTGAACAGCATGCCGAATTTAATCTGGAAAGCCAAAATGTTCAGCATTTAACATTAAATGAGTATAACGATATTGGCTCAATGTTGACGATGCAAGGTAAGGTTCGGTTCTTTAATGCCAATAATGGCCAAACGATACTGGAGCCGAGGTTGCCTGTGCCGGCTGAAAGCACCATCACCAGTTTTAGTAAGGGTGCATCTTCTACTGGTGTCTTTGCTTATGGCTTAAATGACGGTCGCGTTTTGGTTTTCAAGCAGGACTATAAGATTAGTTATCCACAAGGTAATACACGTAAAATCACCCCAATCATTTCTTATCCAATGGGTGAAGATGCCTTGGTGCTTGACTCACAAGCACAGCCATTAACCTTGTTAAGTGTACAAAGTAATGATGAACAGACGACCTTGGTCGGTTTGACACAAGACAAGCGATTGGTTCTGAAACGTTTTGAGCGTGAACAGGATTTTATGGATGAAGAACTGTTTACAATTAAGCAAAAAACGGCTGAAATTCTACTTGATAATCGCGATACTCAAACTCATCTTCAACTCGATATTGACCAGCGTGAATTATATGTTGTTAACGATAAGGGTTTTATCAGTTATTTCGATATCAGTAATAGTGATGCACCGCGTTTAATCCAAAAAATTAAAGCGGTACCCTCTGGCATTGATATTACTGCACTGGAATTTTTAACGGGTGGAATATCAATTCTGGCTGGACGTAGTGATGGTCAGATTGATCAATGGTTTCCAGTACGTGATGACAATAACAATTACACCTTACACAATGTGCGTAGTTTTAATAATCAAACTGCACCGATTACCACAATTGCACCAGAATATTCCCGCAAAGGCTTTTTAGCCTTAGATACCTCTGGTCAGCTTGGTGTTTATCATACTACCGCACATCGGACCTTACTGATTGAGCCACTGGTTGAGCCAGGCCATGCATTAATGGCTATTTCGCCTCGGGCTAACGGCCTCATCACCATGACTGATGATGGCCAGACAAAATTAGCTTATATCGATAATGAACACCCAGAAGTGTCCTGGCATTCGTTATGGGAAAAAGTCTGGTATGAAAGTCGTGATAAACCGGAATATATTTGGCAATCGTCATCGGCCAGTAATGACTTTGAGCCTAAGTTTAGTTTAAGTCCATTAACCTTTGGCACCCTAAAAGCGGCATTTTACGCGATGATGGTAGCGGTACCGTTAGCAATTATGGGCGCGATTTACGCAGCGTATTTTATGTCACCACGAATGCGTACCATTGTTAAGCCAACCATTGAAATTATGGAGGCATTGCCAACCGTTATCCTCGGCTTTCTGGCAGGCTTATGGCTAGCACCATTGGTAGAGGGTAATTTGCCTGGTGTCTTTTCTATTATGATTATGATGCCAATAATGATTGTTTTAACGGCATGGGCGTGGACAAAATTACCTGCGACATTGAAAGAACGTATTCCTGATGGTTGGGAAGCGGCGATTTTGATCCCGGTTGTGATCGCTGTTGGTGTGTTATCAATGCTGGCCAGTCCAACACTCGAATTATGGTTGTTTGATGGCAATATGCCGAAATGGTTAACCGACATGGGTATTGGTTTTGATCAGCGTAATTCACTTGTCGTCGGTATGGTGATGGGGTTTGCGGTTATTCCAACCATTTTTTCGATTACTGAAGATGCGATATTTGGCGTGCCTAAACATTTGACGATTGGGTCATTGGCATTAGGTGCGACACCGTGGCAAACACTGACTCGCGTTGTGTTATTGACCGCTAGTCCTGGTATTTTCTCAGCTGTGATGATTGGCCTGGGCCGTGCTGTCGGTGAAACCATGATTGTGTTAATGGCAACCGGTAATACACCGATCATGGACTTCAATATCTTTGAAGGTTTCAGAGCCTTATCAGCCAATATCGCTGTAGAAATGCCGGAAGCAGAGGTGGCGAGTACGCATTACCGCGTTTTGTTCTTAGCCGCTCTGGTGTTGTTCATGGCGACATTTATTTTTAATACGATTGCTGAAGTTGTCCGTCAGCGTTTGCGTAACAAATACAGTAGCCTGTAATCAAGAGTAAAACGATGACTAATAAATCTTTTTCGAGTTGGTACAAAAGCGGTAGTCCATGGGTATGGCTAAATGCAGGTGCTGTCAGTATCTCTTTAGTAATGGTTGTAGGCCTACTTTTACTTATCGCGGTGCGAGGCTTGAGTCATTTTTGGCCAGCAGATGTGATGGCGTTATCCTATCAAGAGCCAGGTGGTGAAGCGATTACCCTAATAGGTGAGGCGATAGATACTGAAGAGGTGTCTGCTTTGCGCTTAAAAAGTACGGGTGTTGATTTACCGGAAGGTCAAGCAAGTGCACAACGTCATTTACTAAAAGTGGGTAACCGTGATTATTTCGGTTTGGATTTTCGATGGGTGAATGGGCCTTGGATGGGTGAAATCAGTTATCCAACGGATATTGTCGCGATTGAACGTCGGGAGTGGGGTAATTTTTATGGTTATTTGACTCAGGTAAAGCAACAACATGAAGTCGTTGCAGACGGTGACAATGCATGGCAAGAATTACAAACAAGGCTTATTCGTAGCAATGACTTAGTCGCTCAGGCTAAAAAAATTGAGAAAAAAGACATTGGTGAAATTAATCATGGCTTAGAACAACTTCGTCTTGAACAGCGTCGCCTGCAATTAGCGGGAGTACCTGAAGGTGCTATTCAATATCAGGAAATTGAGCAAGAACGCAAACAGTGGGATGTGCGATATAGCGATCTCCAACAAAAGTTATTTGATTTAAATACTGCCTTGAATAGAGATCAGATCATGGTTCGCATGTCCGATGGCAGAGAGGTAGAAATTCCCTTAGCCAAGATAGTCGAAGTCATTAAACCCAATGCAATGAGCGTATGGGATAAGCTTGGTTTTTACGGGCATGCTGTATGGAAATTTGTATCAGGCGAGCCGCGCGAGGCCAATACTGAAGGTGGTATTTTCCCAGCTATTTTTGGTACGGTGATGATGGTTATGATCATGGCTGTTTTGGTGACGCCATTTGGTGTGATTGCAGCAGTGTATTTGAAAGAATACGCAACACAAGGTCCAATTATTCGTCTGATTCGGATCGCGGTCAATAACTTGGCGGGTGTGCCCTCAATTGTTTATGGTGTATTTGGCTTGGGCTTTTTTGTCTATTTTATTGGTGGCAATATTGACGATCTGTTTTTCTCGGCTAAATTACCTGCCCCAACCTTCGGTACTCCCGGTCTGATGTGGGCATCGTTAACCTTGGCAATTTTGACGGTACCCGTGGTGATTGTAGCAACAGAAGAAGGCTTATCACGCATTCCTCGTGCAATTCGTGAAGGGAGTCTGGCATTGGGAGCAACCAAAGCCGAAACCTTATGGCGAACAGTGTTACCAATGGCGGCACCAGCGATGATGACGGGTTTGATTTTAGCGGTGGCACGCGCTGCTGGTGAAGTGGCACCATTGATGATGGTTGGTGTGGTCAAATTAGCACCTGCTCTAGCAGTTGATACCATTGCACCTTATTTACATCTAGATCGTCAATTTATGCATCTTGGTTTTCATATTTATGATGTCGGCTTCCAAAGCCCTAATGTTGAAGCGGCTAGACCTCTAGTGTATGCCACAGCATTATTACTGGTGTTGATTATTATTGTATTGAATTTAGCTGCGATTAGTATACGTAATCGTTTACGCGAGAACTTTAAAGCAAGTGAGAGTTAATATGAATGCAAATAGACAACAAACAATGACAGCGGCACGAACAATTGACATTGAATCAATGGGGCGTGGTCCTAAATTAAACATGGCAAATGAAACTGTTTGTCTTCAAGTCAAAGACTTTAACTTGTTTTATGGGCAACAACAGGCTTTGCATAACATTAATATGTCAATTGCAAAAAACAGAGTAACTGCATTTATCGGTCCAAGTGGTTGTGGTAAATCAACCTTATTACGCTGTTTTAACCGCATGAATGACTTGATCGATAGTGTCAATATTCAGGGTGAGATGTTACTGGATGGTAAAGAGTTGAATGCACCATCGGTTAATGTCGCTGATTTACGCCGTCAGGTTGGTATGGTGTTCCAAAAACCTAATCCTTTCCCGAAATCGATTTATGAAAATGTGGCTTATGGACTACGTTTGCAAGGCGTTAATGACCGCGCTACCCTAGATAAAGTGGTCGAAAAATCACTTAAAGGTGCAGCATTGTGGGATGAAGTTAAAGATCGCTTGCATGAATCGGCGATGGGTATGTCTGGCGGTCAGCAGCAACGTTTAGTGATAGCACGAGCAATCGCGATTGAGCCTGAAGTGTTATTACTGGATGAGCCAGCATCAGCGCTTGATCCTTTATCAACACTTAAAATTGAAGAGTTGATTTATGAACTCAAACATAAATATACCATCGTAATTGTGACCCATAATATGCAACAGGCTGCACGGGTATCAGACTATACGGCCTTTATGTATATGGGAGAATTGATTGAGTTTGGCGCAACCGATGAGTTATTTACTAACCCATCTAAGAAGCAAACTGAAGATTATATTACAGGCCGTTACGGTTAATAGAACAGCATTTAGGAGGTTAAGTAATGGTTACGAATTCACAACATATTTCACAACAATTCGAGAATGAATTGGAAGATATTCGCTCACGTGTTTTAGCCATGGGTGGCTTGGTTGAGCAGCAAGTAAATAATGCACTAGAAGCATTGATGACCGGTGATAATGAATTAGCGCGTGAAGTCATGGCGTTAGATGAAGATGTTAATGATTTGGAAATCACAATTGATGAAGAATGTATCCAAATTATTGCATTACGCCAACCAACAGCCGGCGATTTACGCCTTGTTGCGGGTATATTAAAAACAATTACCGATCTGGAACGCATTGGTGATGAATCAGTCAGTATTGCCAAAATGGCCTTAAACCTGTCTGAAAAAGATCGTCCTAAGAAGAATTATCGTGAATTACAAACCTTGGGCAATCATGTCCGTGGCATGTTACGTGATGCGTTAGATGCCTTCGCTCGTTTTGATGTTGATCAGGCAATGCAAGTAGCGCGTGAGGATCAAGCGGTTGATTCGGAATATGAAACCATTATTCGTCAATTAATCACCTATATGATGGAAGATCCGCGAGCAGTGACTCGGGTTATTGATATGATGTGGTCTGCACGCTCACTGGAACGGATTGGTGATCATGCCCATAATATTTGTGAACACATTATTTATCTGGTTGAGGGTAAAGATGTGCGTCATCTTAGCATTGAGCATATGGAACAGTTACTCGATCGAAAAATATAAACATCGAGCTATTCCGTTGATAAACACATCAGCGGAATAGCAATTTTCTGGCTAATAATGCGAAGCAAAATAATCAGTTACATCCTGAACTGATAGCGGCTTGCTAAATAAATAGCCCTGACAATGGTGACAGCCTAATTCCTGTAAAACGGCCGGTGTCGATACCTGTTCAATGCCCTCAGCCAGCAATGATAATCCCATAGAGTGCCCCAGCGCACAGATACTTTTGACGATAGCATAACCATCTTTATGTTCAATATCTCGGATAAAACTTTGATCAATTTTAAGTTCATCAAGAGGCAATAATTTGAGATATTGCAAGCTGGAATAGCCGGTACCAAAATCATCAATCGACAGCTTCAAGCCTAGCGCTTTGAGCTGATTGAGTAGTTTTATTGCATGTTCTGGTTTGGTTACCATAATGCTTTCAGTGAGCTCGATAGTGATTAGTTTTGGGTTAACCATCGTTTCAGTCAAGATAGTGTGTACGGAACTAATGAATTCCGAATGCAATAACTGACGAACAGAGACATTGACTGAGACATTAAGTTGTCCATAACCCTGCTGATGCCATTGTTTCGCTTGTTGACATGCCGTTTTAAGTACCCAATTGCCGATGTCAATGATTTGTCCAGTATCTTCAGCAAATGGAATAAAGGTCAGAGGTGAAATCATGCCGCGTTCGGGATGGTGCCAGCGAAGTAAGGCTTCTACCCCTGCCACAGTCTGTTTTTCTAAATCTATTTGAGGTTGGTAATGCAGTTCAAACTGATTATCGTGCAGCGCTGTTTGCAGATCCTGTTCCAAGGTCAGTCGAGCCTGCATGGTGTCATTAATAGATTGGGTGAAAAACTGGATATTATTTCGACCTTGTTCTTTGGCATGATACATTGCAGCATCTGCGTGACTGAGCAATTGTTCTGATGTTGTGCCATCGTGTGGATAGAGGCTAATGCCAATACTTGTGGTGAGTTTGAGTTGATTACCCTGAATATCAAATTTGTGTTTGAAATTTTCAAGCACTTTCATCGCGATGTCATTGATTGACTCTATGTTTGCAATGTTTTCTACCAAGATCACAAATTCGTCACCACCAATACGAGCTAGGGTATCAGCTTGACTAAGCAATGAACTCAGGCGTTGTGCGAGCTGTTGTAAAATCATGTCACCGGTATGATGGCCAAGCGAGTCATTGATGTTTTTAAACCCATCTAAATCCATAAACAAAACAGCATGTTGTTGTCTTTGGCCTGTTTCAATGGCGTGATCGAGTCTTTGTTTTAGCATAAATCGATTAGGTAAATCGGTTAAGAAATCATGCGTTGCTAAATATTGCATGCGTTGTTCAGCGGCTTTGAGTTCACTGATGTCTTCTTGAACGGCAACAAAGTGAGTAATTTCACCTCGATCATCGATTAAGGGTGTGATGGTTTGAACTACCGAATACAGACTGCCATCTTTTCGTTGGTTAATGAGTTCACCACGCCATATCTTTTTATTAGACAAGTATTGCCACATTTCTTGATAAAGTGACGCGTCTTGCTGACCTGAGGCGAAAATACGTGGGTTTTTGCCTTGAATAGACTCCAGTGAATAGCCGGTTAAACGGCTAAAGGCCTCATTACACCATTCAACATTGGCGTTGTTATCGGTAATCAGAATGGCATTAGCCGTTGTTTCGACTGCGGTGCGATGTAACAACATCCATTTTTGATCTTCTGCCAGCTGGATGATGATGGCAATCTTGGCGGTTAGCTTGGCTAAGCGCTCAGTATCATGCTCAGAAAAATGCTGTGTTAGTCCAGTGTGAAAAAGAACGATAGCATTGCTATCATCATTTGGTAAGCACAGTGGTATTACCAGGCTATCGCCAATACCATTAACGGTTAAATCAGTGGTTAATGTCTGTGGTTGTGTTGAGGTTGAAAATTGCTGCCATTGCTCTGAATCACTGAGTAGCCGTTGATTAAGCGTGTTGACCTGATTCACCGCTTCACCGGCAGCAGCAATAACGCGATGCGTGTGTTCAGTCGGGCGAACAACCCAGACTAACGGTAATGACAGTGCTTGTGATAGCTCAATGCAGAAAATACCAAGTATATGTTCCAGATGACGACCTTGCATAGCTTGACGTTCAAGAGTGTTAATCAAGCTATCGATCAACTGTGTATATTTTCGGGTGGTAATGTTATCCATGTGGCCGGTAATAACAAGCTGTTCACCTGCGTGTGGCTTGGGTTCGATAGAGGCTTGCATTTCAAGCTCGACCCAGATCGATTGTTGATGTCTATTGAGTAGTTTTATTTCTCCATGGAATAAGAAAGAGGGGTCATCTAGCGTAGCTTCAATCGCTGTTTCAACATCAATCAGTGATTCTGGATGAATAAAATCAGTAAAAAAACGATCGATAGATGATGACGGTACATGACCTGTCAGTTGTTGCCAGGCCGCATTGACGAATTGTACTCGTCCGTTGTTATCGAGCTTGAAAATGGCTTCATTAATGGTATTGATGACGTGACTGTATTCGCCCTGACTTTTTTGAAGTGTTTGTTGCTGTTGTTGAATATTGTCAGCCATTTGGTTAAAAGTCGAGGCAACATTACCCAATTCATCGTGCTTGGGGTAGTTAATACGACTATCAGATAGACCATGACCATAGTCGTAGGCCGTCTTTGCAAACTGAGTTAAGGGATGTATAAATAATCGACGTACGGCCTGATTCATTAAAATGGTTGAGAGCAGGGCGATCAGGATTAATAACACAGCGATATCGATAAACAGTTGATGCATCGGTGCCAGTAGTTCATCGATCAAAACTAAACGATAATAACGCCAGTCTAGCCCAGGCAGCGTTAATGAGAACGCGACATAATGCTGATTATGTAAGCTGAGATCATAATGATTTCCATCGAGCGTCAAATCACCATTGAAAAGAGCCTGTAGCTCGGGTTCTTGGCTAAGATCAGGTTTAAATTCACCTGATGCTTGTTCCAGTTGTTGTTGCCAGGGACCTGCTAAAATAAAACTGCCATACGCATCAATTAAAAAGTGTTGACTATGTTGGTAAGCATCTTGTTGAGTGAAACCAGTAATAAGTTCTGTCAGAGCAATGTCATGGCCTAATACTCCAAGCCAGTTGCCATCGATGTCTAAAGGATAAACACAGCTTACAACCCAGGTGCCAACAGGTGATTCTTGAATGGGAGGCGTCCATTTTGGTGTTCGTTCAGGATTGAGTTCAGGTGATGCTAAGGTATTCCACAAAGTTTGGGTATAATCATGATCTGGTGCTAATTGATAAATAAAATCGGCATCGCGCCGCCAGAAAATAACCGATGTTTTATCGGCTTGATCAAACCAGACACCATCAAAAAATTGCAGGGCCGCCTGACCGTAACGGCTGAGTAATTTCATTGCGCGCAACTTGGTTCGTTTAACGTCATCAGTAACATTGACATCGGCAGGGATAAAAACACCTGCTTGACGCTGACCATCAAATAAATTTGAGTTGTTGCGAGTAACACCATGCTCATCAGTAGAGACCAGTTTATCAAACTCATCTAGTTCACTTGCTAACGGTGGTTGGGATAGGCTGAGTCTGAGTTCATCAGCCAAGGTGATTAGGCTGGTTTCTGCTCGCCGAATATGATCGATAGGGATAGAAGCATTGGCGCGTGTGGTTTTAGCTAGTTGGGCCAGAGTTTGTTCTAGATAACTGTCGCGGGCAAGATAATACAATGCAAACAATGCGGGAAGCGTAATCAATAAGCTACCCAAAACAGCAATTAGAGTCAGTTTTTTTCTTAACAACATGCTATCTTCCGTGTCTTGTTAGAGGTAATACCTGCTGATTCGTTTGAGTCAGTTTTTTTCTTAACAACGTGCTATCTTCCTTGACCCTTTAAAACAGCTGGAAATCTGTTCGAACATCGATGCTGAACGTGCTGTCACACCAGTCGGTGCCAAAAAAGCAGGCATCGTTATTATTGACATCGGTATCGGTCCAACCTAACGCTACTTGAAAGCCAGCAATGTCACGTCCAACGGCAATGCGCCAATCGGTGTAATCGGGCAGACCGTACCAGACATTATTAGCAAATGTTTGGTGGCCAGCGTGCAATGCTAAATTAAACTCATAAGGTAAGGGTAGGTCGATATTGGTTTCGATATAATGGCTATGGCCGGCACCGGAATAATCGGGGGAGTAATGGTAGACAGCGCCAATAGTTATATCATTGATCGCTTTGCTTAATCCCAGATGAAATTCATGTGCATCTAACTTCCATTTACTGGCCGCATTAGGGTAGGTAAATCGGAGAAATCCAATATCCCAGTTTATGCTGGCAAATTCGCCAGTAACACCGCCATAGATATCAAATTCGTAACTGGGATCGCCATCAGGTAACTGAAAGTCCATGCTGGTTGCCCAAACACCGGCATAAAGTCCTAAGGCATTGTAATAATCAATACCGCCTTGAATAGCAGGCCCATTATTAGAATTGGATATGCCGCGATAGACATAATTATCTGTAAAATTAAGATTAGCGCTGACATCAGCCTGAGCTTGCAGACAAAATAAAATGCCTAGTGCAAATAGACTAATCTTCATTATGGATCCTAAATTGAATTGTATTTATTAGCGTATGTCGAAAATTGTAAAGACCGATGCTAGCATACTAAACCGCTACAATATAGGTGATTAAGAAAGGTCGTGCAGTTTGTTTGGCAATGATCGCAGAAGTCATGCAAAATAGTTTCGACTTTGTCAGTAAAGCGAGCAACAATGAAACCTGATAGCGAACACGATATTTTAGCGGCCATAGACCTTGGCTCGAATAGTTTTCATATGATCATTGCTCGTGTGCGAGATGGTCACTTTCAAGTGATGGATCGCCTGCGCGAAATGGTGCAATTACGTGCGGGTTTAAAACATCATCGACTTTCTGATCAAGCACAAGATCGTGCCATTGGGTGTTTAGAACGATTTGGAGAACGTATCAAGGATTTGCCGGCAGGAAGTGTTCGCATTGTCGGAACTAATACCTTACGCGTTGCTGAAAATAGCCGTTCCTTTTTGCGCCGTGCCAAACACGCTTTGGGTCATCCAATAGACGTTATTACCGGTGAAGAAGAAGCTCGGCTGATTTATTTGGGTGTGGCGCGCTCGCTCGCCTTTGATGAATCACGTCGCCTGGTGATGGATATTGGTGGAGGCAGTACCGAATTTATTATCGGTGAAGGTCTAAAAGGCCAAATGCGAGATAGTCTGGAGATGGGCTGTGTCAGCTTTTCTCAGCGTTTTTTTGGCGATGGCACCATCAGTAGACCGCGCATACAAATGGCACTGGTTGCAGCTGGCACGCGTTTACGAGCCATTCAGCAGCCGTTCCGTAAAATAGGCTGGATCGAAGCTGTAGGCGCATCGGGCACCATTCGTAGTGTTGCTAATATTGCCAAAGAAAATGGCTGGTCAGACGATGGTCTGATTACGCCAGATGCATTAGATGCCTTGATTGATGTGATGATAGCCTCGGGTCATAGTGATAATCTTGATATTGCCGGCTTAAGCCCTGAACGCAAAAATGTAATAGCAGGCGGTGTCTGTATATTGCGAGCAGCGTTTGATCGTTTAAAAATTGAGCGAATGATTGTGTCAGATGGTGCTTTGCGTGAAGGCCTATTGTATGACTTATTGGGTCGTATTCGACACGATGATGAACGTGATCGTACTGTGCAGGCATTAGCACGACGCTACCATGTTGATGAACCTCATGCTGAACGTGTTGTTATGATGGCAACGCAGCTGTATGAGCAGGTCGCTAAAGACTGGAATATTGATCAAGAAATACATTTACAACACTTACAATGGGCCGCTAAATTACACGAAATCGGTTTAGCGATCTCACACGACCAGTTTCACAAGCACTCGGCCTATTTGGTCGCGCATTCTGACTTGCCCGGCTTTTCACGAGAAGAACAACATGCGTTAGCGGCAATGGTCAGAGGGCAGCGCCGTAAGTTTCCTAAAACAGAAATCAACCATTTGCCAGATGAGTTACAACAGGCCACAGAAAAATTAACCATTTTGTTACGGTTGGCAATGGTGTTTAATCGTGGGCGTTCAGAGCAAACCAATACTTTTGTTAAACTCAAAGTGACCAATAAAGGGCTTCGGATTGGCTTACCTAATGGTTGGTTAATTGAACATCCATTGACCGAAGCCGACTTATTACAAGAAGCCGATTATTTAAAATCTATTGGTATTAAGATCAAACTTTAAGAGCCTCAGAACTAAAGCATAGCTGATTAGTCTCTACCTATATAAGAGGTTGCTTATGAATTCGATTTTTCGTGCTTTAGCCAGTTTGTTATTACTCTATTGTGGTTCATTGTCAGCCCAGATCACATTGATCGAACTGGTCAGTGACACCGGTGATATTTTGATGATTCATCGTTTAAATGATGGTGAATTATGGGGGAGTTTTATTATTACTGATCAGGTGGCTGACAGCTTTGCTGATAATGAGCTTATCGTTTTACAAATTGATCAGAATAAACCGATTAAATTAGAACATCAGAAAGTGTGTGGTGGTGGCAAGGCTGATCAACAACAAGTCATGTTTGGCTTTGACTATGACCCTGAGCAAATACAATGGTTGTTCAGTCAGGTTAAACAAAATAACCCCGATATTTTGAAACTGGCAGGATGGGATCATGATAGCTATGATCACATGCGAGCCGATCGTAGACCGGAAGTAGTCGACTTTGCTATACAAGGTGAACTGGCAGTAGCGTCATTATTACAGCAGTTTCAGCAAGGCAGTTTGATTACGTTTCGCTATACCACTGAATCAGGTGAAACCCGGCAAGCCGAATTTCACCTTCAACAACTCAGCGATGTGTTGTAAACCAAGCGTGGGAGTTACCAGTTAACATTGACACCGACATAGCCGCTACGACCCAAGCCATGCAAACGTTCGCCTTGTGCAATATCTGGATTGTCACTAATTCGGTTATAACCACCTAAGTGATCTTGATAATCACGATCAAAAAGATTGTTGATACCGGCAGTTAAGGTCACTTGCTGTGTTGGTTGGTAGCTTGCTGAAAGATGAAACAATGCGTAACCGCTGGTTTTTTGTTCTTCATTTTCAACAGATACTTTATTTTGGGCGGCAACCGTTTCAGCTTCAAACCCTACACGCCATGTTGTTTGTACATAACTCAGCATAGTACGGGCTGTAAGCGGCGCAATCCGATAGAGATTATCGTTAGTATCACGGCGTTCACCGCGAACATAACTTACTGTTCCATCTAATTGCCAGTTAGATGAGATAGTGGCAAACCAATTCGTATCAAAACCATAAAGTTTGGCATCGACATTACTAAATTGTAGTGGTGTGGCATCTCCCATCATGGTACTGACAGCAATAACTGTTGCATCGTCACTAGCGACACCTTGGATATAGTCATTGATATGGTGATAAAAAATACGTGGTGACAAGCCTGCTTTAGCTGTATGCCAGTCTAGGCCTAGTTCAACTTGATAAGCGGTTTCTTTATCTAAATTAACATCACCGACGTAATTATTGCCATCAGCTAAACCCGACGTTGATTCCATTGTTGCCCATAAATAACGTTCTTGATAACTAGGAGCGCGTTCCTTACGTGCCAAAGCGAATTCAAAGTCTAAATTTTGATCTAGGTTGTGGGTAACTTTGGCAACGATATCAATTAAATGTTCGTCCTGACTTTTATCTTGGTTATTAAATCGAGTTGCCAAGGTTGCCAGTCCACCCGTCATAGAGGATGACACGTCTGCTGCATCCATCGAAACAAGCGTGTATCTTGCTCCAAATTCAGCTTGCCAGTCAGAAGCTAACTGAGTCTTGACTTCGCCAAATAAACTATAACGATCACGTTCGATGTCTTTATAGTTTTCGAGAAAAAAACTGGTCATGTTTGGATTGAAAACAGTTGCATTATGTTCAGCTTGATCGGCATCTATTCCGATAGCCCAATTATCTTGTTGATAACTAAGTTTGAAACCAGCACTTTCGACATCGGTCAGGGTGTAACGGTGTTTGCTTTTGTCTGTTTTTGTTCTTAACTGATAGTTGTTCATCAAGTGATCAGTATCTTGGTAATTAATGCGAGCACTTATTTTGCCACCATTATTTAAGTCTTTGCCAAAGTCGAGTTTGTAGTGTTCTCCACGAGCAAAAATAATATCCATCGGCAAGGCTGGTGTACCTGTTTTGCCAGTATCATTGTGCTCAAGATCAATATCGAGTTGGTGTCCTGAATTTTGGAAGCCGTATGATAGTCCAACAGTATCTCGCTCATGTTGACTTGGTCTGATATCTCCATCTGCAAATTCGAGCGTATTACCTCGGTCAGCACTGCCTGCAATCTGGAAACGATGGCTTTCATTAGCGGCACTGGCCGCAATGCCTGCGTAACGAGTATTACCATTGGTAGCGTAACCGGCATTAGCGTTACCGTGGGTTTCAAATGATTGACCGGATCCAAATTCTGCTTTTTTAGAGTTGGCAGTTATGGTGCCACCGATTGTTTCGATGCCGGTGCTGACAGGTGCTATACCACGATAAACAGATACATTAGCTACACGAGAGCTAGGCAAATAACTTAATGGTGAATCCATTTGGTTAGGACCAGCTTGACTGATTCTTACCCCATCAATCAAGACATTGACGCGATCACCAAATAAGCCACGATATTGAGTAATACTGGTAATAGGGCCATTTTTATTGATGTTGGCACCAGGAAGACGCTTAACCAAATCACCGGTGTCATTAGAAGAAATAATATGAGGTGGCAATATATAAGGTGCATCTTCAGCCGCAACACCCTCAACAGACATAGCAGGAAGGCTGAGGTGTTCAGCATGTGATGTCATACCATAACCAAGCATCATCAGCGATAAAGGTAGTAAGTTAAAATAGCGCATTGTCGACTCCGAAATTTGTAATCGGACTATTCTAATGATGATGCAATCGACAAAAGTGTGTTTTTTCACGATAAAGTAGGTGAAATGACACGATAGTATTTTTTTAGGTCGTGTTACTGTGCCACTATAATGTTGATTTTTAGTTTGGGTTAGACAAGATGGATGCAATTGTAACTTCTTATATCACAGCATTTTTGCTCGGTTTATTCAGTACTGTTCACTGTATTGCGATGTGTGGTTCCGTCATTGGTGCGTTGACATTAAGCCTGCCAGTTGAAATAAGAGAAAGTCAGGCCAAGATGTTTCCTTTTGTATTTAATTATAATCTGGGACGTTTACTGAGTTATGGTGTTGCCGGTGTCATAGTGGGGATCGTAAGTTCTCCACTGACAGCATTTAATGGTCATCTTGTTTTACGCTATCTATCAGTTATTGTCATGATTGCGATGGGCTTATATCTCGCTGGCTGGTTTCCCAAATTTGCTCGAATGGAACGAATGGGAGCACCGATTTGGCGATGGTTACAACCGATAGGTCAAAAATTTTTACCGGTTAAGACTAAATCTCAGGCCTTATTTTTAGGATTGGTTTGGGGATGGTTGCCCTGTGGTTTGGTTTATGCGGCATTGGCAGTAGCATCAACAGCGGGTGATCCCGTAAAAGCATCACTAGTGATGTTGGCTTTTGGTGCCGGAACTTTGCCCGCAGTTATGGGGGCAGGACTGTTTACAGGCATGTTAGCGTCCTTGGCTAGAAATGCTCAGCTTCGAAAAGTAGCCGGGATATTGATTATCATTATGGCGTTAGCCACTGCATTGTGGCCAATGGATTATCATACTCAACACGGCGATAGTGTGCAGCCTAATGAGCATGCTCATCACACGATGTAAATGGACACCTCAATGAAGCAACTATTAGGTCAATCACCCGCCGTTACACATATTGTTCGCACCCTGCCGATGATCGCACTTAGCGATGCCAGCGTGTTAGTTTATGGTGAAACGGGTACTGGAAAAGAGCTTGTCGCACAGGCTTTACATGCTGAAAGTCGACGTAAACAGCAGTCCATGATTACAATTAACTGTGCGGCATTACCAACAGAGGGTATTGAGGCTGACTTATTTGGTCGAGCCAATCCAAACGGTGAGATTGACTATAAAGGTCGATTATTAGCGGCCGATGGCAGTACGGTTTTTTTAGATGAAGTCGATGCCTTACCGTTATCAATTCAGGCAAAAGTATTACGTTTTTTAGAAGCAGGTGAATGTCAGCTTCAAGGCAGTCATAAACTGCATGTTGCTGATGTTCGAATCATCGCTGCTACCAGTGCCGACTTACAACAATATGTAAAAGATGGACGTTTTCGATCTGATCTTTTTTATCGTCTGCAAGTCGTCCCCATTATTCTGCCACCATTGCGTGAACGTTATGATGACATTGTGTTACTACTTCGGCATTATAGCCATGAATTTGCTGGTAACAATGCGGTGGTACGTTATTCCAAAGAGATTGAACAGTTTTTAAAACGCTATCAGTGGCCGGGCAATGTTAGAGAGTTAGTCAATTTTTGCCAACGCATGGCCTTGTTGAATCCTGGAAAATTATTAACACAAGACGACTTACCTTCAGAAATGTTGCCTGATGTAATTTCAGGTCAGCATACGGTTAAATTGCCTGCAAATGGTATAAAATTGGCGGATGTAGAGCTTGATTTGATAGAACAAGCCTTGGAAATGGCTGCAGGCAACCGTTCCAAAGCAGCAAGATTGTTAGGTATTAGTCGCGATACCTTGCTCTATCGGATGCAAAAATATGATTTATAGCTAAATAACCAAGCTTAAGACTGTTAAGGGCAAGCATGAAACAATACTTAGATCTGTGCCAACGTATTATTGACCAGGGCTCATGGATAGAAAATGAACGTACTGGCAAACGTTGTTTAACCGTCATCAATGCGGATCTGGAATACGATGTCGCCAATAATAAATTTCCGATCATCACCACGCGTAAAAGTTATTGGAAATCAGCGATTGCAGAGATTTTAGGCTATATCCGTGGTTATGATAATGCCGCAGCTTTTCGGGCATTAGGTACCAAAACATGGGATGCCAATGCCAATGAAAATCAGGTTTGGTTGAATAGCCCGTTCCGTAAAGGTCAAGACGATATGGGTCGCGTTTACGGCGTACAAGGTCGTCGTTGGCAAAAGTCCGATGGTTCAACGCTCGATCAACTCAAGAAAATAGTCGATGACTTATCACGAGGTATTGATGATCGCGGTGAAATCCTGACCTTTTATAATCCGGGTGAGTTTGAAATGGGTTGTTTACGCCCCTGTATGCATACACATACCTTTTCTTTGCTCAATGACACGCTGTATTTAACGTCTTATCAACGTTCATGCGATGTGCCACTTGGTTTGAATTTTAATCAGATACAAGTATTTTTCTTGTTGCAGATCATGGCTCAGATCACAGGTCATAAGGCGGGTATGGCCTACCATAAAATCATTAACGCACATATCTATGACGATCAGTTGGAACTAATGCGCGATGTTCAACTTAAGCGTGAGCCGTTTGAGTCGCCGCAACTGAACATCAATCCAGATATTAAAACGCTGGAAGATTTGGAAACGTGGGTTAGCTTAGATGATTTTGAAGTGATTGGTTATCAATGCCACGATCCGATTCAATATCCTTTTTCGGTTTAAGCTTCATTTAAGGACGTTACGATTTAATTATCGCTAAACATTCACTGGAGCATGTTATGAGCGAGCAAGTTACTCATTATCAAGTATGGGATAAAACAGTACGACTTTTTCACTGGGTCAACGTCATTTGTGTGCTGTGCCTAATCGCCATTGGGGTTGCGATTTTGAATACCAAAGCCCTTGGGGTAACGAATGATGGTAAAATTCTGCTCAAAACACTGCATATCTATTTTGGCTATGTCTTTGCCATCAATTTACTATGGCGA
Source organism: Gammaproteobacteria bacterium (assembly GCA_014859375.1). Taxonomy (GTDB): domain Bacteria; phylum Pseudomonadota; class Gammaproteobacteria; order Nitrosococcales; family Methylophagaceae. The sequence goes on from JACUUH010000002.1 coordinate 62,466, forward strand.
ATTATCTGGGGCTTTATCGGCAGTCGCTTTGCCCGCTGGAAAATGGCCTTACCATTTGGAGCTGACTATAAAGCCCAACTAAAAGCTTATATCGACGGTGCTAGAAACAATAAACCCGTTGAGTTCTTAGGTCATAACCCCATTGGCCGATTAATGGTCGGTTTACTGTTTTTATTGATGTCTTTACAGGCAATTACCGGCTTAGTGTTAGCGGGTACTGATATGTATATGGCACCGTTTGGCAACACGTTTAAACACATGGTTGCTATTGATGCTGCCAGTGTTGATTTAGTTAAGCCCTATTCAAAAGAAGGCATTGATCAAGCGGCCTACACAGAAATGCGTGATCTCAGAAAACCGTTTGTTACGGTTCATTACTATGTGTTTTATAGCCTGTTAGCGGCGATAATTTTGCATCTTGTTGGGGTATTGGTGGCAGAGCTACGGGAACGCAATGGGCTTGTTTCAGCGATGATTACGGGTAAGAAGGTGTTTGCTGAAAAGCCGTTTGATGCAGAGTAAGTTATATTAGCTGCCGCTGGGCGTTCATTTCTTTTGCGTTGCCAAAAGAAACGAACCAAAGAAAAGGCAACCCAATATCGCCTTATTTCCAAATTCTAACCTATTTGTTGGGCGTAGACGAAAACTCGCTACGCTCAGACACTCGTCCACTTATTCCCATCAAATAGCTCAGAGTTTGGCAGCGATAACATGGGGATTAGGTGCAAGTCTAACAGTAAGAAAAATCCCCTGAGCGCCCTTGATGTGAAGCCGAGCATCGGAAATATGACTGGATTAGCACTTCGGGTGTTTGAGCGATAGCGACAAATTTGAGATTTTTGTTATAAGTTCATTTAAACCAGAGTACATAACTAAAACCACATAAAGCAGCCAACATTATTAAGCTGAAAATAAAGAGTAATAAAGTTAGAACAGCTAGCTCGGGAGCTACTTCTAACCCAAGTTTATCTCTTAATTTAAAAACATCTTTTCTTGTGACCGTTGACCAGTAAGCACCCATAGCAAAGAAAACTAAAAATCCTAAACTCATAAGCCAAGGGAGATAAAGAGCTAGCTTAGCGTCTGCATCATTTCCATTGGCGAAATAAAACGAAAGCATTGCACCTGCAACAACAAAGTAAACGCCTATAAGCTTGACGAGTATTTCTAGATAAAACTTATACATAACTATATGTTGTTCGTACTGTTTCCACAAAAGTTCAGTTTGATTCATAGCTTTAGCAACTTATAACTTGTTGTTAACGGAAATAACAATTTCCAGAAATTCTTACTACATAGACGACAATAATTGCCTTGTATCCTTGAAACGAGTGAAGCAGGAATTTTTCTCGCATCTGACTTTAACATACTCATTCTATAGCCTCCCTATCTCTGCAAACGAAACCGTTTCCCCATCCCCAACCACTATATGATCCAACACCCGAATATCAACCGTATTCAAAGCTGATTTAAGTCGTTCGGTGATCGCAAAATCAGCTTGACTCGGTTCAGCAACACCAGAAGGGTGGTTGTGAGCAAAAATAACGGCAGCGGCATTATGCGCCAGAGCGTGTTTAACGACTTCACGTGGATAAACACTGGCGCCATCAATTGTGCCTCGAAATAATTCTTCAAATGCGATCATGCGGTGTTTGTTATCAAGGAACAGACAGGCAAAGACTTCGTGAGAGTAATGGCGTAAACGTTGTTGCAAATACTGTTTGGTGCTGGTGACATCGCTGAGTGCATCACCGCGAGTTAGGGTAGATTCAAGATGGCGCCGACTCATTTCAAGTACGGCTTGCAGTTGCACGTATTTTGCTGGACCTAGACCATGTTGCAGACAGAATTGTGTTTGGTTCGCTTCAAGTAGGGCGCGAAGGCTGCCGAAGTTCGATAATAGTTGTCGTGCTAATTCAACAGCGGATAATCCAGTGACTCCTGTTCGCAAAAAAATGGCTAATAATTCAGCATCGGTTAAGGTGGAAGCGCCATGGCGTAGCAGTTTTTCTCGTGGTCGATCTTCTGAGGGCCAATCCTTTATTGCCATAGTGTTGAATCCTTTCAGTATGTGGCGTTAGTAAACTTTACTCTAATTTACCGGCTGTTTTTAATAAAAACAATAACTTGTTTTGAATTAAACATGGAATAATAGTATTCTATTCAACCTTTTTTTACGAATACGCTTTCATGGCCGGAAAACTTTTTATCAGAACCTTTGGCTGCCAGATGAATGAATATGATTCATCCAAGATGGCAGAAGTACTTGCAGAATCACACCAGTTAGAAGTAACGGATATTGCTGAAGATGCTGATGTGTTATTGCTGAATACCTGTTCAATACGCGAGAAAGCACAAGAGAAAGTGTTTCATCAACTTGGACGTTGGAAAAAGTGGAAAGATACTAAACCGGGATTAGTGATTGGTGTCGGTGGTTGTGTTGCCAGTCAGGAAGGTGACGCTATTCGCCGTCGTGCGCCGTATGTTGATCTGGTTTTTGGCCCTCAAACATTGCATCGTTTGCCGGCAATGTTAGATCAAGTCCGTCAAAATCATAAGCCAAGCATAGATATTTCATTTCCTGAAATTGAAAAGTTCGATAATTTACCTGCGGCAAAAGCTGAAGGCCCAACTGCTTTTGTTTCTATTATGGAAGGCTGTAGCAAGTACTGTACATTCTGTGTTGTGCCTTATACCCGTGGTGAAGAAGTCAGCCGTCCTGTCGGAGGAATTTTGCGTGAAATTCGTGCATTAGCTGCGCAAGGTGTGCGTGAAGTCAATTTGCTCGGTCAAAACGTTAATGCCTATCAAGGTGAAATTGAAGATGGCGATTATGCCGATCTGGCCGAGTTGATTCATTATGTGGCAGCGATTGATGGTATTGATCGTATTCGTTTTACGACATCTCATCCGGTTGAATTCTCAGAGAGCTTGATCCAGGCTTATGCTGACGTGCCAGAGCTGGTGGATCACTTACATTTACCAATTCAATCAGGTTCTGATCGTATTTTGGCGATGATGAAACGCGGTCATACTGTGTTGGAATATAAAGCCAAGATCAAACGTTTGAAAGAAATTCGACCAAATTTAAGTATGTCGAGCGACTTTATTATTGGTTTCCCTGATGAAAGCGATGCTGATTTTGACGCGACGATGACGATAATTAACGACATTGAATTCGATCATTCATTTAGCTTTATTTATAGTGCGCGTCCTGGTACACCGGCATCGGCCTTTGTTGATTCAGTATCGGATGACGTTAAAAAGCAACGTCTGCAAACGGTTCAAACACGGTTATTACAGTTAGAACGCCAACATAGTGAAGCGATGCTCAATACACGGCAACGTGTGTTAGTTGAACGTGTTGGTGAGCGTGATGAGGGCGAAATGGTTGGTCGTACCGAAAATAACCGTACCGTTATGTTTGTTGGTGACCAAGCATTGTTAGGCAAGTTTGTTGATGTCAACATAACCGAAGCTTATAGTAATTCACTACGTGGTGAATTATATGCTGATAGTGTTATCAGCTAACCCAATTTAGGAATTTATCCTTAGTGACAATATCTGCTCCTATCCTAGATAGCATTAGTTTTGAATTAAGCCCATCTGATAACCAACGATTAGCCAATTTGTGTGGCCATCTTGATGAACATCTTCGTATGATGGAACGTGGCTTTGGCGTTGAAATCAATAATCGAGGCGGCAAGTTTCAAATAATTGGCGAAGCGGCAACCTTGACTCAGGTTCAGGATGTTATTCATCAACTATATGCTGAAACATCGCAAACAGTATTAGCGCCAGAACAAGTGCATTTAGCTATTCGACAAGTTGGTGGTGAAGCCACACTTGTTACCAAAGAAGACAAAGAAATAGTGATTAAAACCAAACGTGGTTTGGTCAAGGCGCGCGGTGAAAATCAGCAAGCCTATTTGCAACGTGTTATGACACACGATATCAATTTTGGTATTGGGCCTGCGGGTACGGGTAAAACCTATTTAGCGGTTGCCTGTGCAGTTGAAGCATTAGAACGTGATTTTGCAAGGCGTATTGTGTTGGTGCGTCCTGCTGTTGAAGCAGGTGAAAAATTAGGTTTCTTGCCAGGCGATTTAACCCAAAAAGTCGATCCTTATTTACGTCCTTTATACGATGCGTTATATGAAATGTTGGGGTTTGAGCGTGTAGCAAAATTGATCGAACGTAATGTGATTGAAGTTGCACCATTAGCCTATATGCGTGGTCGTACCTTGAATGAGTCATTCATTATTTTGGATGAAGCTCAAAATACGACGACTGAACAAATGAAGATGTTTTTGACACGATTGGGTTATAACTCGACTGCGGTGATCACCGGTGATATTACTCAAATCGACTTACCAAGTGCGCAGAAATCAGGCCTACGCCATGCGATTGAAGTGCTGAAAGAGGTTGAAGGTATTGGTTTTACCTTTTTCCAAGCGAAAGATGTGGTGCGCCATTCATTAGTTCAGAAGGTGATTTTGGCTTATGAAAAATCAGAGCGGAATGCTGAAAAATGACTGTAACGCTAGATCTACAAATTGCCTGCGATGGTAATGTACCTGGTCAGCAACAATTTCAACAGTGGGTTGATGTTGCTTTACAGCAGGTAACAGAAGATTGTGAGCTGAGTATCCGTCTGGTTGATCAAGCTGAATCTGCTGAATTAAACGGCACTTATCGTGGTAAATATTATGCAACTAATGTGTTGTCATTTCCTTTTGAAGCGCCAGTCGAAATCGAGCCTATTTTATTAGGCGATTTAGTTGTGTGCGTGCCTATTGTGCTCAAAGAAGCAATACAACAAAATAAGCTGGTAGAACATCATTGGGCGCATATGATCGTGCATGGCTGTCTGCACCTTTTGGGTTACGACCATATTGACGATGATGAAGCACAAGAGATGGAATCGTTAGAAACAACACTCTTAAAATCATTAGCTATTAGCGATCCCTACCAAGAGCAAGGTGATATATAAATGAACGAAGGCCGACAGAGTCAAACTAAAAGTCAGTCATGGATAAAAAGGATCAGCAAATTATTTGTTGAACCGCAAGATCAGGAGCAGCTTATTGAGCTACTTCGATCTGCTTCGCAACGCCACATCATGGATGCTGAAGCGTTATCAATTGTAGAAGGAGCGTTGAGTGTGTCGCAGATGCAGGCACGCGATATTATGATTCCTCGATCACAAGTAACGATGGTTTCTCGCAATGCCAGTGTAGCAGACATGTTGCAAGTGATGACAGAAACGGCACATTCTCGTTTCCCAGTTGTGGATGATGATCGTGATGATGTTATTGGTATTTTGCTAGCAAAAGACGTGTTGTCTGCCGTTGTCGCTAATGAAAAGTTTGAATTTGATCTGCGTGAGATTCTACGTCCAGCAGTATTTATCCCCGAAAGTAAGCGTTTGAATGTGTTGTTACGTGAGTTTCGTGCTCGTCGTAATCATATGGCGATTGTGGTTGATGAATATGGTGGCGTAGCCGGTATTGTCACCATAGAAAACGTATTGGAACAAATCGTCGGTGAGATTGAAGATGAGCATGATGTTGATGACGATGCCCCGATCCTCAAGCGCGATGACACGACTTATATGGTTAAAGCACTAACGGAAGTTGAAGATTTCAATGCGCATTTTGAGCTTGAGTGGAGTGATGATGACTTTGATACGGTTGGAGGCTATATTGTTAACCAGTTCGGTCATTTGCCAAAACGTGGTGAAACCATAACCATTGATCGCTTGCAATTTACCGTCGTTCGAGCAGATAACCGTCGAGTACATTTGCTTGAGATGGTTATTTTGCCGGAACAAGAACAGATTTCTGAAGCAGAATAATGCTTGCTGGCGTTGAGCAATTGCTTGCTGGATGGCGTGGCCATGTCTTAGCCTTGTTAGCGGGCATGGTGTTACCGTTATCATTTTCACCTTTTCATTTTTATCCTATTGCCGTAGCAAGTCTCGCGATATTGTTTTTAACGTGGCAGGCCGATGATCTGCGTTATGCCTCAGTGCGAGGGTTTTTATTTGGTTTAGGATTATTTGGTGTTGGTGTGTCATGGGTATATGTTGCTATTCATGATTTTGGCAGTGCCAGTTTGCCCTTGGCTACATTTTTAACCGCATTATTTGTTAGTTTTTTAGCGTTGTATCTGGCTGCAATGGGCTGGCTTTTAAAACGGTTTGCAAGTCATTCATCTGCCCACCTGAATTACGTCTTATTGTTTCCTGTTAGTTGGCTGGTATTTGAATTATTTAAAGGCTGGTTTCTTACAGGTTTTCCGTGGTTAGACCTTGGCGTTGGACAAATTGATGGTCCTTTGCGAGGTTATACACCGATAATTGGTGTATTAGGTGTGTCTTTATTAACCGCGCTTTCAGCAGGCCTGGTTGCAAGCACGGTAATGATCAAACGCTGGTGGACTTTAATGTTAGTCGTTGTTATCTGGGGTGGTGGTGATTTACTGAGCGATAAAAGCTGGACGGAAGCTAAGGATGGTTCAATTAAAGTCAGTTTGATTCAGGGTAATATCCCCCAAGAAATAAAGTGGAATAAAGATCAGCAATACAAAACATTAGCGCTCTACCAACAGCGAACACAACAAAACTGGGCCAGCGATTTAATTGTTTGGCCAGAAAATGCAGTGACCTTTTTTTATCATCAGGCAAAAGCGTTTTATCTCGATCCTCTTGCCGAACAAGCACGAGCCAACAATACGGATATTTTGTTAGGCTTACCTTATATGGATTTGGACTCAAAAAAATACTTTAACAGTATGATGAGTTTAGGCAGTCATGACGGTTTTTATCATAAAAAACAATTGGTTCCTTTTGGTGACTATGTTCCGTTTGCCTGGCTTAGAGGTTTGATTGCTTTTTTTGATTTGCCGATGTCGAGTTTTGAGCCGGGTCCACAACAACAGCCGCTATTAAAAGCCGCAGGGCAGAATATCGGTGTTTCAATTTGTTATGAGGATGTTTTTTCAACAGAAGTACTTGAAACGGTGCCTGATGCGAGCATGTTAGTTAATGCGACCAATAATGCGTGGTATGGCAACTCGTTTGCACCCCATCAACATTTACAAATTTCACAAAATCGCGCTTTGGAAACAGGCCGTCCCATTATTCGCGCAACGACGAATGGTATCTCAGCGCTTATTGATTCGCATGGACATTTACAGGCTGTAACCAAGCAGTTTGAAGAGGCTGTGTTGACTGGAAATGTACAACCACACCAAGGCTCAACACCCTATGTTCAGTGGCGGCAATGGCCAGTAATGTTATTGTCACTGTTCATGTTTATGGTGTGGGCGTATTATCGTCGAATTGTTATCAACAAGAAGTCGTAATGCAGTTTTTAACTATACAACGTATCTTGGGTATTTTATTAGGCCTGTTTAGTTTCACCTTATTGCCTCCGATTGCTGTGTCTTTGTTTTATAACGATGGTGCAACGCAGGCATTTATTAACGCATTTTTATTGCTATTAGTACTTGGTTTATTGTTTTGGTTTCCGGTACGCAAACACCGCAAAGAACTAAAAATTCGTGACGGCTTTTTAGTTGTTGTTATGTTTTGGGTTGCGCTTGGCCTGTCAGGGGCTATTCCATTTTATATGACCCAAGTCCCTGCAATGTCATTTACCGATGCTGTATTTGAGTCGATGTCTGGTTTGACGACCACCGGAGCGACTGTACTAACGGGCTTGGATGACTTACCTGAATCAGTGTTGTTTTACCGCCAATTTCTACAATGGTTAGGTGGAATGGGGATCGTGGTATTAGCTGTCGCTATTTTACCTTTATTAGGTATTGGTGGGATGCAGTTATATCGAGCTGAAACGCCTGGCCCGATCAAGGATTCGAAGCTAACCCCACGTATTGCCGAAACAGCCAAAGCACTCTGGTATATCTATTTATCACTTACCATTGCATGTGCGGTAGCATTTTATTGGGCGGGCATGTCTTGGTTTGATGCAATTGGCCATAGTTTTTCGACGGTGGCGATTGGTGGGTTTTCAACACATGATGCCAGCATGGGGTTTTTTGATAGCGCAACTATAGAAATGATTACCGTGGTTTTTATGCTTGTTTCAGGTATGAATTTCTCATTACACTTTTTAGCGTGGCGACATCGTTCGATTAAAAATTACTGGGCAGATGCGGAATTACGTACCTATGTCTGGATTTTGGTATTGCTTTCTGCTGTTACGTCAGGCTATTTATTTTTTACGAATACTTTTGATGACCCGTGGACAGCAGTTCATCAAGGGATATTCCAGGCTGTATCAATTGGTACAACAACCGGATTTACAACTACTGACTATTCTTTATGGCCAGGGTTTTTGCCGATTTTATTATTGATGGCAAGCTATGTTGGTGGTTGCGCAGGTTCTACTGGTGGTGGCATTAAAGTGATTAGGATCATGCTATTGTTTAAACAGGGATATCGCGAAGTATTGCGTTTGATTCACCCTAATGCCATTTTTTCAATCAAAGTGAATAACAAAGCCTTATCGTCTAAAGTTGTTGGCGCGGTTTGGGGTTTCTTTGCATTATATATATTCTGTTTTAGTGTAATGTATATCATGTTGATGGCTACCGGATTAGATATCGTGACCTCTTTTTCTGCGGTGACAGCATGTTTGAATAACTTGGGCCCAGGCTTAGGTGAGGTTGGCGCTAACTTTAGTAGTATTAATGCACCATCAAAGTGGATATTGTGTGTCGCCATGTTGCTTGGGCGCTTAGAAATATTTACATTGTTGGTAGTGTTAACACCTGCATTTTGGAGACGCTGAGTTGCAATCAGGTCAAATAAAATGGGATCGTATTTATAAAGAACGTCCGATTCTAGCGACGTCAGCACAAGTATTACAGCAAAATAAACACCTACTACCGAGGTCTGGGACGGCCTTGGACATCGCGTGTGGTCAAGGTGGAAATGCAGTGTTACTTGCTGAATCTGGTTTGAGTGTCGATGCATGGGATCTATCATCAGTAGCGATTGAGCAGCTTGATTTGATTGCAAGGCAAAAAAGGTTAACCATAGCTACTAACGTTGTTGATGTGATGGCGCATCCACCTGAGATTAGTAAATTTGATGTTATCACCGTAAGTTATTTTCTTGAACGGACTTTATGTCCAGCAATTATTGCGGCACTTAAGCCTGGTGGTGTGCTGTTTTATCAGACATATTGTCAACAAAAAGTATTTGAACAGGGGCCAACAAACCCAGATTATTTATTGTCTGACAATGAGCTACTGACATTGTTTTCAGGTTTAAATATACGGGTTTATCGTGAAGAAGCGTTATTAGGGCAGCATGATCAAGGTTGGCGGAACCAGGCTATGTTGGTTGCGCAAAAGCCTGCACAGGCTGTAACTGTAAGTTAAATTAAAGAAAAACTTGATGCGAACAAGTTTGATCAGTAGAATTGATTGGTTCTAAGAGCCCTCATGTTGAAATTAAGGGCTGTTTTTAGCCAAACACTAATTGATGAGTACAGATATGAAAGCGGATATCCATCCAGAATACAACGAGATCGATGTTACCTGCAGTTGTGGTAATTCATTTAAAACACGCTCTACACGTAATAGCGCTTTGACTTTAGATGTCTGTGCAGAATGTCACCCGTTCTACACTGGCAAGCAAAAAATGCTTGATACTGCTGGTCGTGTTGATAAATTCCGTCAAAAATACGGTAAATAATCACGTCAGACACGTTTGTCTGGTATTGATTTGCAACTAACGAGATTGTGCTTATGAGTACATATCGCACTAGTTTGAAAAGCCTCTGCGTAATAGCAGGGGCTTTTTTGTTTTTTATCCTAGCTGGTTGTGCACAAAATCCTGTTACCGGTAGTAGCGATTTTGTGATGTTGAGCGAAGATAGTGAAATCGCAATTGGTCGTACCAATCATCCTAAAATCATCGCGCAATATGGGCGATATGAAGATGAAAGTTTACAAACATATGTTCAGTCCGTTGGCGAACGTTTGGCAAATGTTAGTCACCGTAACGATTTGCGCTACCGATTTACCGTTTTAGATTCTCCGGTTATCAATGCGTTTGCCTTGCCAGGCGGTTATATATACATAACACGTGGTCTTATGGCTTATCTTAATTCTGAAGCAGAGTTAGCTGCTGTATTAGGTCATGAAATTGGTCACGTCACCGCACGTCATGGGGTGCGTCAACAAAGTGCTGCACAGGCAGCAAATCTTGGTTACACCATTGGTGCTATTTTGTTCCCTGAGTTACGTGCAGCACCTTCACAGAATTTATTTAATATTTTTGGTGGCGCTTTACTAAGTGGTTATGGTCGAGAGCATGAACTGGAATCTGATGGTTTAGGCGCGGAATATCTAGCACGATCGGGCTATAATCCTAATGCGATGATTGATGTTATTAAAGTATTGAAAGATCAGGAGCTATTTGCCGCAGCACAGGCCAAAAAACTGGGACAAGAAAGCCAAGGCTATCACGGCTTATTTGCTAGTCACCCAGATAACGATACGCGCCTAAAACAAGTTGTTGCAGCTGCAGCTAAATATGAAACAACAAAAGATGCCCAGATAAACCATGATATCTATTTAACTAAAATAGATGGTATGACTTTTGGTGATAGTGAGAAACAGGGCATTCGTTCGGGTAGAAATTTTTATCATTTAGCAATGCAGTTTGCTTTGGCTTTCCCCGAAAACTGGCATGTGAATAACAAAACCAATAGTTTGCAGGCTATTGCTAATGATAGCGTTGCATTGATTGAGATTGGTGTAGCAGATATCAATCGTAAAATTGAGCCACAAGCGTTCATAAAACAACGTTTAAAAATCGATAATTTACGTAATGGCCAGCCATTGAATTCAAATGGACTGAAGGGGTATACCGGATTATTCGATGTGCAGGGCAAACCTGCACGCATTTCAGTTGTGTATCTAATGGATCAAGCATTTATCTTTTTCGGAAGTGTTAAAGACAAGTCACAATTTGCCCAATTTGACCAAGCATTTATTGATTGCGCCAATAGTTTGCATCGCTTGCGACAAGATGAAATAAAATTGGCAAAGGCACAAACAATTGAAGTGGTGACTATCGAAAAGGGTGATAGCTACACATCATGGGCAAAAAGTTCTCGTATTACAAACAGCCCTTTAACCCAGCTCAAACTACTTAATGGTGATTATCCAAATGGAGAACTCGTTGTAGGCCAACGCGCAAAACGAGTTCGATAGTCGCATAGTGGGGTATGTTTATCTTTCATTACCCAGCAGTGGTAATAAACGATAACACTTAGAACAATTCAATCAATGACGATGTCTCTGACGCACTTTCTGTTTCGTTAGTATCAGAATTAATGGGGGTTAATTCTGATGGCACATGCTCCTTACGAAAGGTTTCATAGATTGCATTGTCTGTTTCAGGACGAGCGAGTAAACCTGTTTTTGGGTCAATACGAACAGTCACCATATCGACAGGTACTTTTAACGGTTCTTCAGGAACATCTTGAAGTGCGACTTTCATAAAATCAATCCACATAGGTAAGGCTGCTCGCCCACCGGTTTCATAGCGACCTAGGGTACGAGGTGAATCGAAGCCTACCCATGCAATAGCAACTAATTCGGGGTTGAAGCCATTAAACCAGGCATCGACCTGGTCATTGGTTGTCCCCGTTTTCCCAGCTAAATCGTTTCGGCCTAAACTCAGTGCTTTTTTACCCGTACCAAATTTAACAACATCTCTTAACAGACTATTCATTATGTAGTTATTTTGGGGTGTCATTATACGTTTGGCTGCATTGAAGCGTATTTCACTGTCGTTTGATTCTTGCTTCAATTCAGATGTGTTTTCACTCGGGATACAGGTTTCACATACCGTTGCAGGTTGTGCTTGGTAAAGAATCGAACCAAAAGCATCTTCGATACGCTGAATAATATAAGGTTCGACTCGATAACCACCATTGGCAAGTGCTGAATAGGCGCGGGCCATATCCCAAGGCGCAGCACTGCCACTTCCTAGTGCGAGAGATAGGTTGCGAGGCATTTGACTGATGTTAAAACCAAAACGAGCTGCATAATCGATAGCATAGTTAGGAGTGATATCTCTTAATAATCGTATGGAAACTAAGTTTCTTGAGTGAGTGAGTGCGTCTCTTAATCTGGTTGGGCCAAAAAATTTACCACTATAGTTTTCTGGTCGCCACACATTTTCTAATCCGGGATCATCAAATACGACAGGCGCATCATTTATAATACTGGCAGCTGTATAACCTTTTTCTAGTGCGGCAGAATAGATATAAGGTTTGAAACCAGATCCTGGTTGGCGACGTGATTGAGTGACACGATTGAATTTGTTTTGGAAGTATTCAAAGCCACCATTAAGTGCTGTTACCGCGCCATCGTGAGGTGAAACGGCAACCAGTGCTCCTTCAGCTTCAGGTAGTTGGGCTAATTGCCATTGCTCACTCTCATTAGCGTGTAGATAAATGACATCACCCTTATTTAATACGTCGCTAATTTGCTTAGGTATCTTGCCTTGACGATTGATCGAGATATATTTTCTGGCCCAAGATAAGGATGTTATGTCAAGTTCAGTAAAACCAAATTTTTTGATGTAGATTTTAGCTGTTGTTTCAGTCGAATCAATGACTAAAGATGGGTGTAAGGGGCCAATTTTATCGACTTTAGATAGAGTCTGTTCCAGAGCTTCGGTTGTTGAATCAGTATCGGCTAACCTAACGTTGTCGATAGGGCCTCGGTAACCGTGACGTTGGTCATAATCTATTAACGCAGTTTGTAGTGCTTTGTTAGCGGCTCGCTGGTGATTGGCGCGGATGGTTGTGTAGACATTTAGCCCCATATTATAAGCTTCTTCACCATATTGACTGACGAGTTCATTTCTTACCATCTCAGCGACAAAAGGTGCGTACACTTCAACGTCACGGCTATGATAATTGGCGGTAACGGATTGTTGCGATGCAGATTGATAGTCTAGCTTAGAAATGTAGCCAACCTCCCACATTCTGCGTAATACGTAATTTCGCCGTTGGATTGCCCGTTCTGGATCGATGATTGGATTATATTTGGATGGCGCCTTTGGAAGGCCAGCGATCATCGCAAATTCTGCAAGCGTTAATTCATGCAGTGGGCGGCCATAATAAACAACAGAGGCTGCGCCAACACCATATGCGCGATTACCTAAATAAATTTTATTTAAATAGAGTGTGAGAATTTCTTCTTTCGTAAGAACTTGTTCGATCTGAAACGCTAATATAATTTCGTTTAGTTTTCTAAGATAGGTTTTTTCACTGCTAAGGTAAAAGTTGCGAGCGACTTGCATTGTGATGGTGCTGCCACCCTGAGCTTTGTGGCCTGTAGTCACTAATGAATAAACTGCGCGAAGCAGACCTTGATAATCAACACCATGATGCTGGAAAAAACGATCATCTTCTGAGGCAAGGAAAGCCTGTATTAGTAATGGCGGTACATCATTGTATTCAACAGGAATGCGCCTTTTTTCACCAAATTCAGCAATGAGTAATTTGTCAGCACTGAAAATTCGAAGTGGAACTTGAAGTTGGGTTTCTTTTAATTGTGCAGTAGAAGGGAGCTTTGGTGCCAACAGTAAATACACTGTGCTAGCAGAGATAATAGCCAATATAGTTACAATAAGGCCTAAAGTTAGAATATACTTTGTTATACGTAGCATAGGTTTTTGTAAATTAACTAGTGTTGAAAAAAATAACAAGCCAAGTATATTAAGTCTGGTGTGAATTAAACAGAACTAAATTGAATTAGCCTGTTTTAAAATTGTTTTTTTAGAATACTTGATCTATAGTCTTGAGAAACTACTTTAAGTTGACGTTCTAAATGGTAGTTGAGTTGTTGCATTTAACTGGAATTGAGGCAATACATGTTTGGACGAAAAAAATCCCCCCTTTTAGGGATCGATATTAGTTCATCAGTGGTGAAAGTGATTGAACTTAGTCATAAAAATGGCAAGTATACCGTCGAAGCATATTCTGTTGAACCGCTGCCTCTAAATTCTGTCATCGAAGGTCGAATTGAAAATGTAGAAGAAGTTGCTGGGGCATTAAAAAGGGCAATAAAGCGCTCCAACACCAAAGCAAAAGAAGCGGCTGTTGCTGTTTCAGCTAATTCGGCTATCACTAAAATCATATCTTTCCCTGCTGATCTATCCGAACGCGAGATGGAAGAGCAAATCATGTTAGAAGCAGATAACTATATTCCCTATCCACTAGAAGAAGTTAGATTGGATTTTGAGGTGTTAGGTACTTCTGCTATCGATAGTAATGCTGTTGATGTTTTGTTGGCCGCATCTAGAAGTGAAAATGTTGATGCGCGAACAGATGTTATTGAGCAAGCCGGCTTAAAAGCTAAACTGGTTGATGTCGAGGCCTATACAATAGAAAATGCGTTTAGCTTAATTGCAGAGCAAATGCCTAATCATGGACAAGGTTTAACGGTTGCGGTAGTTGATGTCGGTGCTACAGTGACAACATTGCATGTGCTGGTCGATGGCAAAATTGTGTTCACTCGTGAACAAACCTTTGGTGGTCGTATGTTAACCGAGGATATTGAACGTCATTATGGTATGTCTTACCAAGAGGCGGGCAGAGCTAAAAAAGAGAATAATCTACCGGATGACTATGGTCCCAAAGTATTAGAACCTTTTAAGCGATCAATGACTACAACGGTTAGTCGTGCATTACAGTTTTTCTTTTCTGCATCAACGCAATATCAATCAATAGACCATATAGTTTTGTCAGGAGGTTGTGCATCTATAAACGGTGTCGATGCAATGATAGAAGAAGATACCGGTACTTCAACGTCAATTGCCAATCCTTTTTCAGACATGATTTTGGGACCCAAAGTTAAGAAACAGGCTTTGAGTAACGATGCACCATCAATGTTAATCGCATGTGGTTTAGCAATGAGGAGTTTTGATTAATGGCTCATATTAATTTACTCCCTTGGCGAGAACAAAAACGACAAGAGCGGCAAAAGCAGTTTTATACGGTTTTAGTATTAGGCGTTATTTTTGCAATAGCTGTTTTGTATGGCGCGATTACATTTGTAAATGGTTTAATTACCGAACAAGCAGATCGAAATATTTTTTTGCAGAAAGAAATTGCTGCATTAGATATCAAAATAAAAGAAATTAGCGAGTTAGAGCAAGAAAAGGCGAGTTTATTAGCTCGTATGCAAGTAATTCAAGAATTGCAAGCGAGCCGATCAAAAGTAGTCAAAGTATTTGACTCGTTAGCTCGTACCGTGCCAGAAGGTGCCTATCTAGAAGACCTAACCAGACAAGGCTCAACTTTAACTTTGAATGGTGTAGCACAATCGAACGCTCGTGTTTCTGTTTTTATGCGTCAATTAGATGAAAATGCAGAATTTGAAGAGTCGAAATTACAAGTTATAAAACGGACATCGACTAATCCTGATGCAATTAGAAAATTTACGTTATCAGTATCAGAATCGAAACCAAAACCACAAGAAGGAGGGCTGTAAATGGAAATCCCCTCACTAAGTGAATTAGATTTTAATGAGAGTGGTGAATGGCCAGTATCGATTAAGGCGATCGCGATTATATTGTTATGCGCTGTCATTTGGGCTATAGGCTACTATTTTGTAATAAATGATAAAAAGATAGAATTACAAGTTTTAGAGCAAAAAGAGGTGCAATTAAAAGCAAGTTTTGAAAAAAAACAAGCTAAAGCGGCTAATCTCGATGCCTATAAAGAGCAAATGAAAGAAATGAAGGTGGTGTTCTCGGGGATGTTGCAACAGTTACCTCGTAAAAGTGAGGTTGCTGATCTGTTAGTCGATATATCTCGAACTGGTTTGGTCAATGGCCTAGAGTTTGAGTTATTCCAGCCAGAAGATGAACGGCCGATAGATTTTTACGCTGAACTACCTATCGCAATGAATGTAACAGGGACGTATCATCAATTTGGGGAGTTTGTCAGTGCTATTGCGGCTCTACCAAGGATTGTTACCTTACACGATTTTCAAGTAAAACCGCTCGGTGATTCAGGTAAAATGTCTATGACGATTACTGCAAAAACATATCGATATTTTGATGAAAAAGAAGAATAGAATTTCTATAAAGACGACGATCGAAGCTAAGGATAATTTTGTATGGCAAATTTAATTAAGGCATCACTGTTGATATTGATGAGTTTGCTAATAGGTTGTCAGCAACAAAAACAGGATTTAGCATCATATATCGCTGAAATAAAAGCACAGCAGAAACCAGATATTGAACCCATACCCGTAATGAAGCCATACGAAAAGTTTAGCTATTCAGCCTCTGATATTCGAAGCCCATTTGTCAAAACAGTAGTTGAAACACCAAGGGATGAACAAACAACCCCTATCATTGATAATGGCATTCATCCAGATGAAAACAGATTAAAAGAAGCATTAGAGTCTTATTCATTATCAGAGCTCCAATTTGTTGGGACTTTGGGTAGAGATGTTCCATGGGCATTAATAAGAGCATCTGATGGCGTAATACATCGTGTCAAGGTCGGTAACTATATGGGACAAGATCATGGGCAGATCCTTTCAGTGACTGAGTCTGAACTAACATTAAAAGAAATTGTGTCAGATGAACGTGGAGCCTATATAGAGCGGGAATCATCTCTATCTGTAGTAGATGTGAACTAAAGGCAAATAAATAGTTATGACTAATAAAGATGGAATTACAATGAAAAATCAACCGTTAGCAGCAGTAAAATATTACATCGCAACGTTGTCAGTTAGACATGTGTCATTGATTATAGCTTTATTCGGATTACAGCTACTTACACTGGCCTCTGTTAAGGCTGCAGATCTTCAATCTTTAGGCTATTCATCGCTTCCAGGTGATAAGACCCAGCTAATTTTGACATTTTCAGAACCAGTTGAAGCCCCAAATAGTTTTGCAATAGATGATCCTGCTCGAGTTGTAGTTGATTTTCCTGGTGTTTCAAACAAATTAGACAAAAAAACACAGCAGATAAATGTCGGCATGACTCGAAGTGTTTCTGCCGTCGAAGCGAGTGATCGAACTCGAGTAGTCGTCAATTTGGTGTCCAAGTCTTCATACACAATCAGTCATGAAGCTAACGTTGTCATGATTACTATTGGCGGTGGTGTTAATGCCACTAAATTTGATAGTGACGTAGCCAGCAACGAAGTTACAGATGTTGATTTTAGAAGGGGCAAAGAGGGTGAGGCTCATCTCACAATAACATTACGTAATGACAGTACGGTTTTAGATGTACAAAAGCAACGTGAAAATATTATTGTTGATTTGATCGATGTTACATTGCCTGAAAAATTTCGTCGCCGGTTAGATGTGATTGATTTTGCTACACCTGTCCAGATCATCAATAGTGAATCAAAAGGCAATAATACACGATTAACTTTGTCAACAGATGGAAAGTTCGATCATTTGGCTTATCAATCTGAAAATACAGTAGTTATTGAGGTCAAACCGATACCAAAAGAGGTTCAGGAAGCAAGTAAAAAAGATCAGTTTGGCTATAAAGGTGACAAGCTATCTCTGAACTTCCAAAATATTGAAGTGAGAGCAGTGCTGCAATTATTAGCAGATTTCACCAAATTAAACCTGGTTACAAGTGATACTGTTCAGGGTAGCGTAACACTACGTTTGCAGAATGTGCCATGGGATCAAGCCTTGGATATCATTCTAAAAACTAAAGGGTTGGGGATGCGACAAAATGGTAACGTGATGCTGGTCGCGCCGGCAGCTGAACTTGCAGCTCAAGAAAAACAAGAATTAGAAGCAACAAAACAACTCAAGGAGTTGGAGCCACTTTACTCTGAAGTATTTGAAATTAACTTTGCCAAAGCAACGGACTTAGAAAAAATACTAAATAAAAATACGGGCTCTACTAGTTCTAATTCATCAAACAATGAAGAAGAAGGTTTTATTTCAGAGAGAGGTAGTATCACAGTCGATCTTCGCACAAATTCATTATTGATACGTGATACCGCAAAACAATTAGATGAAGTTAGAGCCTTGATTGCCCAGTTAGACAAACCTGTTCGCCAGGTGTTGATAGAGTCACGTATTGTGATTGCAAATGATAACTTTGCGAAAGATTTAGGGGTTAGATTTGGTGCCTCCAAATCTAAAACATCAAACAATAAATTTGTTACAAATGGGGCTACGTCAGGCACGTTAAATGGTACTACCCAGATCCTTAATGGCAATACTCTGGAACAAGCAGATCGATTAAATGTTGATTTACCTGTTACTAATCCTGCTGGTTCGATTGCCTTAGCGTTGGCAAAACTTCCTTTAGGTGCGGTATTAGAACTTGAGCTGTCAGCGATGCAAGAAGAAGATCAAGGTGAAATTGTATCGAGTCCGAGGATAATTACATCAAATCAACAACAAGCAGTTATAGAGCAAGGTACAGAAATACCTTTTCAGGAAGCAAGTTCCAGTGGTGCAACATCAGTGTCATTTAAATCAGCGACACTTAAATTGGGTGTAACACCTCAAATTACCCCTGATGATCATATTATTATGGATCTGGAAGTAACAAAGGATGAAGTTGGTACCATTTTTAACGGTGTACCTAGTATCGATACACGATCTGTTCAAACACAAGTTTTGGTTGATAATGGTGAAACGGTAGTTTTAGGCGGTATTTATGAACAAAGAACGATCAGTGGTTCAACCCGTGTTCCATTTTTCGGTGACTTACCTTATGTCGGCTTTTTGTTCAAAACAACCAATAAAACAAATGATAAGACTGAGTTACTCGTTTTCGTCACACCGAAGATTATCAAAGACAATATTAGTTTTTAGTTAAAACTAATGTTGAAAGACAGACTAAGCCGGATCCCATGGTCCGGCTTTTTTATCGCAACATTAATCAGAGAAAAGAGATAATTATCACGTGATATCGGGCAATATTTTTTTAGTTGGACCAATGGGCGCTGGCAAGTCTACCGTTGGTAAACAACTGGCCAAATCACTAGGTCGAGATTTTTATGACAGTGATAAAGAATTGGAAAAGCGAACTGGCGTTTCAATTTCATGGATATTTGAGATGGAAGGTGAGCAAGGGTTTCGGATCCGTGAACAGAAAATTATTGATGAGTTAACAGGACTCAAAGATATTGTTTTGGCTACAGGTGGTGGTGTCGTTCTTGCCGAAGAAAATCGCCGTGTTTTACGATCACGAGGGCATGTTGTTTATTTATCGGCATCAGTAGAACAATTATTGAAAAGAACGTCCAAGGATAAATCCAGACCCTTATTACAAACAGAGAATCCAAAACAACGAATTAAAGACATTATGTCTGTGCGCGATCCCTTATATCGAGATGTTGCAGACATTGAGCTTAAAACTGGCGAACAATCTCTGCAACATGTAGTATCCGACTTAATTAAGCAACTAGAACAACTAGGCCAATAAGATAATACAATAATGAATACATTACAGGTTTCACTGGCAGATCGCAGTTACCCTATCTACATTGGTGATGCGCTGCTTTCAGATAGAGAATTACTGTGTCAGCACATTAACAGCAAAGAAGTGCTTGTTGTAACCAACACAACTATCGCCCCCCTTTATTTAGAAACTGTATTAGCTAATTTGACAGAGTATCGTTGCGATTCAGTGATATTGCCCGATGGCGAACAATTTAAAACGCTTGATGTTCTAAATCACATCTTTGATGCGTTATTACAAAACCATTTTTCAAGACAAGTGACATTGATTGCACTTGGTGGTGGCGTGATTGGGGACATGACTGGCTTTGCAGCCGCATGCTATCAACGTGGTGTTGCCTTTATACAGATCCCAACAACATTACTTTCACAAGTAGATTCTTCTGTTGGTGGCAAAACTGCTGTTAATCATCCTCTTGGCAAAAATATGATTGGTGCATTTTACCAACCACAATGTGTGATTGCTGACACAGCAACCTTGAATACACTTGAACAACGCCAGTTATCATCTGGGTTAGCGGAAGTTATTAAATACGGCATTATTAACGATCCTGAGTTCTTTCGCTGGCTTGAACAAAATATTGATGACTTAGTGGCTAGAAAAACATCGGCCTTAATAGAAGCCGTTGAACGCTCATGCCGAGACAAGGCAGATATTGTTGCAAGCGATGAGTTTGAGCATGGCGTGAGAGCCTTATTAAATTTAGGTCATACCTTTGGGCATGCGATTGAAACAGGTATGGGTTACGGTAGTTGGCTACACGGTGAGGCAATTGCGGTCGGTATGATTATGGCTGCTGAATTATCATGTCGGATGGGATGGGTCAGTCGTGAGCAAGTCGATCGAATTACCCAGTTGATCCAGGCTGCTGGCTTACCTGTTAAATCTCCAACAACTATGTCAACGCAACAATTTATGGATTTGATGGCAGTAGATAAGAAAGTACAAGATGGTCGTATTCGCCTTGTCTTGCTTACAGATATTGGTAAAGCGATTGTCACTGATGATTATGATGCTGAGGCATTACAGGCTACTTTAGACTACTTCCAATCTCAGAGCTGAGGCTATGCGATGAGCGAATTATCGACATCTTTTGCTGAGCCAGCCTATGTTTCCAGACTAGCACTAAGGTGCGCCCCCTTTAGCAACAGTGTCGACAATACCCTTTACTATAGTAGTGGACAATTAGAACATCGACTTAACCTGCTACTTCACCTTGTTAGGGCTAGTGATAAAATTGGTTTAATAATGGCCGAACATGGTCTTGGTAAAACGACATTACTCACACAGCTAAAATCACGGACTGGTGACGAATTACGGTTATGTATGATTGATGCCAAACAGCATCAAACGATAGACACTATATTAATCAAATGCCTGCAAGATCTTGGCGTTGAACAGAATGACCTTGATCCAAGTTTAAGCCAGACTGACAATTTTCGTAATCGACTTAAACAATTACGAAAACTTAATATTCGCCCAATTCTTGTGCTGGATGATGCTCAGACATTTTCTACGTCGATCATCGCTGAAATATCACACTGGCTTAGCTGGCAGGACAACAATCAATTTCTGCTACAAGCCATTATTGCAACAACGCATCCATTGCCACTGTCAGAGTTCGTTCTGGCACGAATTCAGCACATTGATCTGCCTGCATTAACCCGAGATGAGCTCGCATCGTATTTAACAGACCGGATGACAAAAGCTGGCTACATTGGTGATTTTATTTTCACTGACAAAGAGTTGAATAAATTCTACAAACGCGCTCGTGGCAACCCGGCTTTAGTAAATCAATTGGCGCATCAAAAACTATTAGGAATAAAATCTGGATTAACAGATATAAAGGCATTTAACGTAAGTTCGTTATTGAATTTTCGCAGGCTTGGTGTTGCTATTATTGTTGTATTGCTAGCGTTATTACTTGTTTACCAGGATGAGGTTAATACCTTTTTTAAAATTGATACAACTAGCCAAGTTGATAATGATATTACCCTGGTTCAACCAGAAGACGATGTTGCCACCATTACTGTTGAACACGATAAAGTAATGTCACATCAGGACGCTGTTCGGCAAGAATTGGTCGAGCTTATTGAACAATTACCACAGCCAGAAGATGACATTACACCGGTAGAGAATCATAAGCCGATAATCGAAAACATTCCTAATGCTGAACCGACTCCGCCATTGGAGCTTGGCGTTGCAAAGATGTCTTTACCAGAACTGTATCGAGAACCATGGGTATTGCAACAACAGGGTACGGATTATACGTTTCAATTAATGGGATCATGGCAACAGCAAGAAGTATATGATTTCGTTAATAAATATGCACTCACTGGCGATGTTGCCATGTTGGAAAGCATGCGAAATGGTCGGCCTTGGTATGCACTTATTTATGGTGTGTTTGATAATAAAGATCAGGCTTTGGCAGCAAGTAAACAATGGCCAGCGCCATTAAATACTTTACCATCGTGGTTACGGCGTTTTGACAGTGTACAAAAGCAGATTACAGGTTCTTAGCAATCTCATTCATTAACGTTTGTGCCTGAACATAGTGATGGCAAAACACGGTTCTATACACCGGCTTGCCAGCAATGTTCGCTTTTGAAATCATGCCTTGATCAACTAAGGTATTTAAAGCTGACATTGGTTCCAGGCTAAAACACACAATGCCTGTCTCTGATCGATACAGTTCAAACCCCAGTGTGTCAGCAAGCATGTCAGAAAAAGCATTAGCTTGTTCCAAACGTTGTTTAAACCGTGAACTTAGTGCATCAACACCATTGATGATTAGATCAAACCACAAGGCTAAAAATAGTTCGCCACCATGGGAGCCAACCAAGCTGTTCAAAGGCGGTGATTCAAGATAATTAGTGTCAAAAGACAGCATTGGTTCAATATTCTTCTTGTAGAGTAAGACACCTGCAGGTTTAGGTTGTTGCCAGCCTTTATGTGGATCGAAACAGATCGAATCAGCTTGCCCAGACAACGCAAACAAAGGCTGATATTCGGGCAATATTGCCAAGGCACCGCCCCATGCCGCGTCAATATGACACCAAGCATTAAAACGTTTAGCAAGGTCACAACATGCTGCAATGGGATCGATTACACCGGCAGCCGAAGTGCCTAGTGTTGCAATAATTGCCAGTGGTGTTTGGGTTCGACACGCTGCTTCCAACGCACTTGGGATGAGTTGATCATGATCATTTGTTTCGATTAGTCTAAGTTCAAGATCGAGTATTTGGCAGGCCTTAGCGATTGAATAATGTGCCGCTGTTGACGCATAAACGATACGTGATGTTGTTGAGTGTTTTTTGGCTTGCCACAGTGCGTCTAAATTGCCATAAGTACTGCCACAGGTGAAATGGCCATAGGGCTGATGAAATAACTGGCTAAACCATGATAATAGCTGTTTTTCGATAGTGGCAAGGACAGGATAGAGCGATGCAGATAACAGGTTACCATTGTGTAAGTTTGCCACCAGTTGACCAAACATACTGGCAGCAGAGATTGGTGCAGTCATGTGTGCTGCCCAGGTTGGACTACGATGTTTGTTTCCTTCAGATACGACACTGTTGATTAGCTTTTCAAGTGACTCTGACTCTATCGGCTGATCATGTATAGCTATATTAAATGGTTGTGCTTGAACGATATTATGTAAACTACGCTCTAGTTCAGAGATAACAGTAAAGAATTGGTTCATGACAAATCGATTTTAGTCGTGCCGCTGGTGTGGCGTGACTGTTGAAGCAGATGATGATTTGCTGCATTTATCAGCTGAAGTGTTACTGGTGAGCTTCGGTAAAGTTGCTCAAAGCCAGCATCAATAATGCCGTTTTTAGTTAAGAATGGAATGCTGACATCATTTGGAATGTCACACGATTTAACTAATATCAGTTGTTCAGCATTGAGTTTGTTTGCTAACCACAATGCCAAGCTATCAGAGGTGATATCCCAGCTGTGAACAAGTTCTGATTCGGCTAATAATGTCTCGTCAGGTAGCCATACAGAAACAGAATTTGCTGCTATTGGTGATTCGTTATATCGAAAACGCTGGCAATCAGATGATATTCCGGTCAGTAACAAACCAAATTGAGCCATCGCCAGTAGCGCCATATGATGCGCCGTACTATCATCAAAGTGGTAATTGTCTTGGGCTTTGCGCACATTGTCAGCAAATGGGCCACCACCCGGTACGATAATAATCGAACTGTGTTGTGCCAAGTTGGCTAATGCCTTTAGCCAAGGTTTTAGGTGTGAACTTTGATAAAGGCTGCCACCCAATTTGACGATGATCATATCAACGTAATTGTTCAACTAATGACAACATAGCTGCCGCTTTGTCATGTACTTCCTGATATTCTGCATCTGCAGTTGAATCAGATACGATACCTCCGCCAGCCCAAAACCGAAGTCGATTATCACTATAAACAAGTGTGCGAATTAAAATATTGCTGTCCATTTCACCATCAAAACCAATATAAGCAATGGAACCACAATAGGCACCACGTCGATCAGGTTCTAGTTGTTCAATAATTTCCATTGCGCGTAATTTGGGGGCACCTGTAATTGAGCCACCGGGAAAACAGGCACGAAGTAGTGAAACAGCATCCTGATCAGATGCTAAGGTGCCAGTAATGGTACTTACTAAATGATGAACAGTAGCAAAAGATTCAAGTGCAAAGGGTTTGGGCACTTTGATGCTACCAGGTGTGCAAACTTTACCTAAATCATTACGCAACAAATCAACAATCATTAAGTTTTCAGCACGATCTTTAATACTATTAACTAATTCATCAGCAAGCGCTTTATCTTGCTCGGGATTGTTTAATGCTCGGCGGCGAGTTCCTTTTATAGGTTTTGTTTCAACGAGTCCATTTTTTACTTGTAACAGGCGTTCGGGCGATGAGCTTAATAAGGTCACACCTGCAAAGGATAAATAGGCTGAAAAGGGTGCTGCATTAGCCTGACGTAACTGTTTATAGGCAAACCAGGGATCGCCTTGCGCTGAAATTTCAAAACGTTTAGCAAGATTGACCTGATAGCAATCGCCTTCATGAATGTAATGTTGGATTTTATCGAAGGCACGTTGATAATCATGGCGGTTTAGATTACAGATGAGCTCACCACTGACGATAAATTTTTCTTGATCAGAAGACCGTATCTGTGTGAGTCGGTCTATCAGTAATTGCCATTGTGTATGAGTATGTTCATCTAAGCCAAAGCTGGCAAGCCAGCAGCGTTTTTCCTGATGATCGACCGTCACCGCCCAATCATAGATCGCAACAGCCATATCTGGGATCTGTTCATTATTTCGTGCGATAACCGGCACGGTTTCAATATATCGACCTAAATCATATGAGAAGTAACCTATTGCACCCCCATTAAATGGCTGATCGCTCGGTGTTTGGCGTGGATAGTGGGCAAGCTGTTGGCGCAACACTAAGAAAGGATCATCTTGAGAGTGCGTTTGCTCGCCAAGTCGATTAGTAATAACCGTACCGAGTTCAGTTGTAGTTATGTTAACTAGTGGATCGGCAGCAATTATGTCATAACGACCTTGTTGATTTTTTTGACTGTGGCTACTATCAAGAAAGACGGGCCAAGGCATATCACGTAATCGTTCAAAATAATGACTACTGTCGGCTAAATAAGGCAGTTCAAAATACAGTGGTGGGTGTGATGATGGCATGGCAGTATTTTACGTTAACTGTTGCCATGCTAAAAGCGCAATTGCTACCGCTGGGGCATGATCTGCGGCAGCTGTTAACTCTGGTTGGCAAAGTGTTGCAAAATCAATGTAGTCATAACCCAGTTGCGCTGCACATTGCTTAATAATAAAGCGACCAATACCTGCGCCAACAATAGTGTGATTTTGTTGATGCGGGTGACAAGATAATACTTGCAAGATTGCATTAGTAATTTGGTGGATCTGTTGTTGAGCAAACCATTTAGCCAAGAGTTGCCACGAGGCTGACTCAACCTCATGAGCATCAGTACCTAATAAACGGGCTAACCGGTACACGCAATTAGCCTTATTCCATGGCTTGCCATCTGCTGAATTGTCTAAAATATCGTTAGGATTTAATTGATCCAGCATCACCCACACATCACCAGTGGTAGCAAATAGTTCAGCAGCAAGGCTAATCAATTGGCCATCAAATGGCGCAACGGACGTTAACGCGATTAGAGGTGTTCGTATCGTACCGGTATAAAGTAATTCACGGCTAATTTGACGGTGATGATCATCATAAGCTGAAGTAGCAACCTGATTTGAGATAATGGGAATGATGTCACAGGTAGTGCTACCAAGATCGATAAATACACTATTTGTAATCTTAGATGCAACGAAGTTAGCACTTGCTTGCCAGTTTCGTGAAGCAACATATTGCCATTCTCGTTTAGCATCTTCTACCGATAACCAGCCTTTTTCACCGGCATAGATCTGACATTGTTCTGATAGAATTAACTGTGTAACGCAGTTCAAAATCTCAGCAACACCAATTTCACGATTTGCAAACAGATCGACTAATTCTCCGGTCATGGTTATAGCAGCCAGATCATGATGATTATTTAATTCATTTTGTGCCGCTATAATTGCATTCTCTAAGTGTTCAAGCCCTTGCCATAAGGGACATAGATATTGTCTCACTTCGAGTAGCTGACCGTCATGATCGCAACGTGCTACTTTTAGGTGAGCACCACCAATATCCCAACCCGACACATAAGATGACTGTTTGCTCATAATTGAATATGAACCTTATTTCTATGAGTAATAACTGATGGTGTCATTGAACCAGTCTTTTGCATAGTAAAAAAACGTGCCATCGGATTGAGTTGGAGAGATTCCCTCAAACCGGTATAGGATGTGGTTAAACGAGGGTTGATATCCACAACCACAGCCTGATCCGGTGTCAGTATAATATCAATACCAATAAAGCCAGATAAGCCTTCTATGGCGCGATCTATCGATGATGCTAACTGATAGGCCTGTTCAAGTGACAAGGTTGTACTATCGATCTCATTGACGATGCAACCATGAAACTCGAGTTTATTATTGATCGAGATCAATTGTTGGTTTATCGCAAGCACTTCTATCTGATCGTTTGATAGTAATACAGATAAGCTAGCGGCACTACCCTTAACATAGGCTTGTACCAGATAAGAGTGAAGTTGCTTTATCGGTAATGAACTTAAATAGTGTTCAAGTTCTTTGGCATTCTTGAACAGAAACGTATCAATACAGCCTGCACCATCAATCGGCTTAGCAATGTAACCAGATTCTGAGATAAAGCGGTGTTGAGGCCATTCTTTAGCGATACAGCTATGTGTTGTGGCAATGTTATTCGCTGTTAATATTTGTTCACATATCAATTTATTGCTTGTAAGTCTAATCGCTTCTGGTGAACAACCTAAAATGGCTTTTCCTGTTTGCAAAGCCTGTTGTTGAAGTTGGGCTAATATATCGTCTGTTTCAGGTGCGATAATAAAAATAGTATCGGCATCATCTAGACATTGTTGCCATAATCGACTGTAATCACTGTTTGTAGAAACGAGATGGCGGCAGTGACGCTCAGGTTTTATCAGCTGATCATGATTTGATAGTCTTGTATCACATAAAGTTATTAGCTCTATGTCAGTTAACTCGTGGCAATCAGTCAAAACAGCAGACAACATTTCAGTGCCTTCAAGCGCGAGACTTGTAGGTAACTCCTGCTCGGCAAAAGCACCACTGGTAATGTGTTCGTAAACAAATAATTTCATGAGTTAGGCAGAAAGGAATTTAAGTGGAAATTATACCGGTGATTGATTTAATGGGGGGAATAGTTGTGCGAGCAGGTGGCGGCAATCGCACACACTATCCGCCTTTATCATCATTAATAACCCAACATATCAATCCAATTGGCGTTATTGCCGATATGTTGACTCTGCATAATTTCAAAAAGATATATATCGCAGACCTTGATGCGATATTTCATCAGCAACCGAAGTGGGATATTTATCGGGCGTTACGATCCCGTTTTCCCGCGGTTACTTTGTTGATAGATGCTGGTATTCAAGATCAAAATCGTCTGTCTCAAATTACTGAACTGGGTGTTATTCCTATCATTGGGAGTGAGACGCTATCAGATATTTCATTATTGAAAGATCTCAAACAAGGCATCTTATCACTCGATTTTCAAAACGGAAGGTTGTTGGGGGATCAAACTTTGTTAGCACATCCTGAGATTTGGCCAGACACAGTTATCGCAATGAATATTGATTATATTGGCGCTAACAAAGGCGTGGATCTTGCGCTGTTGGATACAATTAGAAGCTTAAGATCTGACTGTAAGCTTATTGCTGCTGGCGGAGTCAGAAATCTGCAGGATATCGAACTATTAAAACAAATGGGAGTATCGGGAGCGCTTGTTGCCAGTGCATTGCATGACAAAAGAGTGGGCTTTTAAAATAAAACATCGCTCCTCCATTGCTGAAGGAGCGATGATTATTAGAGTATTACTTACTCAGCTGCCGCAAAAGGATGCGAGCTAGTTTTGTATTGTGCTACTACGTCAGCTGCTTTTGGTTCACGAGCAACGGCACGCTTGATTGATTCTTTAGTTGCACGGTAGTTCCAATCTTGGATTTTTTTGTCGCTGTCAGCTGTTGGAGAAATGAATACACCAACACAGATGAAGCAATCATCAGCTTCAACAGCTGGGATTGTGCCATCTTCAACACATTCAGCAACAGCCATAGCTACGCCACGTTGTGCTGGGCCAAACATTTGAACAGCTTGTTTCATGTTTTTGATTGTAACTTTGTTGAACATAACTGTTGCAGGTTTAACCATAAGGTTAGGCGCAACTACGGCTAAAAGGCCGTTAACACCTTGTTTTTGGTCTGTTAAAGTGCGGCAGAAAGCATCTTCTGCAGCTGAGCCACGTGGGCCCATGATTAAATCAATGTGAGCAACGTTGTCTAAGTCACCATCTTCAATGACCAAAGATTCACCTACAAGTACGCGATCGATAACTGGCATGTTATTTGTCCTGTTTAAAAATTAATAAAAAAGCTCAATTCCTAACCATACACTGTATAGCAAGGTTATATACGTATTAAAGGACCGTATACCCTGCTCAGAACCCCGATTTGCAAAAAACGCACGCTGGTACTGAAATTCTATGTTAAGAAAGCGCCTCACGGAATGCATGAACTAACAGCGTTGCAGCGGTTAAATCAGCGGTTGTTCCTGGGTTTATCGCTTCCTTTTTTAATTCTATATCCCATTTGATAATATCGCGTTCTATCCGGCTTATCCCTTTGAATTGCAAGGGATATCGTAGTAATTGTTTCGCAAATTTCATAACTTCATGGGCGCGTTCAAGACCATATTTACGATATATAAGAGAGTCAGGAACGTTACTTAGAAGGTTAAGATACGCGAAAGTGGTAGCCCATTCAACACTTTCGCCACAATTTAACGATTCTGTCAACTTAGCCAGCCCAATTGTATATATTTCGTGATAATTATTTAGGTATTGTGCGGCAATAGCATCGTGATTCCGAGCAATTGCCATTGCTTGTCTAAGAGTGACGGTTGGGGTGTTATTAATATCTTGTTGTTCACTGTGGCCTAAGCCACCAGCTTGAGCTAATCGAATGGCCTGATAGGTATCTATTGCATCTTTAATCGTTAAGTTGTTGAGGACATGATCTAGTTTTTGTGGCAATTGTTCAAAAGAATCGCAGTTTTGAATGGCGCAGCATAGTGGTGCAAATAACAGTACTATGCCGAGATTAGTATTGCAATCGACAACGGTTCGCGTGGCAATAATTGCATCAAGGATCATCTGACCAACATTACTATTGGGCACCGATAAAGCGGGTGCAATAGCATGGGCACTATTGATGAAGTCTTGTAGCTGCATATTATGTGCATCGCTAAAGCAATTTACATTGCCCGGTTTAGGCGCTGCAACTTCATGTTCACATGCCCAGACGATACATTTTTGTATTTGTTCAGTTGATAGCATGTTCAGATGTGTCGATCGGTGCTGCGCTAATTTTATTAACTAATGCTTGCGCCAAGGTTGCTGCAACATCAATTCCCGTAGCCTGATAGAGTCCTTTCCAGGCTGGAACACTATTCACCTCTAACACAGTATAGTGACCATCCTGATGTCTGATTAGATCAACGCCGGCATAATCAGCCTCTACTGCTTTGGTGGCCGAGATCGCAAGCTGTGTCATTTCATCGGTAATGGTTGTGGCGGAACACATTGCACCTTGAGCGAAATTAGTTATCCAATGATCGGAATGGCGAGACATTGCTGCACAGACTGTGCCTTCAATCACCATTAATCGCCAGTCTTGCCATTGTTTCTGTTCACGAGGAGCAACATATTCCTGAAGATATAAGGCGTCTCCAATGGCATCATAGCTATCAAATTCTTTGATTGAGCTGACTTTAGCCAGCCCCTTGCCTTGGCAACCAAATAAAGGTTTTAAAATTAAGGTTTTATTTTGTCTAAATTGGTCAATAGCGATATCACGCGCAACCGCTCTATTTTCACAAGCCCAAGTGGTTGGTGTCTTTATTCCAGCAAGGTGAAGTCGAAGTGACGTGCGCGCTTTATCGACAGTGTGCTCTATGGCCTTGGCTGGATTAAATACCGGTACATTGAGTTCGGCAAGTGTATGTAAGACATCCATACGAAGGGTGATTTGTTCTAGCGTGCCCGGAGCAATGCCGCGTACTAAGACTGCCGCAGGTAGTTTATTTTCAAAGCCGGGAATATGTAGTCCTGTTGGATGTGTTAGATCGATGCAGCAGTCAGCAAGATCACTCAGCACAACGGAAACGTTGTATTTGGCAAAGGCATCGACCAATTGCTGACTATGCCAGCCATGTGTGTCATTAAATATTACGATTTTAGGTGAAGGCATAATAGTCGATTTGGAGTTAGGGAGTAGTGACATTACTACTCCCCAATTAAGTAATTACAGTCCGAAAGACAATGTGAGTAATTCTTGATTTAAGGTTCCAGCGGTGAAGCTTTTACCAGTATTGGTATTGGTTACAATAACTTTTGCTGGGCTAAACAACATCGGATCAATTTTAAAAAAATCGAATTCGTAAGACTTAAAAATCTCACCAAATGGACGACCATAATCTGATGATGAATTACTCGGCATTTTTTCAGCTAAGTCTTTGGCTTCATCGTCAGTTGCATCAACAAATAAATGCACCATACCACCATACAAAATCGCATCATTGGTGCGACCCATACCTGTCATAAAGTCACCACCTGGTGGTGCTACAGGTGTTACACCAAAACCATCAACAATTTTTTCCATAGGGAAATGAACGGTGTGGGCTTTGTGCATGGCAACTTCAAGTACACGAATTGCAATTTGCATCACACCAGCAAGGCTTGATGTCGGTGTCAAAATGAACGTTAAGTTTTCAGGTTTGATGCCACAGTTGTTTGCGACTTTTTCTGCCACTTCAATCGGTGGAAATGAATCAACTTCTAATACGATGCAGGTTGATTCTGCTTCGTCTTTGTAAGCAAATTCTTTTAATACTTCTTCACGACCTGCCAATGCGCGGCCTGGGCCTGAACCTAAAGCAAAGAATTTTGTATTTTCGTCTTTATGAGAAAGACTCCAGCCAGCATATTGACTGCCTAGGCAGCTTAAAACAGGAGTTTTAGCATGGACATTGACCGACCATGGCCAGTTGTCAAAACCACTATTTGTGCCCAGCGTAGCCGTGCCTAAACCGCCCATACAAATTTCACCGATACGGCGGCCAGCCTCAAGGCCACCGACACAGTTAATACCTGCGTCAACAATACGTGTACCGTTTTCAAGGGTGCTAATTTCGAGTTGGAGTGCTTGTGCGTCAGCAACAAGGCTCTCTACTAAAGGTTGGCATGCAGCGTTAACGCTGGTCCAATTGGCAGAAATGGTACTGCTCATGGCAAAGTTCCCGTGTGTAATCAAATAGATAATTATACGTTATGTGTGTTTAACTGTAATCTACTGGCACTTATTTATTTTGTTTAGCGATATCAGTATATTGTTTGATTATCTCAATTCGCTGCTTTCTGATCGCTTTTGAAATGGCTGGACCAGTTAATCCTGAGTCTATAAAAGGTTTGGCTGTGACAGCTTGAATCGCATCAAAATAATCTTGAAACAATTTGATTGCTGGCATTGGCAAGTCTTCATAACCAGGTCGGCCACGAAAATCAGCTTCACAGGCCAATAAAAATTGTTTAATCCGATGGGGTTTACGAAAGGCATCAAGCGCTTCAAAAACCTTGAGAATAGTTGCAGGGCGAAGTTCATTTAATAAATGGATATGAGTATGAAATTCTGCTACTTTCATTGCCAAAGACTGAATCTCGCTAGGCACGCGTAAACGTTGACACAATGCTTTTGTCAGTCCGATGCTACGATGTTCATGACCAATATGTTGCGGCAAAATATCCGATGGAGTGGTGCCTTTGCCAAGATCATGACATAAAGCAGCAAAGCGTACAGCGACATCATCAGTTAGTCGAGCTGCTTGATCGATTACCATCATTACATGGATACCGGTATCAATTTCCGGGTGCCATTTAACAACCTGTGGCACACCAAATAAGCGGTCAACTTCAGGGAATAATATAGCAAGAGCGTGTACGTGTTTTAATGTCGTAAAAAATAGCGATGGTTGATCGGTCTTTAGTGCCTTTTCCAGTTCTTGCCATACACGCTCGGGTACCAAATGGTCTAATTCACCGGCATCAATCATCTCAAGAATGAGTGTTTTGGTTTCATCGGCTACCGTGAAATTAAATCTGGCAGCAAAGCGGGCAAGGCGCAGTACACGAACAGGATCTTCAACAAAAGCCGGTGAGACATGGCGAAGTATTTTATTTTTAAGATCATTTTGACCGTTAAATGGATCGATCAAAGTGCCATCCTTACTCTGGGCAATCGCATTAATAGTGAGATCGCGTCGAGCCAGATCTTGCTCCAAGCTTACGTCGGGGGCTGCATGAACCACAAAACCTCGATAGCCAGGACCTGTTTTCCGCTCTGTTCTTGCTAACGCATATTCTTCATGAGTTTTGGGGTGTAAAAATACCGGGAAATCTTTGCCAACAGCTTGGTAGCCTTGATCAATCATCTGTTGCGGCGTACTGCCGACCACGACCCAGTCTCGATCTTTTACCGAAAGGCCAAGTAATTTATCGCGGACACTGCCGCCTACAAGATAGGTTTCCATAAGCTATTTAGATTTGTCTGGGTTTATTTTAGGCATACGTTCCATCATTGGTGTGATCGTCTGTTTGCGTTGATAGTCAAATATTGCAGCATAACTGAGTACATTGCGTGTGTAACGTCGTGTTTCCGTAAACGGAATATTTTCAATCCAAATGTCAGCGTCAATCGTTTTGTTTGGAAGCCAGTTACTAACGCGATTGGGTCCTGCATTATAGGATGCTGTAGCGAGTACCGGGTTTTGCTGATGTTGGTCATAGACACGGCGTAAATAGGCACTACCTAGTTCAATATTTCTATCAGGGTTTAATAACTCAGAGGTGTTTTTAAGTGGCCGATTAATAAGCTTGGCTATTAGTTTGCCTGTTTCAGGCATAAGCTGCATAAGCCCGGTCGCTCCGACATGGGAACGGGCTTCAGGATTGAACGCACTTTCTTGGCGGGCGATACCAAATAACCATGATGGATCGACGCCCTGTTTCTTGCTTGCTTTTAAAATCGCAGTGTCATATACCACTGGAAAGCGGATATCTAATGCGTCCCAATACTGAGCCGTACCTAATAAAGCGATACTTTGGTTATGCCAGCCCCATTGATGGGTTAGGGTTGCAAGTAATTGCAGTTCTCGTGGCGTATAGCTTTGTCGTTGTTGATAGGCTTCACGACGTGCTTCTAAATTCATATTAAGCGCATAAAACTCATGTAAACGTAATACCTCGGGGCGTTGACGAAACTCGTCCAGCTCAGCCGCTGTGACCACGATAGGATTATGATTCATTTGGTACGTCAGTCCGAGTTTATCGGCAGCTAAAAAGGCATAATAATCTCGATCCATTATTAGGCCTTGGTAGGTTTGGGTAGCAGCTGTTTTATCCCCTAGTGCTGCTTGACTTCTACCTAACCAATACTGCCAAACAGGTGCTTTTTGCTGTTGTGACTCCAGATTAAGAATGGCTTTTTGTGCTGTTTTCCAGTCATGCTGCCAAAGTGCGGCACGTACATGCCAAGGCTCATTGACCAAGTCACCAAAATAGGTGAGGGTGTTGTCATCTCTATTTAAGGCAGCACGATTTGCTATTGCACTTTGAATATCGCGTTTTTCCTGTTCACTAAATTGGTAGGCAGGCTTAATTCGCAGCCATGTTTGAAAAGCCTGCTCAAGTGATTTTCTTGCCAGGCGTTCAATACCATGTGCAATGATAGCGCGAGATAGCGGTGTATCTTGAGCCAAGCTGACAGACTTGCTTGATGTGTTGTTTGAAGGCAAGTGCTTTAGCGATGTTAATGGATTATCGTGTGTGCTTTTCCATAATTTTATCCATGCATTGGCTTGTTCATGCTGTTGCAGTGATTTGGCCAAATAGCTAGCAAGACTGTATTGATCGTGTTTAAGAGCAAGCTCAATTCGTTGCCAGCGCATGGCATCGGTTAATAAGCCTTTTTGCTGATAAATCTTAAACACTGGATCACAGGCTTTATCTTGTGATTTAGGCACTAGCCAAAGTTCTGGAACACGTTCAAATGCCCGTTGTTGATTGCCGGTATTAATCAAGGCTTGTAGTTGTTGGCATTGCAGGCTAGCTGGTGATGATGGTTGATAAAACTGTAAAAAAACAGACCATTGTTTGTTTTTAGCTAGTTTTCCTAACCAAACATCTCGAAGTCGTTCAGCGAAAAATGTACCCTGATAGTGTGTAATAAAACGGCTTATCACATTACTGTCTGCATGATCAAGGCGGTGCCTTAAATACAGGTAATCAAGATAGGGTTGTAACGGGTAATCGACGATCTGTTCTTTTAGTTTATTAAATTCGCTAATTTGATTGGTTTCAAGGGCTTTTTTGGCTTGTTGAAATAACTGTCTCTGTTTATTTAATAACGCATTACTATCCGCATAACCAGCTATGGGCAAAAGTAAGCAACAAAAAGCAATAATCAGATATTTAACGTTGTTCATCGCACTATCATAAACCAAATGAGTGCGAGATATACGGGTCTTGCCGACTATTTTTTCTTGGAAATTACGATTTCAATTGCATCCAAATTTGGAATGTAGGCAATTTTGTTACCTATTTGTAGCTGGCAGTGGATGTAGTCAGATTGCTCAGGTGTGTCAATAACTTTAAGTGCGGATTCAGTTAAGTGAATTAATTGTGCTGCACCATAGCATGGGAAAGCGTAATTATTTAGAGCCGCTTGTGTATTGATGCCTCGAACAATACATAATTTATTGGCATCATCACAAGCAGATGGTTTGTCTTCAATTAAACTGTCTAAATCTATGACTGGCAATGTGTGATCTTGCCAATCATATTGTCCTACCCAAAATGGTGTACTCATGTCTGACGATTTAAGTTTTGGTAAAGGAATGACTTCGGCAATAGTGGTGTTGGGCAGTATTAAATAATGCAATTTTAACGGAATCAACACACATGGAATAAAGTCAGGGGAAATATCAGCCATACAGTAATCCCGGGTTAATTTAGAGTGTTAGGGTAAAGATCACCCAATAAATCTTGTAAGGTCTGAACAAGTTCATTTTCCTGATAGGGCTTGCCCAGATAAGCATTTACACCGATGGTTGATGCTCTTTCACGATGTTTATCACCTGTTCGAGAGGTAATCATAATAATGGGCAATGACTTTGTTTCAGGATTATTCCTGACTACAGATGCAAATTCAAACCCATCCATTCGAGGCATCTCGACATCAAGCAAAATAATATCGGGTATTTGTTCATTTATGAGTGCAACCGCATCGATACCATCACGTGCCGTTATAACATCAAAGCCATGTCGTTTTAGTAGATTACCAGTGGCTTTACGCATGGTGATTGAATCATCAACTACCATAGCAATAGGTGTTCGTTTTTCAGCCTGTTTTGGTTCTATATTGAAAGCATTTTTTCGTTTTGCATCGTTACCATGATCTAAAATTGTAGATTTTTCGATTAAGGTTGGAATATCCAACACAAATGCGACTTGGCCATCACCCATAATCGTTGCCCCAGTGATAGCATCAATCTGACCTAGTTGTGGACCGACTGATTTCAGTACTATTTCACGATTGCTATTGATGGCATCAACTAATAAAGCAATATGTTTATCACTATAGCGGAACAGTAATAGTGGTAGTTGTTTATTGGCATCATCCGCTAAATTAAAAGGTTGATCGAGTAGCTGTGCCAAGGCAATAAATTGATAATAGGCACCATTAAATTCATAGCGAGGTTCGCCTTCTTGAGCTAATAACGTTTTTACATTGGCGACGGTAATCCGTTCACCGGCATGGACTGCTGCCAGCGGAATAGCATATTGGTGGTCATAACTACTGACTAGTAGTGCTTGCATGATCGATAAGGTTAAGGGTAAACGAATACTAAAGGTCGTGCCTTGACCAAATATCGATTGGATTGAGAGCCGACCTTTTAATGCTCGGATTTCATTACTGACTACATCCATGCCTACACCCCGACCAGAAAGTTGTGAGACATCGTCGGCTGTAGTGAAGCCAGAGCTCAGGATCAATTGAATTAACTCATCATCACCGGGGATATTGTCAGGATTAATTAAGTTTTGACTCAAGGCTTTTTGTTTGATCTTTTCTACATCAATACCGCGACCATCATCAGCAAGCGTGATCAGAATTTCAGTGCCATCTCGCGTAATGGTCAGGTCTAGTTGTCCTGTCCGGTCTTTACCTGAACGCATTCGTTGTTCAGGAGCTTCAATACCATGACCAATTGCATTTCTTAAAATATGTTCAATAGGTGCAACAATATGGTCAAGGATGGAGCGATCTAGTTCGCGTTCAGCGCCATAAACAGTAAGTTTAGATGACTTACCAAGACTTTCATTTGTTTGGCGGACAATACGTTCTAAACGTGGTATCAGACCACTAAAAGGTAATAAACGTGTGTTCATTAAACCTTGCTGAATATCCGTGCTCAGACGAGATTGTTGTAATAAAATGGCATCGGAATCACGGACCAAACTATTCAGTGACTGTGTGATGTCATTTAAATCGCTGACACTCTCTGTTAAGCCACGAGATAATTGCTGAATCATCGAGAATCGATCTAGTTCAAGTGGATCAAATTCAGATTGTCGGGTTAACTCACCCTCGTAACGGAATAAAATTTGTGTTTCCGTTTCAATTTCAAGATTACGTAGTTGATCTTGTAGACGCTCAACAGTGGCTTCCATTTCACTGAGTTGTTGGCGAATTGCAGTGTTATGTTGGCTGACGCGATCACGCGAAATAT
Organism: Gammaproteobacteria bacterium; assembly: GCA_014859375.1. Classification (GTDB taxonomy): domain Bacteria; phylum Pseudomonadota; class Gammaproteobacteria; order Nitrosococcales; family Methylophagaceae. Next base: position 99,516 of record JACUUH010000002.1, read on the forward strand.
TGACTTCGCCAGCGAAATTGGTCAAGAAATCGAGTAAGTCAGAACGCACCCTGACTTGTTCAACATGGGCAGGCTGTTGTGGTGTTGCTGGTGCATCAACCGGTGCTGTGTTTGGTAACTTTGTGACATAGTCATTTACAATATCGGATGGTAGAGCAGCTTGTGGCTCGCTTAATTCAGGTTCTTGGCCTGAGAATGCGGCAATCTCTGCCAGCAAATCATCAGCAAAAGCAATGGATGCCTGTTGTGCTAATAAATCTTGCATATCTGCCATACGATCCTGGCAGCGCTGTAGAAGATTGAAAAAACGGTCATTGGCTTCACATTTATGTTCAACCGCTAACAGCACTAACGATTCTGTCTGATGACTTAGATCTGCTATTGGAGTAATGCCTGTTAAGCGCGCCCCGCCTTTTAATGTATGAAGATCGCGTTGAAGTTGCATTGCAGCATCAACATCATTTGGAGCGTGTTGCCAATTTTTAATTGCATCGCCACTGGATTCGAGTAGTTCGGCACACTCTTCAGTGAATGCTTCAAGTAGCTCCTCTTCTCCAGTTGGAATTGCGAATAATGTAGCCGCTGTGCCATCTGGCGCTACCATAGGAGATGCTGGCAGAGCAATGTACTGCTCGACATCAGATTGAAACGTTCCAATATCAGTAGCGGCTTGATTTTGAATGACACGATCAATTTGATCGTTGATATGTTCGAATCCCTGTTCGAGTAGTTTGAAGCCATGTTGATTATCAGATGAGTTGGTATGAGTGATAATTTGACCAAGCAACTCATACAGCTTGGCAATGGTTGTTAATTTTGCATTACGAGAACCGTCAGCAAGCTGGATTAAGGTGTCATTAACAGACTGTTTGTAAGCTTGATTACTTGGATCGGTTCGATAATTAGCAAGCTGTTGACTGTATTGCTCTAATAATTCATCAGTTTCTTCCAAATAGACAACCAAAAATTCTGGATCGATGATAGGTTCTACTTTATTTTGTCTAGGCGTGATCTTGAATAAATTATCAGATAAAACACATAAATTAGGTTCTTCGATTTCCGGGTTGTTTTGATGTTCTATGATTTGATAGATAGCCTCAATTGTGTGTTGTAATAACAAGAATTCGTCGCTATTTAAACGGTGATCGTGTTCGTAAATTGTACGAAGAGCGTGATCGAGTTCGGTTGCGATCAAGGCTACGGGAGTAACTTGAGCGATATTGGCGCAGCCTTTTAAAGAATGGGCCGCACGTAATAACTCTTTATTTAGTACAAATGGAATGTGTGCATGTTCGAACGCATGCTTAAAGGTGGCTAGATGCTGCTGTGCCTCGGCATGAAATATTTGCAGTAACTCATCGTGTTCAGACATCTCTGTTGCAGTGGCTTCAAAAGAGTCTGTCAATTCTGGCTCAGAAAAATCATGATCAAGTTCTAATGTTTCACTGATAGAGGCTAGTTCTTGTAAGAGTGTTGTTTCAGACGCTTCACTACTTGGCTCATCCGTCTCCACGTTTTGCTCTGTAACATCGATATTATTATCAAAGGTCAGTTCAATATGGTCTTGCTTGGTTGCAAGCGTATCAATATACCGCTGAACAGACGTTGGTTGAGGCTCAGAAACCGGTGTTAATTCAGACTCAAGCTCAATAGGTTCGAACGGTAAATCCAGAGCAGTATCGTCACGTTCTAGCGGTTGCTGTTCAGTACTATCGAATGCGAGATCAACATTGTCTTGCTTGGTTGCAAGTGCATCGATATAGCGTTGAACAGACGTTGGTTGAGGTTCAGAGACAGGTGCTAATTCAGGTTCAGGTTCGACAGCTTCGAGTGTTAAATCAAGTGGCGTATCATCAATTTCAAGTACTGGTTGTGCGACACGTTGATCAAGCGCGATATCTTGAACTGCATTATTGATTGCAGATGCTTGTTCTGGATTAAGTAATGCATTTGCTCTAGCTGAAATAGTGTCGACTTCAATGGTCGATGAAATATCTGCATGGATAAAGCGCGTTAACAAGTCAGGAATGATTTCAAAACCATCAAGGACAAGCTGAACGATATCTGTTGAAATCGTACTGTTTTTCTCTATAACTTGATTTAATAACGATTCAATAGACCATGCCAGTTGCCCTATAACGTCAGCACCAGCCATACGCCCGCTACCTTTAAGGGTATGGAAATGTCTTCTTATTACAGCTAACACATCAGCATCATGCCGTGTCTGCCATTCAGGAATAAGCGTCGCTAATTCACCCAAGACCTCATTGGCTTCTTCAATAAAGATCTCTGCTATCTCAGGGTCAATGCCTTGTGCAAACGATGGTGTTAACTCTGTCTTTAGTTCGATTGACTCGTTCTCGACTGGTTCTAACGTTAGGGTATGTTGCTGGTTTTCAACAGCATCAATATAACGTTGTACACCTGTTAATTGAGGTTCAGAAGGCGCTACAGAATTAACATCGGAGTCATTATGTCCGAGAGTAAGAGCAAGCGCTTCCTGATCAAGGCTTATCGATGTGTAAGCAGTGCTGACATCAAATGGTGCTTTATCAACGTTTAAATTATGAGTTTCTGAGATATTAAATTGTTGGTCAATATCTTGATTTTGCTTGGTAATATACTCTTCAACAGGACGAGTTTGCTTGTCCTCAATTTCAGATAATGTAGTCTTAGTGATAGTCGGAGTTGGCTGATCCAGTTTGTTTTGTGCTTGTTGTAATAAGTGTAACTGCTGTTGTCCATGTTTAGTAACACCACCCATGTAAAGTTCAATAGCTGCGATGACTTCTGCAAAAATAGACAATACGTCACGTGTCACAGTTTGAGGTTCACGCATTCGGGTAGCAGTGTTTTCTAGTAAAGAGGCGACTTCTGTCAAGTTCAACATGGTTAAACTTCCAGCAATCAATTCCATCTGAATTGCTACTTCCGGCAATGTTTCGTGAGCGGTGTCCAAATGGGTTTCTAATTGTGTTAACGCTTCTTTTATTGTGAATAACTCTGTCAGACATTCATTAATCACAATAGGTTGAAGCTGGGCAGTTTCATTGCCATTATCGCCGGTGTTATTACTATCTTTGCGCAGTAAATTCTCAACAGTTAATACATCATCTGCCAGCGACAATAATTGCTCATCACTCAGCAATGTTTCGTTGTCGTGGATAGCCGCCAGTTGTTGAGCCTGTTGACGCAATATGTTGCTTGCAGTCGATTCGCTTAATAAATCAAGCGTATCTGCAATCGTATTAAAACTGTCAGAGAGCACTGCTGCTGTTTGTTGAGAGTCAACAGTATGGCGATCAAATTGATCAATTTGTGCTTTAATTTCTTGTAATTGTTCTAATAGTGCCGAATGCACTTCTGTCAAAGCATTATCACTGAAGCTATAGAGTTTTTGATGTTTTTGCACATCATAAAAATCTAGTTTAAATACGTGCTTTAACAAACTAACATGTTTACCAGAACTGCTTGAACGAGCAATAAACAGGAGAAGATTTTTGACTAAATCAGTTGGATATTTAGCCATTAATTGTTGAATGTCATTTTGACCAAATAACTTGATCGAATGATTTAAATTACCCAAGGTCAATTTGGTTTCAGAATTTATTGGTAAGCCATCATCAAGCAGTGCTTCAATGAAGCCTTCTGCTACCCACCATAAAATGACCAGGCGATCATGGGTCGACTGTGTTCTCAAATAATGAACAATCTGACTAATTTTTTTCAGGCCGATTCTGTCTTGAGTTTTGATCCATTGCAACAATGAAATTTGAAAAGCATGGCTTGCTTTATCGAGAGATAAACCCGTTGCTGATTCTTGCTGTGATGGCAAGGCTATGTCATTAGGTAAAACGATTGAAAAATTTGGTTTGAACAAGTTTGTTGGAGAAAGTGGCGCCTCACCTCGAGCTGTTCTGAGTTCATTGATGGTTTCAATCAGGCGTAAGGGATGATCTTCGAAGTCATGTCCAATTAACTTGAGATAATTAGGCAGTAGTAATAACCCTTTCAATATCGTATCGGCAATGCTTTCTGAGTTAGTGCTGGTCTGTTTTGTTAACATTGAAATTGAGCTTAACATCTCTCTTATTAGCAGGTTCGCACCTGCAAGCCCAAGCATATCAATGACACCATGGGTTTGCCCCAATTGATTTATACAGGGTACTAATTTGCTTGTATCATCGGGTGAATCGATGAAGCGAGTTACTGCCGTAAGCGCATCAGCTAGTGATTGCTGAATGTCATCTTGAACCCAGACAAGGGCGTCATAATTACCACTATTTGTCTGTGCCATCAGCTACTCCGAATTGAGTGATGTTGAACTGTAATATCAAATGTCTCACCATATTGTTGCAATTTAGATTAAGGCAATTTGAAGCCAGAAACTGACGTACGCAATTCATTGGCTAATTCCAATAAACGCCCAATAGATGCTGCACTTTCATTGGTGCCAGTAGATGTTTGCATGGTGATTTCTTGAATAACATTCATGCTATCAGACGTGCTAATCGCTGCTTGTGCTTGTTGTTTAGCCGCATCACTAATGTTATTGATTAGATCCGCTAGTTGATGTGATACCGCTTCAATTTGCTTCAAGGAGGTACCAGCATCTTGAGATAATTTCGCTCCTGAAACAACCTCAGTAGTACTACGTTCCATTGAGCTGATAGCCTCATTAGTATCGCTTTGAATTGTTTTTACAAGTGCATCAATTTGCTTGGTGGCATTACTTGAACGCTCTGCCAGACGTTGCACCTCATCGGCAACCACAGCAAAACCCCGACCTGCTTCACCCGCCATTGCAGCTTGAATGGCAGCGTTCAATGACAAAATATTGGTTTGTTCAGCGATGTCATTGATAAGTTCGACAATGTCACCAATTTGTTGCGAGCTTTCACCAAGACGTTTGATGCGTTTAGATGTTTCTTGAATTTGTTCACGAATGGTATCCATTCCGTTAATGGCTTTTTTAACGGCTTCGTTACCTTGGGCGGCTAATGTTACAGATTGAGCAGCAACGTTAGATGATTGGCTGGCATTTTGTGATACTTGTTCGATAGAGCCAGCCATTTGAGTGATCGCACTACTCACTTCGCTTATTTGTTGTGATTGATGATCACTGGCATCCGTTAAATGTAATGCTGTGGCTTGTGTTTCTTGTGCTGCTGATGCTACTTGTAGTGTGGTGGTATTAATTTGTTGTACCAGATTACGCAAGGCATCAATGGTGTAGTTTACGGAATCAGCAATAGCACCGGTAATATCTTCTGTAACCGTCGCTGACACGGTGAGATCACCATCAGCCAGATCGCCCATTTCATCTAATAAACGCAAGATGGCGTCTTGATTATGGCGATTTTGTAATTCCATGTTATCAAGTGAACTTTTCAGATGTTTGAATGGTATGTAACTCAGACGAAGTACAAAGATGACAGTAAGTACTAATCCCGCAAAAATAGCCGCTGAAAATAACATGATGTGGTTTAGGTAAATTTGGTATTGACCTGTCGCTATAAGCCAAAGTCCAAATGATGTTCCTGCGGCAAAGATGATTGTCAGTAATAGGTTAACGATATTATCTTTCGATACCAGTGCAGAAAGAAAAAGTTTAGTTACGTTCATGGTCATTATCCTGAAATCAAAATATCATGCGGCTGCATTTAAAAAGCGTATGTCGGAAGCCAGTTTTTCGAAACTAAAGACTTTCCATTGGGTGTCTTGTTGGCTAACGCAACCATCAACAAAGGGCATAATGTCATTATCTTGCTCCTGAAATTGTTCCGGCCGTTGTTGAACATGTTTTAAACCAAACACTTCATCGATCAACAAACCTGAATAGATATCGGGATGATTGATCACCATAATACGGCTGTGTTTATTCACTTTAGTTAATTTGCCATATAGAAAGTGCTTTAAATCAAATAGTGGTAACAATTCACCTCTCAGGTTGGCAATACCAAACACCCAAGGTTCTGATTTTGGTACAGACGTTATTTGAGAGGGAACAGGGAATACTTCGCGAGTTTGTTTGAGGGGTACTAAAAAATGTTCATTTGCAACGCGAAAGCCAATTGCTGTCCACACCCCATGTTGATTATTATGCTGTAAGGAGCCTTGGCGACTACGTTGTTCAATATCCCGAAGCAGGCTAAAAATGTAAGATGATGAAAGCGTTGATGTCATGCTGAAAGTCCTAACAGGATATCCATTTCTTGAATTAATTTTGCTTCATCTACGGGCTTGCTTAAATAGCCTTTGGCACCCTGACGTAGTCCCCAGAGTCGATCAGTTTCCTGATATTTAGACGAGACAATGATGATGGGTATTGAACTGGTTTCAGGATCTTTGCTTAAACGTCGTGTTGCCTGAAAGCCATTGAGTTTGGGCATGACAACATCCATCAAAATTAAAGCCGGTCGCTTGGTTTGAGCGAGTTCCATTGCCTGTTCGCCATCTTCAGCAATAAGCACTTGATGATTATGTTTTTCAAGAATTTTTTTTATAACATACACCTCTGTTGGTGAATCATCAGCAATCAGAATCAGTGCCATTTTGGTTAAGCATCCTTGTTTTTATCTAACAAATGAGTCCGGATAGCACCAAGGAGATCTTCGCGCGTAAATGGTTTGGTCAGGTATTGTTCTGCACCAACTACGCGTCCTTTAGCACGATCAAAAAGACCATCCTTACTTGATAACATGACGATCGGCGTATTATGGAATTTAGCGTTATTTTTGACTAAAGAACAGGTTTGATAGCCATCCAGGCGAGGCATCATAATATCAATGAATAAAATATCAGGATGCTGAGCATTGATGATAGGCAACGCTTCGAATCCATTTTCAGCCGTTATAACATCACAGCCAGCTCGTGTTAGCAGTGTTTCGGCGGTACGACGAATCGTTTTGCTATCGTCTATAACCATCACTTTTAGACCTGAAAATTCAGTTTGATTCTCGCTCACACTAAAACATTACCTTAAAAACTTAACTGTATTGGATAGGACATATAAAATACGAAGATACCCCATTTTTCAACGTCAAGCTAGTCAATATCGAATAAAAGTTATTCTTGCTAAACTCCGACCCACATAAGAGAATGCAGTATGAATGAGATGGAAAGCATAAACTGTGTTCTGGTTCACATGACTACTTAAGCGCTAGGCTTTTAAACGAATCTTTAAGGTAAAAAACTATGATATCTGGTGTCCCACATTTGACAACGGCATTGACCGGTCCCCTATTGAAACTGGAAGGCCATTTGTTAGAACATCAAATTAGTGTGGAAACATGGTTAAGGCAGCAGTGGCTGTTAACGCCAGCACCATTTTATACCTCAGTAGATTTGAGAAATGCCGGTTTTAAGTTGGCTCCAGTGGATACAAATTTATTTCCAGCAGGCTTTAATAATCTCAATGCTGCGTTTATGCCCTTATGCATAAATGCAGTACAATCAGCGGTTGAAAGGCATTGCCCTCATGCACGAACAGTGTTGATTATTGCTGAAAATCATACTCGAAACTTATTTTATCTTGAAAGTTTGGAAACATTACGTCAAATATTTGAGCAAGCTGGTCTGGAAGCAAGAATCGGTAGTATGCGTGATGATATTACCGAGCTAACAACAATCGAATTACCATCAGGTAAAATTAGCCAATTAGAACCCTTAATACGTAAGGGAAATAGAGTGATGGTCGGTGAGTTTTCACCCTGTTTGGTGTTGTTAAACAATGATCTGTCAGCTGGGCGACCAGCGATATTAGAAGATCTGGAACAACAGCTTGTACCGCCATTATCTGCGGGTTGGTCAGATCGTAAAAAATCCGACCATTTCCGACATTATCATACCGTTGCTCAAGAATTTGCCGAGCAAATAGGTATTGACCCTTGGCTGATCTCACCGCTGTCGCTGCAATGCGGTGAGGTTAACTTTATGGAGCGCACTGGCACCGAATGTCTGGCAAAAAATGTTGAATTCGCGTTAACCGCAATTCAGAAGAAATACGACGAATATGGCATCGATAAAGAGCCATTTGTTGTTGTCAAAGCCGATTCTGGTACCTATGGCATGGGCATTATGATGGTGAAAAGTGCAGAAGAAATTATTAGCCTAAACCGAAAACAACGTACAAAAATGGCATCGGCTAAAGAAGGAATGACCGTAGAAAATGTGTTAATTCAAGAAGGGGTTTATACCTTTGAAACAATTGGTCAGGATCATGCCGTCGCTGAACCTGTTGTTTATATGATGGATCACTATGTTGTCGGTGGGTTTTATCGTGTTCACACCGGTCGTGGCGTCAATGAAAATTTGAATGCACCAGGCATGCATTTTGAACCGTTAGCCTTTGCTCAATCGTGTATTACCTCAGATAAAACAGAACAGCCAGATGCCGGACCAAATCGTTTTTATGCGTATGGTGTGATTGCCCGTCTGGCATTATTGGCAGCAGCGAGAGAGTTGGCGGATTAATCAGTATGTTCGCTTAAATAGGCGATAGTCATAGTTTGATTATGCAATTGACTATGACTGTCGTCATCGCCAGAACAGATTTCTCCGTTAGAATAAAAGCCAGTAATCCCAGTATTGTCCCCGAGTAATTGCTTGACAGCGATAACTTCGTCTGAGACTTGATCTGCCATAACCAATTTTCGACCAACACAACTGACACAGATAGCCAGACCACTATCATTTAAATCAACGTGTTTGTCGAGGATCTGTTGTGCGGCTGAGCTGGCACCATTAACCAAGCTATCATGATCAGACTTTAAAAAACGGATGGTTGAATTTTCAGCAACATTGCCAGCAAAGGTCATACTATTGTCGTCCTCATTGACTGCCAATAGGGTTCTAATAACCGAGATATTCTTATCTTCGGTCATAATGGCAAAAGGAAAATTAAGACCAGACGACGGTAAGGCATTGGCATAATAGCCAAGATACATTTTATATAGTGGTAAGGCAGGTTTGTTATCCAGCTGATAAACCACATTTTTAATTGAGCTGCTAATTTTACGAGGGGGACCATAAGGTTTCCAACCACCCAAGGCGCCACTGGTGACTATCGCTTTATCGCCATAAATGCCTACAGCAACAACTATGTTATCTGAGACTTTACTGTTGTGTAGCACTAATGTTTGATTGAATTGGGCATTATCACCAGCTAACCCCCCTGTGATAGGAATGTTGGGCAAGGTCGCTTGTAGCCCTTGTACTAAATCAGAACCATTAATATTGAGGCCATCACTTAATACAAAAATGCCTTTTAGATCTGCCTGATCAAGATCTTGAGCAATTTGTGTACCGATAGCATAAGACATACCCATGCTGGCAATAGGTTTGGCAACAAACTTTAAGTGACTGTTTTCCCATTTCATCGCGGTTATTTGAAGGCTGTCATCATGCACACCATCAGGAGCAATTTCGCCCGAAGTGGTACAGCCAATTATTTCAGCTTTAGGATAACGTTTTTGGAGGAGTTGTCCGAGATTACGTTCTTTAAAAGCAGAAATAGAGCCAAATACCAACACCCAATTGGCATCAGGCAACGGAGAGGGTGTTGCCAATTTACTTAATGTCATTTTCGATGTCAGGTGTTCTTGCTTAAACTTCATGTATAAATAGATTCCGTTGCTTATCATTACGTTGTTCAGGTGAACAATTAGTAGCAGATATTAGCTGAATATGACAGCAAAATAATGTGCATCAGTCGAGATAAATGCAAACTTGGATCCCATTTAGACATAAAAAAGGCCATCACGCCTTTAACGTGGTGGCCTTAGGTGCTATTAAGTCCGGGCTAATTAGCTAGCGAGTTTTGCTGTTAACAACTCATTGACTTGTGCTGGGTTAGCCTTACCTTTTGATGCCTTCATAACTTGACCGACAAAGAAGCCAAATAACTGCTCTTTACCAGCACGATATTGTTGAACTTGGTCATGATTATTAGCAATGACCTCATCAATAAGTGATTCAATTGCGCCACTGTCTGTGACTTGTTTGAGTCCTTTGGCTTCGATAATACTATCCGTATCATCACCTTCTCCATTCCAAAGCGCATCAAAGATTTGCTTGGCGATTTTGCCTGAAATGGTGTTATCAGAGATGCGAACAAGCAGGCCAGCTAATTGTTCGGCACTAATGGGTGACTCGGTGATGTCCAATCCAGCTTTATTTAAAGCGCCTAACAACTGGGTAATGATCCAGTTTGCACATTGTTTTGGATCGTGGTTGTTTGACGCGGCCAAGACAGCTTCAAAATAGTTCGCTAACTCACGACTACTTGTTAGAACCGAGGCATCATAAAGCGATAAACTCATATCAGAGACAAATCGATCGCGTTTTGCATTAGGTAATTCTGGCAGGCTGGCTCGAATTTCTTCGATTAATTCGGGTTCCAGAACGACGGGCAGTAAATCGGGATCAGGGAAGTAGCGATAGTCATTGGCTTCTTCTTTACTACGCATTGAGCGAGTCACATTGTTATCAGCATCGTATAAACGTGTTTCTTGTACAACGGTACCGCCATCTTCAATCAGTTCAATTTGGCGTTCAATCTCAATATTGATAGCGCGTTCAACATTGCGGAACGAGTTAATGTTTTTCAACTCAGTGCGCGTGCCATATTCTTTTTGACCTTTAGGGCGAACAGAGACATTTGAGTCACAACGGAATGATCCTTCTTGCATATTACCGTCACAAATCTCAAGGTATTGCACAAGAGAGTGAATTTTCTTCATATAAGCAACAGCTTCTTTGGCGCTACGCATGTCGGGTTCAGACACGATTTCGAGTAACGGTGTACCCGCACGGTTTAAATCAACGCCAGTTTGACCATGAAAATCTCCATGCATTGACTTACCTGCATCTTCTTCCAAATGCGCACGCGTTATACCAATAACTTTTTCACTGCCATCTTCAAGCTCAATCGATAAATGACCTTTGCCGACGATAGGTAAGTCAAGCTGACTGATTTGATAGCCTTTAGGTAAATCTGGATAAAAGTAATTTTTTCTGGCAAACACTGATCGTTGGGTCAGCTCGGCATCAACGGCAAGACCAAATTTGATCGCCATTGTTACCGCCTCTTTGTTAAGTACTGGCAATACACCAGGTAAACCGAGGTCTACAGCACATGCTTGTGTATTTGGTTCTGCACCATATGCCGTAGCCGCACCAGAAAAAATTTTACTTTTTGTAGCAAGTTGGGCGTGAATTTCTAACCCAATAACAACTTCCCATTCCATAGTGATGGCCTGATCTGAATAAAAAACGATGAATTGTACCAATTATTGACGCAAACTAAGAACTTTCCAACCCTGTTGTTGTGCAAAATCTTCTAAAGTTGAATCTGGATCAACCGCGACTGGATAGTCTACGCGTTTTAACAAAGGGATATCGTTATGGGAGTCACTATAAAAATAGCTGCCATTTAGATCTTGACCATGCTCTGTCAGCCATGAGTCAAGGCGTTGTACCTTGCCTTCTTTAAATGACGGTATGCCCGCGACTTCACCGGTGTATCTACCATCAATACATTCTGGCTCTGTTGCAATCAAATGTTCAATGCCAAATTTTTGTGCGATTGGTGCTGTAATAAAGCTATTAGTTGCAGTGATGATGATCAAGGTATCACCTTGCTGGCGGTGCTGTTCAACTAACTTATGCGCAGCAGGTAACATGATCGGGTCAATTTTTTGTGTTAAAAATTGTTCACGCCAGTTAACGAGTTGCGCTGTTGGATGTTCAGACAAGGGTTTGAGTGTGAAGGCGAGAAATTCAAAAATATCGAGATTGCCATCAAGGTATCTTTGATAAAACAGGTCATTGGCTTGTCGATAGGTATCCTTGTCGACAATACCTTTTTCAACTAAAAATTCACCCCATAGATGGTCACTGTCACCGCCAAGTAAAGTGTTATCTAAATCAAAAATCGCTAATGCCATTTGGTGTGCTGTCCGATATTTCAAAAAATGTGGCTATTGTAAGCCAAAATCGATTGCATACAGAGAGTGCTTTGTCTAATCTAACAACTATTGAAGAATTATCACGTTACGCGAAGTTAATACTAAGGTAACGAAAGAGTATGAGCTGTGATTGATAAAGATGGCTATAGGCCGAATGTAGGGATTATTCTCTGCAATGAAAAAGATCAGGTATTGTGGGCGCAACGTGCGCAACATGACTCGTGGCAATTTCCGCAAGGCGGAATTAAAGAGCATGAAACGCCAGAAGAGGCCGTATACCGAGAGTTGATGGAAGAGGTTGGCCTTGCACCAGAGCACGTCCAATTGCTTGGCATGACGCGAGGTTGGTTACGCTATCGCTTACCCAAACGCTATTTGCGTTATGGCAATAAGCCGCTCTGTATCGGCCAGAAACAACGCTGGTTCTTATTACGATTTACTGGTGAAGAAACCGATGTTCGGCTTGATTTGCATGACAAGCCTGAATTTGATGCATGGCGTTGGGAAAACTATTGGAAACCTGCACAGGAAATCGTATTTTTCAAACGGCGTGTTTATCAAAAAGCCTTACATGAATTAGCACCGCTATTGTTTCCGGAATATAAAAGACGCGTTGAAAAACAGCGACAAAATTAATCCAGAATTTTGCGAAACACCTTGGCATTACGCTGATAGTTATAGAGTTGCTGCTTTTCCATAGGTAAATCAACAATCTGTGCTGGTTTGTAGCCATGCTCAATAAACCAATGTGTGGTTTGTGTCGATAAAACACAGAGATCGGTCAATCCCGTTTGCTTGGCTTTTTTTTCCATAACAGTGAGCAGCTGGTCGCCACGACCAGAATTTTGATAATCCTGTGCAACCGCAAGGCAAGCAAGTTCGCCAACCGTATTGTCAGAATAAGCATACAGTGCAGCACAGGCAATGACCCTGCCATCACGCTCCATTACCATGAAATGATCAATTTCAATTTCGAGCAATTCCCGAGAACGTTTCACTAAAACACCTCTAGCTTCTAGAGGTTGAATCAGTTCCAGAATACCACCCACATCTTCAATTTTCGCCTGACGCGTTGTTTCAAATAATGCTGCGCTAACGAGTGTGCCAGCACCATCTCGACTGAATAATTCCTGCAATAAAGCACCATCGACGGAACGATCTAATAAGTGCACTCGTTGCACACCAGCATTACAGGCATTGATGGCAGCAGTTAAGGTGCGGGTATCTGTCATCGCATTATGTGTGACAATATCTATGGCCTGGCTCACGGTTAATTCGCGTGGTAAATCTGCTTTCTGACCACCGATAAAAATAAGTTTATCCGCTTTTAGTTCTGAGGCGACGGCGGTGGCAATCGCTTTAAACGACAGATTAAAGATCTCACCTGTTGGCGAAAAGCCAAGCGGAGGCAGTAACACAATATTGCCCAATGCAAGTTGCTGGTTGATGCTTTTGATATCAACGCGACGCACTTCACCCGTGTGACCTAAGTCGATACCATCACGAATCCCAACAGGACGTGCAGTAACAAAGTTACCACTGGTACAACGAATTTGCGCATCAGCCATAGGTGTATAAGGCAGACTAAAAGATAGCTTTGCTTCAATCTCCAAACGTAATTTACCGATAACAGACTTGGCTATTTTCAAGCTGGCATCATCTGTGATTCGTAAACCTTGGTGATACTTGATAGCAATTTTATGGGTTGCACACTGCTGTTCAATTTGAGTGCGGGCACCATAGGTTAATACAACACGAATACCCAAGCTATTTAACAGGGCTAAATCGTGTACCAAATTATCAAAGTTATCGGCTAAAATCGTTTCGCCATCAAACGCGATAACAAATGTTGCACCACGATGAGCGTGAATATATGGCGCAGCATTACGAAACCAGTTGGTTGTGGTAGTCAGATTGGTCGCATTTGACGTTGATTTTGTTGTATTCATAATGCTCTTTTTATCCTAGTCTCAGCATGCTTGCAAAGTTAGTGTAAAATTCAAAAGATAAATCTTATGTGGCCAAAGGTCATAAACGCCTGAAATTATATATTGTTTGGAGAGTCAACATGCCTGAATACCGTTCAAGAACATCCACAGCCGGTCGCAATATGGCAGGTGCCCGAGCCTTATGGCGGGCGACAGGTATGAAAGATGACGACTTTAAAAAACCTATTATTGCGGTTGCAAACTCATTTACCCAGTTTGTACCAGGTCACGTTCATTTAAAAGATATGGGGCAATTGGTTGCACGTGAAATTGAACGTGCAGGCGGTGTTGCCAAAGAGTTTAATACCATTGCGGTCGATGACGGCATCGCGATGGGGCATGGTGGCATGTTATATAGCTTGCCGTCACGCGACATCATTGCTGATTCAGTTGAGTATATGGTCAATGCGCATTGTGCTGATGCCATTGTTTGCATTTCTAACTGTGACAAAATTACCCCAGGCATGTTGATGGCGGCGATGCGCTTAAATATTCCTGTAATTTTTGTATCTGGCGGCCCAATGGAGGCTGGCAAAACCAGATTGGCAGGCAAAGATGTCAAACTCGATTTAGTTGATGCGATGGTACAAGCCGCTGATGAGCATGTCAGTGACCAAGATGTTGCACAGGTTGAACGTAGCGCCTGTCCTACCTGTGGGTCATGCTCAGGCATGTTTACTGCAAATTCGATGAACTGCTTAACAGAAGCATTGGGTTTATCTTTGCCTGGTAATGGTTCTTTGTTGGCGACCCATACTGATCGCGAACAACTTTTCCTTGAAGCAGGTCGTATTATTGTTGAGTTAGCGAAACGTTATTATGAACAGGATGATGAATCAGTATTACCACGATCTATAGCAACCAAGGCGGCATTTGAAAATGCGATTGCCTTAGATATTGCCATGGGTGGATCGACCAATACGGTTTTACATTTACTAGCTGCTGCCAACGAAGGCGATGTTGATTTCACCATGGCTGATATCGATCGCATGTCTCGCAAGATCCCGAATTTGTGTAAGGTTGCTCCTGCCACGCCTGACTATCATATGGAAGATGTGCATCGTGCTGGAGGTGTGGTTGGCATCTTAGGAGAATTAGCCGCCGGTGGTTTATTACATACTGAATTGCCAACCGTTCATACTAGGACTGTTGCTGAGTCACTAGCAAAATGGGATGTTAAACGTAGTGATAATGACATCGCTAAATTACGCTATTTAGCAGGTCCAGCAGGTATTCCTACACAAACGGCTTTCAGTCAATCATGTCGCTGGCCCGAACTGGATTTAGATCGTGAAAAAGGCTGTATTCGAGATATTGAACATGCCTACAGTCAAGATGGTGGCTTAGCGGTATTGTTCGGTAATATCGCGCAAGAAGGGTGCATCGTTAAAACAGCGGGTGTTGATGATTCAATTTTAAAATTCACCGGTCGTGCACGTATTTTCGAATCACAAGAAGCCTCGGTCACCGCGATTTTAACAGGGCAAATCGTTGAAGGTGATGTGGTATTAATCCGTTACGAAGGACCAAAAGGTGGTCCTGGTATGCAAGAAATGTTGTATCCAACCAGCTATCTAAAATCAAAAGGTTTAGGCAAACAATGTGCGTTATTAACCGATGGACGTTTTTCAGGTGGTACATCGGGTTTATCTATTGGTCATGCCTCTCCTGAAGCCGCAGAAGGCGGTAACATTGGTTTGGTGGAAGAAGGTGATACCATCATCATTGATATTCCAAATCGTAGCATCAATGTTGATGTATCTGAAGACGTCTTAGCTCAACGTCGTTCTGCAATGGAAGCTCGCGGTGACACAGCATGGCAACCTGTTCAGCGTGAACGTCAGGTCAGTCTCGCTTTGCAAGCCTATGCGGCTCTGACCACCTCTGCGTCAAAAGGTGCTGTTCGTGATTTGGAGCAATTAAAACGTCGTTAATAGTAAGCAGAGCTGAACGGGGGCTATCTTAACCATCCGTAATGACATAAAAAAACCGCACTTTCTCAAGTGCGGTTTTTTAGTTTTTACTGAGAGACAGGCTGTGTTTTCTGCTTAAACAACACCTTGGTCAATCATGGCATCAGCCACCTTACGGAAACCGGCGATATTCGCGCCCAGCACCAAGTTGGTAGGCTGACCAAACTCGGCAGCGGTTTCGCTGGCACGAGTGAAGATGCCGTGCATGATGCCTTGTAGCTTGGCATCGACCTCATCGAAGGTCCATTGCTGCATGCTGGCGTTCTGTGCCATTTCTAATTGACTGGTTGCGACACCACCAGCGTTGGCCGCTTTGCCTGGGCCGTAGCAAATGCCTGCCTTGAGGAATTTCTCAACTGCTTCCGGTGTGGAAGGCATGTTGGCACCCTCAGAGATACAGATGCAACCGTTGTTCAGTAAGACATCAGCATCGGCTTCATTAAGCTCGTTTTGAGTGGCACTTGGGAAAGCCGCTTCACAAGGTACAGACCAGACGTGATTACGATCGGCAGGATAGGCGCTGACCGGGGTATAAACCGCATCGTGCTGATGTTCGAGGTATTTCTCCAATGAAGCACCTTCAACTTCCTTGAGCTGCTTGAGCAATGTCAGGTCGATGCCGTTTTTATCGTAGATCATGCCACGTGAATCACTACAGGTCACAGGTTTGGCACCGAGCTGATAGAGTTTCTCGATAGTATAGATAGCAACATTACCTGCACCGGAAACGACACAGGTCTTGCCTTCAAGAGAATCGCCACGAGCTTGCAGCATGTTTTGCGCGAAATAGACCGCACCATAGCCAGTGGCTTCAGTACGAGCAAGTGAGCCACCCCAGTTCAGTTTCTTACCAGTCAATACGCCTTCGTAATTACCTGTCAGGCGCTTGTATTGGCCAAACATATAGCCGATCTCGCGACCGCCCACACCGATATCACCGGCAGGTACGTCGGTGGTTGGGCCAATGTGACGATAAAGTTCATTCATAAATGATTGGCAAAAGCGCATGATTTCGTTGTCAGACTTGCCTTTAGGATCAAAGTCGCTACCGCCCTTGCCGCCACCTATAGCCAGACCAGTCAGCGAGTTCTTGAAGATCTGTTCGAAACCGAGAAACTTGATGATGCCAGAGTAGACGCTGGGATGAAAGCGTAGGCCGCCCTTGTATGGACCGATGGCAGAGTTGTACTCGATCCGGTAGCCCTTGTTGACTTGCACCTGACCTTTGTCATCGAACCATGGTACACGGAAGATGATCTGGCGTTCCGGTTCAATAATGCGTTCAATGATGTTGTGTTTTTTATATTTTGGGTCATTGTCCAATAATGGACGAAGAGATATCAGTACTTCTTCAACGGCTTGGTAAAACTCTAGTTCAGCCGGACTTGAGCGTTTGAGTTTAGAGATGGTATCAGTTACGTATGGCATGATGCTCCTCAGAAAGTTAGGGTTTATAAGTGTCGCAATTTGATTGATTTTCGGTCTTTTTTGTTGCAATCAACAAAGGCTTGATCTGAAGAGAAATCAATTTTTTGCTCCAAAATTAAGGCACACTTTTTGGCGTACAAATTTAGTGCGGTCAGTCACTTTAATGCATCAGTCATTGCTAAGCAAGTGTATTAGTGTGTATCCAGGAAATTTTGCGCTAATGCACGAGAGTTTTTGTTTTTAATATCAGTGAGCTAACTGTTTATCAGGCAAACCAATGCCGTGTGCGATTCGCAAAATACACCAACGATAGCATTACTGGCACCTCCACCAAAACACCAACAACGGTCGCTAAAGCTGCGCCAGAGTGTAGACCAAATAACGAAATTGCTACAGCAACTGCTAGTTCAAAAAAATTAGAGGCTCCAATCATCGATGCAGGTGCCGCAATGTTATGAGGGAGCCGTAATCGCTTAGCCGCCAGATAACTAATTGTAAAAATACCATAAGTTTGAATTAGCAATGGAATGGCAATCAAAATGATGGTTTCAGGTTGCTTGATAATAATTTCTGCTTGAAAGCCAAAGAGTAATACGACAGTGGCTAACAGCCCCATGATCGACCACGGTTTTATGCGAGTTAGAAACTCTGCCAATTGTTTTCCATCGCCATCTTGTTCTAACTTACGTCTAGTGCAAATCCCAGCTAGCAATGGTAAAACAACATATAAAACAACCGAAAGTAATAAGGTTTGCCAAGGCACAATGATGTCGCTTATGCCTAAGAGAAAAGCTGTGATTGGCGCAAATGCAAAGATCATAATGATATCGTTGATTGAGACTTGAACTAGGGTGTAATTAGGATCACCTTTGGTTAATTGACTCCAAACAAACACCATCGCTGTACACGGTGCTACGCCTAATAAAATCATGCCTGCAATGTATTGAGTTGCTGTTTCAGGGGCAACCAAATCGACAAATAACACCCTGAAAAATAACCAACCGAGCAATGCCATAGTGAATGGTTTTATCAGCCAATTAATAAGCAATGTCAGGATGATGCCTTTAGGTTGCTTGCCGACATTTTTAACAGCATGGAAATCAACTTGTACCATCATCGGATAAATCATTAGCCAGATAAAAACGGCAATAACCAGATTGACATGAGCAATCTCAAGTTGGGAAACCAGAGCAAAGACGTGAGGGAAAAAGCTACCAGCAAACACACCAAGGATGATAGCGAAACCTACCCAAATTGATAAATATCGTTCAAATGTTCCCACGATCAAGCCTCAGGTTAGTTAGGAAGTTTTTGTGCAAGCAATGCTGACACAGCAATCATTGCACTAGAAGCAAGCAGGCATCCCATTAGATCATAGTTTTGGTATAACCAGCCTGAGAGGATTGTGCCGGCGAGACGACCACCCGCATTTGCCATGTAATAAAAGCCGACATTCAAAGCGACTTTGTCATGATCAGACCAGTCAACAATTAAAAAAGAATGCACGGCTGAATTAAGCGCAAATAATACGGCAAACACAGTTAAGCCAACGATGATCACCCCATCTAAATTAAGTTGCTGGCTCAGGGCAAACGCAATTGCCACGGGTACTAACATTAATAGTATCGCTAACCATTTTGTTGTTTGGCCGGAGGGATGATGTTTTCCTAATAGATTGGGTGTTGCTGCTTGTACCAAACCATAACCAATAATCCAAAGGGCAAAAAAAGCACCAATTTGTTCGAAACGCCAGCCTAAGCTTGCTGTTAAATAAACCGGTAAACCAACAACAAACCAAACATCGCGTGAACCAAATAAGAAAAAACGGGCAGCAGATAACCAGTTAATCGCGGCAGTGTTTGAAAAAAGCTGAGAAAATTTTACCTTTGATGCTGTTTTGCCGAGCTCACTGGGTAATAACAGCCATGTCAGAACAAGTGCCAATGACAATGCGCTTGCCAAAATACATAAGGCGCCTTGAAAGCCAAAATAAGCAAGTAACAAACCGCCTAAGAAAAAACCAATGCCTTTTAAGGTGTTTTTTGAGCCAGTTAAAACAGCAACCCATTTAAACAATGGTGACGTTTTATGCGGGTCGGAAGAGGGTAAAGCAAACAGTTTGATGCTAGCTTTAGCACTCATTTTATTGAGATCTTTTGCAATGCCTGATAACGCCTGTGCCAACATAACATAAGCCACAGTCAGATAGTCAGTAGGGACTGTGAGCATAAGTAAGGCGACAATTTGCATCACCATGCCGATATGCATGGTGTTATTCAGACCAAAGCGTGCGCCCAGCCAGCCACCCACTAAATTGGTGACTATGCCAAAAAACTCATAAAACAAAAACAAGCTGGCAATGGCAAGAGGCGAGTAACCAAGCTGGTGAAAAAATAACACCACCAGCATACGAATGGCACCGTCAGTTAGGGTAAAAGCCCAATAACCACCGCTAATTACGGCATAATTTTTAATGTTGTCTGTGGCAGACATGATTACAGCGATTGTCCGATCATCTTGGCAAGATCAATCATACGGTTAACATAACCCCACTCATTGTCATACCACGCTAAAACTTTTACCTGTGTTTCATCATTCCAACCAGCTTGCAGAGCCAGTTTACCCATGCGGCCAAAGCCATTGATTGCTATTCTAATAGTCATAAATAGGCTCGATAAATTAACAGCATTCAGACTGATTTGATGACTGAAAAAGGTGATAATCATCAAGATAAGGTGATGACAGACCAACACCGTTAAACGTATTGCTTAGTGTATTAATGGCCCATTCTGGTAGTTTGCTATTGATGCGGTAATAGATCCATACACCGTGACGGCGACTAGACAAAATTTCTGAATTTTTTAGTTGTGCTAATTGTTTAGACAGAACTGGTTGAGTCACGTCAAGAGCCTGTGTCAGTTCACATACGCAGAGTTCATCAACCCGGCTTAGCAACATAACGACTCTTAGTCGAAGCGGGTGTGACAGTGAGGCGAAGAAAGCTTCTGTATTAAACGGCATTTTATATTCTTTTATTTATATGTATAGAATTTTATATATGGATAGATGTTATTGCAACGCTTTGGAATAAAAAGCTTCTCGTTCAATGGCAGGGAAGATCGATCTAATTTTTAAGAAAAACTAGTAATTAACCTGAACTTTGGATAAGCAATTCAGTTATTTAGTGAAAAAGGTAATGGCTAAATAAATGAGAAACACCACGTAATTCGTGATACGAATAAGTGGTCTAAGGTAAGCGTTAGAATATTTTAGGATATCATCTTCCCGTTTATTGCCGCCAACAACCAAGCTAGTTTTGTGGGTGAAGTAGTCGCGTGTTTGAGCGTAGCGAGTTGTCGACTACGCCACAAAAGTAGCTTGATTGTTGGAGATAAGGCAATGTCGGGTGCCATTTTCTTTGGTTCTGTTTCTTTTGGGCACACAAAAGAAATGAACGCCTAGCGGCGAGCGTTGGACTTCGAATAGAAAAAATAACTTTAAAATAAATACTTAACTCAATTATGAGACTTTTTCTTATCCAGAGTTCAGGTTAATTAGATTAATTAACCAAAGAGGAACAGTGAACTGGAGGGAGATGAGGATAAATAAAGTGCCTGTGCCGTTGTAGGTTCGGCTTTAGCCGAACACTGTCGGACTGATGTCCGACCCACATCAAGGAAAACGGCATAAAACAGTGATGAACAAAAAAAGCTGTCATTGCGAGGTCGTAGACCGTGGCAATCTGGTGGTGAACCTAGGCTTGGATAGCCGCTAAAAAAAAGGCACTGCTTATGTCATTAAAACTAGTTTTAGTGGTTTTACTAGCTAATTGTTGGTAAGTCATTGTTCGTTATAGGGTAGCTGACTATTCTTATCCAGAACTGAGGTTAATTAACCACAGAGGCGCATCGTTCGATTAAAATCGAACCTACGAGGTCGGACTTTAGCCCAACGTCAGATTGTCGGGTTAAAACCCGACCTACAGGATTTTTATCGTAGATACCATCTCCCTCACACCATCACAAGTCAATTAATTAACTGTGGTTGATACGGGGTTTGGTGTTTCAACACACCAAAACAAATTTGTACTAACTTACGCATTGAAGCACCAAGCGCTGCCATTTTAGATTTTCCATTCTTTAGCAAACGGTCGAGTTTTAATTCGACAATCCATTTTTTCAGTCAAAACTGAACCCACAACACAAGCATTATCGTAGGTCGTATTTTAATGCGACAAAACCGAAGCGACAGACAAAAAAAGCCCCAACCGAAGTCAGGGCTCCTTACATTCCCAATTCAGGACGTGACTTTAATAATTATAAATTACCCCAGCCGCTTTTCTTTTGAAAACGTAAACGGGGCAAGATTAAGCCCAGAATAATGCCACCGAACAACACTGCGGCACCAATTAAAAACCAGCTTTTTGCCGCATTATCTTTCAGGGCGCTATTCTCAATGACAATAGATTGCATTTCGTGATCAATCTGTTGCAGCTTTTCTTTTAATAAACGATTCTCATTATCTAAAGCTACAGCGCTTGATGCTGTTCTTCTAAGATCATCCAATTCTTTACTCAAGCGTTGCGAGGTTTCTTTCAATGACATATTTTCACTGCCAGCATCGGTATTTTGCGATGATAAAGCATGGATTTCTTCTTTATATTTCGCCAGTTCCAATTCCAGATTGGCTACTTTTTGTTGACTGGCAATCAATTGATTACGAGCGCTGGCACTATTGCTGAGATAACGAGTTAGCACCCAACCTTCAACGCCTGAATCAGTACGAACTTTTGAATAACCTGCCGGATCGGTTTCGAGCAAATCCAACTTGGTGCCACTTGGCAACATTTTAACAATGCCAAATTTAACGCCTTGGCCGGTTCTCATCGTTATTTCAAGCTGATCGGAAACGTAGCGTGATGTTTCAGAAAAAGCGATGAGCGGTGTCGCTAAGCTGAAGACAAAAAGTGTGCTGACAATAAATTTTTTCACGGCGAAGATTCTATATTGAGTTAAGTTAAACGCTTATTCTAACAGATGAGAATTCACGATAAGAGTAGTGACATCATAAATATATCTAATCGTTATTGAAAGCCATCCTTTGATTCATAGCTTTGTAATATAAAACTGTTAGTCTCTCGGCTGATAAATAATATGGTGTTGAAGTAATGGAAAAAATTAGGGTTATGTTTTTGTGCACAGGCAATTCTTGTCGTTCGCAAATGGCACAAGGATGGGCACAGGCGTTAGCACCAACATTAATTGAAGCACGTTCTGCCGGTATTGAGGCGCATGGTCAACATGCTACAGCGATCAAAGTCATGGCAGAGGTGGATATTGATATTTCCAAACAACAATCTATTCGGGTGAATAGTGAAATGTTGGAATGGGCAGATTTGCTGGTAACTTTGTGTGACAACACCGAACAGCAGTGTCCGGTAGTAAATCCTCACACGATAAAATTACATTTACCTTTGACTGACCCCGCCAAAATTAAGGGTACAGAGCAAGAAGTATTAGCTGAATTTCGTGAGGCTTGCGAAAAAGTCAAACAACGTGTTCATTTTGTTATAGAACAACTAGGGTCTGTTGAACTTTCATCGCCACCCCTGCGAGAGGCTGTTTTTGGGTCGAACAAGGCGGACATGATGCAATGTAGTTATGCTACATAAGTCATTTCCAACGCTGTGGTGCGGAAAAACAGCCCTAGCCCTCCGGATTGTGATTGAAAAACCGCCCCCCGCTGTTGCTCGCCATTCACTTGGAACAACCAAGCTTCATTGCTCGCGCCTTGGTTGACGGCTTTTCAACTGACAACAGAGGCGGCTATGAAAGATAAACAGACCCTGGCTGAATAAATAGGCACTTTCAGTACACGTAACAAAACTGTCATAAAAACTTCATAAAACGGTCACCTAATCAACATTTAACAGTCACATTAAGTTGATTTAATGCTCCCATAAATTCTTATGGAGATGTCTAGATGACATTGTATGCAGTTAATCGACATACCGGTGAGGCCGTCTATCAGCAAATCACGCGGATTCTGGAACAGGAAATCAAATCTAGTTACGAAGCGGGTGATTACCTGTCGACAGAAAATGAGCTTGCGGCTCGCTTTTCGGTTAATCGCCATACTATACGTCACGCCATTGATGAATTAGTAAGCGCAGGTGTGGTTGAACGCCAACATGGTCGAGGAACTGTCGTTCTTGGTGCGGCATTAGATTATCAAATTGGCGAACATACCCGTTTTACTGAAACCCTTGAATCATTGGGTAAAACCACTAATACACGCATCATTCGTAAAATTATCGTTCCCGCACGCGGTGGCGTGGCTCGTCGGTTGAATATCGATAATGAAACGCCAGTCTTACTGCTTGAAACCTTAAGAAAGGTTGATGACCGACCATTTTGTGTTATCTCACATTTCATCCCCGTTAATGCTTATCCAGAAATTGAAACAGATTATCTGAGTGGATCGCTGCATGCTTTTTTTAAGCAGACATTAAATATTTCGCTGTTACGCAAAGAAAGTTTAGCCACTGCCAGCATGCCGATAGGTGATGATGCTTCACACCTGCAAATCCCTAACAACTTTCCTGTTTTACGGGTGAAAAGCATCAATATTGATGCTGTCAGCAAACACCCTGTTGAATACTCGATTACCCGTTTTCGTGCTGACCGAGTTCAACTTTCTTTTATCCCCTGATTGACCTTTTTTAATTTTATCCCGACTAATCGACTGGAGTTTTTCCAAATGAAATTGAAGCAACTTTTTACAGCTGCAACAGTAGTTATTGTTATGAGTTCAAGCGCTTTTGCCGTTGATTTACCGACAGGTACAGCAGCCGATCCTTTACGTGTAATGATGGTGCCTGCTGATGTGGGTGGCGGTGATGTGACCCAAGACTACAAACCCGTTTTTGATGCGATTGCCAAGCAATATGGCGTTCACTTTAAACTCATGTCAGGTGAAAGTTACGCAGCTGTCGTGAAAGGTCTATGTGGCAACCAAACAGATATCGCCTGGTATGGCCCGGTCACGTTTGGACAAGCGCATGAAATGTGTGGTGCAGAATTACTGGCCTTAGACGTGAAAAAGGGTCAGTCAGTTTACTACTCAGGTATTTTCACTAAAAAAGGTAATGGTATTGACACGGTTATAGACCTAAAAGGTAGATCCTTAGCAGTGGGCGATACATCATCAACATCGTCTTTTAACTTCCCTATGGCAATGATTATCGATGCCGGTGTTGATCCTGTGAATGATATTGCAAAAGTCATTCTGGCCGGCAGCCACACTAACTCAATCGCGGCCTTGAAAGAAGGTAAAGTCGATGCAGCAGCAGCGTCATTTAACTCATGGGAAAAAGCCGTCAATGCCAACATTATTGACCCAGAGTTATTCCGTGTATTAGTTAAATCTGAAACGATCCCTAACCCACCATTGGCGATGAACCCAAACTTATCTCCAGAATTGAAAGCGAAGTTACGCCACGCATTTAGCGATATTCATAACCATGTTGATCCTGAAATCATTCGTGGTTATGGCGCTAAGAAAGTCGATCGTTACGATACAACATATCCACAAGAAAAAATGCTGGCTGCTTTGAAAAAACTATCAAAGGTGACAGATGAGCTAAAAGCAGAGCTTATCGACAAGGCAGGCAAGTAAAAATCAGCAAGGAAGACGCAAGCACGTGCGTCTGCCTTTTCCTGAACTTAACAACAAAAAGCAGGTATGTATATGCTGGAATTTAAATCAACATCAGTCGTATATGGCGACGGCACTAAAGCGGTTGATAACATCAGTCTCACTATTAAAGAAGGTGAGTTTTGTGTGTTACTTGGCCCATCAGGTGCGGGTAAATCAACCCTAATGGGTATGTTAAATGGGTTAGTGACACCGACATCTGGCGAAGTTGCTTTGGATGGTGTGGTGATGACTAAACAAACCAAACGTACGCTACAGCAACAAATCAGCATGATCCATCAGCAATTGCATTTAGTACCAAGATTATCGGTATTGCATAACGTATTAAGCGGTAAATTGTTTGCAGTGCCTACTATTAAAAGTTTGTTCAAATTGTTTGATAACAAAGATCAACGCCGTGCATGCATGTTATTACAAGAAGTCGATTTGGAAGAAAAACACCTGTATCGACGCGCCTCAGCACTATCAGGAGGACAGCAACAACGTGTAGCCATTGCCCGAGCTTTTATGGCGGAACCAAAAGTTGTTTTAGCTGATGAGCCTGTCGCCAGCTTAGATCCTACCGTCAGTCGTCAGGTATTAAATAGCCTCAAATTAGCATCACATGCACATAACGCAACCGTTTTGTGTAGCTTGCATCAGATTGAATATGCCATTGAATTTGCTGATCGCATCATTGCCATGCGCAAAGGTCAGGTTGTGTTCAACGGTGTGCCAAGTGAGCTTGATGATGCCGCACTCAAAGCAATTTATGGTGATGAGTATCGTGCAGCAACGGCAGAAGAACGTGCAGCATCAACACAGGACAAGACTCTGTTTGTTCCCTCTAAATTAACTAGTGCAGTGGCATAAGAGATATCACATGTTAGAAAACCAACACCCAAGCAATCCTAAAAATTGGCACCAATGGTCTTTAGAGCAGATGGTGACACCAAAAATGATTGGTATCTTACTTTTAATAATAGTGCTGTTAGGCTTATCTGCTCGCAACACCGAAATGGACAAAGCTGCCTATAAAACGGGTGAAGCAGTATTGGCGGTGATCGGTTTGAGTCAGTCTACGGTGTTAGATGGCGGGGCAAGTTTTGTTAAACAAGCGTTTCCATTCACCATAGAGTCAAGACGTTCAACCAATAGAATAGTTGATTTTGATCGTGACAACTTACCCCTGTTTAGTCATATCGAAGTGGTTGAAGAGCAACGCTATGATGCACTCAATGAAACCTACACCGCTGAAATCAAAGAATATTTGGTGACGCCATTTGGTTATCTATGGAAAGTATTGGTCAAAATGTGGGAAACCATCGAAATGGGTTTCTGGGGCACATTATTATCAGTGATGATTTCGATACCGCTGGCTATTTTTTCAGCTAAAAACTATAGCCCCAATAAATTCACCTATCTTGGCGCACGTTTTATTTTAAGTTTTCATCGTGCTATGCCGGAACTGATTGTCGCGCTGTTTTTTGTCTTAATGTATGGCTTTGGCCCCATTGCTGGCATTTTTGCTTTGGCGATGCACACCAGTGGTGTCCTCGGAAAATTCTTTGCTGATGAAATTGAAAATGCACCGAAAGGGCCACAAGATGCCTTGTTATCTAGCGGCGCTAACAAAGTGCAGGTCTTACGCTATGCCGTGCTACCACAAGTATTCCCAAGTTATGTCGGTTATGTGCAATACATTTTAGAACGAAATATCCGTACTGCGACAGTATTAGGGATGGTAGGCGCTGGTGGTATTGGCATGGAATTAAAAGGGCGTTGGGACATGTTCGCTTACTCTCATGTCGCGACAATTTTATTAGTCATTTTAACCACCGTCATGCTTCTGGAATATATCAGCCAAAAAATTAGAGCCAAATCAATGTAAGCAACCGCCCTGAATTATCAGGGTAATCAATTTAACTTGTCTAGACATCTATATAAGAGGATGCCGTGAATATACATGAACGAAAAAACTGGGTCAGATTACTGATGGCTGTTGCCGTCGATGATGTTTGCCAATTGGCAGAACAACTCACTCAAGATTGGCAATTACGTTACAAATCCTTGCCACAAAGCGGTTTAGGAATGATGAAACTGCGTGATGGTGCCATGAACGAACCTTTTTATCTGGGCGAAATTCCAGTATCGAGCGCGTGGGTCGAATTGACCTTGCCGGATGGCGTTGTTGCCGAAGGTGCTGCCCAAGTCATGACCGATAATCAGGATCTAGCCGAAGCCATTGCGGTGTGTGATGCTATTTTGGCTAATGATTTGCCAGGACATGAGCAACTCACCGCGCTGCTGGAACAGGGTGCTGGGCATATCACCAAAGAAACGCAAAACCGTAAACAGATGCTAGCACGGACGAAAGTGAATTTCTCCTTATTAGATGCAGCCGGAGATGATGATGAAAAAAATTGAAGCGATATGGTTGCCAGATGTGCAACAACAGGTATTTCGGGCGTTGATGGAAGTGATGTCACGTCCGGGTAAAACCGCACATCTTGCTGAGTTGGTGGACGATTGTTCAGCACTGCGTGCTTTATTAGCAACCTTGATCGATGGAGAAGTCTCGCTAGCAGATCGCGACCAACTTCTTGATAGTAGCGATTGGCCATTACTGCAATGCCAACAACGTGATGTTGAATCAGCGGCTTATGTCGTGTGTGCCGGTGAACGAGCACCTGACTTTGAGCCGAAACTAGGCACATTGGCATCGCCTGAACATGCGACAACATTGATCCTGAAACTAAAAAGTGTGCAGGCTGGCAAGCAACAATGCACGCTTTCTGGACCAGGAATCAATGGCACCCAAAAAATAGCTGTTTCCGGTTTAAATCGAGCATGGCTAGAACAGCGTCAGCAGTGGAACAGTGCGTTTCCATTGGGTGTGGATATTATTGTTGTCGACGACACACACGTTATGGCATTACCAAGAACAACACAGATTGAGGTGACATCATGGGATATGTAGCGATAAAAGGCGGCGGTGTTGCTATTAAAGGTGCACAAGATACGCTGGAATATATGCGGTGTGCTCAAGGTGACACTGGCTCACCGCTGGATATGAAAACCATTGAACACCAGCTGCGGTTTTTACACGGACGGGTATTGTCTGAAGGTGGCTTATATCATCCTGAACTGGCATCACTGGCTGTTAAACAGAGCTTGGGCGATAGCCTGGAAGCGGCATTTGCTTTACGTGCCTATCGCTCGACCAAACCGCGCTTGCTGGAAACACCTACCTTGGATACGTCCAATATGCGCATTGTGCGTCGTATTTCAGCGGCATTCAAAGACATCATCGGCGGTCAAACATTAGGTGCCACTACCGATTATGCCTTGCGTCTAATGAGAACAGAGTTGCTGGATGAGTCGCCAGAAGCATTTCGCCAAGTGGCACAGCAGTGGTTTAAAGATCAAGGCGACAATGCTATTCCAGACACATTTCCCAAAGTAGTCGATAGCTTACGTGCCGATGGCTTATTGGCTGAAGTGGACACTGCAGCCCAACAACAACCGTTTGATATTACCCGCGAACCGATGATTTTCCCTGTGCCACGTTCAGCGGCACTGGCGACGATGGCGCGAGGTGAAACTGGCTCATTATTAGCCATCGCCTATTCAAATATGCGTGGTTATGGTGATGTGCACCCGACGGTGGCGGAATTAAGAGTGGGGTATGTTCCAGTGATGTTGCCACATCCGATTAGCGGTGAGCTGATCGAGGCGGGTGAGGTGCTGATGACGGAGTGTGAAGTGGTCGCGATGTATGAGAGCGATGACGAAGATGACAAGCCAACGTTTAGCTTGGGTTATGGCGCCTGCTTTGGCCATAACGAGGTCAAAGCCATTGCCATGTCGATTTTAGATCGTTCCTTGCAAAAAGGTATGAAAGACGGCCCGACCAACCCATCAGAAGATCCTGAGTTTGTATTATTGCATGTCGATGGTATTGACTCCATGGGCTTTTGTACCCATTACAAAATGCCACATTACGTTACCTTCCAGTCAGATATGGATCGACTTCGGACAACGCAAGAAAAGGCACAGCAAGCGGAGGAGCAAGCATGACTGCCATGAGACAAGCTAAAGCCGTTTATCCTTTCGGCTTTTTAGACGAATATGCCAAAAAAGAAGTGCGTAGAACAGTATTAAAAGCGATTGCTATTCCTGGTTATCAAGTGCCGTATTCATCGCGTGAGATGCCGATGGGACGTGGATTTGGCACGGGAGGATTGCAGTTGACGCTATCGTTAATCGGATCGAATGATACGTTGAAAGTTATCGATCAAGGCAGTGATGACTCAGTTAACGCTGTTAATTTGCGTAGCTTTATCGAGATGACCTGTGAGGGTATTAATACCACCGATGTCACCGATGAAGCTGACTTGATTCAATCGCGTCACCGCATTCCAGAAAAGCCGCTACGTGAAGATCAGCTGATTATCTTGCAAGTACCTTATCCTGATCCGTTAGTGGTGGTCGAGCCGTCAGAAGATAAACGCAAAGTGATGCATGGTGAGGCCGATTATTCACGTTTATTGGTCAAGTTATATGAAGATATTGTCCAGTTTGATGAAATCACCATTTCGCATCGCTATCCGACACGGATCAATCACCATTACATCATTGACCCGTCACCAATCCCACGTTGGGATGTACCAAAATTACATCAATCGAAAGCTTTGATTTTGTTAGGTGCCGGACGTGAGAAAAAAATTTACGCTGTGCCGCCTTATACCGATGCTGAGCCGCTAGCATTTGATGATGTGCCTTTTCGTGTTGAGAATTTTATTGATCAGCATGGCAAGCGTCGTGCTTGTGACCGCTGCGGTGATACCACCAGCTTTTTGGATGAATTTACCAGCAGTGACGGTAACAAAGTGTATCAATGTTCAGACAGCGACTGGTGCCGTGAACAATTACAGAAAAAAGGGGCCTAGTTGTGGAAAAGATTCTGGAAGTAAACAAACTGACTAAAGTATTCGGTAAAGGCTGTCCCAACTGTTTTGACAAGACGGGACCAGAGCTTGATACCAATGTGTGCCCAGATTGTGGCAGTGTGGTTGCCGCGCATGAATTATCGTTTGATCTCTACAAAGGCGAAATTCTCGGCATTATGGGTGAATCTGGCAGTGGTAAATCGACCGTGGTCAAAAACTTGTTTTTTGATCAAGAACCCACCAGCGGGCATGCCATTTTCTATGATGATGACAAACAATATGACTTGTTCAGTCTCAATGCTGCCCAAAAGCGTCATCTGCGAAATCATCGTTTTGGCATGGTTTATCAAAATCCACATTTGGGGTTGAATTTTGGTATTTCATCAGGCGGTAACATTGCTGAACGTTTATTGATGAATGATTTACGTCACTATAAAGAAATTCGTGAGCGTGCTCGTGAGTTGTTGGAACGAACAGAAGTATTGACCAATCGCATGGATGAATTGCCAGGTAATTTTTCAGGTGGGATGCAACAGCGGGTGCAGATAGCAAAAGCACTGGCAATCAACCCACCATTGTTATTTCTTGATGAAGTCACAACCGGTCTGGATTTATCAGTACAAGCCAAGATTTTGGATTTAATCCTCGAAATTCAGCAGGAAATGAATACCGCCATGATTGTTGTGACCCATGATTTAGGCGTGGTTCGATTATTAGCCGGACGCACCATCGTGATGAAATATGGCCGCATTATTGAATCAGGTCTAACAGATCAAATTTTAGAAGATCCACAACATGCCTATACGCAACGACTCGTTGCATCAGCACTGTAGGAGCACAATCATGACAGCACAACCAATATTAAGTGTGGAAGGTTTTTCCAAGCAGTTTGAACTGCACGAACAAAACAAACTGATTCCGTCATCAAGCGATGTTGACTTCAATGTCTATGCCGGAAAATTAACGGCATTGATTGGTCCTACTGGTGCCGGCAAGTCATCGGTGTTAAAAGGAATTTTTCGTACCTACCTGCCTTCATCTGGACGTATTCATTACCACTGTGCCAATGGATTGGTGATGGATCTGGCGCGTTGTGATGAACATCAGATTCTGGCGTTACGTCAAACTGAAATAGGCTTTGTCACCCAGTTTTTACATGCCTTGCCACGGCAGGCAACAGAAGATGTGGTGGCACAGCCGTTATTTCAACGAGGAATGGATCGTGAGCAAGCAAGACAAAAAGCCAGAGAAGTGCTGGACAAGCTTACTATTCCTGAGCGTTTATGGGGCGTACCGCCTGCGACGTTTTCGGGTGGCGAAAAACAGCGGGTTAATCTGGCCAGAGGGTTGATTGCCAAACCCAGACTGTTACTACTTGATGAGCCGACAGCCAGCCTTGATCCCAAAACAACCGATGTGGTGGTAGAAATGATTCAGGAAATGAAATTGGAAGGCACAGCGATGCTGGCGATTTTTCATCATCCAGAATTGGTTGAGAGGCTGGCAGACAATGTTGTCACTCTAACTCCACCAACAATTGATACAGCTAAAGAGGTTGCTTAAATGTCGAAAACAGTATTAAACAATGCCAAAATCGTGCTGGCGGATCAGGTATTAGAAAATGCATCACTAGTCATTGAACATGGACTGATTGCCGAAATTAACCCTGGATCAGTGCCATCAGGGGCAGAGCTGATTGATCTGCAAGGGCGCGTATTGATGCCCGGCATGATTGATCTGCACTGCGATGCGCTGGAAAAAGAAGTCGAGCCGCGCCCCAATGTCCATTTTCCATTGGATTTTGCAGTAGCACAGGCCGATAAACGCAATGCAATATCGGGGATCACTACGGTTTATCATGCGATCGCATTTGCTAATGATGAACTCGGGTTACGTAATAATGACTTTGCCGCCAGTATCGCCAAAGCCGTGCATGCGTGGGCACCACATGGCTTAATTGATAATCGGGTGCATTGTCGTTATGAAATCACCGATGAAAGTGGTTTGCCGGTGTTATTAGATCTAATCGCCAATGACGATATGCATCTACTGTCTTTAATGGATCACACGCCAGGCCAGGGACAATTCAAAAATATGGCAGCGTATCGTGATTATTTGGCACGTAGTTATAAAAAGTCTGAAGCAGAATTAGATGACATTATTGATAAAAAACTTGCCTCAGCGGAAGGTGCGTTTGAGCGTGCTAAAACCTTGATTGCCGCTGCTCATGCTAAAGGTGTTTCTGTTGCCAGTCATGATGATGATAATCGTGAACGCATCGAAACCATGACCAGCTTGGGCGTCAAAATTTCTGAATTCCCGATCAATATGGACGCGGCATCAGCAGCGAGAGAGCTAGGTATGAGTACGGTTTTTGGGGCGCCCAATATTTTGCGTGGCAAGAGCCAATCGGGTTCGATGAAAGCCTTAGATGCGATTGAAGCTGGTGTCGCAGATTGCCTTTGTGCCGATTATGCTCCAGCAGCCTTGATTGTTGCGGTCATTAAATTACCATCATTAACAGATATTGATCTGGCAGCAGCCGTCCGTTTAGTGACATTAAATCCCGCCAAAGCTGCCGGTTTAGATGATCGTGGTGAAATTGCCGTCGGTAAACGTGCTGATTTAATTATGGTGGATATGCCGGCAGGCTTACCACAAGTCGGTCGTGTTTGGCTAAAAGGTCAGACGGTGTATCAAGGTGTGTACGATCATGGCTGATTTGTTTTATGTCATCGGTGCTTCCGGTGTGGGCAAAGATAGTTTATTGGATTATGTGCGTCAACATCTTCCATTAGAAGCCCCCGTGATGTTTGCTCATCGTTATATTACAAGAGCTGCCGATGCAGGCTATGAAAACCACATAGCGGTGAGTGAAGAAGAGTTTCAGCGTCAGTTAGATCAAGGCTGCCTGGCCATGCATTGGGATAGTCATGGCTATCGTTATGGTATTGGCATTGAAATAAATCAATGGCTTGCTAAAGGTATTAACGTGGTCATGAATGGCTCGCGTGGCTATTTAGCAAAAGCGACATGGGATTACCCAGAGTTGATACCTGTCTTAATTAGAGTTGAAGAGTCAACATTACGACAACGATTAGAACAACGTGGTCGTGAATCGGCAGCGGAAATCGAAAAACGGCTTGAGCGAGCGAGTGATTTTGACAAACTCGAACACCCACGCATGATCGTGATCAATAATGAAGGCGACCTAAATCAGGCAGGACAACAGTTGACTAATCTTGTTGTAGGTTCAGCAATACAATGCGCTTAAAATTTATTGGTACAGGCAATGCAGCAGGTATGCCTGCCTATGGTTGTGACTGTCCTGCTTGCATTCGTGCTAAAAATATTATTGAACACCGCCGCGGACCTTGCAGTGCAGCGTTAATGGTTGATGATCAAACCTTATTATTGGATGCTGGCAGTTTGCAACTACCCGAGCGCTTCCCTGCAGGTAGCTTTTCCCGAGTATTACTCACGCATTACCATATGGATCATGTGCAAGGTCTATTTCCAATCCGCTGGGGTGTCGGTGACATTATCCCAGTGCATGGCCCTGATGATAAAAATGGATGTGATGATTTATTTAAACATCCTGGGATTCTGGATTTTTCCGATACCTTAACCGCTTTTGAGCAACGTCAATTTGATAAGCTCATCGTGACGCCATTGCCGTTGAATCATTCAAAACTATGCTTAGGTTATGCCTTTGAACATGGCGGTAAACGACTAGCATATTTGACTGACACGGTAGGTTTGCCGGAACAAACTGAACAGTTTCTACAAGACTGGTCGCCCGACGTGATGATATTAGATTGTTCAATGCCGCCACAAGCACGCATTCCCAAAAATCATAATGATTTGACCATGGCGATTGAAGTTCATGAGCGTATCGCACCCAAAACAACCTACCTAACCCATATCAGCCATAGCTTAGATAACTGGCTGAGTAATAACATTGGTGCTTTGCCACAGGCTGTATGTGTTGCCACGGATGGCTTAATTATTGATTTAGGCAAGTGATGACAACAGCACTGTTTCTGATAGGTGTGTCAGTATTAATGCATGTGGCGTGGAATTTATTAGCGCGTCACGTTGATAAACAAGCTGATTACCTTTGGTGGGGCTTATTGGCGCACATGGTGTTAATAGGCCCCATTGGTATTTATGGTTTATTTATCGATGTGCAATGGACCATAACATTACTGCTTGCTGTGCTAGTGACGATGATCGCAAACAGTGCTTATTTTATTAGCCTTCGCCGCTCTTACCATTATGCACCCGTTGCCTTGGTCTACCCACTGGCACGAAGCTCACCCATATTAATTGCATTGTGGTCAATATGGTTATTTGATGAAATCTTGCCGATGCAAGCATGGCTGGCAATTATGATCAGCGTTATCGGATTGTGGCTATTAGCGCTATCTGCCCGTGGTGGTGATACTGTTCATGCTATTCCATGGACTTTAGCCGCAGCATTTTTTACCAGCATTTATTCTCTAAGCGACAAAATAGCGGTTAGTTATTTGCCGACATTTCCTGCCTTATTAGGCTTTGTAACCTTAGGTTATTTGGGATCATTTATTGCGCTAAGTGTTCAAAACAACTATCACCATGGTCGCGTGATACCAATCAAACGCCCACCAATGAAATACATAGTACCGGGCGGCTTATTCATCGGAACGGCCTATGGGCTGGTGATACAAGCGATGCAATATCTACCGGCAGCCTATGTGGTTTCGTTCACCAATGCTGGCATTGTGCTCGCCAATATATTAGCGATTACCTTATTAAAAGAACGTCATGCGTGGCGACAGCGATTAATCGCAACAGTCATCATCAGCAGTGGACTCGTGTTGTTAGGACTGAGTGGCAATTAATAACTTCTTATCGCCAGCGTCTTTTTATCTTTGCTGACCATTGAGAGGTGGTGATGGAATATAAACAGACCCTAATGACTTTGTTACCCTTACCAAAGCCATAATTATCGTTATGGGTTTGAAATTATCTAAGGTTCTTTTGTCATTAGGCCTACCTAAATAACCTCAATTCTGGATAAGAATAGTCAGCTACCCTAAAACAAAGGTGCTGGATGGCTGTGCTTATCCAAAACTGAGGTTAAATAGTAAACTGGAAAAAAACCCATCCAAAGTTGGATGGGTTTTTTAAGTGTTATGAGTTGTTTGGAGCTAACTCAACTATTGCTTACCAGTAAGCTTGTGCACGGAATTTAAGGGCAGATGGTTCGTAGCTTACGTTTTTACCATTAACCGTTAAATCAGTCACTTGATCATAGTTCAGCATCAAGCGTGTATTTTGAGTTGGGTAGTAGTTGACACCGACAGTCCATTTATCCACTTCATCCGTTTTAGCAAGGGTATTGCCATCAATTTCTGATGATTCAAAACGAGCAGCAATCTGCCATGCGCCTGATTTTGATTTAGGTGTGATACCTGAGGTGTAACCTTTAGACCATTTTACTGATTCGCCGGTTAAGAAATAACTTGCTTCCAAAGAATAACCATCGATATCAATATCGCTAGCATTAGTTCTATCAGCAGTGTAACTGACATATTCACCCAATACATGGAATGAACCGAAAATACCTAAGGCATCAACAGTAAACGCATCACCACCATCAAAATCATTGATTGTGCCAGTATCAAGATGACGCACAGCATCTTTATGACTGACTAAACGTGAACGATGTTGGAATGAATCAGCATCAGCGCTTTGTTTCATATAACCTGCGCCAAGTTGCAATAAATGCGTTTTATCTTGTTTCCATGGCAAGAACGAGCCACGTACAGCGAAAATGTTACCACTGACATCTTCATTAGTACTACCACCACTTAATTGACCGACGGTGTAACCAGCAGAAACCAGCCAGTTATAATCTTTGTCGGCAAGTAATGCGACCGCACCACTTTGGCGATCAGGTGAAATAGATGTGCCATCACTAAACAGTGGGCGTTCCATAAAGGTCATGTATTTTGAACTTTGTTTGGCGCTGTAGCCAAAAGGAATATGCGATTGACCTAGTTTGACACCGGCATTCATATCACCAATTTTTGTACCGTAGCTGATATAAACGTCTTTAAGAGAGACATCTGCATTGGTACCACCAGCAGTTGCAAAATCAGCTTCCAGTTTGTAGCCCCAGTCATAGATTGTGCC
>JACUUH010000015.1 GCA_014859375.1 Gammaproteobacteria bacterium
GGTAAATCTGCCTTGATATCCACTAAAACAAAGGCACTGGTTATGTCATTAAAACGTGTTTTAGTGGTTTTACTAGCTATTTGTTGGTAAGTCATTGTTCGTTATAGGGTAGCTGACTATTCTTATCCAGAACTGAGGTTAATTAGCTAAAAATGTTGGTGTAGATGTCGCTTGTAAATGCACGTTCAAACATTATTCAGATCGACGTGTTCAAAAAGATAGAAGGAAGTTTGATATCGAGTTTATGGTATTTAACAGCTCTAGGCGAACTCAGCCTTTTGGTCGACGTTTTAACGATGAGTTGAATAAACTACGATTTGACAAAATGTTGAGTCAAATGCATCTTGTGACATAACTTTGGTGCTTTTAATTAAACTAAGCTGGAATAGTGTCACTTAGTAAATGAACGTGTTGACCATTTAAAACCAAAGCTGTTTGGTAATCAGTTAATTTCAAACTGAGTAACAGTGTTGCAGTGCCATCTTCGCTTTTAATCCAACGTACAAGTTGACCTGCGACACTGCCATCTTCGGTCAGGATATCTTGGCCAATTTCTAAACTTTCACAGTTATGTATTTGTGCAGTAAACATGCGACGACTTGGCGAACCCAGATAATGCAAGCGGGCGACAATTTCTTGTCCTGGATAACAGCCTTTATTAAAGCTAACCCCACCAAGCAAGTCGAGATTAACTTGTTGTGCTGTAAAGGCTTCTTTGGTTTGTGGGTAGATCATAGCTAAGCCAGAAAGGATGTCACTCAATTCCCAATAGGCAGATGATGTTAGCTGCCAATGATGTGTTTTTGCATCAGTTGCCAATGCGGTTGCCTGCTCCGGACTACCCACAAATAAAAAACGATCACCATTATTAGATGGAAGCTTAATCACACTGGCTGCATTGACGTCGACCGCATCAAAAATGACTTCTGGATACTCGAATAACGGTAAGTTAGTGTTGCCATTTGGTATCAATCCCAGACAAAGCTGTTGTTGGCTGACATCGGTGATGCTAACTTTAGAACGGAGTATATACATGCTGAGGCGTTGCATTAGTCCAGCACACATTGAACTGGGTAAAATGAGATAAAAACAATCCTGGCGTCGAATAACTAAAAAGATGGCGAGTAAACGACCTTTAGGGTTGCATAAGCCCGATAATTGACCTTGGTTAATTGCTAATGCCTTGATGTCATTTGTGACCAGGTTTTGTAGGAAGCTGGCGGCATCATCACCGCTTACTTGCAGCACACCCATTTGTGGTAGCGGGATTATGTGGGCGCTATTTTCCAATAAGGCGATGTCAGCAAGTGATGCTGGTTGCCGTTGTAATAAGTGTGTCCAAGTGAGTGTCATAGTCTGTAATTTATGAGTTAAAGTAGTGTCATTGTAGCGTAGTTAGTTGGGAAACAAATAATGGAATCGCAATTACAAACAAGGACAGTGTTTACTCTGCCTATTGCAAGGTCAAACAGCCTTGGTATTTATTTGCTTGCACTACACTTAATCATGTTGATTAGCGTATTAAGTGTGGTGCATCACCTTATAGCAATGTTCGCGATAGTCGTTTTGGTGGGCTGTAGTTTTATCTATTATCTGCGACGATATTATTTTCTAACAGATGCAATATCACCCTCAAAATTAAGTCGCGATAGTGACACTAATTGGGTTATTAGCTACAGTTCAAATACGATTAGTGAACCGTTGATGTTAGCGAGCAGTTATGTCAGTCAATATTGTGTGATTTTGTATTTTAAAGGTGCTGGCTTTTGGTCTGAAAAAGCGGTAGTTATCATGTCAGATGCGGTTGATGGCGAACTATTTCGGCAATTGCGGGTGTATTGTCGTGATCCTAATACTTTCCAGAAATAATAGTATCTTTTGCCGGTTGAGAGTTATCTGTATCAGGGTAATCAAGCGTGTAGTGTAGACCACGGCTTTCTTTACGGAGTAGGGCTGAGCTGATAATTAACTGGGCAACATCAGCAAGATTTCGTAGTTCTAGTAAATCACTACTAATACGGTGTTTGCTGTAATAATCTCTGATTTCATGTTGCAATAAGTTAAGTCGTTGTTGCGCTTTATGTAAGCGCTCATTGGTGCGTACGATGCCAACATAATCCCACATAAAACGGCGTAATTCATCCCAGTTATGACTGACAGAAATGGCTTCTCTTGCAGGTTTTACTCGGCTAGCGTCCCACGGTGGAATAGTCTGGGTAATATCGGCAAAAGGCAGTTGTTGTTTGATATCAGTCGCTGCTGATTGTGCGAAGACAAGACATTCAAGGATCGAATTACTTGCCATGCGGTTAGCACCATGTAAGCCTGTGTGAGCAGTTTCACCGATAGCATATAAACCGGCAATATCAGTTTGGCCATTTAGATCCGTGATTAAGCCACCACAGGTGTAATGTGCTGCTGGCACAACTGGGATCGGTTCTTTAGTTATGTCGATTCCAAAATGTAAACAGCGCTGATAGATGGTGGGAAAATGACTTTCAATAAAGTCTTTGGATTTATGGCTAATATCAAGGTAAACACAGTCATCACCCAGTCGTTTCATTTCATGGTCGATTGCTCGTGCAACAATATCGCGTGGTGCTAACTCTGCTTGAGGATGAAACGCATCCATAAAACGTGAACCATCAGCCAACAACAATTTTGCACCTTCACCTCGAAGTGATTCACTAATTAGAAACGATTTGGCTTTGGGATGATATAAACAGGTTGGGTGAAATTGAATAAATTCCATATTAGCAACGCGACAGCCTGCGCGCCAACCCATGGCAATACCATCACCCGTTGATACATCTGGGTTACTGGTATAAAGATAGGCTTTGCCAGCGCCACCGGTAGCCAGGACAGTAGCGCCAGCAGTAAAGGTAACAGTGCTATCCGTTGTTATATCAAGCACATAGCAACCTAAACAATAATTGTCTTGTTGTCCCAGTTGTTTGCGACTAGAGATCAAATCGATACCGATATGGTATGGAAATAAGTGAATGTTTGAATGAGATTTGACTTTACTCAATAAGGTAGTTTCGACCTCTCTACCGGTGGCATCAGCTGAATGAATAATACGTCGGTGACTGTGGCCACCTTCTTGAGTTAAATGGTATGTTTCAGATGTGATGCCATCTTTAGTGAATGACACACCTTGATCAATCAGCCATTCGATACTGCTACGAGCATGTTCCACTGTGTAACGAACCGCTTGTTCGTTACATAAACCTACACCGGCAATTAAGGTGTCGTCAATGTGAGATTGCAACGTATCAGCCTGATCAAGTACAACAGAAATGCCACCTTGGGCATAAAGCGATGCGCTTTCTTCAAGTTGACCTTTTGAAATTACAGCCACTTGTGCATGATCAGCCAATTGCAAGGCAAGGGTTAAACCTGCTGCGCCACTGCCAATAATAAGTACATCAAAGTGCTTTGTTTGCGTCATATCGTTCGATTAAGAGTAGAATCACTGTACAATTATTTTGCACTGTTTATGGAACAAAGTTAATTCATTATGGTCAATCAGACAACAAGTAAATATTACCTCCGGCAAGTCGGAGTATGCCGGATAGAAGGATGAGTGTGGATTTAGAGCTGGTTCAACGCGTACAGGCGGGGGATAAAAAAGCATTTGATGTGCTTATAATGAAATATCAACAACGCATTATTCACGTTATTACTGGATTTGTACATGATCCTGTTGAAGCTTTAGATGTTGCTCAAGAGGCGTTTATCAAAGCCTATCGCGCTATTCCAAACTTTCGGGGCGATAGTGCTTTTTATACATGGCTATATCGAATTGCGATTAATACCTCAAAAAATCACCTCACTTCGCGTGCGCGTAGACCGCCAGCAATGGATGTCGATGCAATGGATGCAACTAACTTCTACGATGCGCCAGAATTAAAAGACTTTGATACGCCTGAAAGTAGTTTATTAAATCATGAGCTGGAAGGTGTAATTAATAAAGCAATAGATGAGTTACCTGAAGATACAGCGACGGCAATTAAACTACGCGAATTTGAAGGTATGAGTTATGAGGAAATTGCACAGGTTATGGATTGCCCAATAGGCACAGTGCGATCGAGGATCT
The DNA here is from genome assembly GCA_014859375.1 of Gammaproteobacteria bacterium. Classification (GTDB taxonomy): domain Bacteria; phylum Pseudomonadota; class Gammaproteobacteria; order Nitrosococcales; family Methylophagaceae. The sequence continues at coordinate 4,100 of JACUUH010000015.1, forward strand.
TTCGTGCGCGTGAAGCAATTGATCATAAAATTAAAGAATTAACGGGTGAAGGGGAATAATGATGACAGTCAATTATAATGAACAGTTGTCTGCATTAGTCGATGGTGAATTACAGGGTGAACAATTAGAACGCGTCCTGGCTTTACTAAAAACAGATGTTCAAGCACAACAACAATTACAACGCTATCAACATACCAGCGATGTCTTACATGGCTTTACTACAAAACTACACCCCGTTGATTTATCAGAACGGCTGGCATTGGCATTGCAAGATGAGCCAACTCATACGATGCGTTCTCAGTCAAAAGCAAACGTGCTAGCTTTCCCATCACAGCTTTGGAAACAACTATCAGGACTAGCAATAGCAGCGTCAGTAGGTGCGTTAGCTGTAGTTGGTGTAATGACTCAACCAGAAAATCAATTAGTTTCAACACCCATTCAGGTAGCAGCTTATGAGGTCGTTAACGATGCTAAACCACAATTAGCAAGTAGCAATCGTTGGACAGTTGGTGAACCTGAAGTCGAAGAACGCCTAAATACCTATCTTGTCGATCATAATGAGTATGCAGGCGCTTCTGGTGTTTTTTCTTATGCACGTGTCGTCTCTTATGATGCGGGGCAATAGTTAATGCAACAAGCGCGTCATATAATTTTGAGTCTTTGTTTGCTGATAATTCCTTTCAGCGTACATGCCGATCAAGATGCAATGCAATTACTCCAAAGCATGGGGACTGCAGCCAAAAATTTAAATTATGATGGTGTTTTTGCCTATCAATCAGGTAATAAACTGCAATCGATTAGGATCATTCACAGATCGGATGAACGAGATGAAATAGAGCGAGTACTATCACTTAATGGTGCAGCGCGGGAAGTAATCCGAACTAATGATCTGGTAACGTGCATATATCCTGAAGGCAAGCGTATTCATGTAAATCGTCGGCCACTGGGAAGAGGCTTTCCCAGTGATTTATTGAGCAGGCTCAGTTCAGCAACAGATTATTATAAAGTGACCTTAGGTGATGAAAGTCGGGTTGCAGATAGATTGGCGCAAGAGTTAAGTATTACGCCTATTGATAATGACCGTTATGGCTATCGGCTATGGGTAGATAAAGCCAGTCATTTGCTGCTTAAATCCGAGCTGTTAACAGATAATAAAGACGTATTGGAAACCTTTGCCTTCTCGACAGTAACAGTCAATGCCGACATAACTGACGAAATGTTACGTCCACAGATTACCGGTCAAGAGATGACGTGGAATCGAAGTGATCTACAATCACCTAATCAAACTACAGCGATCAGGGGGCTATCAGTCTGGAAACTTGATTGGTTACCAGAAGGATTTGTATTGGTCGCACAACAAAGTCGCTTGAAAGCAAGCACAGGTAATGCAGTTGAACAACGTGTTTACAGTGATGGACTCAGCTCGGTATCAGTGTTTATTGAACAAATACATGCTGCCCACAATCACCTTAAAGGTGGGTCTAATATGGGTGCAATCAACGCTTTTGGTACTATTTTGCATTCTCATTTTGTGACAGTAGTAGGTGAAGTGCCTGCTCATACGGTTGAGAAAATTGGAAATGCCATTCGTTATGGCAATGCAGGTCAATAATGATCGAACAACAAGCAAAAGTTATTGCACAAGATGATAAAACGGTCTGGCTACAAGCCGAACGTCAATCAACCTGTAGTAAATGCCAGGTTAGACAAGGCTGTGGTACCGCTATGCTTGCTAATCATGTTGGCAAACGATTTTCACGAATAGCTGTTCCCAAAACGCATGATGTCGTTATTGGTCAAGATGTGCAATTAGCGATCCCAGAAGAGGCCTTACTACACGGTACATTTATGATGTACATCGTGCCTTTACTAGCGATGTTTGCCAGTGCAGCCATTGCACATAGTTTAAATTTGAATGAATTAGTTGAAATTATCTTTGGTTTTGCAGGTCTATTTGCTGGGTTTTACTGGGTAAAATCGCGTTTAAATACTAGAACTGATAGATTTCAAGCCAGAATTAGTGAGGAAAATAAATGAAACAAAAACAAGTTTGGACAAAATTAAGCGTTTTCTTAGCATGGGTGTTTTTAAGTTTAAATGTATATGCAGCAAACCTGCCTGATTTCACAGAACTTGTTGCTGATAATGCTGCCGCTGTAGTCAATATCAGTGCTGTCAGTAAACAAGAAAAACGCACACTGTCTCAGATGGCACCGAACTTACAAATTCCAGAAGGCACACCCTTTGATGATTTGTTCAAACATTTTTTTGATAACCCTCAAAATAGACCACCACAGCCTTATGAAGGTAAATCATTAGGTTCTGGATTTGTCTTGTCATCAGATGGTTACATCTTAACAAATCATCATGTGATTAAAGATGCAGACGAAATTGTAATACGATTTAATGACCGCAGTGAGTATGAAGCCAAAGTATTGGGAAGTGACGAACGCAGTGATGTCGCCTTACTTAAAGTAGAAGCCACTGGTTTGAAAACAGTCAAACTGGGTGATTCAAAAAATCTAAAAGTGGGCGAGTGGGTGTTGGCAATTGGCACACCATTTGGCTTTGATTATTCAGCAACAGCAGGCATCATCAGTGCGTTAGGTCGTAGTTTGCCGAGCGATAGTTATGTGCCTTTTATTCAAACCGATGTTGCAATTAACCCCGGTAATTCTGGTGGCCCCTTATTTAATTTAGATGGGGAAGTGATAGGTATCAATTCACAAATCTATAGCCGCACAGGTGGATTTATGGGGGTATCGTTTGCAATCCCTATGGATGTAGTCATGGATGTCGTTGCCCAAATTAAATCAAAAGGCTATGTCAGCCGTGGCTGGTTAGGGGTTGCAATCCAGGATGTTACGCGTGAGTTGGCAGAATCATTCGGTTTAGACAAACCTCAGGGTGCAATTGTGTCACGAGTCATACCAAAAGGTCCTGCATCCAAAGCTGATTTTGAAGCCGGTGATGTTATTTTGAAATTTGATGGTAAAACAATCGATAGCTCATCAGCATTGCCACCGATTGTTGGCCGCACTGAAATTGGTAAATCAGTACCAGTTGAAATCATGCGAAATAACAAACGTAAAACAATATCAGTTGTTATTGAACAATTACCTGAAGAAGAGGAAATGGCTCAGAATACCGGTAAGTCGGGTGGTTTAATTGATAAAAAGCTTGCCATTGAACTGGTTGATTTAACAGAGAAGCAACAGCAACAATACAACGCCACAGAAGGTGTGATTGTTGCCGATGTCAATCGTGGTCCAGCATCTGAGGCAGGTATTCGTCGCAGTGATTTAATTATCAGCATTAATAATCAAAAAATTAAAGATGCAAAACACTTTCTGGAATTGTCACAGCAATTACCAATAGATAAAGCAATTCCGGTTCTAGTGCAACGTGGCGAAGGTGCGTTGTTCTTGGCATTAAAAATAGACAAAGAATAGACTGGCTAAACAAGGCATTTGAAGTTTGACAGCAGGCTATTTGTCGTAAAACATAGCAGTCAACGAGTACAAATCGGTCAGCAACATCTGTTCTGGCCGATTTTTTTAACTTAATTTAACCCCAAATTGGGGGTATTAACAACGACACCGTCATTCTCGCAATCTTCTAGCGGGAATCTATATCTATTTTAACCTCAGTTCTGGATAAGCACAGCCATCCAGCACCTTTTTTTTAGCGGCTATCCGCGTTAGATTTTCTTGCAATAGCTGGGCTATTGCTAGGTAAATCTGCCTTGATATCCACTAAAACAAAGGCACTGGTTATGTGATTAAAACTGGTTTTAGTGGTTTCACCAGCTATTTGTTGGTAAGTCATTGTTCGTTATAGAGTAGCTGACTATTCTTATCCAGAACTGAGGTTAAAATAGATATTGATTGTCGTCTCAAGGTGAATTTCGGCCAATAAGATCGCCTGAATGACGCTGTTTTTTTTAGCCGGAATAACGATATTTTTAAGTTTCTACTCTTTATCCCTTAACCCGAATTAAAGTCATTTTTATTAGACCACTACAAATCAAGGCCAATCAGAACTGAACGTAAGAGTACTAAGCAACGTTTATTTGTTAAAGTGTATTAGGGGGCTGTTGATCTTTGATCTCTGCCTTTGTTGTGAGTTGCAAAACCGTCAATCAAGGCGCGAGGAATCCTGCTTGGTTGTTCCAAGTGAATGACGACCAATACCGAGTGGCGGTTTTCAATCACAACCCCGAGGGGCTGCGGCTGTTTTTCCGCCCCACGGCGTTGGAAATGACTTATGTAGAATAACTACATTGCTACCTTGTCGTAGAGTTCATCTGTAACGCATCAATTCTCGCTAAACCACAGCTTGCAAGGACTTTGCTTTTTGAAGCCTTAAAGCATCAGTATTCATGTTTTCCCTACATCGCGTGTGGCATAAATCTCATCTTTCTTGGCAAACAACGGGCTGTAGATTTAATCCCACTTCAGCGCACCACCTGTTTGATATTCGGTGACTTTGGTTTCGAAGAAGTTTTTCTCTTTCTTCATATTGGCTTGTTCATCTAGCCAAGGTAGAGCATCTTCGGCACCGGGGAAGGGTTCGGCAAAGCCCATTTGTTTAGCGCGTCGGTTCGCGATAAAACGGAATTGGCCGATGTGATCTTCTTTTGAATAGCCTAAGATCGGATCACGCAAAATGTAGCCCGCATAGGTTTTTTCAGCGGCTTCTGCTTGTTCGAACATGGCTTGTACTTTTGCAGGGTCTAACACCACGTTTTCTTCTTTGATGATTTGTTTTACAACACGAATACCAAACGAAGCGTGCATGACTTCATCACGCATGATGTATTGCAGTTGTTCTGCTGTACCTTTCATCAAACCACGACGTTGTAGGGCAAAGATAGGACTAAAGCCGTTGTAGAACCAGCTACCTTCGAAGATGCCTGCAAAGAACGCATACGACATCACGAAGTTTTCAAGTTCATCACGATTAGTCAGGTCAATATCACTGCGTAGTATTGAGTTTAAGCGATTATTAGCCAATTGAATTTTTTGGTTAATTTCTGGCACCACACGATAGCGGTTGTAGATTTCGCTTTGATCAAGCCCAATGGTTTCGATGCAGTGTTGGTATGTCCATGTGTGCAATGCTTCTTCATACACTTGGCGTGCCTGATAGATTTGCAATTCAGGTGCAGACATTTTTTCCATCACTGCCAGGCCGATATTACGCATGGCGAGAATGTCGGATGTAGTCAGGTATGACAGCACGTTTTCATAAACATGCTTTTCTTCCATCGTCAGTTTATGACGATAGTCATGAACATCTTGTGCCATGTTGATATCAAGCGGTGTCCAGTGATTCTTGTTGGCATTGAGGAAGTATGTCCATGCCCAAGGGTATTTGAACGGTGCTAGTTGGTTGATATCAGTCATGCCGTTGATAACACGTTTATCATCAGCATTCACCGGCGCTACAGTAATTTGTGGCGCTGGTGTTGGCGTTTGAACTGGACTGATACGCGGCGAAGGTTCGTTCGCCGCTGGTGCAGATTCAGTTGTAGTGTCAGCTTCTGTTAGTTTGTTTGCAGTTGCTGCAAAAGGATCGTCCCAATTTAGCATTATTGACAGGCCTCGCAGTCTGGTTCAAGAATTGAACAGGCTTTTGGTGCTTCCATACCTTCACCTAAGATGATGTCATCAACGGCAACGGGTTTGCTGACTGACGGCGGCGGTGTTGGCGTGGCTGATGATGTTTTTTCAGCGGCTGTTGCACCCATAGAGCGTAGGTAATAAGTAGTTTTAAGACCACGTACCCAAGCCAATTTGTACAAGTTGTCCATTTTTTTACCTGATGGTTCAGCCATGTATAGGTTTAAGCTTTGTGCCTGGTCTAACCATTTTTGACGACGTGATGCCGCTTCAATTAACCATCGTGCATCCATTTCAAATGCAGTGACGTATAAGGCTTTTAATTCATCTGGAATACGGTCGATAGCCTGGAGGCTACCATCGTAGTATTTCAGATCGTTGATCATCACGTCATCCCATAAACCACGTGCTTTTAGATCTTCAACCATGTATGGGTTGATGACGGTGAATTCACCTGACAAGTTCGATTTAACAAACAAGTTTTGATAGGTTGGTTCAATTGATTGGCTGATACCACAAATGTTGGCAATGGTTGCTGTTGGTGCTATTGCCATTGTGTTTGAGTTACGCATGCCTTGACGTTTTACTTTGTCACGCAGTGCATCCCAATCTAAGGTTTGACTTTGATCTTGTTGTAGGTAGTCACCACGCGCTGCTTTCAAAATTTTGATTGAGTCGATTGGTAAGATACCTTGGCTCCACAAACTGCCTTCGTATGATTTGTATTTACCACGTTCATCAGCCAGGTTTGATGATGCTTCGATAGCGTAGTAGCTCACTGCTTCCATTGATGTATCAGCAAAGCTTACTGCTTGATCAGAGCTGTAAGGCAGACGTAGTTTGTACAATGCATCTTGGAAACCCATGATGCCTAGTCCAACTGGACGATGTTTTAAGTTTGAGTTACGTGCTTGCGGTACGCTGTAGTAGTTGTACTCAATAACGTTATCTAACATACGCATTGCGGTGGTGATGGTGCGTTTTAGTTTGTCCAGATCTAGTTTGCCATCAATAATATGTTGAGGCAGGTTGACGGAACCCAAGTTACAGACAGCAATTTCATCATCTGATGTGTTTAATGTGATTTCTGTACATAGGTTTGAGCTATGAACAACACCAATGTGTTGTTGTGGGCTACGCAAGTTACATGGATCTTTGAATGTAACCCAAGGGTGACCTGTTTCGAACAACATACCTAACATTTTGCGCCATAAGTCGTTTGCAGGCAGTGTTTTGGTGTTACGAATTTCGCCTTTAGCTGCTTTGGCTTCATAGTCAACATAAGCTGCTTCAAATGCCAAGCCGGTTAAGTCATGTAGGTCAGGCACTTCTTCTGGTGAGAACAAGGTCCAATCGCCATTTTCAGCAACACGTTTCATGAATAAGTCTGGGATCCAGTTAGCGGTGTTCATGTCGTGGGTACGACGGCGATCATCACCTGTGTTTTTACGAAGATCGAGGAATTCTTCAACGTCAATATGCCATGTTTCTAGATACGCACAAACAGCGCCTTTACGTTTACCACCTTGGTTAACCGCAACAGCAGTATCATTTGCCACTTTTAAAAATGGCACTACACCTTGTGAGTTGCCGTTAGTGCCTTTGATGTGAGCACCCAAACCACGAACACGTGACCAGTCATTACCTAAACCGCCAGCATATTTAGATAGCAGGGCATTATCGCGAATCGCGTTGTAAATACCGCTTAAGTCATCGGGTACGGTAGTTAAGTAACATGATGATAATTGTGGACGTAATGTACCCGCGTTAAACAGAGTAGGGGTACTACTCATAAAGTCGAATGATGACAATAAGTTGTAGAACTCAATAGCACGTGTTTCACGATCAATTTCATTGATAGCAAGCCCCATAGACACACGCATAAAAAATGCTTGTGGTAGTTCAAAGCGAGTGCCGCCATGGTGAATGAAGTAACGGTCATATAATGTTTGTAGGCCAAGGTAAGTGAATTGGAAATCACCATCAGCTTTTAATGCTTGACCTAATTTATCTAAGTCATATTGACCTAATTCAGGTGCGATTAATTCATGATCGATCGCAAGTTGAATGTAATGTTTGAAATAATCAGGGTAAGTGTCTGTCATTTCTTTGTGTGATGCTTGGCGTGGTTGTTTAAAAACAAAGGTTAAGGCTTCACGACGAATGCTATCGAGTAATAAACGTGCAGCAACGGTACTGTAACCTGGATCTTTTTCGATAAAAGTACGAGCAGACATGACCAGCGCTTTTTCAACATCTGATGCTGAAACACCATCAAAAATATTACGTAAAGTGTCACGTAAAATGTGAGCACTGTTGACGGCAGCGACGTCTTCACAGGCTTCAGTAATAAGGTAATTTAAACGGTCTACATCTAATCGTTGTTTAGTGCCATCTGGCAAAGTAACGTTGATGGTTGTTTCGTTGACAGCAGTTGGATGTTGTTTTTCTTCTTCAGCACGTTTTTGAGCTTGAGCTTCACGATACAGTACATAGGCACGAGCCGTTTTATATTCACCTTCACGCATCAGTGTTAATTCAACCTGATCTTGAATATCTTCAATATGAACCGTACCACCATTATCAAGACGACGGGTTAAATTTTCTGTGATTTGTTTGGTTATTTTGGCAACGACATCGTGAATACGACGACTGTTTTGTGCTGATTCACCTTCAACCGCTAAAAATGCTTTTGTAATTGCTACAGCAATTTTGCTGCTATCAAAATCGGTTACTTGACCATTACGTCGAATAACTTGATATTGGCTATTAGAAGAAGAATCTGGAGTTATTTTTGCTGCTGGTTCGGATGCCATAATGGTGTTTCCTGTGTGCTATATGGAAAAGTTGAAACCACAACAACTTGTGGTTTGAAAAAACATAAACCACAAGATAATGTGTTTTTGGAAATTAGACAAGCACAAAAAGTGGATGGTTTTGTGAGCAAGATGTGGATAACTTTTGATCGATCAGTTGTGACGTTAGAACCTGTCTTGCTTTGATCAATTTTGAAAAAAATACACGATGAATAAATTATTTTTTGCGTGATCAGAATCAAAGCAAATTTGACTGTGTTTTTTGTTAATTTCCGTCAAAATTTTTATCACAACCCTGTTTTGCCTGTATAAGACTGTATGATCAGATAGCAGTTAAACTCGCAAGTACTTCCTCAACATGATCTTTAACTTTGACATTGCGCCATTCTTTTACAAGTACACCTGCTGTGTTGATGAGGAAAGTGCTGCGCACGATGCCCATATATTCACGACCATAGTTTTTTTTAAGATGCAATACATCGAATAAGCTACATAGACGTTCGTCCTCATCTGATAACAGTTCAAATGGGAATCGTTGCTTTTGTTTGAAATTTTCATGCTTGCGCAGACTGTCGCGCGAAACGCCTACGATCACCGTATTGTGTTGTGCAAATTGCTTAATATTGTCACGAAATTGTTGTCCTTCTAGTGTACAACCAGGTGTGCTGTCTTTAGGGTAAAAGTAAATAACGATATTTTTGCCAAGATGGTCGGATAGGCGGAAGATACGATTTCCAGTACTGGCAATCTCAAAATCAGGTACAGGTTGGTTTAGTTGTACTTTTGTCATGGTATGTCCTAATTGATTCAAAATAAATATACCTTAACCAAATAATGATGATCTTGTCATCTTGTGATGAGCAAAGTACCATGCTCGTTTATTTTTTGGAGTCTTGTGAACATGTTTAGCGGCAGTATGGTGGCACTGGTTACCCCGATGAGAGCAGATGGCTCTTTGGATAGTGACTGCCTTCACAAGTTAGTTGAGTTTCATATAGACAGTGGCACTGATGCGATTGTCGCTGTTGGCACAACAGGTGAGTCAGCAACGCTCAATGTTGAAGAGCATTGTGATGTTATTCGACACGTAGTTGAACAGGTCAATGGCCGTATTCCTGTTATCGCAGGAACAGGCGCAAACTCGACTACAGAAGCAATTGAGCTGTCAACCTATGCCAAAGATCTTGGCGTCGATGCTGTATTATTGGTCACACCTTATTATAATAAACCAACGCAACAAGGTTTATATTTGCACTACAAAGCTATTGCACAAGCGGTTGAGATTCCCCAAATTTTATACAACGTACCAAGTCGCACAGCCTGTGACTTATTACCGGAAACAGTCGCGCGTCTGGCGGATATTGATAATATTGTTGGTATTAAAGAAGCAACCGGTGATTTGTCGCGCGTGAGTCAAATTAAAGCGCTGTGTGGCGATAAGTTGGAACTTTATACTGGTGAAGATGCCAATACAGTCGATTTTATTTTGGCCGGTGGTCAAGGTGTAATTTCTGTGACTGCCAATGTTGCGCCAAAAGCAATGCATTTAATGTGTCAGGCAGCGTTAGCAGGTGATGAGCAACAGGCTCGTGCTATAAATAATACGCTGGCGTTATTACATAAAAGCCTGTTTTTAGAGTCGAATCCAATCCCTGTTAAATGGGCATTAGCAGAAATGAATATGATTCCCGTTGGTATTCGATTGCCGATGACAGTATTATCAGAAACTTACCATCAGTCGGTACGAGATGCATTAAATGCTGCCGGTGTATTAAATTAATTGTGAGACATTTTAATTACATGAAATTATTACGTTTGAACCCTATTTCTTTAGCTATTTTGCTGGCAACAGTAACGGGTTGTAACTCTATACCTGCACTGGATCAGGTTGTGCCTGATAACACTAAAAAATATCGCAAAGCTGAGACTATGCCACCGCTTGATGTGCCACCCGATCTTAGTACTTCTCGTATCAATGATGACATCGCTGGTAAATCAAATAGTTCAGCTACGTACTCTGAGTTTGAACAGGCAGCCAATAATCCACTTGCTACAAAATATAATATTACACCTGAAACTAAACCAACCTTGTCTGGTGAAGGCGATAAACGTCATTTAATTGTACCGGGTGATCGTGAGCAAACATGGCAGCGATTATTAGATTTTTGGAGCGAAAAAGGCATAGAGGTGTCACGTAAAGATATTCGTATTGGTCTAATGGATACCGCTACGATTGATGGCGAAAACTATGCTTATCGTGTCCGTATGGAACGCGGTGAATCATCAAAACAACAAGATATTTATGTTGGTGCTGCTGGGTTTGATACCAATGCTACTAAAGATGAAGCGATGCTGCGTCAGTTAGCTGATTATCTTGGCGTGTTACATCAAGAACAACAAGCAAAAGTCAAAGCTCAAAAACAAAGCCAACCTCAACAGCAAACAATCAATGTTATGTTGATTGATGATATTGGTGGTCAACAAGCATTGATGATTGAGCAAGATTTTTCTGATGTTTGGGGCCGTGTTGGTCGTGTCTTAGATAGTAAAGGTTTTTCAGTAGAAGATCGTGACCGATCACGTGGTCATTATTATGTGCATTACATTGATCCATTCAATGAAGCAGAAAAAGAAGAAAGCGGACTGTTAAGTTCTCTTGCTTTCTGGCGTGATAATGATGAAAAGTCGCCTGGTGAGTATTACTACATCAAGCTAATCTCGGATGCCGAAAAAACTAAGATTATTATTTTAGATTCTAAAGAAGTAAGAACATCGTCACCTACAGCGAAACGTTTGTTGGGTTTAATGCAGGAACAATTGGCTCTGTAATGCGCTTTGCTTCGATCGGAAGTGGTAGTCGAGGCAATGCAACACTGATTTCACATAAAGAAACCACACTCCTTGTTGATTGTGGTTTTTCTGCTCGTGAAACTGAGAAACGTTTGCAACGATTACAATTTGATCCAACGATGCTGTCGGCAATTATGGTCACGCATGAACATTCCGATCACATTAATGGTGTCAGAGTATTAGCGCGTAAATATAAATTGCCCGTTTATGCAACACCAGGCACAGCAGGATGGTTACCTGCTGATGTAAAAGATCTGATTCAAGAATTTAGTTGTCATCAATCGTTTGCTATTGGTGATATTGAGGTTGAGCCTTTTCCGGTTCCGCATGATGCACGTGAACCAAGCCAATTTGTGTTTTCAAATGGGTTGCATCGCGTTGGCTTGTTAACCGATGTTGGAACAACAACACCAGTTATAGAGCAGGCATTATCAGCTTGTGATGCATTATTATTAGAAGCCAATCATGACATGGCCATGTTAGAAAGTGGTGATTATCCCGATCATTTAATTTATCGTGTATCAGGTCGTTTTGGTCATTTGAATAACGTACAATCAGCATCGATACTTGAAAAAATTGATACCTCACGCTTGCAACATATTGTTGCAATGCATTTAAGTGAAAAAAATAATTCGCCAGATATCGTAAGTCCACTTTTTGCCAAGGCATTAGGGTGTGAGCAAAGTTGGATAGCTATAGCCGATCAGAATACCGGCTTTGGATGGCGACAAACCAGCAACAGTTAGAGAGACAATCTAATGGAAAAAAGACAAGAGTTATATGCAGGTAAAGCTAAAAGCGTATTTGCAACAGATGATAGCGATTATGTTGTATTAAGTTTTCGTGATGATACTTCCGCCTTTGATGGTGAACGAATTGAACAGCTCAACCGCAAAGGTGAAGTGAACAATAAGTTCAATGCATTCATCATGCAATATTTAAGTGATGCCGGCATTCCAACGCATTTTGAGAAATTATTAAATGCCAATGAATCATTGGTTAAAAATATGAAGATGATTCCGGTGGAATGTGTTGTTCGTAATGTTGCTTCCGGTAGTTTGGTTCGCCGTTTAGGTGTTGAAGATGGTATGGAATTAACGCCACCTGTGTTCGAATTTTTCCTTAAAAATGATGCTTTACATGACCCGATGGTCAACGAATATCACATCGAAACATTCGGTTGGGCTAAAGCTGAAGATGTTACTAAAATGAAAGCGTTAACGTTTGAAGTTAATGCTAAATTGAAGAAGTTGTTTGCCGATGCAGGCATGATTTTAGTTGATTACAAACTGGAATTTGGTTTGTTTAAAGGTGAGGTTATTTTGGGTGATGAATTCAGCCCTGATGGTTGTCGTCTTTGGGATGCACAAACACGCAAAAAATTAGATAAAGATCGTTTTCGTCAAGGACTTGGCGGCGTGATTGAAGCCTATGAAGAAGTGGCTCAACGTATTGGTGTGCCACTCTAACACGCATTAGTACCACAAAAAAATACCCGAATTGCTCGGGTATTTTTTTGCCTGAATTAGATGACTTTCCAGTGTATTTGTTGGCCAGCCCGCATCGGGATGAGGGTGTGATCTGCAAACGCTAGACTTTGAGCTACCGTCCATGATTGTTTCGTTAGTCTGATCTGTTTTGTGTTTCTAGGTAACTGATAGAAGTCTGCACCATAGAAACTTGCAAAGCCTTCTAATTTATCTAAGGCATTAGCTTGCTCAAATGCCTCGGCATAGAGTTCAATCGCAGCATGTCCACTATAAATACCGGCACAACCGCAGGCATTTTCCTTTAGGTGTTGGGCGTGAGGTGCACTGTCTGTTCCTAAGAAAAATTTACTATTGCTACTGGTAGCGGCTTTTATTAAGGCTTGCTGGTGAGTGTTACGTTTTAACACGGGTAAACAGTAATTGTGTGGATGGACACCACCCACTAATAAATCATTACGATTGAGTAATAAATGATGGGGGGTGATGGTAGCTGCGATAGTTGCATTAGCCGCTTTTACAAAGTCGACAGCATCAGCTGTTGTAATATGTTCGAACACGACTTTAAGGTCTGGATAGTCTTTAATAAGCGGAGTTAATACTCGATCGATAAAGACTTTTTCACGATCAAAGACATCGATATCTGGAGATGTTACTTCACCATGAACCAATAATGGCATCTGAAGACGTTGCATTTGTTCAAGTGCGTTGGCACATAAACTTAAGTCGGTTACGCCAGCATCAGAATTAGTGGTAGCGCCAGCAGGGTAGAGTTTTGCCGCATGAATAACTCCAGTTTCATAAGCACGCTTAATTTCATCAGTGGAGGTATTGTCGGTCAGATACAATGTCATTAATGGTTCGAAATCACTGGCTGTTGGGCGTGATTGAAGAATACGCTTGCGGTAAGCGAGTGCACGTTCTGTCGTTGTGACGGGAGGGCGCAAATTAGGCATGACGATTGCACGTCCAAAATAACGAGCGCTATCAACAACTGTTCGTCTTAGTGCGCCATCGTCGCGCAAGTGAATATGCCAGTCGTCGGGCTGGGTAATTGTGAGTGTGTTGGTGTTTTTGTGTGTCATAGCGATAAATTATGCCATAGCAAACGATTAAGCCGTAAACAATTGTATAAACCCATATAAACCAAGGGGTTTAACGATGGTTTTACTTGACCAAAACGCTTATTACAAGTAACTTTAGTCGCTTAATATTTTTATGATTAGCGTTTCAATAACGATTGAAAAGGGGAACACGTGGAATTAAGCGGTGCCGAGATTCTGGTTCGTTGTTTAAAAGACGAAGGTGTTGAATTCTTGTTTGGCTATCCTGGCGGTTCTGTGCTTCATATTTACGATGCACTTTATCAGCAGGATGACATCAAACATATTTTAGTGCGTCATGAACAAGCGGCTACACATGCCGCTGATGGTTATGCACGTGCAACAGGTAAACCAGGCGTGGTCCTTGTTACCTCAGGTCCAGGTGCAACAAATGCCGTAACAGGTATTGCAACTGCCTATATGGATTCAATTCCTATGGTTGTTATTACTGGTCAAGTTCCTTCTGCTGTGATTGGTAGTGATGCTTTTCAAGAAGTTGATGCCGTGGGTATTACGCGTCCGTGTGTCAAGCATAATTTTTTAGTTAAAGATGTGACCAAGTTAGCTGAAACAATCAAAAAAGCATTTTATGTTGCTTCAACTGGCCGTCCTGGTCCTGTTGTAATTGATGTACCTAAAGATATTACTGATCCAGCGATTAAAATACCTTATCACTATCCTGATAAAATCATTATGCGTTCTTATCAGCCAACGGTTAAAGGTCATTCGGGTCAAATAAAACGTGCGGTTGATCTGTTGTTAACAGCTAAAAAGCCAATGATTTACACTGGTGGTGGCGTTGTATTAGGTAATGCTTCTGAAGAATTACGTACACTTGTTCGCCATTTGGGTTATCCGATTACAACAACCTTAATGGGCTTGGGATCGTATCCAGCAAGTGATGAGCAATTTATTGGCATGCTAGGTATGCATGGTACCTATGAAGCTAATATGGCAATGCATGACTGTGATGTGTTAATTGCAATTGGTGCGCGTTTTGATGATCGTGTAACCGGTAAAATTGCTGAATTTTGTCCTGATTCTCAAATCATACATATTGATATTGATCCTTCATCAATATCGAAAACAATTACGGTTGATGTGCCTATCGTTGGTGATGTTGCAACGGTATTACAGGAAATGAATCATCTGCTCATAACGGGTAAAAAACAGCCGCAGAAGAAAGCACTTGAAGCATGGTGGGCTGTGATTAATGGCTGGCGTGCGCAGCAATGTATGTCATTTGATCGTAATAGTGACAAGATTAAACCTCAAGCAGTTGTTGAATTAGTACATGAAATCACTAATGGTGATGCCTACGTCACATCGGATGTAGGTCAACATCAAATGTGGGCAGCTCAATATTACGGCTTTGATAAACCAAACCGTTGGATAAACTCTGGTGGCTTGGGTACGATGGGCTTCGGCTTGCCTGCTGCCATGGGTGTTCAGTTAGCTTTCCCTGATGATGTTGTTATATGCATTACGGGTGAAGGTAGTATTCAAATGTGTATTCAGGAGCTGTCGACCTGTTTGCAATATGGCCTCCCAGTGAAAATTGTTGCGTTAAATAATCGTTATTTAGGTATGGTACGTCAGTGGCAAGAATTCTTCTATAAAGAGCGTTATTCACACTCTTATATGGAATCGTTACCTGATTTTGTGAAATTAGCAGAAAGTTATGGTCATGTTGGTATTCGAATTGACGATCCTAAAACGTTACGTGCAGAGCTTGAAAGAGGCTTTGCAATGAAAGATCGTCTGGTGTTTTTCGATATCGTCACCGACCAAACAGAGAATGTGTATCCTATGATTGCTCAAGGTAAAGCCCATAATGAAATGCATATGTCACCGCATTCTAATTGTGAATTGCCTCAAAGTCCTGAAAGGGAGTTGTCATAATGCGACGTCATATTATTTCTATTTTGATTGAAAATGAGGCGGGTGCATTATCACGGGTTGCTGGTCTATTTTCAGCGCGTGCATACAACATCGAATCGTTGACTGTAGCACCAACTGAAGATCCTACCTTGTCACGTATGACAATTGTGACGGTTGGCACCGAACGGATTATTGAACAAATTATTAAGCAACTTAATAAGTTAATTGATGTTGTTAAATTATTGGACTTGTCTGAAGGTCCACATATTGAACGTGAAATGATGCTGATTAAAGTCAAAGTAGCAACGATGTCGCAACGAGATGATGTTAAACGTCTTTCGGATATTTTTCGTGGCAATATCATTGATGTTACACCTTCGACCTATACAATTGAGTTGACGGGGTCAGCTACAAAAATTGATTCGTTTATCGAAGCATTGGCGGAACATAAAATTTTAGAAACTGTACGATCAGGCGTGTCTGGCATTGCCCGTGGTGACAAAATATTGCACGTGTAACCCATAGGTCGCACACATTAGATTTTTGAAGATTTAAGGAAATTAAAAATGAGTTTGAATGTTTATTACGACAAAGATTGTGACCTAAATATTATTAAAGGTATGAAAGTTACTATCGTAGGCTATGGTTCTCAAGGTCATGCTCATGCATGTAACTTAAAAGATTCTGGTGTTGACGTTACCGTTGCATTACGTGCAGGTTCATCTTCAATTGCTAAAGCCCAAGCACATGGCTTAAAAGTAACTGATACTGCAACTGCAGTTGCGGGTGCTGACCTGGTTATGATTTTGACTCCAGATGAGTTCCAATCTCAGCTATACCGTGAAGAAATTGAACCAAACTTGAAAAAAGGTGCTGTTTTAGCATTTGCTCACGGTTTCTCAATTATTTATAACCAAGTTGTTCCACGTAGCGATCTTGACGTTATCATGATCGCGCCTAAAGCACCTGGTCATACAGTACGTAGCGAATTCGTTAAAGGTGGCGGTATCCCTGATTTAATCGCTGTTCAACAAGATGCATCAGGTAACGCTAAAGCAATCGCATTATCTTACGCTTCAGGTGTTGGTGGTGGCCGTACAGGTATTATTGAAACAACATTCCGTGATGAAACAGAAACCGACTTATTTGGCGAGCAAGCTGTTTTATGTGGTGGTGCGGTTGAATTGGTTAAAGCAGGTTTTGAAACATTGGTTGAAGCTGGCTATGCACCAGAAATGGCCTATTTCGAATGTTTGCACGAATTGAAATTGATTGTAGATCTTATGTACGAAGGCGGTATCGCTAACATGAACTATTCAATCTCAAACAATGCTGAATACGGTGAATATATTACTGGACCTAAAGTAATCAATGAAGAAAGCCGTTGGGCAATGCGTGAAGCATTGAAAAACATTCAGGAAGGTAAATACGCAAAACAATTTATCTTGGAAGGCCAATCTGGTTATCCTGAAATGACATCTATGCGTCATATTAACGCAGAACACCCAATTGAAAAAACAGGTGCCAAATTACGTGAAATGATGCCTTGGATCCAAAAAATCGTAGATAAATCTAAAAACTAAGATTATATCTGACACTAAAACCTACGGGGACGGATGTGAAAGCATCCGTCCCCGTAGTGTTTAAAGCGTAAGCGATTATGTTTTAGGTTAGTTCAAAATATGGCAATTTATTTGGCTAGAGCACCACGAAAAAGTGAGTTATTTTGTTCGTCAGTATCTTTGCGGCGTGAATAATCAACATGACTATTGGCGTTAATCGCTATGTTGGCTTTAACCCCTTGAATGGCGAGTACCGATGCAGATAATGAATTATATTTTTGATTTTCGTGAGAGTAAAAAGCCGCAGCTTGTCTTGTTTTATTGGATTTGATATCAGCTGCCTCGGCCGCGACCACAGATTGACGTATAGCTTCAGAAACAGAATTATTAAACATATGATTAATGGGATCAGCCAAAACGATGTTTGATAATGTAAGAAGTGGTACTAGGACCGTTACTAATTTTTTCATTGTGATTCCCCTTTGCCAATATCTAAAAAATAGGTTTATGTTGTAATGACACTATGTTAGGTCGAAAGTTACAAATATAATTGGGCACTTGGCAATTGAACTGTTTTCTTGGGCAATTTAAGTGCATTTGTTTCTAGATGCGTGTTATTGAAAACATCAAATATGGCTTCTTTCTGATATTATCGAAGCTTAATAGCAACAACCTGACAGGTTTTTATATGGTGGATAAAGAACAACAACAAAGTCGTGGTATTTATTTATTACCTAACTTGTTTACAACAGCAGGATTATTTGCTGGTTTTTACGCGATTGTTGCTGGCATTCGCGGTGACTTTGAAGTTGCCTCTGCCGCGATATTTATCGCAATGATAATGGACGGTCTGGATGGTCGCATCGCACGCATGACCAATACACAAAGTGCATTTGGGGCCGAGTATGACAGTTTGGCTGATATGGTGTCATTTGGACTCGCTCCTACATTAGTTATCTATCAATGGTCATTAGATGATATGGGCAAATTGGGTTGGATGGTTGCTTTTATCTATGCTGCCTGTGCTGCACTTAGGCTGGCGCGTTTTAATACTCAAATTGGCATGCTTGATAAACGTTTTTTTCAAGGCTTACCGAGTCCTGCCGCCGCAGCAACCTTGGCTGGTTGGGTATGGGTTGGGGCCAATAATGATTTTAACCCCTCAATAATGGCATTTATTTCATTACCTTTAACCCTTGCTTGTGGTCTATTAATGGTCAGTACAGTGCGTTACCATAGTTTTAAGGAATTAGATCTTAAGGGCAAAGTTCCATTTATTGTGATGTTAGTGTTAGTGCTGATTTTTGCATTGGTCGCGATTGATCCCCCCATTGTTTTATTTACTATTTTTGCAGCATATGCGTTATCGGGGCCTGTTTTTACATTAAAAAAACTACGCCAACATCGATCAGAGCGTAATCCAAATCAACCTGATACATAAGTATATATACATAATCTGACATATCTTTATAACACTGCCTAGCTACAAGATATCCACGTGCTATTACGGCAGCCAGGGCTTGGCTATGAAAGATAAAGAGACTCTGGTCAAATTGATTAGGGATTTATATTGGAAAAAACACGCTTTCAGCTTAAAATTGCTCGTATGAAGACAGGGGTAATAATTATTAAGAAAACGTATGTTGACATGACGTTTCCTGCTTTATTATCCCTGCTATAAATAGCCTAGATGTGTTCCTATCTTGTACTCTAAAGTCAGTTATGATTCAGAGTAATATAATTTTTAAAACTACAGTCTGCATCAATGGAGCAGGAAAATGAGTGATAAGTTAATCATATTTGATACAACATTACGTGATGGCGAGCAAAGCCCTGGTGCATCAATGACCAAGGATGAAAAGGTGCGTATTGCTAAATCACTTGAACGGATGCGAGTCGATATTATAGAAGCAGGTTTTCCTATAGCAAGTATTGGTGATTTTGAAGCGGTACAAGCCGTCGCAAATATTGTCAAGGATAGTCGTATTTGTGGTTTAGCACGTGCCTTGGATAACGACATCGACCGAGCTGGCGAAGCATTAAAAAATGCTAATGCATCACGTATTCATACCTTTATTGCAACGTCACCTATACATATGAAAATGAAACTTCGTATGGAACCTGAGCAGGTTATCGAAAATGCAGTGAAAGCGGTTCAACGTGCTCGTCGTTACACTGATGATGTTGAATTTTCTCCTGAAGATGCCGGACGTAGCGAACCAGACTTTTTGTGCCGAATTCTTGAAGCAGTGATTGATGCCGGTGCGACTACATTAAATATTCCAGACACTGTTGGTTACAACTTGCCACATCAATTTGGCCAGTTGATTTATGATTTGCGTGCTCGTATTCCAAATGCCGATAAAGCCATTTTTTCAGTTCATTGCCACAATGATTTAGGCCTAGCTGTCGCTAACTCATTATCTGCGGTGTTAAATGGTGCTCGTCAGGTTGAATGTACGATTAATGGCTTAGGTGAACGTGCCGGTAATGCCGCATTAGAAGAAGTGGTTATGGCTGTGCGTACCCGTCAAGATATGTTCAGTTGTGACACTACCATTGATACGACGCAAATATTAGCCGCATCACGTTTGGTGTCAGGCATTACTGGTTTTGCAGTGCAGCCGAACAAGGCGATTGTTGGCGCTAATTCGTTTGCGCATGAGTCTGGTATTCATCAAGATGGCGTGCTAAAAAGTCGTGAAACATACGAAATTATGCGTGCAGAAGATGTCGGTTGGAATACTAATCGTATGGTGCTGGGTAAGCATTCAGGTCGCAATGCCTTCCGTACACGTTTAGAAGAATTGGACATTACCTTTGAATCTGAAACAGAACTCAATGAAGCATTCAGACGATTTAAAGAATTAGCTGACAAAAAACATGAAGTATTTGATGAGGACTTACAAGCGCTAGTTAGCGATGCTATTACGCCTGAAAATGAACGCGTGCGCTTAATTTCATTAAAAGTATGTAGTGAAACAGGCGAGATACCGGTTGCGTCATTAACGCTGTCGGTAGATGAGCAAGAAAGCCAGGTACAAATGGCTGGAAGTGGCCCAGTCGATGCCGCATACAAAGCCATTGAAGCCATCGTAGCAAGTGGTACTGAGCTTCAATTGTATTCGGTCAACAATATTACCAGTGGCACTGATGCTCAAGGTGAAGTTAATGTTCGGCTCGAAAAGGGTGGACGTATTGTCAGTGGACAAGGTGCAGATACCGATATTGTTATTGCATCTGCCAAGGCCTATATCAACGCGCTTAACAAAATTTTAGTACCCATTGTTCGTGCACATCCACAAGT
Organism: Gammaproteobacteria bacterium; assembly: GCA_014859375.1. Taxonomy (GTDB): domain Bacteria; phylum Pseudomonadota; class Gammaproteobacteria; order Nitrosococcales; family Methylophagaceae. The sequence goes on from JACUUH010000015.1 coordinate 24,730, forward strand.
GTAATGCAGCTTAATTCCAGCCAGTTATCAATACTTGAAGAGATAGGTATTCCTGTCTGGGAGTTGCGTCTGCAAAACGTTGAGCCAGCCCTACAACAACGCGAGGTCTTAACGGCTGAGACTAAAATACAATATCAACAATCATGGATTGTTGTCGTAGATAAAATTGAAGACAACTCATCAAAACAGGCACTACTTTATGCCATGTTGAAGGCAATTAACGTGTCATATGATGACGTTGCTGTGATTACCAGTGATGATTATCTGATGTTAGATCTAGATTCGACAAACAACAAAATAATGTTGGTGTTAGGTAGTGCAGCGCTCAGTTATATCGATGGGATATCGGAATCTATTGAACAGTGTCGTGGTAAGATACATCAGATTGATAGTGATATTGTCGTATCGTATGGACTTGATGAGCTATTGAATGATCCAACTAAAAAAGCCGCAGTCTGGCAAGACTTGCTATTTGCCAAAAGGCATTATCAACAGATGGTGACAATTTAGTGCAAGCAAGACAAATGCTGGAAAGTGACATTGCTGAAGTCACTAATATTGAGCAACAAGCCAACACATTTCCCTGGTCACGCAAGCACTTTGAAAGTAGCCTAAAAGCCGGGCATCAAGCATGGGTGTTTTCTAATGATCAAAATGAGATATTGGGTTTCACTATTGTTCAGCAAATTTTAGATGAAACACATCTATTAAATATTTGTGTCAAACCAACAGTTCAAGGCAAGGGCTATGGTCGAGAAATACTTAATTATGTGATTAAGTTTTCGAATTCGATTTCATCAAATATCATTTTATTAGAAGTAAGACAAACTAACCTTAGGGCTCAGCAACTCTATTTAAACTCTGGCTTTAATGAAATGGCAGTACGTAAAAATTATTATCCGTCTGACAATGGTAGTGAAGATGCTATTTTAATGGCGATGGATCTTAGTCTAATGTCGCTGTTTGCATCTAAATAGTGATTATTGAGTCTTGCATTGAACGCATAGCTCGCTTAGACTAACCGACTTAAATACTCGGTTATTTTTTGTTTTACCTCTAGGAGATTTACCATGGCTTTTGAATTGCCACCACTACCATACGCAGATAACGCTTTAGAACCTACTATCTCTGCTGAAACAATCAGTTATCATTATGGCAAACACCATCAAACATACGTCACAAACTTGAACAATTTAGTGCCTGGTACTGAATTTGAAGGTTTGTCATTAGAACAAATTATTGTTAAAGCATCAGGCGGCATCTTTAATAATGCTGCGCAGATTTGGAACCACACATTTTATTGGAATTGTTTAACGCCGAATGGCAAAGATGCTGTTTCAGGTGATCTTGCTGCTGCTATTGATGCTGCTTTTGGTTCATTTGATGAGTTCAAAGCAAAATTCGCCACATCTGCCGCGACTAACTTTGGTTCAGGTTGGACATGGTTAGTTAAAAATACAGACGGTAGTTTAGAGATCGTTAACACAAGCAATGCTGGATGCCCATTAACATCTGGTCAAACACCATTATTAACATGTGATGTTTGGGAACATGCGTATTACATTGATTTCCGTAACGCTCGTCCAAAATATGTTGAGGCTTTCTGGGGCTTAGTAAACTGGGATTTTGTTGCAGCAAATTTTGCATAAACTAGATTAGCTGGTTTATAAGCAAATTTTGCTTATAAACTGATAACGTTATAAAATGCACGGCTTTTGATTATGGCGGTTTCGAAAGAAACTGCCATTTTTCGTTGTAGATGGCGTGATTAACAGTCTAATCATCAACTGAAAATTGCGCATCAAACTGTAATGGATTAGTACTATGTCAAACACTGTTATGCCTACATATGGTCGCCAGGATGTTACTTTTGTGGCAGGTAAGGGAGCGTGGTTAACAGATACGGAAGGTAAACAATATCTGGATGCACTCAGTGGTGTCGCTGTATGCGGTCTAGGGCATGCCCACCCGAAAATTGCCGAAGCAATTTCTGAACAGGCGCACACTCTAATTCATACTTCAAATATATATAACATTCAATTGCAATCACAGTTAGCAGATAAACTTTGCCAATTATCGGGTATGGATCAGGTTTTTTTCTGTAATTCAGGTGCCGAAGCAAACGAAGCTGCAATAAAAATAGCGCGTAAGTATGGGCATACTAAAGGTATTGATAAGCCGGTTATCATCGTAATGGATGGTAGTTTTCATGGCCGAACTATGGCTACTTTGACTGCAACAGGCAATCCAAAAGTTCATGCCGGTTTTGAACCGCTAGTACAAGGCTTTGTTCGTGTTCCTTATAACGATTTTGATGCATTGCGAATGGCGATTAGTCACTGGCCAGAAGCGGTAGCCGTTATGTTGGAACCTGTGCAGGGCGAGGGTGGTATCAAAGTTCCCGATATTGATTATTTAAATCAAGTACGCACGTTATGTACTCAGCGTAAATTGTTGATGATGCTTGATGAAGTGCAAACAGGGATTGGACGTACAGGCGAATGGTTTGCGTTTCAACATGCTGAAAGTGTTATTCCTGACGTAATGATGCTGGCAAAAGGTCTTGGAAATGGTATGCCGATTGGCGCATGTTTAGTTTCAGGTCTTGCTGTCGGAATTATGCAGCCTGGTAATCATGGTTCTACCTTTGGTGGTAATCCGCTTGCCTGTCGTACAGCGTTGACCGTGTTAGATATTATTGAATCAACAGACGTGATGCAAAATGTTAAAACCTTAAACGCAACCATGGTTAAAGGTTTTGAGCAGACGCTGACAAATTGTAATGGTGTCAAGGCAATAAGAACTGCAGGATTTATGTTTGGGATTGAACTTACTATGCCGTGTGGCGACTTGGTTAAGCTCGCGCTTGATAAGGGTATTTTAATCAATGTAACTGCTGATAAGGTTATCCGGTTATTGCCGCCACTAATTATTAATGCTGATGAAGCCCAACAAATCGTCGACAGTGTCAGTCAATTAGTGCTTGAGTTTGTCGCATCACACGCTATCGAGAGTGTTGGATAATGAGACATTTTTTAACCTTAAAAGATCTAACGCCATTTGAATTAAAAGCATTGATAACACGTGCAATCGAGTTAAAACGTATGCACATTGCTGGCGAACTCTATGAACCGCTAAAAAACAAGGTACTTGCGATGATATTTGAAAAATCATCAACACGTACCAGAGTTTCATTTGAATCAGCAATGATTCAATTTGGTGGTGGTTCTATCTTTTTGTCTCCAAACGATACTCAGCTAGGACGTGGTGAACCGATTGCCGATTCAGCTCGTGTGATTTCCAGCATGGTTGATGTGATCATGATTCGTACATTCGAGCATGAAAAAGTCGAAACCTTAGCGAAATATTCATCTGTACCCGTAATTAATGCACTGACCGATGATTATCATCCGTGCCAACTGCTTGCAGATATGCAGACCTATCAAGAGCATCGCGGTTCGATTGAAGGTAAAACCGTTGTATGGGTTGGTGATGGGAATAATATGTGCCATTCATATATCAACGCAGCACAGCAATTTGGTTTTAAACTAAATGTAGCGACCCCTGTCGGCTATGAACCAAATGCGGATATTGTTGCTTCGGTCGATGCTGAAATCAACTTGTTTAATGATGTGAATGCTGCTGTATCTGGTGCAGATTTAATTGTGACCGATGTCTGGGCAAGCATGGGGCAAGAAGAAGAGCAACGTAAACGTGAACAAGCCTTTGCAGCATTCCAGGTTAATCAAGATGTTATGAATTTAGCCAATAAAGATGCACTGTTTATGCATTGCTTGCCTGCTCATCGTGGTGAAGAAGTGTCGGCGGAAGTTATTGATGGGCCTCAAAGCGTTGTTTGGGATGAAGCTGAAAATAGACTTCATGCTCAAAAAGCATTATTAGAATTTTTGTGCAAGACGGTTAGCTAAGCTGTAATTTTAATTGTTCTAGCCGTTCGATTGTTCCAATATCAGACCATTGACCTTGGTAGTAAATGGCTTTCGCTGACTGTGCTTCAATTGCCTGTAATAATACCGACTTCAATGCAAGACGTTGTGGTTCATAGCTGGTAAATAAGGCGGGCTGATAAACCCCTATGCCACTATAGGTATATTTAGTATCACCATTTATTGCCAGATGTCCTGATTCTGTTAAAGCAAAGTCGCCATTAGGGTTATGACTAGGATTTGCAACCATAACCAACCGACATAATGTATCTGGTTTTAAATTTGAATTGATTAGCCGTTCGAATGAAAAGTCAGTCCAAATATCGCCATTTACAATTAGAAATGGTTCATTGCCGAGCAGTGGTAATGCCTTGATGATGCCTCCAGCCGTTTCTAAACCACCTTCAGGTTCAGGGGAATAGCGTAATGTTGCGCCATAGCGTTCACCGTCACCAAGCACCGACGGAAACTGCTCCCCAAGATGAGCATAATTAATAATAATATCGGCAATGCCAGCTTTAACTAAGTCTTGGATCAGATATTCAATTAAGCGGTACTTACCCGCTTGCAATAAGGGTTTGGGTGTGTGATCGGTTAAAGGTCTTAAACGTTCGCCACGACCTGCAGCTAAAATCATTGCTTTCATAACTTTGTTTCAAGCTCAGGTAGCTGCACAAGGAACCGTGACAGTTTATCTAGCTCAGGATATTGACTTGCTACTTGCTTAACGTAATGCATAGTTAGTGGTAAGTCATTCATATAATTAGTTTTACCATCACGGTAGTTCAGTCGGCAAAAAATACCCAGTACTTTTAAATGGCGTTGTATTCCCATCAAATCAAACCAGCGTTTAAATTGCTCAAAACTACTATTAGCTAACAACGCTTTTGTTTGTGCTTGCTGATAATAATACTGCAACCATTGATCTATACGCTCTTGCGGCCATGCTATGTAACAATCGCGCAACAGTGAGACCAGATCATAAGTAACAGGTCCGATAACTGCATCTTGAAAATCAATAATGCCTGCGGAACCATCATTACAGATCATTAAGTTACGTGAATGATAATCGCGGTGCACAATAACCTGTGGTTGTTCGAGGGCATTGTTAATCAATAATTGATAAATCGATTCAATAAAGTCAGGCGATGGTATTGCCATATGTCGCTGAAGAAACCACTCTGGAAACAAAGCCATTTCCTGTTGAAGCCTGGCTGAATCATAAAGCGGTAAATCACTATTGTCACCAGGTGTTAACTGAATCGCTATCAGGCTATCAATTGCCTTGCGATAAAGCCCGTCAGCTGAGTGTTGATTAAGTTGTTGTAGATAGGGCGTGTTGCCAAAATCAGTTAACAGAAGAAAGCCTTGTTGTTTATCCTGTGCGAAAATTTTGGGGACGTTAATTCCAGATGAATATAACAACGAAGCGATGTGTACAAATGATGTTATATCTTCTAAATCGGGTGGGGCATCCATCACAATCCATGACTGTTGATTTTGTATTACTCTAAAATAACGGCGAAAACTGGCATCACTTGAAGCAGGTGATAATTCAAAAACAGGTGAGGGTAAGACGGATTTTAACCAGCTTTGAATACTAATTTGGCGATGATCTTGGGGCATATTGAGTCTATTTTTTACTTTAAGTTATATGATTTAGTTTTTGATAAATATGTATTATCTTATTTTATGTGTGTGATTGGTTCTGAAATTTCGTTGATGCAGTGTATAGTATCTGTTTTTGTTGGGATATTATCTAACAATTCACGGTCAGACTATGGCTGTTTTTGAATACCGCATAAAATACTATATAAATTCGGAGCTGAAATGAAAAAAATACTACTGTTAGTTGCCTTAACGACATCGTTATCTGCCGTTGCAGAAGAAAACTTGATTACACCGGCTGATATGTCAGATGACGCACAACACAAAATGTTCGAAATTAGTATGGACTATAATAAATGCATGATGCAATTGCGTCTTGATGCAAGTGCTCAGCAGCGCCAGGTTCAAGAAGCCGCAAATGAAATTCTAACCAAGTGTGAAACACATTTAGATCAACTCAATGAATTACTAACAGCTAATAATGTTAATCATGACCTTGTCGTTAGTATGACTAAAAAATTACGTTCACGTGGTGCGCGTGAGTTAATGACTAAAAGCATGAATAATATGGCTGCACAAGCTTCAGCAGTTATTAACGCTGAAAAGATTAAAGCAGAAGAAGCACAGCAGTAATAAATCAGCAATTGTTAGGCTGAAGGATATCGATTCCTTCAGCCTTTAACATTTCTGTTAAACGGATAAGTGGTAAACCAACAAGTGTATTAGGATCATTGCCTTGTAGCTTATTAAATAAACTAATGCCAAAGCCTTCCGATTTGAAACTACCAGCACATTGATACGGCTGTTCTTTGTTAAGGTAAAACTCAATTTGTTCTGGCGTTAATTGTTTAAATTCAACGCTGTACATTTCAACACTAGATTGAATATTGCCCGTCTGGCTATTCATCAAGACTAGTCCAGTGAGAAATTTCACGGTTTTACCTGATGCTGCCATTAATTGTTTTACTGCATTTTGATGATTGCCAGGTTTGCCCAAAATTGTATTGTCTAATAGTGCCACCTGATCTGAAGCAATAATTAATGCCTTAGGGTAACGGTCAGCTATTGCCTGTGCTTTTTGTTCAGACAGCCGTTTTACCAAGTCTGCTGCCTGCTCATTTTCTAATGGCTGTTCATCAATGTCTGGCGAGGCAGTTTCAAAAGGCAGACCGAGTTTCGATAGAAGTTCAGATCGAAACGGGGAGCTGGATCCTAAAATAAGTTGTTGCATAAATAATGTCTTAGGTTATAACGGTTGGTTCTGTGCGACCAGTTCGTTCTGTTATTTGGGCTAACTCATTGATTAAGTCAATCAGCGGTTTAAGCGCTTTTTGCGTATCTTGATCTAGCTTAGATTTATCGTTTTCATATCGTTCAATATAAACACGCAGGGTGGCGCCTTCCGTTCCTGTGCCTGATAGACGTACGACAATACGTGCGCCATCATCAAATCCAATTCTTAGACCTTGATTAGAAGAAACACTATTATCGACTGGATCTTTATAACTGAAGTTATCAGCATAAGCCACTGTTCTTCCTGCTAATTGTTGCCCAACTAGCGAAGGCAGTTGAGCTTCTAAATCAGACATTAATTGTTTGGCAATATCACTGGAAATAGCTTCATAATCATGACGAGTATAGTAATTACGGCCATATTCTTGCCAGTGTAGTTCAACAATTTGAGCAACAGATAATTGTCTTTTAGCTAAAATATTAAGCCAAAATAATACTGCCCATAAACCATCTTTTTCACGGATGTGGTTTGAACCTGTACCGAAGCTTTCTTCACCACACAATGTTGCTTTGTTTGCATCCAGTAAATTACCAAAAAACTTCCATCCTGTTGGTGTTTCATGACAGTCAATACCCAGTTTCTGTGCAACGCGATCCGGAGCCTGACTTGTTGGCATAGAACGGGCAATGCCGCTTAAACCTGATTGATAAGCTGGTACCAAATGAGCATTGGCTGCAAGAATGGCTAGACTATCAGATGGCGTAACAAAGAAATTAGCACCTAAAATCATATTTCTATCACCGTCACCATCGGATGCGGCTCCGAATACAGGTGGATTTGAGCTGAACATTTCCGCGACTAATTGTTCAGCATAAGTCAGGTTTGGATCAGGGTGACCACCGCCAAAATCAGTTAACGGAATGCCATTGATAACGGTTCCGGTCGGGGCACCTAAAAGATCTTCTAAAATAGTTTTAGCATAAGGGCCAGTAATAGCATGCATCGCATCGAATCGCATTTGGAATGATTGACTGCTTACTAGGGTTTTGATCGATTCAAAATCAAATAGATCTGCCATCAATTCAGCATAATCACCAACCGGATCAATAATGTCGATGCTCATGTTAGCAAGTTGTTGGCGACCAATGATTGCAAGATTTACATCTGATTCATCTACAATTCGATATTCGGTAATGGACTGTGAATTTTTGAAAATAGCTTCAGTAATCGCTTCCGGTGCGGGACCGCCGTTATTGATATTGTATTTGATGCCAAAATCGCCATTAGGGCCAGCAGGATTGTGACTGGCAGATAAAATAATGCCACCAAATGCTTTATATTTGCGAATCACACATGATGCTGCTGGTGTTGACAGTAATCCATTTTGTCCCACTATGGCGTGGCTGAAACCATTGGCAGCGGCCATCTTAAGAATAATTTGAATAGCCTGTTCATTATAAAAGCGGCCATCGCCACCAACAACAAGCGTCTGGCCTTGTATATTATCAAGTGAATCAAAGGTTGATTGCACAAAATTTTCCAGATAATGAGCTTGTTGAAATACAGCAACTTTTTTGCGTAATCCTGATGTGCCAGGACGTTGATCGTTAAAAGGCGTAGTAGCAATGGTGACGACCGACATGATGATTCCTTGTTATTTTAGTATGAACGAGCGAATTTAGTTGGTAATATTTAAACACTTTAATCAGGCTAATATACCGATATGATGGCAAGCTCTCAACAATCTGATACTGCTCGTTTGATGCGATTAGCAACCTATGCTTCTGTTGCTACAGCACTTATTTTAATTTTAGCTAAGATGATTGCCTGGTTTATCACTGATTCTGTCAGTATTCTTGCGACGTTGATAGATTCAAGTCTTGATGTTTTAGCATCGATCGTTAATTTGATTGCCGTTAGACATGCGTTACAACCAGCAGATAAAGAACATCGTTTTGGTCACGGCAAGGCTGAAGCTTTAGCAGGTATGGGTCAGGCTATGTTCATTGCTGGTTCAGCAGGTTTATTACTGTTACAGGCTGTTGGACGAATGATTCATCCTCAAAATAGCTTAAAAGGTATGGAAATTGGTGTCGGTGTCATGCTTTTTTCTATGGTTGCGACATTGGCTCTGATAACATTTCAGAAATATGTGATCAAGCATACCAACTCGACAGCGATAAAAGCCGATGCATTACATTACAAAACCGATTTGTTAGTCAATGGTAGTGTCATTGTCGCCTTATTTCTGACTTACTACGGTTGGGACTACTTTGACCCACTATTTGCAATAGGAATTGCTATTTTCATTCTTTACAGTGCATGGGAGATTATTCAGGAGGCTATTAACCTGCTGATGGATCATGAATTGCCAGACGAACAAAGACAACAAATTCGTCAAATTGTATTGCAACATCCAGAAACACTTGGTTTTCATGATTTGAGAACCCGTCGTTCGGGTAATGTTGTCTTTATTCAGTTACATCTTGAATTAGATGCAAGACTGACATTGTCGGTGGCACACGCGATAGCAGATCAAGTTGAAAAGCAACTTGAAACATTATTTCCTGAAGCTGAAGTGATCATTCATGAAGATCCAATACAAGTAAGATCGCTTTAATTTTATGTGATATGACTCACAATATCGGTTTTATCTCGTATAATTACCTTTAATAAATTTTGTGAGTAATAATTATTTTGTCCGTTGATCTTTTATCTGTTGCCATTTCTGTTGCTGTTATCGTATTACTGTTATTACTTGTAGTTGTTATACGAAGAAAACGTAGATATAGTTCAGCGAGACATTTATCTAGTATATTGCAACCCTTTATTCGAGATGAAATTACGCATTTTATTATTCCCGATGGGATTGGTGGCTTAATTGAAATCGAATATTTGGCACACATGGATCAAGGCTTATTATTGATAGAAACTTATCCTATTTCAGGCAACCTGTTTGGAGCCGAAAATATTGATTTGTGGACACAAATAGTGGATGGCAGAAGTTATAAGTTTTCCAATCCTTTACGTCATATCAGAGCATCTCGCCAAGCAATTAAGTCAATCTTGCCCAATATTCCGATTTTTTGTCGTGTTGTATTTACTTCAGATTCGTTGTTCCCGAAAGGAAAACCTGAAGAGGTTTCTTTATTAAAAAATCTTGCTGAAGATTTATCTAAAATTAAAGATGCACCAGCAATTGTTACTCGAACGCAAGCTGGCTGGGATAGAGTATTAAGAATTGCACGAAAAGATGGTCAATCAGTACAACGAGGAAGCGGGGTAGATGGCTAATAAAAAATTAGTGGTAGCGATCTCTTCAAGCGCATTGTTTGATCTTGCGGAAAGTCATCGTGTTTATCTTGATCAAGGTACACAGGCGTATTGTCAATTTCAGATTGAAAATGAAGATGTGCCCTTGGAACCTGGAGCAGCATATTCACTTGTAAAGAAATTGCTGGCTCTAAATAGTGAGATCCAGTACGTCGAAATCATTCTGCTTTCACGCAATAGTTCTGATACCGGTTTACGAATATTCAATTCAATTCAACACCACAATTTAGCAATAACGCGTGCGGTATTTACGTCTGGTTCAAGTCCCTATTGTTACGTGGCCCCATTTGGAGCCAACCTATTTTTATCTACCAGCCCTGAAGATGTCCGAAAAGCACTTGACGCAGGCATTGCCGCAGCTACTATTTTGCCTTCCAATTTCAGAAAAGATAATGACGACGAGCAATTGCGGCTAGCATTTGATGGTGATGCAGTACTTTTTTCAGATGAGTCAGAACAGATATACAAAGAAAAAGGCTTACAAGCCTTTACAGACAACGAGCGCCAAACAGCAAAAAGTCCACTATCAGGCGGACCATTTAAAGACTTTTTAATGGCATTAAATCATCTCCAAACTGAATTCGGAGAAGGTAAAGCACCTATCAGAACAGCCTTAGTTACAGCAAGATCTGCACCAGCACATGAACGCGTGATTCGTACCCTACGTGCTTGGGGGATTCGTATTGATGAGGCTATTTTCCTTGGTGGAATGGATAAAGGACCCTTTTTAAAATCATTTGGCGCCGATATTTTCTTTGATGATCAACAAGGGCATTGTGATTCTGCCCGTGAACACGTGGCTACTGGACATGTTCCACATGGCATCGCAAATGCACAACGGGGAGAGGAATCTTGACTGAGCACGTTAACTCAAGTGTCGAGGATTGGATAAAAAATTTGAGTGATGACAAAATGCCCGGTTTTGCTGGCACAGTCACAGATGTAACCTATGCAGTAAATAGTGATAGCACTTCAGCAGCAGATGTAGCACACGCCATTTTGCGGGATCCTTCATTGACAAGCCGCTTGTTAAAAATGGTTAATAGCTTTTTTTATAATCCGTCTTCACAAGAAATTAGCACCGTATCTCGTGCTGTCATGGTATTGGGTTTTGATCAAGTTCGCGCTTTAGCATTATCTTTAGTGTTGATTGATTCGTTGAGTGATGGTCAGCAGCGCGACAAATTAATATCTGAGATTGCGTTATCTTTTCATGCAGCGGTTCAGGCACAAGAGCTGGCTCGCAAAACAAAATGTAAATCACCTGAAAATATCTTTGTCGCCACCTTGTTGTCACGATTAGGCAATATGGCTTTTTGGGCGTTTGCAGATGATACAGCACAAGCGTTGCTTGAGCTTGTAAACTCAGGTGACATGACAGAGCAAGAAGCTGAAAATAAAATATTAGGTTTTTCATTGAAGGACTTAACCCGAGGATTAAGTAAGTCATGGTCTTTAGGCGAGCTATTAGATAATGCTTTGAGCAATAAAAAGACTAATGACCCTCGTTTGGATGTTATTGAAATGGGGCAGCTCATTGCACAATCTACCGTATCAGGTTGGGACAGTGAACGAGCAAAACTGGCAATAGAGAAGGTGGCTGATAAACTCAATCTTACAATCGATACTGTTAAAGAAATGGTGCATACCAATGCTAAAAATGCAAAGAAGGTAACCAGGCTTTATGGTATTACCAAATCAAGCAATAAAATTCCTCAGCCAAACATAGCATTAGTTGAAACACAAGATAATCAATCTCAAATCGAAGCGATAACTCAAGATGTGAAAGTTGCGGCTGAATCGACGATAGTACATGAATCTGATTTAGGCCTAGTCCAAGCTAGTATTAAACAACAAAAAGTAATACATCCAGAACCAGACTCGCATATTCAAATGACTATTCTGGGTGATATTTCCAGAGCAATAGAAGAGAAACCGAGCATCAATATAATATTAGAGATGGTGTTAGAGGGACTCTACCGTGGGGTAGGTATGGATCGTTCTTTATTTGCAGTCATCTCAAAAGATCATAAAAAACTTACATGCAAATATGCGGTTGGTGCGGATAGTGAACGTTTAATTAATGAATTCACACTTGATATTAGTAGTCCTAAAAATATATTCAATCAGGTTATTAAATCAAAAAAAGCAGCGCATATACCTGCTGATCCAAAACAACTTACTGGCACATTGACACGAGCAGTACTAGAACAATTAGGTGCGCCTCCTTATTTAGTGATGCCAACTATCGTAAAAGGCAAGGTGATTGGCATGTATATGGCAGATAGAAATGTAAGTAAACGTGACGTAAAACATGAAGATTTCGTTGCATTTCAACAGTTTTGCCAACAGGCCAATATGGGATTAACTTTTTTAACAACACAAGGCTAGTTTTCTTTGTAATCTATGTTTATAATGGCCAGCTTAATTTGGAAGCATAGCTGTCTAAACAACAAAATATGCGAGAGTGGCGGAATTGGTAGACGCGCTGGATTTAGGTTCCAGTGGGGTAACCTGTGAGAGTTCGAGTCTCTCCTCTCGTACCATCTCTAATAAAGGTTGGTGGCTTAATTGGGTCACCAATACTTTAACTCCCAATTTGAGGTAAAGAATGCAAGTTACTGTAGAAAATGTTAGCGAACTCGGTCGCCGTATGACGGTGACAGTTGAAGATGCCAATATCGAACAAGCAGTACAGGAACGATTGAAAGCCATCCGTCCGACAGTAAAAATGGCTGGTTTCCGTCCTGGTAAAGTTCCTTTGAAAATGATCGAGTCATCTCATGGTCCTATAGCGCGCCGTGATGTTATTGACCATCTTGTTCAAACGAATATGCAACAAGCGTTTATTCAAGAAAGCATTAATCCTGCTGGTCCTCCTCATATTGATAGCATGGACGACGAAGGTACGTCATTTAAATTTAGTTTAGTCTATGATGTATTCCCTGAAGTTCAAGAAATCAAGCTCGATAACGTTGAGATCGAAAAAGTCGTCGCACAAGTGACAGACGAAGATGTTGACGCTATGCTTGAAACATTGCGTCAACAGCGCGTTAGCTGGGAACCATTAAAACGTGCAGCAAAAGAAGAAGATGGTGTAACCATTGATTTCGTTGGTAGTATTGACGGTGAAGAATTCCAAGGTGGTAAAGGTACTGACACATTGGTTGTTCTTGGTTCAGGAACTATGCTGCCTGAATTCGAAAATCAATTGATTGGAACAAAAGCAGGACAACAAACAACAATCACTATGACGTTCCCTGACGATTATCGTGCTGAACATTTGCGTGGTAAAGAAGCTTCATTCGCCGTGACAGTTAAATCAGTAGCAAAGAAAAAGTTACCTAAACTTGATAAAGAGTTTGCAGAACTTTGTGGCGTTGAAGGTGGTATCGCTGCACTAAAACAAGAAGTCAAAGCTAATATGATGCGTGAGTTGGCATCTAACTTAAAAGCAAAGAATAAACGTAAGGTAATGGATAGCTTAACTGCAAATAATGAGGTTAGCTTACCTGAATCGCCGGTTTTACGTGAAGCTGAATACTTAATGGAACAAGCTAAAAATAACTTGAGAAATCAAGGTGTTAATGTTGAAGGTATTCCTTTTAATGCCGATAATTTCAAAGATTCAGCAAAACAACGTGTTGCGTTGAGTTTATTAATCGGTAAAATCATTTCTGACAATGAAATTAAGCCTGATGAAAATCGTGTTAGAGAAGTCATTGATGGCATCGCCGCGAGCTACGAAGATCCTGAAGATGTTGTTAAGTACTACATGAATGATCAACAAAAACTATCTGAAATCCAAATGATGGTAGTTGAAGATATGGTTGTAGATTGGGTACTTGATCGTGTTAAAGTTGAAGAAAAATCATCAACATTTAGTGAGGTAATGAATTCAGCATTAGCTTAATTCTTTACGCTAATACAGATATGTAATAGCCTGTGCTCATTGTTGTGAGTGCAGGCTATTTTGTTTTAAGACTAAGAAATATTGGGAATTACATGACAGACTTTATCTTGAGTAACACTATGACACCAATAAGCAATGCGCTTGTGCCAATGGTTGTTGAACAAACATCCAGAGGCGAACGTTCGTATGATATTTATTCACGTTTATTGAAAGAGCGTGTCATTTTTCTTGTAGGTCAAGTAGAAGATCATATGGCAAACCTTGTTGTTGCCCAATTGTTATTCCTCGAGTCTGAAAATCCAGATAAGGATATACATTTATATATCAACTCACCAGGTGGTGCGGTTACTGCTGGTATGGCTATTTACGATACCATGCAATTTATCAAACCAGACGTGAGTACATTGTGTATTGGTCAAGCGGCAAGTATGGGCGCTGTATTATTAGCAGCTGGTGCGGCGGGTAAGCGTCATTGTCTACCAAATTCTCGTTTAATGGTTCATCAACCTTTGGGTGGTTTTCAAGGTCAGGCTTCAGACATCGAAATTCATGCTCGTGAGATTTTATCTATTCGCAAACGGTTAAATAGTATTTTAGCTCATCATACAGGTCAGGATATTGCACGAATTGAAACAGATACTGATCGAGACAATTTTATGAGTAGTGAACAAGCGCAAGAATATGGTTTAATCGATTCTGTATTAGAAAAACGGCCTGAAGAAAATGCATAACTAGCCGATACACTATTTGATTGCTAGGAAAATTGATTATGAGTGACGATAAAAATAATAACGAAGATAAATTACTTTACTGCTCTTTCTGCGGTAAAAGTCAACACGAGGTTAAAAAGCTGATTGCTGGACCTTCGGTCTTTGTATGTGATGAATGTGTAGAGTTATGTAATGATATTATTCGTGAAGAGCTTCAGGATGGTAACAACGAAGAGTTGGAATTAAAACTACCCACACCAAAAGAAATAAATGACGCTCTTGATAATTATGTTATCGGTCAGGAAAGAGCAAAACGTGTATTATCTGTGGCTGTTTATAATCACTATAAGCGCCTTCGTTATGGCCCTACTGGTGATGATGTCGAATTGTCGAAGAGCAATATTTTATTAATTGGTCCTACGGGTAGTGGTAAAACACTGCTGGCTGAAACACTGGCTCGCCAACTCAATGTTCCATTCACAATGGCTGATGCAACAACACTGACAGAAGCAGGGTATGTCGGTGAAGATGTTGAGAATATCATCCAGAAGTTACTTCAGAAATGTGATTATGACGTTGAAAAAGCCGAAACAGGTATCGTCTATATTGATGAGATTGATAAGATTTCACGTAAATCTGATAATCCATCGATCACACGTGATGTTTCTGGAGAAGGTGTTCAGCAGGCTTTATTGAAATTAATTGAGGGCACCATCGCTTCCATTCCTCCTCAAGGTGGCCGTAAACATCCGCAACAAGAGTTTTTGCAAGTTGATACCAGTAAAATTCTATTTATCTGCGGTGGTGCATTTGCAGGTTTAGATAAAGTTATTCGTAACCGCTCTAATAAAGGTGGCATTGGTTTCTCTGCCCAAGTTAAGAGTGTTGAAGATGATAAAGTAGTCAGCGATGTGCTCAAAACAGTCGAACCTGAAGACTTAATTCAATACGGTCTGATACCTGAGTTTGTCGGTCGATTACCTGTCGTTGCGACTTTAAATGAACTAGACGAGCATGCATTAGTACAAATTCTAACGGAACCTCGCAATTCATTGACTAAACAATACCAAAAATTGTTTGAAATGGAAGGTGCTGAAATTGAATTTAGAGAAGATGCCTTACATGCTATTGCACATAAAGCGATGGAACGTAAAACAGGTGCTCGTGGCTTACGCTCTATCATTGAAAATGTGTTGCTAGATACCATGTTCGATCTTCCTTCGACTGATAATGTGTCAAAAGTCGTCATTGATGAAAATGTTATTAATGGTGAAAACGCTCCAATCTTGATTTATCAAGATCAAGCAACAGATCTTGCGGCAAGCGATAGCTAATCACTCAAGACTTACGCTTTCTATTACGATCAAACTATTTCAAGCATTGTGTGTTTTGTTGCTTGAAATAGTTTGATCTATCCCCATATTACTTGCTAAGTAACTTAAATTTTGTCTTAATGACAGTAAGATAACGCGGCTCGAGGTTAGACCAATGGAAAATCAAACAGAAACAACAGCAACTGATAATGTCTTGGTGGAAGTCCCTGTATTGCCACTCAGAGATGTCGTTGTTTACCCTTATATGGTTATTCCACTGTTTGTAGGTCGCGAACGTTCGATTGCTGCTTTGGAAGCTGCTACAGATGAAAACAAACAAATTCTATTGGTAGCTCAAAAAAACTCTAATGATGATCAACCAAGTACAGATAACCTGTATGACACAGGTACATTAGCTAATATTCTTCAATTACTAAAGTTGCCTGATGGCACTGTCAAAGTGTTAGTGGAAGGGACTGGACGAGCTAAGGTAGCTTATTACGATAATAGTGGAGACTATCTGCAAGCTGAAGTAGCAGAATTTATCAACCAACAACCTGACGATCGAGAATCAGATGTATTGATGCGTTCTTTGTTAAATCAGTTTGAGCAATATGTAAAACTGAATAAAAAAATTCCACCTGAAGTTATTGCTTCGTTATCTAGTATTGAAGACGCAGCCAGAATGGCTGATACCGTCGCTGCCCACATGGCATTGAAATTAGAAGACAAACAATTACTGCTAGAAATGTCAGATGTGACAGCACGCATTGAAAAGCTAATGGTTTTCCTTGAATCTGAAATTGATATTCAAAATATCGAAAAGCGTATTCGTGGTCGTGTTAAAAAACAAATGGAAAAAAGCCAACGCGAATATTATCTGAATGAACAGATGAAAGCCGTTCAAAAAGAATTGGGCGAAATTGATGAATCAGCTAATGAAGTTGAAGAACTTGAAGAGAAAGTAGCACAAGCTGGAATGTCACAAGAGGCTTTAGATAAAGCCTCATCTGAGCTTAAAAAGCTCAAAATGATGTCTCCGATGTCTGCTGAAGCATCGGTGATCCGTAGCTACGTTGAATGTTTGATTGACGTGCCATGGAAGAAACGCTCACGTGTTTACCAGGATTTAGAACGTGCAGAAAAAATTCTTGATGAAGATCATTACGGCCTTGAAAAGGTTAAAGAACGTATTCTTGAATATTTAGCGGTACAACAGCGCGTTAAAAAATCTAAAGGCCCGATTCTATGCTTGGTAGGTCCTCCAGGTGTGGGGAAAACATCTGTAGCTCAATCAATTGCCAGAGCAACTAACAGAAAGTTTTCTCGCATGGCATTAGGTGGCGTTCGTGATGAAGCCGAGATTCGTGGTCATCGACGTACCTATATTGGTTCAATGCCAGGTAAAGTCATTCAAAATTTAACTAAAGTAGGGGTGAAGAACCCACTGTTTTTATTAGATGAAATCGACAAAATGGCTCAGGATTTTAGAGGTGATCCTGCTTCAGCATTATTAGAAGTGCTTGACCCTGAACAAAATTCAACATTCGCAGATCATTATATGGAAGTTGAGTATGACCTTTCTGATGTCATGTTTGTATGCACAGCTAATACAATGAATATTCCTGATGCTTTACGCGATAGAATGGAAGTTATTCGTTTGTCAGGTTATACCGAAGATGAAAAATTGAACATCGCACTAAAATATTTATTACCTAAAGCGATTAAAGATAATGGCCTAAAACATCATGAAATTCAAGTTGAACAAGATGCCATATTAGAAATTATTCGTCGTTATACACGCGAGGCAGGTGTACGTAATTTACAACGCGAGATTTCAAAAATTTGTCGTAAAGTGGTTAAACAAATCTTACAAGATAAATCGACAGATCAAATAATCGTTTCAGCAGCCAATTTAGAAGATTATTTGGGCGTTTATCGCTTCCAGTATGGCATTGCAGAAGAGACCGATCAAGTAGGCCAAGTGACAGGTTTAGCCTGGACTGAAGTCGGTGGTGAGTTGTTAACTATCGAAACAGCTGTCATGCCGGGTAAAGGTAAAGCCACCTATACTGGTAAGCTTGGTGAAGTGATGCAAGAATCTATTCAAGCTGCCACCACTGTTGTGCGTTCTCGTGCGCTTGATTGGGGAATTGCAACAGATTATATGCAAAATCATGATGTTCATATCCATGTGCCAGAAGGTGCTACACCTAAGGATGGTCCAAGTGCCGGTGTTGGTATGTGTACGGCTTTAGTTTCTGCAATAACAGGTATTGCTGTCAAAGCTAATGTTGCGATGACCGGTGAAATTACCTTACGAGGTGAAGTGTTAGCCATTGGTGGTTTAAAAGAAAAACTGCTGGCAGCATTGCGTGGCGGTATTGATACTGTTTTGATTCCACAAGATAATGTCAAAGATCTGAAAGAAATACCGGATAATATTCAACAAGGTTTAAATATCATTCCGGTGAAGTGGATATCAGAAGTATTAGATGTCGCTTTAGTCGCCAAGCTGACACCTGACGATGAAACAACAGGGGAAGAACCTGTGCTAAAGGCTGACAAGGCCAATTATCACGAAATTGAGTCACAAAATAGACATTGATTACAGGGCTAACACATGACGACAATTATGAAACAACGTTTGATCGGATCATTGCTGCTGTTATGTGTTATATCTGGTTTTGCTATCTTCTTGATGAATAAAGCGGTGTCTGAGCGCACAATTGATACTGTGATAGAAGAAGTAATTCAACCAGACTTTGTTTCATCGATTGAAGTGATACCAGAAGATGCTATTGAGTTAGAACCTGAAACGTTTGTGGAAACGGATAAAGTAGTAAATTCAAACGATGATAATGAACAAGATATAGAACACACTATTCCAGCTCCAGCTCCAGCTCCAGCTCCAGCTCCAGCTCCAGCTCCAGCTCCAGCT
>JACUUH010000057.1 GCA_014859375.1 Gammaproteobacteria bacterium
ATCGGTTGCATACAAAGACTAATTCACTTTATTTTGTGTGGCAAATCGTATTTAAAAAATCAACTTTTTGGGAGATTAGGTTGGGGTCAAGAATGAACACTAAATATGTTGGAGTGCGTACCTTTATCCCAACCTTGTTGTCATCCCCACGTATGTGGGGATCCATGGCCAGTGAGAACGAGTCACCATCGTTGGATTCCCGCTTTTGCGGGAATGACGGGTTCTAACGGAATAAATTTCAACCTACGGTGAGAATCAATGTGGGTCTGAAACGAAGTAACTGCGAAGCTGATCTTTTAACCCGGCAACCCAACCGTTCGGTTAAAACCAAACTCGCATAACACCACCATTACCGTAGATCGGGTTTTAACCCGACAGAGCCAGAACAAATACCAAAGCACAGAATGTTGTAATAAATTTCAACCCACGGTAACAGCCTTGAACATTGGGTTTTAAACCAACACAATAGTAGAATAAATCCCTGCTGTGTATCTTTATCAGGGTAAAATACTAGCCTACAACGAAACCTAAGGAGAATTCATGTCAGCTCTTATCTGTGGCTCTTTTGCCTATGACACCATCATGGTGTTTCCAGACCAATTTAAAAATCATATTCTGCCAGACAAAGTACACATGCTTAATGTGGCATTTTTAGTGCCTGAACTACGTCGTGAGTTTGGTGGTTGTGCAGGCAATATCGCCTACAATCTGAAATTATTAGGTGACGATCCTATTCCTATGGGCACAGTAGGCAGTGATTTCACAAGCTATGCAACATGGATGGATAAACAGCAAATTAACCGTCGTCATGTCCACGTCAAATCAGGTAATTACACCGCACAAGCTTTTATTACTACCGACATGGATGATAATCAAATCACCGCATTTCATCCGGGCGCAATGAATTTAGCCCATGAAACCCATATCAACGAAGTGAAAAATATCAAGCTTGCTATTGTTGCACCAGATGGTCGAGATGGCATGATTCAACATGCTCAACAATTGCATGAAGCGGGCATTCCTTTCATCTTTGATCCTGGTCAAGGTTTACCGATGTTTGACGGTAATGACTTGATCAAATTTGCTGAACAGGCAACGTATATTGCCCTAAATGATTATGAAGCACAGCTCTTCCAAGACCGTACAGGCTTATCACCAAACGAAATTGCACACTATGTTGAAGCTCTAATTATCACCCGTGGTGCCGAAGGCTCTCATATTTATACCGAGGGCAAACGCATTGACATTCCCTGTGCTAAAGCTGAAAAACTAGCAGATCCTACTGGCTGTGGCGATGCCTATCGTGCTGGTTTAATACACGGTATTTTACATGGTAAGGATTGGGAAGAAACAGGACGTATTGCATCGTTATTAGGTGCCATTAAAATTGAGCAGCATGGTACTCAAAATCATAGTTTTAGTATTGATGAATTTAACTTGAGACTTGAAAGCAGTTTCGATTAGCCCTAACTGAGTTAAGTAAGAGATTAGCTCTCTTACTTAACTCCAATCCTGGATAAAGGATAGTGCAAGACTATATTTCCCTAATGTAATCAGGCTATTGAGTGCTGTTTCTTATCCAGAGATTCAGGTTAATTTACTTTTAACTTAATCGTTGCTGTAACGGCAGAAGCATTAGAATCAACCTTCCTATCAACAACACCATCATTTGACGTATATATCATTGAAGTAATTGTTTCATCAGCATCAGAGTCTGTGACAGCCACGGGGAAAAACCAGCCACGATTGAAATTTTGTTCACACCCATCTTTAATTTCATCGTTGGTAACATAGTTTCTAGCAGGAGCAGAAGATGCAGCACATCCTGGTGGGTTAGCTACAGGATCATGTTGAGTAGCATAATCAGCTGTAAACGTCGTGTTATCCCTGTCTGGAACCCAACCCGCCAGCTGCGTGATATTCACCTCATTAAATGAAACCCTATCTAGCGGTATTACAGCGGCATCACCTGTTATCGTCCCAGCAGCACACGATGCACAGTCAGCGATACCAGATGGAGGATAATCCATATACACAGCTCTTGCTTGTACTATTCTGTAGTCAGTAGTACTTTGAGCAACAGTGCGGTGCAATACACCGTCTGCACCTTCAAAATCATCTGGAGCAAAACTTGTATCAACTGGTGCGAGTTCAAATTGTTCGGGGGTCAAAGCAAGATTTGCTCTTACTCTGGCAGTGACATAATCTGAATATACCTGAATGTTATTATCAGCGCTAGTTGGAGTCATTGATGCAGCACTTGCATCAAAATAGGATGCTGGAATAAGATTGAAGGCTATCATTTTCCAGGGGTCAAAAAGTCTAAACACGCCATTGATACGTTTTAACCTACATGCTTTAAAATCCGTGTCAGCAACATCGGCACTATCTCTACAACAAATCAGACAATCGGCATCCTGTAATTCACCACCACTATTATCAACATTTGTCTTTAGAATCGTTTTTACATCTTCGCTGACTGCGATATCCTCTAATTCAGACCGTTTTTCATTCCAAATTGTTTTACCTTTTATGATTGTGTTAGTGGGTATTGCGCCGCCAGAGTTTCTACACAAACAGCCCACGGTTTTAAACCCTTCTATTTTGACCGTATCTAATAGGGTGTTATAGGTAACTGTTTGAAATTGAACTGATGTACTAGCCCCTTTTTTACTTAAATCAGGTAACGGCTTATCTGTTTCTTTTTTTAAATCATCATCAGTTTCCAAGCTAACAGGAATAACATCAGGTGCCGATTTCGGTATATATGGAACTTTGGGCGAATTACCGCCTTGATTGACTATATTCGATGTAGCTGAATTGATAACCTGGTAAGCATCGATAATGGTGGACAAAGCAACGCTAGCATCATTTCCGACAACATCCTCCCACGCAACATTTACCGTCACCTGTTTAAAATGAGGTTCAATTGTAGCTGTTGCCACTGATGCAGGTGTAGCTACTGCAGGATAATAGTATGGTGTTACATCCCATGTTAAGGTGAACTTGTAAGGGGGGCTATGTTCATAAGCACCAGAAGCAATTGTCCCACCTTTATTATCATCTATAAAAGCGAAAGATTGATTTTGCATCGGTGTTGTTGCTGACCAAACTTCATCTATTCCATCATTGTCTATATCTGCATATAAATGAACAAATGTTCTCAAATCATCAAGTTTCTTTTGAGCAATATTCATCGCCTGAACACGCTGATCTGCATCTGAACTATTTCTTATTAATGTGCCTTGCAATTTAGAAATCCCTAAAATTCCTAAGGCCAACACTAGCAAGGCAACCATTACTTCTATAAGTGTGAATCCACGTTTATTTTTAATTGCAGATGTTATATTCATATCCATCATCCTAAAACTGATAGCCAATTTACTTCATACTCGCTTTCTTGATGCATTTAAAAATCTCGCCAACTATATTTTACTCTAGCAATATCCGTATTAATTGATTCATCAGCCAATGCTTCTAGTAAACCTTCATCATATACTTGTTTATATCCACCATTTGTAATATCAGCATCTCCATCAGCAATTAATGAGCCATGAATTAGTGCAGCACCATTGCTCTTAACCTCTGTTAGAGAGATAAAAAGTCCCCACGCATCGGTGTTTGCAGTAAGCGTCATTTTTCCGCCAACCACCACAATGACTGGTTGAGTTGCAGATCCAATACTAGGAATAGAACAATCACCTTCCACCCATATCCATGGCCGCTTGAGTGCAGAAATATTTAATGAATCCAAGCCTGAACAATTTCCAGGATAAAGTTTACCTTCCTCTTGAAACCTTGCTTTGATTAACTCAGAATCACTTGTCCCAAAAATGTAAGCAAATGGATCAGGAAAATCGGGATCGACAAAAATATCATAATTTATATTACCGGCATCACTGAGCGCTTCCTTACACGCACAACCACTCCAGTTATCGCCTGATGTCAAATTATCCGTACAAACTAATGCGCCATCTTTAAACTCTCCTGGCTGACATGTCTGCCAAGTGCCTGTTCCGGAGATATTAGTTTTTGTCCAACCCGATATAGGAACGCCCGTTGACCCCTGACCATTATTCGGATCTGCAACTATAGTAAAGTTACCATTAAGATTTAAGCTAGGAGCCATAACCGGTGGGATATCACCAGGAGTAATTAAATTTGATAGCACATAGGCCGCTTGAGCTGTTGCAAAGCCTGTCGTGTCAGCAGTGGTGCCCACACCAACAGCGACAATGTTATCCGTTGTTTTAACAAGGTATGGCGTTGCATTAGCAATAACCGATGGCACGCTAGTCGATATTGTTGCAGTTGAACCAGAGATTGGATTTGTTGAAGAAAACACATATTCGGCATCAGTTATGTCACATGGAAATACTGTACTTCCATTACAAGCAACCCAACCATCTGCCACATCACCAGCAAAAAGGTTGTTATTTGCTCTTAGATAAGACGCTGCCTGCTCTAATCCCGCCTCCGCATTTCCAAAAGCTTCCTTATGGCGAATTTGATTTCCTGACATTCGCTGATCAAGCACACCTACTTTTGATGCAAAAATAATCACTAATGTAACAGCGACCAATAATACAACGGAAATGACCAAGGTTGCGGCACCATGTTGTTTATTAGGTTTATTTCTACTATATTTTTCCATAGTTATCTGCCTTAATCAGTATCTTCATTTCGAACTCGAATTGTTTCAACAATGGTTCTTGAAGCAGTTCCAGGGTTAAGACTTATTTCACCTGTCAGTTCAATTTCAAGATTTTGAACAAACAATGTACTACTTGCCGTCTCGACAGCGGTTGGTATTAATGTAAATGCGGTGATATTCGCAGTATCAATATCAGTTAGCGGTTGCCATGTGCCAGCATCACAGTTAGTCATATCTCCTCGATTATTAATCCATTTAATTACCGCTCCGTCCAGTTTAAAACCAAAGCGTTCATCTGAAGTTTGCCAACCATTCAAATCAACGTCATAGCTATATAAAATGCAGTCGGGTGTAGGTGTTTTATAATCTTTGATGAAATCTGAATTTTGTGGATCGGCAGAATAACCGGCTCTTTTAAGCTCATCTGACATGAAGTTCATTACTGTTCGTAATTCTTGATTCAATTGAATCATCCGAATATTTTCAGAACTAGACTTGATATTGCTAATAAAAATAGCAATGATGGCGCTTGAAACCAGTAACCCTAAGATCAGGGCTATCATCATTTCTATTAAGGTGATACCAGCCTGTTTCTTATATCTTGTCATTTAATTAATCTACCTTGATTTTTCCAACAACATTTATGTTCACTTTTTTCGATTGACCGTTAATAGTGAATGTAAACTCACCATCATCACTTGGCAGTCCTTGTCTTGGTTCAAAATCAATAGTCGTTCCATCAAATCCTGTCACAGCTAACGTGACATTTTTATAGTCTGAACTAGTTACTACGCGCTGCATATTACTGACTTTGCATGTTGCAGGGCTAGTGCAATCACAATCCGCAGGAGTATCATCGACACCATAGCACCAGCTGTCAGTATTAAATTGAAATTGAACAATTCGGTTTTGTTTAATTGCTTCAGATCGAGCAAATTGTAGGTTTGCAAATAATGTATCCGCAGCACCGACTAGCCTACGTTTTTCGATAATAGACTGAAATGATGGTAGTGCTATGGCAGCAACAATACCAAGAACGACAATTACAATCATCAATTCAATTAATGTAAAACCAGCTTTGTCACGCTTCAACATTCAATATCCCTGATTTATTGCTTAGAACTCTGATCGATTATAGTCCAACTACCAAGAAAATACATGCTCTATTGATAGCCATAAAACAACTTACTGTGACCCCTCGCACAATTTTACAAGTGACTAGTTTTGATATTTGGTTTATCTTTAACATAAAAGATAATAACAGGATGCTTAAAATGACATTTCACAATAATAAAGGGTTTACCTTAATCGAATTGATGATTACTGTAGCCCTAATTGGCATTTTAGCGGCGATTGCTCTACCCGCCTACCAAGACTATGTTACCCGTGCTCGTCGCGCAGATGCGAAAAATATAATTCTAAGTGTACAGTTGGCACAAGAAAAATGGCGTGCAAATAATTCCAGTTACACAGATAGCATGACCAATCTCGGATATCCTGGTGATAGCGATCAAACCTCGCCAGATGGATATTATAAAGCTACCGTAACAAACACTTCTGGTACGACTTACACAATAACAGCTGTGCCACAAGGCTCTCAAGCAGCTAATGATACTGAGTGTGCAAGTTTCATCATAAACCAAGATGGTACTCAATCAGTAACTGGAACAGCATCTGCCAATCCAAGTGTTTGCTGGGCGAAATAAGCCCTAAGTACAAATTAAATTAGTACCACCAGCATCCTCATAAATACCATCACCATTGGTATCTTTAGGTAGCCGCACTCGAGCGGTTTTACTAATTATTACCGCTCGTGCATATCGTGCATCACCATCGCTAGGGCAAATTTTAAACGAACCATTTTGTGACAAGG
Organism: Gammaproteobacteria bacterium; assembly: GCA_014859375.1. Taxonomy (GTDB): domain Bacteria; phylum Pseudomonadota; class Gammaproteobacteria; order Nitrosococcales; family Methylophagaceae. Next base: position 6,528 of record JACUUH010000057.1, read on the forward strand.
TTAAGCCCTGCGGTGTAAACCGAATATAATTGTTAGAACCAAATGCTGACCAACTTAGTTGATAGTCATGGCCTATCGTTCCATTAGAAATTATGGTTTCGCCAGCATCACGACTACCGTCTTTATCATTATCCTGAAATACTATCCAACCGTCTGACCAGTTACCGCCACATTGATTAGCATCATTACTTTTACAGATGGTTACGACACTGTTGCGTTTAATGGCCTCTGTTCGTGCAAGATAAACAAGTGAAAATAGCACATTTGCTTCGCCATTAACGTGTTGCTTGCGTATCAGCGCATGAAATGATGGGGCAGTTAATGAAGCGAGAATCGAAATGATTGCAATGACGATCAGTAATTCGATCAAGGTCAGTCCTTTTGCACGCATATTGAAAATCCTTTTCAATTAAACTTGCTTAAAACAATGCCTTATTTTTTAATTTGATGCAAGAGTTGACATGGATCAATCTTCAGGCAAGTGCAGTTGTGGTCGCAATCAAGCGGTCAGAATTCCTCGTGAGTTTAAACTAGCTGGTAATGAAGTTATTATCCGCAAACTAGACGATAAACTTATTATTGAGCCGATTCCAGTCCAAAATAATTTGCGGCAATTACTAGTGATAGCTTTTGTACCAGTATCGTTGTTGCGTGTGGATTAGGTTATGGATCGGTCATAAAAGGGTCAGCTAAATTAACTGAACGGGTTGAACTCATTCTTAATGAAATTGATATTCAGCCGTTAACTGACGATGTTTCGAAGCATTGTGGAATGATAAGAACTAGATTAAAACAACAAGGACAAATTATTGGCGCCAATGATCTGCTAATTGCCGCGCATTGTCTCGCTCTCAATGCAACATTAGTTACGGCAAACTATGATGAATTCAGCCGAGTGGAAAAGAATTGGTTAGATTAAAACAACACAAAAAATTGTATTCCTAAGCAAGCAAAAACACCCGCGACCACATCATCAACCATTATGCCCAATCCGCCATGCAGATTTTTATCACACCAGCTAATCGGCCAAGGCTTCCAAATATCAAAAATTCTAAATAATACAAAGCCTATTACAATCCACTGCCAGCCTGATGGTGCTGCCATCATGGTGACTAAATAGCCGACAATTTCGTCCCAAACAACGGCAGAAGGATCGTCTTTTTTTAACCAGTCTGCCGATTTTTGACAGATCCAAATACCCACAATGAATGCGATTAGGGTTATTGCTAAATAAATAGCTAATGGTAAATCTTGCATTAGCCAGTAAATAGGCAAAGCGGCTAAAGTGCCAACTGTTCCCGGTGCCTTGGGTGCCAGACCCGAACCAAACCCCAGGCCAAGCAAACAGACTGGTCTTTTTAATAATTCACGGAAATTAACGATTGGCTGAGAAGTGGTCATAACCTGTTCCAGTTAATTGGGTTAATTGATCTTGATCGTTAATAAAATAGATACCATTGTCGTTGGTAATCGTACCAATACATGTACATAATCCTGCAAAACCCTGCTCGATGTCAGCACTATCGTGTGGCGCCACAGTAAAACATAATTCGTAATCATCGCCAGAATGTAATGCAAATTGCTGTGCGCTTTCTCTATCGATTTCTGATAACACGCAAGACAAGGGCAATTTAGCTAAATCAAGTTGTGCACCAACGTTGCTTCGCTCCAGAATATGACCCAAATCAGCTAACAAACCATCTGATACATCAATTGCAGCTGATGCAATACCCAACAATTTCTGACCGATCGCAACTCTGGGTGTAGGTGTTTCCAGTCGTTGTTGTAAATAGTTTTTATCTGACGCTGTCAGCTTGACGTTATGCCACTGCTTTGATTGATACTGTAACGCTGCACCAGCATCACCTAAGGTGCCCGTCACATAAATTAAATCACCAATTTTAGCGCCATCCCGCCGCAAGGCTTGGTCTGGTTTGACAAATCCATGCACTTGAATGCTGATACATAATGGGCCTCGTGTGGTATCACCACCGACTAATTGGATGTTATGTTCAGTCGCTAATTTAGCTAAACCGTTAGAAAATCCTTTGAGCCAAGCCTGATCCAGGTCAGGTAAGGTCAGTGCCAAGGTAAACCACGCAGGCGTTGCACCCATGGCAGCTAAGTCGCTTAATCCTACCGCCAGGCTTTTATGACCTAATGTGTATGGGTCAACATCGCTGAAAAAGTGGATTCCTTCAACCAAGGTATCTATAGAAACAGCGACACTATGATCGGCAGGACACTGCAGCAATGCACAATCATCACCTATGCCTAATATGACATCGTCTCGTTGTGATGTCAGTTGCGAGAAGAACTGCTTGATCAGGGAAAATTCAGATGTCACAGGCATAAGGTTTTTAATAAGTGTCGTAAGCGGTTACTTCGTTTCAAACATTAGTGTTGATGTAAATATAGGTTGGGGTTTAACCCGATAAAAAACGCATGACTCCATTGTTGGACTCACGTCCAACCTACAACGGATTGACAGTGTTGGATTTTAACCAGATAGATAGTTATTTCTTCGCTCTTCGTGCCTTGGCAGCCTTATATTCAACTTCGCGAAGTTTTGAACCCATTTTATCCAACACACCATTAACATATTTATGGCCTTTCTCACCACCAAAGGCTTTGGCGAGTTCAACCGCTTCGTTAAGCAC
>JACUUH010000100.1 GCA_014859375.1 Gammaproteobacteria bacterium
GAGCTCAGGGTGAACGGAAATTTTTAGCAATATCTGCACATCTTCAATGATTACGGATATAGAGGTAATGACATGGCAATTTCAGCAAGCGGTATTGGATCAGGTATAGACGTTGAGAGTCTGGTACGTCAATTGGTTGCGGCTGAAGGTCAACCTGCAACAACTCGACTTAATACTAAAGAGGCTAAACTCCAAGCTGATTTGTCTGCCTATGGCAGTTTGAAAAGTGCGTTAAGTTCGTTTCAAGCGACGGTTAAATCATTAAACGATTCTACTGACTTTTTAGCTCGCACATCGACATCAAGTAACACCGATTTATTCACAGCGAGCGCGGATAAAACTGCAGTTCCTGGCAATTACACTATTGAAGTAGAGCAATTGGCGCAAGCGGCTAAGATGCGTTCTGGTGATTTTGTCGGTGGTGACACTGACGTAGTAGGAACTGGCACGCTTGATATCAGTTTAGGTTCCGATACATTTCAACTTGCTATTGATGGCACCAATAACACCTTGGCAGGGATACGAGATGCTATTAACGCAGCCACTGATAACCCTGGTATTACCGCTTCTATTATTAATGTTGATGGCGGTTCACGATTAGTATTAACCTCAGATAAAGTCGGTAGTGCCAATGCAATTACGATTGCTGCCAATGATAATGATGCTGGCGATGGTGCCGATCTGACCCGTTTGGCAACGGCTAATTTGACAGCATTACAAGATGCACAAGATGCGATTATTTATGTCGATGGTCAAAAGGTGACACGGGATAAAAACAGTTTTGCTGATGTCATTGCTGGTGTTAATTTTTCGCTGAAAGATTCAAAACCAGGCACCATAGAAACCTTAGCTATCGGCCTCGATAAAGCCAGCGTTATCAATAAAGTTAACAAGTTTGTTGAGGCGTACAATTCGCTTGCCGATACTATGGCTGGCTTATCTTCTTTTAACGCAGATACCGGTGCGGCAGGCAGATTATTAGGTGATTCGGCATTGCGGTCTGTGCAAAGTCAGCTTCGTCAAACCATGACGGAAGCGACCAAGGGGCTTGCGTTTTCAACATTGGTTGATTTAGGTATTACGACTAATGATCAAGGTCAGTTGGAAGTTGATTCAGCTAAACTTGATTCCGTTATGAATACTGATTTTTCGGCTGTTTCTCAGCTGTTTTCATCTGAAAATGGTTTGGCTAAAAAACTGGATTCTGTGTTAGAGCGCTATATTGCATCAGACGGTATTCTTTCTTCGCGTTCGCAAGGTCTTCAATCTAATATCGATTCGATTGGTGATGAAAGAGTGCGTTTAGATCGACGTTTGGCAGCGTTGGAGTCGCGTTTTCGGGCTCAGTTCACTGCTATGGATACGCTCGTGGCACAGCTTCAATCAGTGGGTAGTTTTTTACAGCAACAGCTGGCAAATTTGCCTAGTATTAACTTAAGAAATAGATAATGATGTAAGTAGGTTGGAATTTATTCCAACATCAAAGCGTCGGGTTAAAACCCGACCTACATTTATAGCAACACCTTGTCGGGTTAAAACCCGACCTAC
>JACUUH010000016.1 GCA_014859375.1 Gammaproteobacteria bacterium
GAAAAGATTGGGAATCGAATAAGATAACAAAATAAGGTGGTTCTGTTTAGGATTACTCTAATTATTGGGGGAATTAGAGTATAATTTTAACCTTACCAAATTTTTTGATCTATATAGAGAGAGAAAAAAAATTCTAAAGAAGAAAAGATTGGGAATCGAATAAGATAACAAAATAAGAGTGTTCTATTTAGGATTATTTTAATCATTTGGAGAAATTAGAGTATAATTTTATGCCTTACCAAATTTTTTGATCTATATAGAGAGAGAAAAAAAATTCTAAACAAGAAAAGATTGAGAATCTAATAAGATAATGTAATAAAAAGTTTCTATTTAGGATTATTCTAATCATTTCTTTGTTTTAACGTTTGAAAAACTTTTAACATTTTAATCTCATGTCAAAATTATGGAAACAACTTTAAATAAAACAACACTAGAAAAAGTAACAAGCTTTATTTTTCGATGGCTTTTTTCTACTAACCACAAAGATATTGGTACATTATACATTATCTTCGGAGCTATTGCAGGTGTAGCAGGTACAGCATTATCTCTTTATATTCGAATTACTCTAGCTCAGCCTAATGGAAGTTTTTTAGCATATAACCACCACCTGTATAACGGTGCGCCGTCTAATGACTTAGAACGCCAGTGAGAAATTTTATGCACTCACCAGCATTTACGTTTCCTCTTAACTTTTTTAGTAAGAGTGCTGTAAACCATATTACTTACCTGAGAAGGCTAACTTCGAAAGGGACCACAGCATGTAATAAAAGGGAGGTTGTGAGAATACCTCCCAAGGTATGGTATATTATGGATAAGTTAATGAATCTCTACAATCTTGTGGCAGGGTCTCAGGTCCCTAATATGTGGGGGATGGTCAATTACGTTATCTTGACTTTCCTGAAACGTACAAAACAGCCAGCCGAAAGAGTCGGAATAACAAGAGAGAGTCCTAAGATATACAGACGACGTTCTTTGGCAGAATTCGGGATCGCCCGAAACATGGAAGTGTTGGGGCGACGGAGGATCCATAGTACCAGAGGCATTTCTGGAAAGGGGTCTAGCTTGTCTACTTCAAAAGTACTTATGCTTGCGGGTATAGACTACTTAGAAGAGTTGAAAATTCTTAAATCGTGTCTTGATAAGGGTAAAAAAGCGAATAATTTAAGTCGTATTATGTCGGACCCTAATTTTCTTATTTCCTGTTGGATTCGAATTAGATCTAATAAAAATAGTAGGACGCCAGTTTTCGATGGGACACTTGACAAAATAAAATTAGAATGGTTCAAAAATACTGCTGCAGTAATGCGTAAAGGCGGTTATAATTTTGCACCAGCCCTTAAAATTTATGTTTCAAAACTTAATAAAAAATTGAGCTATCGTACTGTATTGTCTCCCGAAGACAGAATAGTGCAGGAAGGGATACGTTTTCTCTTAGAGATAATCTATGAGCCCCTATTTTTAGACTGTTCTTATGCTTGGGGATCAGGTAGAGGTTGTCACAATGCTTTGAAAGATATCAGAAAACAATGTAAAACTGTGAGTTGGTATATTGAAGGAGATAATGAGCAGCAATTCTCTACTATCGACCACCACATTTTGGTATCTTTGATTCAAGAAAAAGTGAACGATCAAGCTTTTATTGATTTAATTTTTAAGTACATTCGTATTGGGTTTGGAGAAGCAGGTAAATCAGTTAGTCCTATGAAGATTGGTCTTATCCAAGATGATATCCTTTCTCCCATTCTAGCTAATATTTATATGCATCCTTTTGATGAATGGATCACGAATGACTTTAAAGTGCAATTTAATTCTAAGCTTAAGCGCCAAAAGAATAAAGAGTCTTGGAAACAATATGTTAAGGCTGGTCAAAAAGCAGTAAATAAATGTTTAAGATCCACAGTTGCTAAGGATTTCAATCGGAAGCGATTGTGGTATTATCGTTATGCTGGCGCTTTTCTTGTTGGAGTTGACGGATCTAAACAAGATGCTATACGTCTTAAAGACGAGATACAAAAGTTTCTTAATAACCGGTTAAACCAAAAGTTAAATGACTTCAAAACTCTTATCATTCATGCAGAAACTAGTAGTGCCTATTTTCTTGGGTACCGAATTCATCGTACCCCTATAGTCAAAATGTCCGTTAAACAGGATATAGTTGATCGAAAAGTTAAGACAGGGTCTAAGCTAATTTTAGATGCCCCTATAAAAACTATTGTTAAGAAATTAATAGACAAAGGATATGCCACCCCCAATTTTCAACCTACTAGAAATTCTCGTCTCATCAATTTTGAATTATTCCAAATTATCGAACATTATAAAATAGTTGAAAGAGGTATATCCAATTACTATTCGTTATCTAACAATTATAGGAATCTGTTAGCCCAGGTACATTATTTACTCAAATTTTCTTGTGTGTTAACTATAGCCTCTAAAATGCGATTAAAAACTATGAAGAGGGTTTTTAGAAAATTTGGCAAAGATTTAAGAGTTAAAAGTAAAAAAGGGGTTATTGTTTATCCTACACCATCTTACACCAGACCGAGTCAATTCTTTTAAACAATGTTATTTAACGATAACTCTATTGATAACTCTATGCGTTTTCTCGGAAAAGAAGAAATTTTGTAAGTCTTCGTTCTATCTGTGGAAGTTTAAAAAATATTGAAATCCACAGTGTTCGAAAGCTTAGAAAACATAATATTATAGTGAGCTCGAATTTCTTAACTAAATGAATGGCTATAGAATTAACTGCAAACAGATTTCTTTAATGTGACAAAAAGTCCATGCAGGTACTTATAATAGACCTGCGTTAAGGTAGTTAAGAGGTGTTTTATTTTTAATTAAATATTTTCAATTTTAGACGAGGTGAGAGCCGTATGCAAGGAAACTTGCACGTACGGTTCGGGGTCGACTTACTGAGAGTTAAAAGGCTTGGTTAGTTAGGCCACTTATTGTAACAGGTCATGCATTCATCATGATTTTTTTCATGGTAATGCCGGTACTGATTGGTGGTTTTGGAAATTGGATGGTTCCACTGATGATCGGGGCACCTGATATGGCATTTCCTAGAATGAATAATATTAGTTTTTGGTTATTACCTCCATCGCTTCTGTTACTGATTGAATCAGTACTTTGTGAAGCAGGTGTGGGTACAGGTTGGACAGTTTACCCCCCATTATCAGGTATTATTGCACACTCTGGAGGTGCTGTGGATTTAGCTATTTTTAGCTTGCATTTATCAGGAGCAGCGTCAATTTTAGGAGCAATCAATTTCATTTGTACTATTGTTAATATGCGAACCGATAGTTTACCCTTCCATAAATTACCTCTATTCGTTTGGGCAGTATTTATTACTGCATTTTTACTTTTATTATCTCTACCTGTACTAGCAGGTGCTATTACAATGCTACTGGCAGATCGAAATTTTAACACAACTTTTTTTGACCCCGCTGGTGGAGGTGACCCAGTATTATACCAGCACCTATTCTGGTTTTTTGGTCACCCAGAAGTTTACATTTGTGCGCCATTGCGCTTATTTTTACGTTAGTTATAATGATAACTAGGCTAATTTATTCACTTTGTCTTAAAGCATTCTTCCCTATGAATATTGGAAACGGTATTTGTAGAAGCGGAAGTAAAAGCCGGTTGAAAGAACCTGTTAATCTTGAAAAGATTCGGCGAGCTACGATTGCTATGATTAGGATAACAAAGTTGATACGAAATCGCGGTCTCACACTGGGCAATAAGCGTAACATCACAGGTAATGGCTTATTTTCAATATGGACTTCTTCCAGAATGTATAGAGGTCCTCGAATAAATATTGAACGTAACTTCTATAAAAAGAACATTTCGCAACGATCTAAGGCAGTACATGGCGTAATTATAGGAACTATGGGAAGTCCTAAGAGACGAAAGTCTTATGGATTCGGAGGCTTCGTAGTAGAGTTAATGACTCAAAGGGAGCCAGAAATTCGACAATTTCACACGAAGGGTAACATAAATCTTGTAGGAAGCGTTGCTAAAAAGTGTGAAACAGATATCTTATATGATGGGGTAACTAAGGTTATTCACGATATCGCAAGTATAAAAAATTTAACGTTAGCTTACAAGTATATAAAGAGCAAACCTGGAAATATGACCTGTGGGTATGACAATTTGACATTAGGCGGTATTAGTTTGGAGTGGTTGAATCAACTAAGCTTTAATTTACGAGCTGGTAAATTTCAATTTACTCCGGCGAGAAGAGTTTATATACCTAAATCAGGTAAAGATGAGACAAGACTCTTGGAGGTTGTTAGTCTTCCTGATAAGGTAGTACAAATTGCTATTTTACAAGTTTTAGAACCAATTTATGAAAATATTTTTCTAGATTGTTCACATGGACTTAGACCTAACAGAGGGTGTCATACGGCACTATGTTTTCTTAAACACAAGTTTTCGAATTCCAGTTGGGTTATCGAAGGTAATATTTCCAAATGTTATGACTCAATAGATCATGAGATTTTGTTAAGAATTCTAAAAAAAAAGATAAAATGTAATAAAACTTTGGCGTTACTAAAAAAATTTTTAAAGAATCCTTTCGAAGACCATGATCGGCTTGTATGGCCAAAAGAAGGTACTTTTCAAGGTAGTTCACTTAGTTCACTACTTTGCAATGTATATCTTCACGAGATGGATCTTTACATGGAAAATTTGAAACAGTCTTTCAATAGAAGTAAACGTAATATAGAGTCTCCGAATTATAGACATATTCAATACGCTCTAAGTCTAAGCAGAAAGAATCTAGATCTTTCAGAAAAGAAAAATCTGAGAGCTGAATTATGTAAACGGAGAAGTAAAGATTCCTTTGATTCTAATTTTCGAAGATTAAATTACGTTCGATATGCTGATGACTTCGTAATTGGCGTGGTTGGATCTAAAGAAGATTGTATTCAGATTCAAAAAGATCTAAGTGTTTTTTTATCCGAAGAATTATCTCTCAATTTAAGTCAGAAAAAAACTGCTATATCACATTTTAATAAAGATGGAATATTTTTCCTAGAAACTTTTATAAAGGGTAACCGGGAGAAAAAGAAAGTGGTTAAACTAGTCTCAAAAAATAATCTAAAACTTAAAGCTCGAATTACTTCAAGAATTAAGATGCTTGTTCCAATTGAGAGAATATTAAAGAAAGGTGTTGAAGAGAATATATTTAAGAGACTAGAGTCTAAGAAAATTGTTCCTACCGCGGTCCGAAGAATGATAAATTATGACCATGCGGATATTATCCGTCTTTTTAATTCAAAGATTCGCGAAATTCTTAATTATTATTCTTTTGTGGATAACGCTAAGAGTTTAGGTATTATATTACATAGTTTGAAGCATTCATGCGCTCTTACTCTAGCCCTTAAATACAAGTTGAGGCATCGGTCTAAAGTTTTTAAAAAATTCGGAAAATATTTAGAATGTAAAGATTCAGGTGTGAAACTTTTCATACCAAAAACGTTTGTTCATTTTCAAAAATTTCAAATTAATCCTACGACCCCTGATTCTATATTAGCGGTTCAATGGAATAATAAATTGACGCGTAGCAACCTAAACTATGGGTGCTTGATTTGTGGTAAAACGCCAAGTGAGATGCATCATGTAAAGAGAGTAAAAAATTTGAAAACTCGCTATAGAAAAAGAAAAATTGATTATTGGACTTTACAAATGGCGGTTATCAATCGAAAGCAAATACCTTTGTGTACAGCGCATCATATCGCTTTGCATCAAGGTCAACTACTCCCAAAAGAGGTAGAAAAGCTTAATAAGTCGATTAAAAAATTTAAGAAATGAGTATCCATAAAAATTTTTTATATGAATTTTGGAAAGCCGTATGAGTGGAAACTCTCACGTACGGTTTGGGGGAGAGTTAACTTATTCTAAGGCTTTGAGCTATGAATAGTTTTCTTATCCCACTAATTTTACCAGCGTTCGGTATTATTAGTCATATTGTAGTAAGTGCGGCTCGAAAACCTATTTTTGGATATCTAGGAATGGTTTACGCAATGTCTTCTATCGGTATTTTAGGATTTATTGTATGGGCTCACCATATGTTTACAGTAGGTCTTGATATTGATACAAGAGCATACTTTACTGCAGCTACGATGATTATTGCAATTCCAACAGGTATTAAAGTATTTAGTTGGTTAGCAACTTTATGGGGATCATCGATTGAATTGAGAGCTCCGGTTCTATTTGCTCTAGGCTTCATTTTTTTATTCACTGTTGGTGGAGTTACAGGTGTAGCGTTAGCAAATTCTGGATTAGATATTGCTCTTCATGATACTTATTACGTGGTTGCACATTTTCACTATGTGTTGTCTATGGGGGCAGTATTCTCAATTTTTGCTGGAATCTATTATTGGCTAGAAAAATTAACTGGAGTAAATTACTCTGAAATTTTAGCGCAAATTCACTTTTGGATTTTCTTCGTTGGAGTAAATCTAACTTTCTTCCCAATGCACTGGCTTGGTGTTGCGGGTATGCCACGAAGAATCCCAGATTATCCAGATGCATTCTATTTATTCAATAAGATTGCTTCTTGGGGGTCTTATATTTCAGGAATGTCAGCTTTATTTTTCTTTTTTGTGATGGCTGAAGCATTCTATAGTAACAGACAAAGCGCTTAGTATTACTTTTGAATAAAATAAGTAATACCAAATAATAATAAAAATGGTTTATAGCCCTTTAGATCAATTTAAAATAGCTCCTATTTTTACTTTTCAATTTGCAGGCATTGATTTGTCTGTTACAAATTTTCTTCTAGCATCACTTTTAACTCTTTTTGTTCTTCAAACTTTTGTTTTTTTAATTAAAGAGCCTAGTACTAATTCTTTTTTTATTATTCCAGGTGGTTGGCAAAATTTAATTGAGAAGATTTATGGTCTCGTAAGTCAGTTATTATCTGATATTATTACAACTGGCAGTGAAAAGTATTTTCCAGTAGCAATCGTACTATTCATGTTTATTCTGTCAAATAACTTAATTGGTATGGTTCCATACAGCTTTACAACCACAAGCCACATTACTCTAACATTTTTTTTATCATTTTCTGTTTTTGTTGCAATGAATGTAATTGGCTTTCAAAAGCATGGTTTAGAGTTCTTCTCACTATTCTTACCAGCTAATACTAGTTTTTTTTTGGCACTCATTTTAGTTCCTATCGAGTTAATTTCTTTTATTGCAAAACCTGTCAGTTTAGGTGTTCGGTTATTTATTAACTTAATGGCTGGTCATAGCTTATTAAAAGTTATTGTAGGATTCTCTTGGAATATGCTATTAGTTGAAAACTTAAAAGCTATTGCTTTTATTATACCACTTGCAGTACTTGTGGTATTAATGGGTCTAGAATTAGGTGTTGCTTGTATTCAAGCTTATGTTTTTATTACATTAACAGCTATTTACTTAAATGACAGTGAAGCATTACATTAAAAGATTTTTAAATTAACGTTCAAATAGCTCAGTTGGTAGAGCAAAGGACTGAAAATCCTTGTGTCGACAGTTCGAATCTGCCTTTGAACATTTTTCTCAAATAATGAAAAATTACTTATGGAATTTGTTTACTATTCTAAAAAACGGCCAAATGGCTAAAAAAAGCGTTGTAATAGGTCCTAGAAAAAACATTTGTGAATCATTTTTGAAGATTCTATGGAATGAAGGTTTTATTTCAGGTTATAAAATTTCACAGCAAAACCCTAATAATGTAGAAATATTTTTGAAGTATACTCAAGTAGGTATACCTGTTATAAGCTCGTTAAAGTTTCTGTCAAAGCCCAGTCAAAGAATTTATTACTCTTCAAAACAAATTTGGAAACTTGACTCGTCTAAAACGTTTGTGATTTTTTCGACGAATCACGGGTTAAAATCTATTAACGAATGCAAAAAAGATAAAATTGGAGGTGAGCCACTAATAATTATCAATTAAAAGCGAATGTCTAACGCGAACATACTAAAAAAAAAACATACTATCAAAATTCCAAAAAATATTAAAGTTTTATATTGTGATAAAAAAAATCTCATAACATTTATCGGATCCTCTCAAATAAAATCTTTGAAAGTTCAAGTTAAACTTTTCTTATCATCAGATTTAAATATGATCATGGTTACCAGTATTTTTGCTTCTAAAACTTCTGCGACAACTATTAAAAATATAACTAAATTACAAGGAACGACTGTAGCAAAAATAAAGCAAATTTTAATTGAAATAACATACACGTTATATCACAAGCTAAACTTAGTTGGAGTTGGTTATCGAGTATTTCCATATGAACAATTAAATAATCAGTTATATTTCAAGTTAGGACTTAGTCATTTAACGTATTTCAGAGTTCCCTCCTCTTTAAATACGCATTGTCAAAAGTTTACTAAGTTGTTTATATTTGGAGTCTCTTCGTTTAATATCTTAACTCAAACGGCGGCTCGAATACGAGCCTTTAAAAAACCAGAGCCTTATAAAGGTAAAGGTATCTTGTATGATCAAGAAAAAATAATTTTGAAGAAAGGTAAAAAGGTATAATATTCAATGAAGTTAAAAAAATTCAAATTCAAGCAAATATTAAAGTTGCATTTACTAAACTCGCAAGCATATGCGGCAAAAAAAACAAACATAAATACTCGAATAGACTTTGATTTGACTGAAGTTCTGACAGATTTAAAAAAAATTTTGCACGTAACTTTTGAGTACCACCAAGCGAATAAAAAAATTTTATTTATAGGACTACCAAAAAAGTTAGAAAAGACAATAAATAGCTCAACTCGTCACGTAGCTGTAGACCATATGTTTGAGTTACAAGGTTTCCTTTCGAAACATTTGAACGCATTCAAGTTATCTACTGATCTATGTGTTAAGTCATTGTTACCAAAAATGTCAAAAAAACCTGATTTAATTGTGCTTTTAACTCATGATAAGAGTCTAAATATCATTGCAGAGAGTAATGTATCTAAGATACCGATAATCGTCTTTGATTCAATTAACATAAAACATATCGGTAAGATGAAAGCTGTTTATACTGTAGAAGGTTTCGAAGAAAATTTTAATTCTACTTCAGGAAAAACTCTTTTTTGTTTGGGATTACAATTTCTATTCAATAATCAAACAAAAAAATCTTCTCTATAAAATAAATAGATTATTTTAAATATGACAATAAAAAAACGACATAAACCTTTTTACAAACAGTTTTTAAGATTAAGACGTAATGTTCAAAATCGCCCTAAACTGTTAAAATTTAAGAAACAAAAATGGGTTAGGTTCCAACAGTATTCAAAAAATCAATTAAAATTTTTTAAAAGATTCAAGATAAAAGATCAGTCTCAACTCTCTGTCTTAAAATTTGCGAGTCGAGGTAATTCTTTTCAGAGGAAGTTTCGAAATAATTTGTATGAACGAAAAGCATTCAGTTTGTTCTATGGAAGATTAAAAAAGAAATATTTAAAAAAATATATTTTACATTTTATTAAGAGTAAACGAGTATTTAATAATTCTGTAGATTTTCGGAAGCGGACGTTAAGATTCTTCGAAAGTCGTCTAAGCACAGTTCTTTATAGAGCAAGTTTTAGTTTAAGTATTCAAAGTGCTTCACAGTTAATTCTACACGGTCATGTCTATGTCAATGGGGTATCTGTCAAAACGAAATCCTATATTTTAAGACCAACTGATATAATTGAGATCGCATCTACCGTGAAAGCTCGAAACTTGGTCAAAAAGAGCCTTGAACGATCTAACTTTTGGCCAATACCACCAAAGCATTTGTCTATAAATTACAAAACGTTACAAATATTATTTATGTATACAGAAACCGAAAACTTGATGCCCGCATTTAACCATTACTTAAATATCAATTCCGTGTTTACTAATATCAAAAAATATTAGTTCAATACTTCTTTAGTAGCTCAGTTGGTAGAGCAAGTGGCTGTTAACCACCTGGAAGTTGGTTCGAGTCCAACCTAAAGAGACTTCTTATTTCTAATCTATACCACAATTTGATTTTTCTACTCTATCTGTAGTGTTATTTAGTTCGTTAGTGAGTGCAGCTGTGTATTACGCATTTATTGCGTTACGGTTGTTACCGGATGTTATTACTGTTTTAAAGTTTAGAACTAAAAAGCTTTTCAAGGAGAACTCATTGAACTTAGATTCAGTGTTTTTACCAAATCTTTTTAGTTACGATGTTATTGTTAAAAGAAAAAGTTAGAATTTAACTTCTTTTTTTCAGCAATAATTAGGGGATATAACTCAACTGGTAGAGTGTATGCTTTGCAAGCATAAAGTTATCGGTCCGACTCCGATTATCTCCATGCTCGTTTGGTGGAATTGGTAGACACGTCAGACTTAAAATCTGATTCTATTAGAGTATCGGTTCAAGTCCGGTAACGAGTAAACGGTTTCGTTCGAAATTAGTTATAGATACTAAACAGGTTATTGGCCAAAATGATGGAATTGGTAGACATGCTAGGTTTAGGTTCTAGTTCTTTTTAAGAGTAGGGGTTCAAGTCCCCTTTTTGGTAATAAATATGGTTACAATTAATCAACTTTGTAAAAGACAAAAAAGTCGCAGAAAAAAAAGAAAGTTAAACAAAGTTCCAGCTCTTGATCGATGTCCACACAAAAAAGGTATTTGTACTAAATTGGTATTACGGACTCCTAAAAAACCAAATTCTGCTCTCAGAAAGATTGTAAAGCTAAGACTTAGTAATAATAAAATGGTTTATGCTTACATTCCTGGCGAAGGTCATAATTTACAAGCTTATTCTACGGTAATTATACGAGGTGGAAGGGTAAAAGATTTACCGGGAATTAAATATCATTTAGTTCGTGGTAAGCTTGATTTTTCAGGTCTAGCTTCGCGGAAAACGTCCAGATCGAAGTACGGCGCTAAAAAGGTTAGAAATTACGTATGATCAAATCCTTACAAACAAAAAAACTTTTCAATTTAAGAACAAAAATCGTTAACATTTTAATGACGAGTGGTAAAAAAACTACAGGAGAAAAAATCTTATTAAAGTTTGCGAAAAAATTACAAAAATCTAATAGCAAACATTTTAAAAAAATACTGCAGCTAGCTGTTATCAACACGACTCCTACTTTTAAATTAAATGAACAGGTAGTAAAAAGGGGTAAGCGTAAAGTAACAAGAAGTACTCCTTCTTTCATTACTAGTGATTCGCTTCGAGTTATGACTTCTTTAAAGTCAATTAAGCAGTCTGTGTTAAAGAGTAAAAATGCTAAGCATTTTTATGATAACCTAGTAAATGAAGTTATAATGTCGTCCAATTTTAAGGGCCAGTCCGTCGACAAGAAAACAGAACTACAAAAGCAGATATTAGCTAATAAACGGTATTTATCAAACTTTCGCTGGTAACTTTTTTCTGATATTTTAGAATTTACGTTTAATAGGACTTGAACCTATAACCTTTGGGACCGAAATCCAACGCTCTATCCAATTGAGCTATAAACGCAAAAAATATTGAAATCTTAAATATATATATATATACACAAAATGATTCAACAAGAGACTATTTTAAAAGTAGCTGATAATTCAGGCGCCAAAACCGTTAAATGTATAAAAGTTTTGGGGGGCTTCAAAAAAAGATATGCGAGACTAGGCGATATAATCGTAATTTCTGTACAGCAATTACGGAATAAGTCTAAAAGCACTTCCAAAGTGCTTAAAGGAGGTGTCTTCAGAGCCCTTGTTGTCCGCACCAAAAAACGATACAAAAAACGCGACGGTTCTGTGTTTTTACTGGAAGAAAATGCCGTTGCTTTAATCAATAAGCAAGGAAATCCTGTAGGTACAAGAATTTTAGGACCTGTTCCTAAAGTTTTAAAGAAAAAAAAGTTTATGAAATTTGTTAGCCTATCAATAGGTTTGATATAAAATTGTATGAGTATCTTACAATATTACTATAAAAAAATTATAAGACGCGACTTGATAAATAAATTTTCTTACACTTATTTGGAAGAGATTCCTCAATTAAAAAAAATTATTCTAAATTTTGGATGCAAAAATTCGGACATTCGAAGTATCGCTTCAGTATTCCTTTCTTTAGATCTTATAACAACACAAAAAAGTTTTATAGCGAGATCCAAAAGAGCAAATGTTTTGCTAAAAATTCGAAGAGGCAACCCTGTTGGTTGTACAGTAGTTTTGCGAAATGAGAAAATGTACCATTTTCTCTTCAAACTTTTATCAGAAGTTTTACCAAATCTGAAGTCTTTTACAAGTATGAATGTATCGAAAAAATTAGGAAAAACAAGTTTTTCGTTTACTTTAAAAGATCTTATTCACTTTAAAGAACTGGAAAAACAGTTTTATCTATTCATTAATCTTCCTCCTCTAAACGTTACTTTTATTACAACAACTAAAACAAAAGAGGAACTTTTGTATTTGCTTCAGTCCTTTAAATTAGCATTAATATTTTAATTATTAAGCAATTGTAACTCAATTGGTAGAGTGTAACCTTGCCAAGGTTAAAGCTAAGGGTTCAAATCCCTTCAGTTGCTTTTTTAATATCTAGCCGAGGATAGATGGCTGAGTGGTTTAAGGCGACAGTTTTGAAAACTGTTGTATTTAATAGATACCGTGGGTTCGAATCCCACTCTGTCCTAATTTTTATATAAAACGATAGGTTAAATAACATAATTGGTAATGTATTAGATTGCAAATCTTAGAATACTGGTTCAAATCCGGTTTTAGCCTTAAAATAATGTTAATGTTGTTTTCTTTAACTATTACTCTTTTAAAAATCCTTAGTATTACTATCCCAATGTTACTTGCTATTGCTTACTTTACTGTATCAGAGCGAAAAATTATGGGAGCTATTCAAAGGCGAAGAGGTCCGAATGTTATAGGGTTTCTTGGTTTATTACAGGCCTTAGCTGACGGATTAAAACTATTCGTAAAAGAGACCACCCTACCAAGTAATTCTAACTTGGCTATATTTGTCTTAGCACCTGTTCTTTCATTTTTACTTAGCGTAGTCGGCTGGGCGGTTATTCCTTTTTCGCATAAGGTTGTTCTCGCTGATATCAATCTAGGAATTTTGTATCTTTTCGCTGTATCTTCTCTGAATGTTTACGGGATCGTTTTGGCTGGTTGGGCAAGTAATTCTAAGTACGCTTTTTTAGGTGCTTTACGATCTGCAGCACAAATGATTTCATACGAAATTTCTATTGGCTTTATCATCCTAAGTATTGCTGTTTGCGTTGGATCTTTAAATTTAAGTAGAATTGTATTAGCTCAGCAGGAGGTTTGGTTAATTATACCATTATTTCCGTTGTTCATAATGTTTTACGTTTCAATGCTAGCTGAAACTAACAGACAACCCTTTGATTTACCCGAAGCAGAATCAGAATTAGTTTCAGGATACAACGTTGAATATTCGGCGATGACTTTTGCATTATTCTTTTTAGCTGAGTACTCTAATATGTTGCTTATGAGTTCCTTGTCAGCTTTATTATTCCTGGGAGGTTGGTTACCACCATTTAACATATTTCCTTTATACTTCGTTCCAGGTAGTTTTTGGTTTTCTATAAAAGTTTGTATTGGTGCTATTTTTTTTATATTAACAAGAGCTACACTTCCTCGATATCGATATGATCAATTAATGTATTTAGGTTGGAAGTGTTTCTTGCCGTTTGCAATTGGTTATTTGATGTTTACTATAGGTGTTTTAGTTAGTTTTAACTGGTTACCTTACTAATTTGTACTTTTTTTAGAAAGGTTAAAAGTTCGTATATTGTAATCAAAAGAATACTGATAAGAGTTTGACTTAAAACGTCTGGTGGCGTAACAATTGTAGAAAAAACAATAAAGATTAAATAAAAAAGTTTTCTGAACGTTCTGGTTTTTTTTAATTTCTCACTTAAATTAATTAGACTTACAACTAGTGCAACTAAAAATTGACAGCTGATAAGGCATAAATAATATAATCGTATCAGATGTTCTAGATACTCATTGAGTTTAGCTTCAAAAAAGAAAGATAAAAGTTGACTGCTTGTCGAGGTTTCTTGGAAGCTTAAAAAAAATTTCCAGCTAAATGGAATTATTACTTTAAGTAATAATGTCAAAGAGATTATCCATGTTGCAACGAATACTTTAAGTGCGAATTTCAGTTTGGCAAATTCAAGTTGATAAAGACCAAGTGAGAGAAACATACTTAGTTGGTAAAACAAGATGCCCAAAGCGATCTGATTTGAACAGAATATAACCAATTCAAAGTAGACGTAAAAAATTTCGGTCACGTCTGTAAAAATAAAGTAAGGTTGGTTATTTAAGCTTAAAAAAGCGTCATTTGTATTAACCAATAAGAATAATATTATTTCTTTATAGTAATAACAAGTATTAAAACAGGATATCCAAGCAAAAGATATTAATACAAATCTATTTTTGATTTCTTTATAGTACTTATGGTAGTTAAGCTTCATTCTTTTATAAATTGAAGTAGTTAAAAGGGAAATAGCTCAGTTGGTAGAGCAGCGGTTTCCAAAACCGAAGGTCAGGGGTTCAAGTCCCTTTTTTCCTGCTTTTTTCTTGAAATAATTTATTGATTTGTTTCAATGAGGATAATACTCTTTTTTTTGTATTCTGAAAATCTCCAAACAGAAGGAAAAGTAGTAGAATTAGAATTATTATTTGTCCTATACTTACTCTCATATAAAAATATTTTTATTTCTTTTAGGCCTATAGTTCAGTTGGTAGAACGCGCTGCTCATAACGGCTTTGTCGTAGGTTCGAATCCTGCTAGGCCTATCCTAAATTTAGATTACTGTTATTGTACATGGACTTTAATTTTAAAACTTACCAAGTCGTAAAACTCAAAAAATATTTTAAAAACAACGGTCTATTTTTCTTGTTTCATTCAACTAAATTAAACCTAACAAAATGGACGCTTATAGAACAAAATTTAAAAAAATTAAAGCTAGGCTATTATAAACCTTTAAATAAAACAACAATAAAAACTTTTAAGAACTCGATTTATAAAAACTTTGGCTCTAATATAGTAGGGTTTATTCTGTTTATAAATGCTCGTTATAAGACAACTACGTTGAGCCTACTCTCCGTTATTAAAAGTCTGAAACCCTCATTTACACTAATTTCTGTAAAATTGAATAACAATATTTATTCAACAACACAAATAAAGGGTTTAAATGAATTATCTTATAAAAAAAGTATGTTTACTCTATATAAGGTCTTGGACAAACAGCTAAAAACTAGTTATGTCTTGACAAACAAGAAAAAAACTTCGAAATAATGTGACTTGAACACATGACCTCCTGTTCCCAAAACAGGCGCGCTACCGACTGCGCTATATTTCGATCATTCTTTTTTTAATTTAGAGTTTAGGAGAAAGTAGGATTCGAACCTACGATGAGATTACTCAATAGATTTACAATCTATCGCTTTAAACCGCTCAGCCATTTCTCCATGTAAAAATCGGTAAAAGTTGTTTATCGAAACTTTTTTGTATACTTTTTTCGTCGTACTTTCTTTTTTCTACATCCATTGTAAGGAGTTTGATTAAAGCTTTTCACAACTCGAATAAACAAATTTCTTTTCAGTTTACTAACAATGATGTTTCTATATGAATTCACGTTCTTTAAATGAAGAGCAACAGGTTTTTTGTTTAGAAAGGTCGCTCTTTTTAGTAGTAAAGATATTAGTTTTAGAGCAGCAATACGACGTTTTCGTTTTTGTTTACCGATAAGTCCTACGGAACCTGCTGAATAAAATAACCTCATATTGCCTTTTATGTCAGAAATATGAATTGTAGTATTAGCTTTCAGAAAAGAAATGTTGATTATATACATTACGATTAAGTCTTGATTATTATTAATTTTTACCTGGTTTTTTTGAACACTTATATCTTTATAGTTACTTTCTTTTATTTTTTTCAACGACTCAATTTGAACATGAAGACTATTTACATAAAGTCTTTCTTCGCTCAACAAAGAAATTTTTAACTTTAGTTTATTAGAAACTGTGTTAAATAAAGTATGGGATAAATTCATAGAATAAAAACGTATTTATTTTTTAGCAAAAATGATATTACAAAAGGTAAAACCTACAACTTCTTCTAGAAGACAGTTAATAAAGCTTAACAATCAAAAAAGCTCAAGTTTGAGTAAAAAGCCTCTTTTAAAGCACAGGCTTAAAGGTAAAAAAAATTCATCAGGACGTAATCATTCAGGTCGAATAACTGTTTTTCACAAGGGTGGTGGTGTTAAAGGGAAGTATCGAAACGTAAACTTTCATAGGACCTTCAATTCAACTGGAATTGTATGTAGTTTGGAGCATGATCCAAACAGAAGTGCATTTATTGCATCAGTTTTTGATTTTATAAATTTTGATTTCTTTTATATTTTAGCTCCTAAGAATTTGCAAGTCGGCGATATTGTACGATCTGGACTAGAGATTGAACCCAGTTTAGGCAGTTCGCTACCTATTGCAGGTATTCCTATCGGAACTCCTATTTATAACGTTTCGCCGAAAGTCTTTGAAAAAGGCAAAATCTCAAGAGCTGCTGGAACTTTTTCTATCATTAAAGAAAAGACTGAGAAATATGCTCTATTGGAATTAAGTTCAGGTGAACAGCGTTACGTTTCATCTAGATGTTTTGCATCTGTAGGTGAAGTTTCAAAGAAGTTGCACTTTCTTACAAGATTAGGTAAAGCCGGTCAGTCGCGTTGGTTAAATAAGCGACCTACTGTTAGAGGTGTAGCAATGAATCCTATAGATCACCCTCATGGGGGAGGGGAGGGTAAGAAGTCTGGAAATTCCTTGACTCCTTGGGGTAAGCCTAACTTTAGAGGAAAAACTAGTAAGTCAAAAAATCGTTTAATCTTGAAAAAAAATAAACTATGAAAAGATCAAAGTGGAAAGGTCCTTTAATTAAATTTAGAGATTCAAAAAAGAAACTGCCAATTTTACCTAGAGAATACCAAGTAATTTCAAGTGTAGTTGGTCTAAATTGCAATGTTCATTCAGGAAAAAAATTTGTAACACTCAGTTTAACTGAGGATATGATTGGTCACAAGCTAGGAGAATTCGTACCTACTCGTGAGAGGTTTGAATTTAAGAAGAAAAAAAAGAAAAAATAGTTTTATATGGGACAGAAAGTAAATCCAAATATTTTTCGATTGGGTATAAATAAAAAATGGAAAACCGAATTTTTTGAAAAAAAAAGGCATGAACTTCCTTTATATACCTTTAAGGGTTTGGGAGTAAAAAGTTATGTAGAGCGATTCTTGGAAGTACAAGGACTCATTTTACATGATTATAGACAACAGTATAGTAATTCAACTTTAAATCTTTATATATCGTATTCTGTCTTACCAGAATTCATTCTTGGGAAAAAGTGTAAAACTTACAAATTAGTTATAACTAATAAACTAGGGGACAGTAAAATCATTATGAGTGAGAAGCCTTCACATAAAAGTTTTATTCAAGATTCTCATGCTTTGCTGTTCAAAACTAGAACTCCCTCAGAGTACTATAAAGTAAAAAAATACTTAACAGAATATCTGCGGAAAAATCAACAGTTGGCGTTTAACTCAAAAATGAATAACTCTGGATTAGATTCTTTACAAGTACAAAAAATTGTGGGTGTGCTAAATAATTTTTTCAAAGTTTTAACTCTATTTACAGGCAGTAAATTTAATATAATAATTACCTTTTGTTGCTTAAATAAAGATTTGAGGTTTTTGAAAAAGACGCAAGAAAAAAATTTTATCTTACTTCAAAAATTTAAAGGAACTCCTTTTTTAAAAGAAGGTATAGAATTATTATTTCATACAGTGTGTGCTAAAAATTCAGCAAGTTTATTAGCGAAATTTATAGGCATACAGATGAAAAAAGTAAAACGTCATAAGTTTTTCTTATCTTTTTTAAAACAAACTCTAACCGTATTAATGAACTCTACTTTTTCTCAAGTGAAAGGTATTAAATTTCTCATAAAAGGTAGGTTGAACGGAGTTCCTAGAGCTAAGCATAAAATCATTACAATCGGTGATGTTCCGGTTCAGAGTATAGGTGCTATTATAGATTACGCTCAGGTTACTACTCATAATTCAAATGGTAGCTATGGTATTAAAGTTTGGGTTGTTGAAAAGAATAACTCACCGGAAATTAACTAAAAATGTTTTTACAACCAAGAAAAACCAAGTACAAAAAGACACGAAAAGGAAGATTAAAAAAATTAGAATTTAAAGCTAATATGTTACGATTTGGAGAACTTGGATTAAAAGCTCAAGTTTCAGGGATGATAACAGCTCGGCAAATCGAGTCGGCTAGAAGAACAATTGCTCGAAAAGTTAAGCGAAAAGGAAAAATTTGGATTTGTATTTTTCCCGATTTACCAGTGACAGCAAAGCCGACGGAGTCACGTATGGGAAAAGGTAAAGGAGCTGTATCCCATTGGGTTTCACGAGTAAGAGGAGGTACCACATTATTTGAAGTGTGTGGTGTTCCTTCTCATATCGCAGTTGAAGCTTTAAAGTCGGGTAGTAAGAAGCTTCCTATTAAAACTAAAATTTTTGACTAAAATCTAATAAAAGCGTAGTTGGGACTCTGCAATTAACTATTGTTTGATAGCTGCTTCGAGTCGTTCGAACTAACGTAAGTTATAAATTTAATGACTTATGTTATTACAAGCAGCTAAATTTGTTGGTGCTGGATTATCAACAATGGGACTAGCAGGAGCTGGAGTAGGAATCGGTATGGTGTTCGCATCATTAGTACTAGGTATTTCTAGAAATCCTTCAATGAAAGACGAAATGTTTAGAATGGCTATTTTAGGGTTCGCTCTAACAGAAGCTATTGCATTATTCGCATTAATGATTGTTTTCTTAATTCTGTTCGCAGTATAAGGTAAACAGTCAAGGAGTATATAGCTCAGTCGGTAGAGCATTGGACTTTTAATCCACAGGTCCTGGGTTCAAGCCCCAGTGTACTCAGGAATAATTAATGGCTGGAATTGAATTAAATTTTTATTTATTAACTACTGCAATAGCGTTGTTTCACATTGGAATGTTAGGTTTAGTACTCAATCGTGGAAACATTTTAAAAACAATAATGTCATTAGAAGTCTTACTACTATCAGTCAATCTCACTTTCATAACTTTTTCTTTATATCTGGATGATATTGTTGGTAATATTTTTGTTTTATTTATATTGGTTCTTTCTGCTACAGAGTCTTCAATCGGCTTGTCTATTTTAGCCGTATTTTATGAACAGAGAGACGATATAGCTTTAGATCCTATAAAAATAAACAATCAAAATTTAAAAATATAAACGAAAAAGATGGGACTTGAACCCACAGTCTCCGACGTGACAGGTCGGCGCTTTAACCAATTAAGCTACGTTTTCTTTTCAAAAACATTATAGTATCATAAAATGGCAAACTCAACTAATTTAAACAAAGTATCATTGCTTGCATATTTATTAAATTTAGGTATTTCGGTACCTCACTATTGTTATCATAATAACCTATCTATAGCAGGGAACTGTCGAATGTGTATAGTAGAAATGGGTAACTTAAATAAACCTGTAGTAGCTTGCGCAGTCAGTGCAGGAACTAGTCTTTTTAATCATGAAATTTATCATAATAGCGGACTTGTAAAAAAAGCTCGAGAAAACGTTATGGAGTTCTTACTTTTAAATCATCCTCTAGACTGTCCAATCTGTGATCAAGGTGGTGAATGTGACCTACAAGATCAATCTTTGTTTTTTGGTTTTACCAAACGAAGATTTTACAAGTTTAAGAGAATAGTTTCTGATAAAAATCTAGGGCCGATTGTGAAAACTGTAATGACTCGCTGCATTCATTGTACACGATGTGTTCGGTTTAGCACTGAGATCGCAGGAGTAGAAGAACTCGGTGTGTTTGGTCGAGGGAATCAAAGTGAAATTGGTACATATGTTAATAGAGTCCTACTCTCTGAACTATCTGGGAATGTTATTGATTTATGCCCGGTAGGCTCTTTAACAGTTAAAAATCCTATGCTTTAATTTAAATGCATCTTATTCTGATTTGGGTAAGTTTTATTCTAGTATTAAGCTTTTCAGAAGAGTTAGATTGTGAGCATTTTTTGCTTTTTAGTAGTTCGTTATTCTATGCAATATACTTATGTAATAGAATTAATCCTACAGTTCTAGCCTTAAGGGAAACTCTTCTATTTTTTAACGTTCCAAGCATAATCTTGTGGTATTTGTTTTTCGTTTACAACGATTTTTTGTCCCTTGATCCCATATCTTACCAAATGTTCATGATTTTGTTCTTCTCTTACTTCTCTTCAATGTTTATTTTTATGACAGATTCTATATGGTATAACAGTCTTATTAAATACGTTAACTAATTATAAACATATTTATGAAAGTTGTTACGTCACAGTTTTTAAAAATGAAGTAAAAAATTACCAACTTGATTTTCGCATACCACTAATCTGTCCTGACTTTATTAATTTTAAGAAAACAGTACGAGAAAAATTTGTGAATTTATGAAATGCTTTTTTGTTTATTGTTTTAACACATCGATTTGATAGAACTGTCTTTGAACCTTTTTTGTTATTTATCAGTTTATACAAAGCATTCCATCGAGTAGTTTTGATAAAATTTGAATTGCTTGAAATTTGCTTCAAAACGAAGTGTTTTAGTTCCAGTTGCTTAAAAGCTTGCCTGTTTTTTTTATCTTTTGCAAATAATTTTTTCATCTATTATTTTTAATTCAATTCTAGTGTTTCCCAAGGCGAGGTAAATTTAAATGCACGATATTCTTGACTTAACTCTACTCGATCGTTTACAACACGCTTTCTGGTATAATCGTAACTGGCTTCAACAAACCCACTGAGCGGAAAGTCTTTTCTTAATGGATATCCTTCAAATCCATAATCTGTTAGTAATCTCGTTAAATTGTTATGATTACTAAAGAAAATTCCATACATATCCCAAATTTCTGATTCATACCAACCAGCCGCGGCAAAAATATGCTGACATGATTCGACTGGAGTTAATTCGTCTGTTAGAACCTTAACTCGTAATCGAACATTGTATCTAACACTAAGTAATTCATAAACTATTTTAAAACGGTATTTGTTTGACGGCGAATCCACTCCTGAGATGCAAGTTAAAATGTTAAATTGATATTTTATATGATTCTTTAAGAATAATAATACCGTTAATAAATGGTCTTTCTTAACAATTAAACTTATTTCTTTTTGATGAATTTGAATTTTGACAATAGGCAGTACTCTTGTAATAACTTTAAGATTTTCAGCAATAAATAAATTATTCATATTAAATGTTTAAAATCGTTTATTTTTTTTTGCAGATTTCGCGTTTGTGTGAGTCCTTTGTCCTCGCACGGGCAAACCTCTAACTCTTCTTAAACCTCGGTAAGACTTAATAGCAATTAATTTTTTTAACGCCATTGAATTTAATTTCTTAAGCTCATTGTTTAAAGGAAGATTAAGCGAGTCAATAATTTGTAATAAATCTACGATTTGTTCTTGATTTAAGTTTTTTACTTTTAAGTTCTGAGAGAAGCCCAATTTTTTACAAATAAAAAGGGCTGTATTTTTTCCAATGCCATGTACTCGCGTTAAAGCAAAAAAAACAGGCTTTTGAGTCGGTAAATTTGTTTCTAGTAAATAAAGCATTATAAGTTAAAAATACATATTTTCTACAAGATTGTTTACGCTCATATGTATTGAGTTTAAACAAATGTCTGGGGTTAAACCTAGGATTAATGTATAGCAAATTAAAGGTGCAAAAATAAAGACTTCACGTCTATTCAAGTCTAATGTTTGTTTTAAATACTGACTCTTTAGATTACCGTATGCAATTCTATTAAATAACCAAAGAGCATAACAACCTCCAAGAATCATACCCGTCGCTCCAAAAAAAGTTATACTGGAATTGACTTTGAATGAACCTGCAAATATTAGGAATTCACCCATAAACCCACTAGTTCCAGGAAAACCTATATTTGCTATTGTAAAAAATAAGAAAACAGATACATATAATGGCATCGTGTGAACTAGACCTCCATAATATTTAACTAATCGAGTTTGATAACGCTCATATACAACTCCAATGATAATAAACAGCGCGCTAGCCACAAATCCGTGACTTAAACTTTGTAAAATAGCACCCTCAATTCCCACGTTATTAAAGCTAAAAATACCTAGCATTACAACGTTCATGTGGGCAATTGAAGTATAAGCAATTATTCGTTTAAAGTCAGTCTGTCTAATTGCTGTTAAGGAAGTGTAGACAATACCTAAAAGAGATATTGTATAAACAAAAGGCGTAAAATAAAATGAAGCTTGAGGAAACATCGGTAAAGAAAATCTAATAAATCCATACGTTCCTAATTTTAATAAAATACCAGCAAGTATTACGGATCCTGCAGTTGGAGCTTCGACGTGAGCTTCCGGCAACCATAAATGAACGGGCATCATAGGCACTTTAGCTGCAAAAGCTAAAAAGAAGGTGAACCATAAAATTTTTTGCTCAAACTCAGAAAAAACAAAAGTTAACAAAATTTCATAGTCAGTTGTTCCTACTTGGTTGTAAATATATAAAATTGATAATAACATTACAACTGAACCTAATAAAGTATATAAAAAGAAGTAATAAGAAGCTAACATTTTTCGTTCTCTCGATCCCCAAATACCAATGACTAAAAACATTGGTATTAGAGTACTCTCGAAAAATATATAAAACATTAGCAGATCTAAGACACAAAAGACACCAATTAAGAAAAACTCAATAATTAAAAAGGCAATTAAGTAGCCTTTAAGATTAGAGCTAATACTATTCCAACTAATTAATATACACAAAGGGATCAATAGAGTGGTTAATAATAGGAAAAACAATGAGATTCCATCTATACCTAAATTAATATTTAAATTTAGAACAGGAATCCAAAATAAAGTAGTAACAAACTGAAACGTTCCTACAGATTTTTTAAATGCACCCCAAATACACAAAAATATTAAAAAAGGTAAACTCGAAAAATTTAAAGCAACAATCTTAAGTAATTTTTGTTGCTCAGAACTAATAAATACTAATAATAAGATTCCTATTAACGGAATTAATGATGTATAAAATAAAATATCTTGATAATAAAACAAAAGTGTTGAGTTCATATTAGTTAAGTTTGAATGGGAGTCTAACCCACCAAAACATAGAGTCTATGCTTGGAGTAAAAGGATTCGAACCTTTGAATGATCGTACCAAAAACGATTGCCTTGCCACTTGGCTATACTCCAGTAATTAGAAAATTTAAAAAATTTTTACTTTAAATATCTTTTCTTATAATACGAAGAATAATTAAATTCTATGTTTTTTCTTTGTTTTTTTTGATTCAAGACGAAGTTTTTGTCGTCCTGTCTCTGGAACCTAACTAATTTGTTAGTAAGTGCTGCTTCTATATGTGACGAAAAATATAGACTACCATCTGAAGAAATAATAACAGTTTTAAAAACTTTCATTGTTAATTTTATCGATCTACTTCACCGAACACAATATCTTGTGTTCCAATAATTGTTACTACATCAGCGATCATGTGACCTCGCGACATCATATCCAAGCCCTGTAAGTGAGCAAAACCCGGAGCTTTAATTTTACATCTATAAGGTTTATTTGAATTGTTAGATATTAAGTATACACCAAATTCTCCTTTAGGAGCCTCAGTTCCTGTGTAGGTTTCATTCGCAGGAATATTGATTCCACTTGTATAGAATTTAAAATGATGAATTAAAGATTCCATTGATTGTTTGATGTCAAATCTTGATGGAGGTGTAATTTTATTATCATCAGTCTTAATAGGTCCAAAAGGAATATTATCCAAACACTGCTCAATGATACGAACAGACTGTTTCATTTCAAAAATACGAATTAAGTATCTATCATAGCAGTCCCCATTTGACCCTGCCAAAACATCAAAGTCTAACTCAGAATAAACTTCATAAGGTTGGCTTTTTCGAAGATCCCATTCTAATCCAGATCCTCGTAACATAACACCACTAAATCCCCAATTTTGAGCTTGATCAAGCGTAACAACACCAATATCGACAAGACGCTGTTTCCAAATTCGATTTTCTGTTAGCATCTCTTCAATTTCAAGAATTCGTAATTTAAATTGCTCTTTAAACAAATATATATCCGTCAAAAGTCCTTTAGGAAGATCTGTATGAACACCACCCGGTCTAAAGTAAGCAGCATGCATTCTTGCGCCAGAAACTCGCTCATAGAATTCCATAAGTTTTTCTCTTTCTTCAAAACCCCATAGCATAGGTGTCATGGCGCCAACATCCATAGCATGGCATCCTACAGCTAATAAATGATTTAAAATTCTGGTAATTTCTGCGAATAAAACCCTTATATACTGAGCTCTTCTCGGTATACTACAGTTTAATAACTTCTCAATCGCTAGACAGTAAGTGTGCTCTTGTGACATCATAGAAACATAATCCAATCTATCAAAATAAGGTAAAGCTTGTAAGTAATTTTTATATTCAATTAGCTTTTCAGTACCTCGATGAAGAAGACCAATATGAGGTTCTGCTCGTTCAACAACTTCACCTGTTAATTCTAAAACTAATCTCAACACTCCATGAGCTGCAGGGTGTTGAGGTCCAAAATTCACAGTAAAATTTTTAATTTCTTTTACTAATTCTTTTTTTAAAACCATAACAAATATACTTTATAAGCCTAAGTAGATTTGAACTACTGACTTTACGCTTATCAGGCGTACACTCTAACCAACTGAGTTATAGGCTTGATTATCAAAAGCTAAGTTTAAAATAACTTTGATACTACAAAATAATGATATTGAATTGATGGTACTACTAGAATAGCAATTGGCATAAACCCATGATTCACACCACAAATTTCACTGCATTGACCAAAAAACAAACCAATTCGTTTCAGGAAAATATTAACCTGATTTAATCGACCTGGACATGCGTCAACTTTTACACCGAACGAAGGAATGGTCCAACTATGTAACACATCAACAGAAGTTACTAACAGTCTTAGGTGAGTATTAGAAGGTAATAAAACTCGTTTGTTTGTTTCAAGTAATCTAAAAAATCCTAAATAATTCTTTTGAGCAATACTCTCTTCCGCTAATAAGTAGCAAGTGTATTTCAAAGTTTTATCAGAATCCATACAAGTAGCCATAGTGTCAAAGTCTGAAATCTCATAACTCCAGAACCACTGGTGACCAATCACTTTAACTGAAATTTCAGGAGTAGAAATTTCATCCATAGAATAAAGTAAAGTAAACGACGGTGAAGCTAAATTTAACAATGTTAAAGCCGGTAATGATGTCCAAACAATTTCTAAAGCATTAGAATGGAAAAAGCTTTGACTCTTTTGAGAGTTAAACTCGTCAAAGTTATAAATTGTTGCAAATAATAACCAAGCTACTAACATTATAATAACTACAATAATAAATAGTAAATGTTTGTTGAATTCAAGTAATCCTTCCATAGTAGTTGTTGATGGATCTTGTAAACGAAGTTGCGCGAACTCAGGAGCATCGCAAAAAAAAAAAATTTTTTCTGTACTCATTTAGATTATAGTAAGAATTTTGGTTATTTAGATTTGGTTAAGAAAAATGCAGTAATGACGATTAAAATCAATGTTCTATAATCTAAAGCATAACCAAATACAAACCAAAGTTCTTTAAAACATAAGATCAAAGCGATTGTAGCTAAAATTATAAGAGTATAATGATAAAGAGATCCTGTCTGGGCTTTATGCAGCTGGTTAGCCGTTCTTAGAGCAACTGAGGAAAGTCCTGTAGGACCGATAATCTCAAACGTACCCCGATCAATATTTTTGTAACTCATGGAGTATCCAAATTTCAAGAAGAACTGACCAAAACATTCATTATAAATTTTATCAAAAAACCATTTTTTGTTTAGGAAAGTATAAACTTTTCTTCCTAAAACAGAGGTCTTCAGTGAGAATAAAACAGAACTTTGGAAGTTATATAGCAAAAACGACAGGGTAGCACCTAACAAACTTAAAGTCACAGGTAAAATTTTATAAAAAAATTCTATAAACTCAGCATCAAAAACATGAAGAGTTCTGGGGTTATTGTATATTGCACTACCAAAGAAATCACTTCCTACACCAACTATCATATCTTTAGTCCAAAATCCTATAAATATACTTGGAATTGTCAAAAAACATAATGCTACAAAGATATAACTAAAAGTCTCTTTTGCGAAACCAATAACAGGTTTATAGCCGTTAGGTTTAACTAAAAAAGTTAAACAAGCAAGTCGAGTCGAATAAAAAGCTGTAAGAAATGCTCCAAATGTACCTAAAAAATAACTAAAATGACTAAACGAAGTAAACTTTCCGAATGACAACTCTAAGATCATATCTTTCGAATAAAATCCAGTTAAAAAGGGAAACCCAATTAAGGCTAACGAACCAATTGTCATAGCAGAGTAAGTAAAAGGAACTAAGTTTTTTAGACCTCCCATTTTTCGCATATCTTGTTCATCATTTACAGCATGAATCACTGCACCAGCACCTAAAAAAAGAAGCGCTTTAAAGAAAGCATGATTCGCTAAATGAAAAATTCCAACAGCATAATCAGATAGTCCACATGAGAAGACCATATAACCCAACTGACTACAAGTTGAGTAAGCAATCACCCGCTTTAAATCATTTTGAACTAATCCCACACTAGACGCAAAAAAAGCGGTGCAGGCACCTAAGATTGCAATAAATTCTAAAATATCCGAAGCGTACTCATAGATGAACGAAGTTCTAGCTATCAAAAAAACTCCAGCAGTTACCATAGTTGCCGCATGAATAAGAGCAGATACTGGAGTTGGACCCTCCATAGCATCAGGTAACCAAGTATGAAGACCTAATTGTGCAGATTTACCTACAGCTCCTAAGAATAAAAAAATACAAACTAAAGATAGAATGTTAAAGTCCATATTTAAAAAATTGATAGTCTCTGATTTAAATAATGGCGTAAGAACAGCCACAGTAGCATAATCTACTGCTTTAAAGTTGACAAATAAGATCAAGATACCGATAATTAAACTAAAATCACCGATACGATTAATAATCATAGCTTTAATGGCAGCTTTATTCGCCTGAATTCTAGTAAACCAGAAATTTATTAATAAATAAGAGCATAGACCAACACCTTCCCAACCAAGAAACATTTGAATAAAATTGTCAGCAGTAACTAGTATTAACATAAAAAAAGTAAATAATGATAAGTAAGACATAAATCTTGGCAAATGCGGATCATGACTCATATATTCAATTGAATACAAATGGACTAAAGATGAAATAAACGTCACTACAATACACATAACTACTGTTAAACTATCAAATAAAAATCCCCAATTAATCAATAAAACTTCGGAACTTACCCAAGTACCTAGCTTAATATAAACAGGGCTTCCCATTAATCCTACTTCGTAAAATGCAAAAAGTGATAAAAAAAATGAAATTATTAAACAACTTGTTGTAACAATAGCAGCACCTTTTGGCCCTATTGCTCTACCGAATAATCCAGTTATACAAAAACCCGTCAAGGGTAAAAAAATTAGCGGAATATACATTTAAAGAAAAAGGTTAAATTAGCCTTCTAATATAAGAACTCATACATCTTAAGGGATTTGAACCCCTGACCGTCAGCTTAGAAGGCTGCTGCTCTATCCAACTGAGCTAAAGATGCTGCTAGAACTTTTCGAATATTATTTATTAAAAATTTCTTTTCTATCAAGTAGATCTTTTTAGACGAACTTCTCCGTAACAATCAAATAATTGGATATATCTTTTTTGGAAGGTTAAGCTGTTAAGAGTTTTTGCTCTATCGCACAGTAAAATAATATTATCAGGATTGAGCCGTTTTAAAAAACTTTTATTTGTTCTGTCGACATTTAATACACTCCTGACTTCAAGTTTTAACCCTGGAAAGCTTAGATTCTTAATTTTTTTTATCATTAAAAAAAAAGTAAGAGGTTGTGTTGAAGTGATTAAGAACTCTTTGTTATAAAACCTAAATTCAAATTGCTCTTGAGCCGTCTTGTTTACGTGAGGTGACTTTAAAATTGTAATAACTTTACGTTTTTTTTGTTTAGAAAAATGCTTTACAACGGTCGAAGAGCTTGTTAGTCTTTGTATTAAACTAAGAAACTTTTTCAATGTCAGATGATCTTTCGAAGATACTTTAAATTTAAGAAACATTATTAACTTAGAGAACAGAAGAAGTGGGATTTGAACCCACGATATAGAGAAACCTATATAAAGATTTAGCAGATCTTCGCTTTAAACCACTCAGCCATTCTTCTTAAAATAAAGAGTTAAGCTAATAATGTAGCCTTATAGAAAAATAAGTAAATTATTGTCGGATCCATAGATAGAATAATTAATAAGAATGCGAATATAGAGATCAGTAAAGATTTTTGAGTAGTAATTGGCACATAAAGCTTACCTACTAAAGTATTTTCAAAGTATAGAATTTTTATGAATCGAATATAGTAAAAAGTCGAAATCACACTGAATAAGATGCTTAAAATTGCTACCAAATAAGCCGAAGACTTAACAACAACTAAAAAAATTCCAACCTTAGCTAAAAAGCCAACAATTGGGGGAATCCCGGCCATAGAAAATAATGCTAAAGCTAATATTAAAGCAAGCGTTGGATTAGACTTGTTTAACAATACTAAATCTCCTAATTCTTTATTTGACTTGTTGAAATAAAAGTTTCGTTTTTGACGCAAAAATAAATAAACAGACCAGAAAGCCAACCCAGAAATCATATAAATAATTAAATAATAAAACATCATTTGCATTCCTTCTAAATTTCCTGTACTAAAAGATAATAATAAATAACCTGTATGGGTAATTGAGCTATATGCAAGTACTGTTTTTAACTTTCTTTGCTCGAGACCTCCTAATGAACCTACAAAAACGCTAAGGACCGCTAATAAAAAAAAATAAATTTGAAAGTTGTCCACAAAAATTTGATAAAAACTTACATAACAAAGTCTCATTAGTAACATAAAAAGTGCCATTTTAGGAACAACAGCAAAGAAAAAAGTTGTTGTATTGGGGGAACCCTCATAAACATCCAGTGACCAAAAATGGAAAGGTACTATAGACAACTTAATAAATAAACTGATACAGATTAAAATAAAACCTATTGAGACTAGACCCGTGTTTAACATTGATATACCACTAACAATACCAACAACTTCAACTGTCGAATACAAACTAATCATATATTTTAATAATATCAAAATTTCATTTAACTCGCACACGTCAGTAACTAATATCTTTGATAAAGCAACTTTCCATAGAGGTAATTGAGAGTCAATGATTAACGAATCTACGTTTATTTGAGTTAAGAACCAAACGTCTTTAATGACAAAAAAAGTATTGAACCAATCTGATAAATTCAAGGAAGAAGTTACCGAAACTAAAGAAGCAGGCAATCCTAACTTTAAGTTCTCAAAATTATTCACAAGACACCAATCAATCAAGCTGCTTCGAGTCTCAGCAATACCAATTGCTAATGGACTTATACCTGAATTTGCAACAGAAATACTAATTAAACTAAACAATGAATTGTGATGAGCCAAATCGTAGCTTCCTAAAGCAAGTTCATTTATAGAATATTCGTCTACGATAGAAGATAATTCTATTAAAGGCATTTGGTTATTTGGGATAAATAAAAGAGAAAAGAACATTTGAAGATCGTCAAAGCTTAAACTTCCCATACACCCATAAATAAGAGCAGAACCAAACAAGAATAAAGTGGACGATAATGCTCCTATAATAAAATATTTTAAACCACTCTCAATTGAATAGCTAGATTTTCTTTTAAAAGCAGACATAATATAAAATGCGATACTGTGTAATTCAATAGCTAAATATGCAGTAATCAGATCATTAGCAGAACATAATAATAATAGTCCTAAGATTGAAATCGTAATTAAAATTACATATTCAAAGTTATTTTGAATAGGCTCGTCACGAAAAGCTACGTTGACAATTATCAAAAATAAAACAGAAGTTAAACAAATTACAAACTTCGAGGCAAAACTAAAATAGTCATTAATAATAAAATTATTACTAGTAAATGAGTTCAAAACTAGTAAATCTTCATTTAGAATAAGAAGCGTTGATAAAATAATCAACAAAGTACCTATATAATAAATTTGCGAATTTAAAATAATAAATCCAGCTTTACGCTGATAAGCGGTGCTGATTGCATAGAAAGTAAGTTGTAGAATTGAGCAGCTCAAAAAAAGTTCTGCTGAAAGAGACATTTCTTTTAAGTGATATATTTGAAATAATTCTAAAGACATCATATTTGTTAAGAGTAGGATTTGAACCTAAATAGTAATTTAACCGAGCAATTGCTCTCTTAACATGATTTAAGATTGTAAAAACTAATTAGTTTAGTTAATTTTATAATTTACAAGTTTTGTTTCAATAACTCCAATAAGTGGAATTAAAATTAAGAAAAATGAAAAATAATATAATGATGCGAATTGTCCTAGAGCAATAAATGGATCTGTAATAGGAGCCTGACCTACCCACATTAGAGTAAGGAAATCTGCAATTAACAACCAATAAAAAATTTTAAATAAAGGTCGATATGTTGTATTGCGAATATAACCTGTATAAGTATAAGGAATTAAAAGCATAATCAAGATAGAACCCCCCATCGCAACAATTCCTGCAGCTTTATGAGGAATTGATCGTAGAATTGCATAAAAAGGTAAAAAATACCACTCCGGTACTAAATGTTTAGGAGTCTCCATAGGATCCGCCGGAATACAGTTATCAGGATGATTCAAGAAATTTGGGAAAAAAAATACGAATACACTAAAAAATAAGACGAAACAAGTGAAAGCAAACAGATCTTTTGCAAAATAGTAAGGGTAAAAAGGTACGTCGTCTACTCCGGTATCACTACCAATTGGACTATTCGAACCGTCTTTATGTAATAAAGCTAAATGAATAAGAGTTAGTCCTGCAATAATAAACGGTAGCAAAAAGTGAACACTGTAAAAGCGTCTTAGTGTAGGAGCACTTACTGTGAACCCTCCCCATAGCCACTCAACAATCGTTTGACCTCCGAATGGAATCGCTGTTACCATATTAGTAATTACTGTTGCACCCCAAAAACTCATTTGTCCCCAAGGTAGAACGTAACCTGTAAAGGCCGTACCCATAATTAATAAAAACAAAATTACCCCTGAACACCATAAAAGTTGACGAGGTTTCATATAAGATCCGTAATAAAGACCTCTAAAAAGATGTGAATATACTACAATGAAAAACATAGATGCTCCGTTAGCGTGAACATATCGGATAAACCAACCATTTGGAACATCTCGCATAATATATTCTACACTAGCAAAAGCTAAATCAATGTTGGCAGTATAATGAGTGGATAAAAGAATTCCTGAAATGATTTGAATTACTAGACACATTCCTGCTAGAGATCCAAAACTCCAAGCATAAGTAAGACCAATTGGAGTTGGATAATGAATTAAATGTGAATCAACAAAACCTAAAAGATAGTTTTTGTTCCATCGAAATTTATTTAAAGAGACATTTCGTGCTCTTGTTCGTGTTGCCAATGCAGTTTGTTTTACAATTTTATTCATACTTAAATCATTTTTTTTTAAAAGGTTAGTAACCATGTAAAATTTTTGGTTAGATAGTTGTCTAAAAATTTTACATTAATGAACTAGCGGGTACGTTATAAGGTTCTAAATTACCCCACCAGTAAATATTAATGAATAAAAATAACCATACAACATCAACAAAATGCCAATACCAAATAGCCGATTCAAAACCAAAATGGTGAGTATTAGTCGAGTGGTTTAATACAATTCTAACAAATGACACAACTAGTGCAACAGTTCCAATGAAAACATGAAAACCATGAAAACCTGTTGCCATATAAAAACACGAACCATAGATTCCATCACTGATATTAAACGGTGCAGAAACATACTCTAACCCCTGAAAATAAGTAAATAATACTGCTAAGAATAGGGTGTAGAGTAAAGCAATAATGGTATGTCGTTTAGCATTTAGAATAATTGCGTGATGAGCCCATGTTACTGTTGCTCCTGAACTTAATAGTATAAAAGTATTAGTTAACGGAATGGTATAAGTATTCATTGTTAAAATTGCATGAGGTGGCCACGAAGAGCCGATATTATAAACAGGAGCTAAACTAGAATGAAAGAAAGCCCAGAAAAAAGCAAAGAAGAGCATAATTTCAGAAACAATAAATAAAATCATACCTAACCGCAAACCGCGTTGTACTACAAATGTATGATGCTCCTCATATGTAGCTTCTCGCACTACATCTCGCCACCAAACGAACATAACGAAAAGTACTAAAATAAAACCATTGATGAATAAGCCCCAACCACCAATTATTTTATGCATATAAAGAACACCACCTGTAACGAACATAAAAGCACCCCATGATGCTAAAAGAGGCCAAGGACTAGGGTCTACTAAGTGAAACTGATGAGTTGTATTTAAATATTTAAAATCAAATTTATTTTTTAAAGTGCTCATAGCATTTTATAAAAATCAAACTAGCTCCACTCGATGGCACCAACACACCAAGCATAAATAAAACCAATACCTAGCTCAACTAAAAATTCAACCATTGACCAAAACCCTAGTAGGTTTAATTGAGAAATTGATAAACACCAAGGAGCCAAGAAAATAATTTCAATATCAAAGAGAATAAATAATATTGCAATGATATAAAATCGTACATTAAACTGACTACGAGTGTCTCCATACGCTTCAAAACCACACTCGTACGTTGAAAGTTTTTCTGTCTCCGGACTTTGAGTTACTAAGAAATATGATAAAATTACGATTATAAGAGCCAAAAAAATAGCAAAACACAAGTAAATCAAAATACCAAAATATTCTTCTCGAACAGACGAACTATTTAATAAATTATATTCTTCTAAATACTTGTTAGAAATAAGAAAGTTTTTCACAAAAAAATTAATATCCATATAGAAATATATTGACTAAAAAAAGTTAGTCATACTGGATCGAGTTATCTTTGAACAGGTTACGAGTACAGATGAGTTATAACTGAAAGAATCTTTTCCATTTCCATTAAAGAAATCGTCTAACCACCCCTTAACTTTAGTATTCAAAACTTTTATTCTAATAGGTTTTATTGAATAAGTTGGGGATTCAATTAATGGTAAGTTGGTTTTAGTTAAATAGAAACTTAGACTAGTTAATGCCTGCACAGCATAAAATTGAAAGTTCACATAATTTTTAAAATTAAATGAGTTAATTGAATCGAAATTTATTAACTTATTATCTTTTACATTATTGAAAAACATTACAGATTTTGTGTTAGCATAAAACTTTCTAGTAATTTGCCAGTTTGTTTTCGCGTTTTTCTTAAAATGTATCAGTTTACTAGTTCTTTTAATTAAACCTTGAGTATTAATATAAGTTTCATTGTCCTCTAAGAATAAACTGCTAGGCAAATAGAAGTAATTATTAAAGGTTTTATGCTCAAGCTTTTTATAAGTTAAATCATTGAAAGGACTTACGCTTTGATCTACAAATATTTTATTTGTTAAAGTTTTATCAGAACTAAAGATCTTTAGCAAATGTAATTCAACTAACTTTTTCATATTTGCAATTGAACTTAAAGATACATTAATGTAATACAATCCAAAAAAATTAACAAAATCCTCAATAGAAAGAGGGAGAAATCTATTCAAAGATTGGATTCCTGCACTACCGATACTATGATTTAACACATTGGTTCCAGACCAAGCTGTATCTACAATATTTATATATTTTAAAACTATTGTAAAAACTTTAGCATCATGTCGTTTAAACAGTTCAGTATTAGTAATAATCACAGGAAATTCAGCATTTTTGATATCTTGACATGATACATGTGTACCCTCTGCAAGAGATTTTAAGATACTAAAGTTAGAACCCAAATTATAAGTAGGAAACGTTAAGTCTAACGCTGAACCAAGATTAAGTAACTTAAAGTTACCTTTTAGAA
Organism: Gammaproteobacteria bacterium; assembly: GCA_014859375.1. Lineage (GTDB taxonomy): Bacteria > Pseudomonadota > Gammaproteobacteria > Nitrosococcales > Methylophagaceae. The sequence continues at coordinate 34,111 of JACUUH010000016.1, forward strand.
ACCTTTGACGCAAATTAAGGTTTAAAACATACCCTTCGTACCGAGGATTTGTATTTACTAAAAGTCCCAAAGTCGACATTTGAAGCTTAAGCTTCTCAACGGATGATCCTAATTGATATTGCGATTCGTGATCATTTAAATTCTTGTGACTTTCAACTTTTCGTAATTCGATCAACGAACAATTTTGCTTTAATAAATATAACATATTTAAAGTTTCTAAACTCAAATTTTCAAAAGCAAAAATAAACGAAAGCACGTTTCGTTTGTGTAAATTTAGATGATCGATAAAATACATCAGTTCTGAGATTTCTGTGAAAAAACCTTCCCAATTCGTTGGTTTAGGAGAAGACTTATCAAACATCCCATCAAAAAAAAGTCGACCCTTGTCTGTTAACCAAGGTGTGCTCGGATCATTTGGCTCAGCTAAGAAGATCTGGTTTTCTCTAATCGACAGACGTAAACTCACTCCGAAACTATCTGTCGGATCAATCGCTTCACCTTCGATAAATTCCCATTCTCGTAACTCATCTGAAAATGCTTTAAGTGTAAGTGCTCCCATTTAAAATTTTCAGTATAAGCGATAGCGGATTCGAACCACTAACTTTCTCGTTGTAAGCGAGACACTCTACCAGTTGAGTTAATCACTTGTGACGGAAGAGGGACTTGAACCCCCGACAGTTGGATTATGATTCCAACGTTCTAACCAACTGAACTACACCGCCCAAGAGAGGAAATATTATCAAGTTTTTTCTAACAGTCTTATAAAACGTTTTTTCGAGACAATTGACGAAAAAGAGATTGCTCCCGTTTTTCACTTTTTACAAAAGCCGATTTAACAGTTAAAAAAGCAACACTGATAACTGCTAAATAAAGGATTAATCCAGCTATTAAAATTTGTAACACATAATGAGTGTAGAATATCTGACCTAAAACATAAACATCCTGAAAAGCATCTAAATTATCGTACCAATTTAAATATAAATTGTGATCAGAAATACTAACGTTCGTGTTTTTAGAAAAAACTTTTGAAAAAGTGCCATAGACTTCTAATAGAAGGCTAACACCAATAAGACCACCTACAGGCAGGTATAGGCGACTTGATTGCAAATCTCTATACTTGATGTCTAACATCATTACAACGAATAAAAATAAAATTGCAATCGCACCTAAATAAATTATAAGGAAAAAAAGTGCTAAAAACTCGTTTTCGAATAAAAATAATAAAATAGAAGAAGATAAAAAACTTAGCACTAAAAATAACACCGAATGAAGTGGATTCTTTGACGTAATAACCATCGAAGCACTAATTAATACTAGCGCGCACATAAAATAAATTAACGAAATCATTATATGTCAGAGGCAGGAGTCGAACCTACAAACTTTAGGACATGAGCCTAACATGCTAACCAATGCACTTCCCTAACAGACGACTAAACAGTTTTTATATTCTTCCCAATATACAGTATTTTGAAAAACTTTTAGGCCAAACTCTTGAAAATAAGTTTCAGGTTAAATGAAAAGAGGAGTCGAACCTCATTTTTATCCTAATTTTTTTGATTAAAGATAAAAGACACCAATATAAAGTATTTTCATTTTGTTCCAGCTACACGTTCCCGTACAGCTACCTTGTTACGACTTCATCCAAATTATTAATCTCTCAATGGGTTTTGTTAAAACCTTCAAACGAAACTAATTCTTTGCAAGTGACGGGCGGTGTGTGCAAGGCTAAGTTACATGTTCACCGCAACGTGCTGATTTGCGATTACTAGTGATTCCATCTTCATGAAGACGAGTTGCAGTCTACAATCCGAACTGGGAAAATTTTTGTTGATTACCTTAAAATTTCTTTTTTGTCACTTTTTGTAATTTTCATTGTAGCACATGAAGTAGCCCAATTCATTAGGGTCACATTGACTTGACTTTATTCTTACCTTCCTTCAACTTATCATTGACCGTACCTTTAAAGCCTTTTAAAGGAAAGAACCTTTAAGACGTTAAATTTTAAAAGTAAGAGTTGCGCCCGTTTCAGGACTTAACCAAACATCTCACGACACGAGCTGACGACAGTCGTGCAACACCTGTAAGAAAATAACCAAACTAAAATTTATGTTAGGATGATTACTAAAATATGTCAAGAATTGGTAAGGTTTTGCGCGGATTATCGCATTAAACCACATGCTCCACCACTAGTGTTAAGCCCCCGTCAATTCCTTTGAGTTCCAATCTTGCGATCGTACTCTTCAGGCGGAATGCTTATTGCGTTAGCTTGAAAATCTAAATAATATCAAAAAATATTACAATTAAATTACAGCATTCAGAATTTACGGCGTGGACTACCGGGGTCTCTAATCCCGTTTGCTACCCACGCTTTCGTTCCTCAACGTCAGTTTATACCAAAAAGCTGCCTTCGCTGTTGGCATTCCTTTATATATTTGCGAATTTCACCTCTATCGTATAAAATTCTACTTTTCTGTATTAAACTCAAAGTAAAGCAGTATTAATTGCTATGTTAAGATTGGGTCTTAAAATTTAACAAGAAACTTACTTTACCGTCTACGAACGCTTTACGCCCAGTCATGCCGGATAACGCTTGCCCTTCCCGTATTACCGCGGCTGCTGGCACGAGTATTAGCCAGGACTAATTCAATTAAATAATGTCATTATCTTTTTTAATTAAAGGATCTTACAACTTGATAAGCCGTCATCACTCAGTTAGTATTGCTGGATCAAACTTTCGTTCATTGACTCCAATATTCCTCACTGCTGGCCAACGTATTAGCCTGGACCTTGTTTCAGTTCCAGTGTGGTTGATCGTCCTCTCAGACCAACTAAAGATCATGGGCTTGGTAAGCTTTTAAATTACCAACAACCTAATCTTAAACAGATTTATCTTTCAGCGGAATAAACCTTTAAAAAATATCCAGTATTTTAACACTTAAAGCGCTATTTGTCCTGAACTGAAAGGGAAAATTCTGCATTTACTCACCCGTACGCCACGAAAAAGATTTCCGTTCGACTTGCATGTGTTAAGCATACTACTAGCGTTCATCCTGAGCCAGGATCAAACTCATATTGTTACTAATTATATGCATTAATATGATTTGTCATATAATTAATTAGAATTAAAATCTAAGAAAACTAGAATGTTTTTAGTTTAAAAAATAGTAAAAAGTCTTTAGAATTTATTTTTAGTACCTGTTAGCTGAAAACTTTGCAGTTCTTACACATCAGGCCTATCGATGCAGTAATCTTCTACATTCTTTAAAAAACTTGTATTGAGGTTAATTTCTCACTTAGATGCTTTCAGTGATTATTTATTACAAATGTAGCTAATCGACTATGCTATTGGTCTAACAATCGATTCACCAGGGATTTACTTTTATGGGTCCTCTCGTACTATACTCTACTCCTCTCAGTTTTTTTCTCTCACGGTAGATAGGGACCAAACTGTTTCACACATGTTATTTCTCTTGTTTTCACAAAAGCATGGACTATATCTTCACCCAACAAAAAGAGATTGTTGGGGCTGACGTATTATAACTAAATTATATTTAGTTATCTGAAAAAATTAAGTGCATCTTAATTTTTTCAAGTCTCTACGGGGACTCCAAATTTTAAAGAAAGCCTTCTAAGAATAGTTAGTTCTTAACTCTTTTATAACCGATGCACCAGTAATAGAACCTTCTTTTTTTTCTGAATCATTTAGTGCAGTTAACTTGTCAATTTTTTTACATATCAAACAAAATTGCTCTAATGAAATGTCTTTCTTACGATAATAATTTTCAATTATATCAATAGCAAGTTTGGCTTGACCTTTTTTTATTTGAAAATGACATTTTAATTTAACCAAGAGCTCTCTAACCTTATTAAATTCTCCTATTGTTAAATTATCTACTGTTCTTTCTGGTGAATTTTTCGCTAGGATTAGTTTACCACAACCTAGCTTTTTTTGCCATTGCATCAAAAAGAATCGTCTATTTTTTTTTAGACTGAAACAAATTTCTACACGAATTGCATATTTGTATTTAGAAGTTTTGTCTTTCACAAGTTTAGCACAAATACTACCATTACCGTCTAAAAATCCAGCCAAATAGACTACTTCATTGTCTGTTAATTTTTGTATTTTGTTAGTCATACATTGTTCTGCAAATAAATAATTCTTTTTCTTTGTAGTCTTCCCTCGGTATTGCCATCTTAGTCAGTTTGATAAAACTAAGGAAGGTTTCACCGATATTAGTCAGTACTAGTCGCCTGTTACCAGACGCAAACGCAGTGATTCTACGTTCTGAACTCAGATCACGTACCGCCTTCATTGACGAACAGTCAAACCCTTGGAACCACCTACAGTTCCAGGATGCGATGATCCAACATCGAGGTGCCAAACCACCCCGTCGATAGGGTCTCTAGAGGGTGATTAGCCTGTTATCCCCGGCGTACCTTTTATCCGTTGAGCGGTAACCTTTTCCACACAGAATTACCGGATCACTATAACCGACTTTCGTCCTTGCTCGATTTGTCAATCTTACAATCAGGCAAACATGTACTATTATGCTTAAAAGTTGTACTAGTTCAACTTAAGTTTACCTTTGTACGCCTCCGTTACTCTTTAGGAGGCGACCGCCCCAGTCAAACTACCCATTATACAATGTCTTAATCAATAAGTAATGAAAAGTTTTTAGAGTGGTATTTCAACGACGTTTATCTTACTTGCTGGCGCAAGTAGCTAAAAAATTAGCAACTTCCCACTTATTCTACACAAAAAAAAATTCATTACAATGTATAACTGCAGTAAAGGTGCCGGGGTCTTTCCGTCTAGCCGCGAGTAGTTCGCATCTTCACGAACACTTCAATTTCACTGAGCTTATGTTGGAGACAGTGGGACAGTCGTTACGCCATTCATGCAGGACACCAATTAAATGCCAAGGAATTTCGCTACCTTAGGACCGTCAGAGTTACAGCCGCCGTTTACTGGGAGTTAGGGTCAAGGCCAAAAAACCTTTTCCTTTAATCTTACAGCACTGGGCAGGCGTCAGCCTCAATACATCTTCTTACGAATTCGCAGAGACCTGTGGTTTTGATAACCAGTCGCTGTCCCCGATTTTGTGACAACTCCATAAAGTTGCCTTTATAGAGTCACTCCTTCTCCCGAAGTTACGGAGTCATTTTGCCGAGTTCCTTCAACATAATTCTCTCAAGCGCCTTAGTTTACTAAACTTGTTCACCTGTGTCGGTTTAGGGTACGGTTCTATTAACTTAAGAAGCTATTTCTAGAAAGCACTATGCAACTTTTATTATAACCATAAAATAAAAATAACATTTACACTTTGTCACTTCAAAAATCAAAAAATTTATTTTTATCTCATTAAAAGAAAACTTTCGTTTTTTTCTTAGAGACCGATTAAACTACCAAAACGGATTAGCCTTGTTTTGGAAACCTTGAACTTTAGGCGACAATGTTTTACACATTGTTTATCGTTACTCATACCAACATTTTCATTTCTGATATCTCCATTTTATATTACTATAGAACTTCTTAGACATACAGAACGTTCTGCTACCATTTTATATAAAATCTATAATTTCGGCAAATAATTTTAGTTCCGAACATTTTCAATGCAAAAAAACTAAACCAATGAGCTGTTACGCTTTCTTTAAAGAATGGCTGCTTCTAAGCCTACCTTTCGGTTGTCAACATTTTTTTACAATTTTTTCACTTAATTATTTTTAGGAGCCTTAATTAATAGTCTGGGCTGTTTCCCTCTTGACTATGAATCTTAGCACTCATAGTCTGTCTATTTAAAGTCATTTTAATAACATTCGAAGTTTCAATAAACTCAGTAAAGCTTTACGCCCCCATTGTTCATCGAGAGCTCTACCTTTATAAAAGTCTTTTAAACGCTCTACTTAAATAGATTTCGCAGAAAACCAGCTATCTCTAAGTTTGATTGACCTTTCATCCCTAACCACAGATCATCCCAGTATTTTGCCACATACACGGGTTCGGTCCTCCGACAAGCGTTGCCGCCTAATCTTCAACCTGTCCATGGTTAGATCACTTAGTTTCGGGTCTTATTCCAGCGACTAATAAGCATTTTAAAACTTAGTTTCTTTACGCCTACACATTTAATGTTTAAGCTCGCCACGGAAATAAACTTGTTGGTCCATTATGCAAAAGGTACGTCATTACTTTAAAAAGCTCTGACAGATTGTTAGCATTAAGTTTCAAAGTCTTTTCACTTTCGCAAAGTCTTTTTCACTTTTCTTTTACAATACTTTTCGCTATCAGTCATTAAAACTTTTAGATTTTGAGGGTGGGCCCCCAATATTCAAACAAAACATGACTTGTATCGTTTTACTTGAAAAATAAGATTAAACTTTACTTAACAGGGCTGTCCTTACTATAGGTTACCTTCTCTGGCTCTTTAAGTATTAGATAAAGTTTTTACCTTAAAATCTTTTATCGCGTTCGCTCGCCACTACTAACGACATCTCGGTTGATTTAATTTTTGGTTACTTAGATGATTCAGTTCACCAAATTTTTTATTCTACAAATGTAGAATATTTTTCTTATCTCTAAGAAATCGGTTTTCCGAATTTATGGAAAATTGTAAATCTCAGCAAACTATATCTACTCCTTACAATATTTCGTTATGAAACGTCCATTTAATTTTAATGCTTAAGTATCCACTTAATGCCTTACTAACTTTTTACTAAAAACACGTATAACACTAAATACGAGGCGAATAACAGGACTTGAACCTGTGACTTTTAGAATCACAACCTAACACTCTAACCAACTGAGTTATATTCGCCATATATAATATTTAAAATTAATTTTTAATTGTTACACTCTTTAACATATAAAACAGAAGAACTCTACGAAATAATTCTTTGTAATATTAATGTTAGTTACTAAATGAGACAAAACAAATAGTTATATTCCCAACGGGACTTGAACCCGTATTGTTACTGTGAAAGAGTAGTGTCCTAACCAATTAGACGATGGGAACATCTCCATTACAGATTAAAAAATTCCATAATGTTATAAAAGTTCTCTATATAGATCAAAAAATTTGGTAAGACTTAAAATTTACACTCTAATTTCTCCAAATGATTAAAATAATCCTAAATAGAACCCTCTTATTATGT
>JACUUH010000017.1 GCA_014859375.1 Gammaproteobacteria bacterium
TGTTTCGTCTAACAAAGAAGCGAGAATTATACAGACACTCACCGGGCTGTCAACAAATATTACATAATTATTTCACTAAGGTTTTAAACAAAGAGGAATATCTATATAGTTGAGTTTGGTGGGCCGTCCGCGACTCGAACGCGGGACCATCGGATTAAAAGTCCGGTGCTCTACCAACTGAGCTAACGGCCCAAACCAAGCCCGACATAATACCGTATTTGTAAATATTGACAAGCCCTTTGGTAAAAAAAATTAATCATCACGTATTGAGGTTGTTATGACTATCATCACTAAACCCAGTAAAGCTATGTATAAAGACGCTTTGAGTTTCGCAGAACAAATACGAGAAAGTGAGGATGACCCACATGGACTAGCTCATATCGCTCTGTATCTGGCGCAACGTAATGAGCATTTAGAGGCGATTTATAGAGATACCGAAGCATATATCAAGTTTGGACAAGACCCGCAACTTCATGCAAATCTGGTAAAAGCAATGGAAAAATTTGAAGATTACGAAGTTGAAGCTGAGACTATGGAGGATCCAAAGCTGGGATTAGGTTAATCTTTAGCTCTGATATAAGGTTGGATCTGCTATTCCCGCTTGTTCAAAGCCTTGTTTTCTAAAATGACAGGAATCACAGCGGCCACATGCACGTCCATTTTTATCTGCCTGATAACATGAAATAGTTTGGCTATAATCAATCCCTAGTCTTGTACCTGTTCGAATAATATCCGCTTTATTCATCGCCATTAATGGCGCATGTACTTCTAATTTATTCCCCTCAACACCTGCTTTAGTTGCTAGATTAGCTAATGTTTCAAAGGCAGCGACAAATTCTGGACGACAATCTGGGTAACCGGAATAATCAACGGCATTGACGCCAACAAAGATCGCATTCGCTTGTAATACTTCTGCCCAACCTAGTGCTATTGATAAAAAAATCGTGTTCCGTGCAGGCACGTAAGTAACGGGAATGCCTTCTTGATGTTGCTCAGGCACTGCAACCGTATTATCTGTTAAAGCTGAGCCGCCAATTGTGCGTAAATCAATGTTGATAACTTTATGTTCAACAGCACCGACCTGTTTCGATAATTTTGTAGCAGCGGTCAATTCAGCTTCATGGCGCTGGCCATAATCAAAGCTTAAAGTGTAGCACTCATAACCTTGCTCTTTCGCTATTGCTAGTGCAGTTACTGAATCTAACCCACCTGAAAGAAGAACTACTGCACGTTTCATCGGCCCTGCTCATCGCCCCAAAGATATTTATGCATTTGAATTTGCATGCGTACTGGTAAATTGTCGCTGATAACCCAATCCGCTAAATCCGCAGGCTTGAGTTCACCATGTATAGGTGAAAATAGAATCTCACATTTATCTTTTAACTGGTATTCAGACATTTTCAAACAAGCCCAGTCATAATCTTCGCGATTACAAATCACAAACTTAAGCTGATCCTGTGGTTTGAGCTTTTCGATATTGTCATACTTATTTTTAGATTCTTCACCAGATGCAGGTGTTTTCAAATCCATGACGATGACAACACGAGGATCAACTTCACTAATGTCAATTGCGCCACTGGTTTCAAGTGATACTTCAACATCGAAATCACATAATCGTGACAATAGTTCATAACATGATTGTTGAGCTAAAGGCTCACCACCCGTTACTGTAACGTAACGTGGATTATAGGCTTGCACTTGTTCAACGATGTCAGCGATCTGCATTTTGCTTCCGCCTTGAAAAGCATATGCCGTATCGCAATAGCCACATCTCAATGGACAGCCGGTTAAACGTACAAATACCGTTGGCAATCCAACAGTACGTGTTTCACCTTGTAAAGAATAAAAAATTTCTGTGATTCGACACTCAGCCATTATTGATCCTGCACCAATTATCGTGTTTCTTGATTTATACGATCCAATCTGACTTTAGCTAATCGTGCTGCCGATGTATTCGAATATTCTTTCATCACTAAATTTAAGGTTGCTTTTGCTTCATTAACTTGACCCAACTCATATTGGCTAAACCCCAGCTTTAAGGTGGCATCAGCCACTTTGGTACTTGCTGGGAACTTATCAATTACTGTTTGGAAATTACTAATTGCCTGTTCAAAATGTCGTAATACATAGTTCGCTTCACCTTGCCAATAGTAGGCATTAGGCAAAAAGCTACTTTGTGGATAGCGTGTTGGGAAGGCAGATAATGCTGTTACTGCTTGTTCATATTGACCACTACGCAACGTTTGTAGTGCTGCTTGATAGGCAGCTTCACCATTTTCTACAGCAACAGGCGATCCTGTTTGCTCAGAATGACTTTCACCAGATGTTTCGGTTGCTTGTGATGGTGCTACTTCACCCTGTTCTGAACTAGGTTCTGAATTAGATGGCACCATAACTGGTTGATCAACTGCTGTTTCAGACGTTAGAGGTACAATAGGTGAACTAGCAGTTTGTTGTTGTAATCGTTGGTCCAGATCCAGATATAACTTGCGTTGACGATCTTGCATTTGTTTAAGTTCATGTCTTAGCGATTCGTTATCGCCATTCAATCGTTGAATTTCATTTTGCAGTTGATCAACACGACTCAATAAGGAAACCAAGCCTTGACCCTGAATTATTCGCTCTAATCGGTCAACTCGTTGTATTACGTCACCATCTTCAGCCACTGCAACATTGATCATAGCTGACAAACACAGCATCATCACCAAGGCTTTATTACCAACTAATTTCATTTTTAACGTCCTACATATACCAATTCAACACGGCGATTTTGTGCCCATGCTCCTTCATCGTGCCCTTCAACAGCTGGACGCTCTTCACCAAAACTTGTCACTTGGAATTGCTCAAGACTAGCGCCTTGTAACATCAAGATTTGACGAATAGCTAAAGCACGACGTTCACCTAATGCTAGGTTATATTCACGCGAACCACGCTCATCGGTATGACCAATCAAACGGATAGTCACATTTGGATGTGTGCCCAAATATGCAGCATGAGCTGTTAACGTCGCTTGATCTTGAATACGGACTGAACTGCTGTCATAGTCAAAGTAAACAATACGATTTGATAATGGGCTTGCAGGATCATTTAATTCATTGCCTTGGTAAGCATCTTCACCAACGATCACTCGAGCTTCTGCACCACCAAGATCGGAACCTGACACGTTTTCACCGTCAACGCCTAATGATTGTGCACTCAAATCTTCAACTACAACATCCGATTCTGTCGTATCTGTATCTTTTTTGCCCATACCTAATGAGCTACAGCCAGCGAGCCATGTGATGGCTAACAAAATTGCTGTTAATTTAACTAATTTCATTTAATTCACCTCTAAAAAGCTGATTATTTTCTAATTGGCGACCAAGCTGGTTCTCTAACTTCGCTTCCCGATTCGCCTAAACGCTGATGGATTCGACCATCGACAGACACCGCTGCCAATACCCCTTTACCTTTTTGTTCAGTAGCATACAGGATCATTCGACCATTTGGCGCAAAGCTTGGCGACTCATCGCGTCCTGTGTCTGTTAGAACGTGTACCGCGCCTGTAGTCAGATCTTGTACTGCAATATAAAACTTGCCATTTTGTACATGCACCATCGTCATCATTTGACCATCTGGCGAGATGTCAGGCGAAGCATTGTAAGAACCTTCAAAGGTTAAACGTTCCGCTTTACCGCCTATCGCCGGCACTTTATATATTTGAGGTCTGCCACCACGATCCGATGTAAACACAAGCTCATTACCATTTGGCATCCATACCGCTTCCGTATCAATTGCTTGTGAATTATGTGTGACTCGCGCCAAGTTACCTGTTGCTAATTCCAGAACGTATATTTCCGGATTACCAGCTTTTGACAAGGTTAACGCGAGTTTTTTGCCATCAGGTGACCATGAAGGCGCACTATTTAAACCTTTAAATGCCGCCACAGAATTACGACGACCGCTGGTCATTTCTTGTATAAATACTTCGGCATTACCATTTTCAAATGACACATAGGTTAAACGTTCACCATCTGGTGACCAATTAGGTGACATTATCGGTTGTTTAGATTGCAACACCGTTCTTGGATTAGCACCATCTGAATCAGACACTTGCAAAGCAAAGCGCTTGGTACCATCAACATTTTTAATTGCGGTGACAAATGCCAAACGAGTTGAAAATACGCCTACTTCACCGGTTAATGCTTGATAGACCTCGTCTGCAATCTGATGAGCTAAACGACGCAAACCAGATGCAGGCACTTGATAACGTTTTCCGACTAACTGTTGTGCTTTATACACATCAAATAATTGGAACTGCACTTGATAGGTTTCACCATCGATACTATCGACTTTACCAACCAATAAGCCTTCTGATCGCAATAAACGCCAGTCTTGAAAATTAATTTGTGCTTTCTCATGTGGTTGAGAAATCAAATCTTGCTGTGGCAATGGTGCAAAACGGCCACTTCTCGCCAGATCATTACTGATGACGTGTGAAATATCTTCCGGTGGTGCAAATCCTGTATTACCAAACGGTACAATTGCAATCGGCAATGCTGCTTCGGTTCCTCCGGTTATTTCGATAACTAATTCTGCCTGCGCTTGCCATGGCAAAAAAGCTAATAGCCAAATAAGTGTTAACCAAATTTTGGTCATTTTTTTACCCTCTATTCAGGTTTAAAAATAAATTGAAAGTCACGTAATGCTGCCGCAGCTTTAGGATCCGTTGGTTGTGGCAATGGCGCCGCTTTATATACAGCTGACTCTGCAGATCGATCAAATACTGAATTACCACTGCTTTTAATTACCGTCACCTGTTTTACATCACCACCTGGTAACAAACTCACACGTAATGTTACTTGTAGACCGGTTTCTGCACTGCCGGGACGAATCCAATAGCGTTTGACACGTTGTTTGATCATTAATGAATATTGATCCACCACGCCAGCAACACGACGTTCTTCTTGCTCTTGTTGTTCTGCAGCCAAACTTTCTTGTAATAATCTATCTGCTTCTGCAATTTTTGCTTTACGTTCTTGTTCAGCCTTACGTTTTTCTTCTTCTTTTCTAGCTTCTTCGGCTTGTCGCTTTTTCTCTTCTTCTAATTTACGGGCTTTTTCGGCTTCTGCTTTACGTTGTTCTTCTGCTTTACGATCCGCTTCAGCTAATTTTCGCTTTTCTTCCTCAGCACGACGTTGCTGTTCGGCTTGTTGTTTCTTTTCTTCTTCGATTTTGCGAGCTTGTTCTGCTTCTAATGTCCGTTGCTCTTCGGCTTTTCGTTGTTGTTCGGCTTGTTGTTTTTTCTCTTCTTCTTGTTTGCGGTGTTGTTCTGCTTCTCGCGTTTTTTGTTCTTGAAGTTTGCGTTCTTGTTCAAGTTTTGCAATTTTTTCTTGTTGTTGTTGTTTCTCTAGTTCAAGCTGCTTCTGTTCTAATTCTGCTCGTTGTTGTTGGTCTAAAAATTCTTGTTCTGTACGTGCTAATTCTTGTTGTGTCTCGGCAAGCTTTTTATCAAGTTGTTGTTGTCGCTCTTGTTCCAATCGACGCTTTTCATTTTCCAGTTGTTGTTGTTTAGCTACTTCTTGCAATATTGCAGCTTCATCCATCACAGTTGCTTGCACAATATCCACCTTAGGCTGTGATACGAGTTTTGGTGGAGTTTGTGACTCCATCCCAATCACAAACAGAGCCAGCAAAATGATATGCAATATCAGTGCGTAGCTGCCAGCAATAATTGTTTCGATCCAACTCGTTTTCATTATTATTTGGTTGCTTTTTGTTCTGGTGATTGAGTAATTAAACCTACACTGGGCGCACCCGCTTGTTGCAAATAGCTCATTAAGGTTACAACCTGACCATAGCTTGCAGCGGTATCGCCTTTAACCATAATCGGTGTTTTAGGGCTACGGCGTAATACTGCTGCCACTTTAGTCATTAAAATCGTGGCATCTATTGGTTGATCCTGGTTATCGCCAATAGAAAGATAATATAAACCATCAGCATCGACCGATGCGACCAGAGGTTCGCTATTATCCTCAGACGGTTCAACCGGGTTAGCAGCGGCCTGTGGCAAATCAACCTTAACACCTTGTGTCAGCAATGGTGCTGTAATCATAAAAATAATCAGTAATACCAACATAACATCGATATAAGGTACGACATTAATTTCAGCCATCGGTTTACGACGTATTCTTTGTTTATAGTTTGCCATCGAAATAGCTCGTTTTAACTATGTTGACGTTGCAAGATAGAAGAAAATTCTTCCAAGAATGTATCGTACCGATTGATTAACCGCTCCACTTTATTTGAGTAGCGATTGTAAGCAACCACGGCTGGGATCGCAGCAAATAAGCCCATTGCTGTTGCGATCAATGCTTCAGCAATACCTGGAGCGACCATAGCTAAGGTCGCTTGTTGAACTTCACCCAAAGCCATAAATGAATTCATAATGCCCCACACCGTTCCAAATAATCCAATGTAGGGACTGATTGAACCCGCTGTTGCTAAAAACGGCAAAGAGACTTCTAATTGATCAATTTCACGGGCAAGCGATATACGCATAACCCGTTGTGCACCTTCCAATACCACTGGCGATGTTGGTGCTGATTTTTTCAATCTTACAAATTCTTTAAAACCGACCTCGAAAATACCTTCCATGCCGCGACTGGAATGCGGTCTTGCAGAAATATCTTCATAGAGTTTATTGAGTTCATTGCCAGACCAAAACTTATCTTCAAAAGAATCTGCATCACGTTTAGCCAGATTTAACTCACTCCGTTTTCTAAACACAATTGTCCATGAATACAATGAGATAGCCAACAACGTTAACATCACTAACTTTACTAATAAACTGGCTTCAGAAATAAGGGTCACTAAAGAAAGGTCAGCATTCACCTTGTATCTCCGTCAAAATAAATGAAGGTATCGATTTGGCTCGAAACCTGGTGGCATCTAAACACGCAATTTTGACTGTAGCATCGCACAACAGTTCATCATTGCGAACAATTTTTTGATCAAATTCAAAACTCGCGCCCGACACTTTGCTTACAGTTGTGATAACAACTATTTCATCATTAAAGCGTGCTGGACAGCGAAAATTTAACTGCATTGAATGCACAGCAAAAATACAATTATATTGTTGATTGAGCTGATCTTGTTCAAAACCAAGATCGCGTAACCATTCGGTGCGCGCTCGTTCCATAAAATGAAGATAGTTAGCGTGATACACCACGCCACCACTATCCGTATCTTCATAATAAACCCGAATTGGCCACACAAAATCAGCCATTTGTTTCACCTAAGGTCTGTGATGGTGTTAATCCTAAATGCAGCCATGCACGTTTGGTTGCAATTCGGCCTCGCGGTGTACGCATAATAAAGCCTTCTTGAATTAAAAATGGCTCTAATACATCTTCAATGGTGCCACGCTCTTCACCAATGGCCGCGGCAAGGTTATCAATACCAACCGGACCGCCATCAAATTTCTCGATAATCGCTGATAGTAATTTGCGATCAAGCATATCAAAACCATTGTCATCAACGTCAAGTAAATTCAATGCTTGGCGCGCGACTTCGGCAGTAATATTGCCATCAAATTTAACTTCTGCATAATCACGCACACGGCGTAACAAACGATTTGCGATCCTCGGGGTGCCTCGTGAACGGCGTGCAATTTCATGTGCACCACTTTTTTCAAGTGCCACGCCAAAAATACGTGCACTTCGTTCAACGATCGTCGTCAAATCATCACTATTATAAAACTCAAGTCGTTGCACAATACCAAAGCGATCACGTAACGGTGATGTTAATGAACCTGCTCTTGTGGTTGCGCCGACTAAGGTAAACGGCTCTAAATCAAGTTTAATCGATCGGGCAGCAGGCCCTTCGCCAATCATGATATCAAGCTGATAGTCTTCCATCGCAGGATAAAGTACTTCTTCCACTATCGGACTTAAACGATGAATTTCATCGACAAACAGCACATCATTTGGTTCAAGATTAGTTAATAATGCAGCCAGATCACCTGGACGCTCTAACACCGGACCAGAAGTTTGTTTCATATTGACACCCATTTCATTGGCAATAATATGAGCGAGTGTTGTTTTACCCAGACCTGGCGGCCCAAATATAAGAGTATGGTCTAATGATTCTTTACGATTTCGAGCTGCCGCAACAAATAGCTCCATCTGCTCTCGCACTTTAGGCTGACCTATATAATCAGCAAGTTTGGCAGGACGAATAGCTGAATCCAGATCATCATCAATCAAAGCCATTCCCGTAATAAATCGCTCATCCATACCTTAACTTCTCTGTAATGCTTGTCGAATAAGCTGTTCAGTCGATAATCCATCTGTCTTAAGACTTCGAATCATCTTATCGGCTTCTACTGCTTTGTAACCCAGAGCAACTAAGGCTTCTATCGCTTCATCTTTAGCGCCAGCTAAACTTGCCGCTTCTGAAACAACCGGTTTTAATCCCATTGCACTGCTGACTTCTTTTAATCTATCTCGCATTTCAATAATCAGACGTTCTGCCGTTTTTTTACCGACACCAGGTAAGCGAGTCAGACTGGCAGCATCACCTTCCTGCACACTGCGAGCAAAATCATCAACATCACTACCGGATAAGATCGTAAGCGCTAATTTTGCACCGACACCATTTACTTTTAATAAACTTCGAAACAATAAGCGCTCGCGTGATGTAGCAAAGCCATATAACAATTGGGCATCTTCACGTACAACGAGATGGGTATACAAGGTCACTTCTTCATTTAAAGCAGGTAAATGAATAAAGGTAGACATAGGCGCAGCCACTTCATAGCCAACACCTTGCACGTCTAACACCATATCAGGCGCTTGTTTTTCTATGATTATTCCACGTAATCGTCCGATCATCGGCTATAACGTCCTCCACGACGAGAGGTTCGCATACCTTCCGGCAATTTGCTGTTAAGTACATTGCCAACAGATGCAAAATTAGCATGTGTCATCGCACAGGCCAAAGCATCAGCAGCATCTTCTTCTGGCATGTCAGGCAGCGATAAAATCACTGACATCATATATTGCACCTGATCTTTCTTGGCATGACCGTTGCCGACTACAGATTTTTTTATTTGAGTTGCGCTATATTCATGCACAGTTAGATTTTGACTAACTGCAGCACAAATTGCCGCACCCCGTGCTTGTCCTAACTTTAATGCTGAATCGGCATTTTTATGTAAAAACACTTTTTCTATTGCCATCATTTCTGGTTGATAGCGTTCAATAATATCAGTCAGGCCAACAAATATCTGGCGTAACCTATCGGCAAAATCACCATCACCGACTAATAATCGTCCATTAATGACATGTTTAATTTTCTTACCTTCAAGCTCAATAATGCCAAAGCCTGTTTTACGTGATCCAGGATCGATACCTAAGATACGAGGCATGACACTCTGGCCTTAATCGTCATTGAGTTGAGCCATAACCTCATCGGAAAAGTCAGCATTACTGTATACCTGCTGCACGTCATCCAAATCTTCAAATGCATCTATCATCGCCATCGCTTTACGGGCATCGTCAACATCCAGACTTACCGTTGTTTCAGGATGCATTGTGACTTCTGCTGATGTTGATTGAAAACCAGCATTATCCAAAGCATCTTTTACAGCAGCGTAGTCTTCTGGTGCTGTGAACACATCAATTGAACCATCATCATTGGTCACAATATCTTCAGCGCCTGATTCTAATGCTACTTCCATCACGGCATCTTCATCCGTTCCCGCTGCAAATGAAATGATGCCTTTTTTATTAAACAAATAAGAAACGGAACCGTCTGTGCCCATATTACCACCACGTTTGGTGAAGACATTACGTACCGCGCCAACTGTACGATTTCGATTATCAGTCATACAATCCATCATGATCGCAATACCACTTGGGCCATAACCTTCATAACGAATTTCTTCATAACTGACACCGTCCATTTCACCTGCACCGCGTTTGGTTGCTCGCTCAATAACATCACGTGTCATATTGCCACTGAGTGCTTTATCAATCGCTGCACGTAAACGTGGGTTATTGCTTGCGTCGCTGCCGCCTTCTTTAGCCGCAACAGTAATTTCGCGAATAAATTTAGTAAACAATTTGCCGCGCTTGGCATCTTGCGCACCCTTACGATGCTGAATATTCGCCCACTTACTATGACCTGCCATTAACCTTTACCTCTTTAAAATTTTTTTATTTGTGTGTATTGCACTTCACTTAAACGTGCGAATTCCAATTACGATACATCGCTGCACGACCATATACCTGATCAAAGTACATGGCTTGTAATTGTTCAGTGATTGGACCGCGATTGCCATTACCGATAACACGATTATCTAATTCACGAATAGGTGTTACTTCTGCTGCAGTACCGGTAAAGAAGGCCTCATCCGCAATATAAACTTCATCACGAGTAATTTGTTTTTCAACAATTTTCAAGCCAATATCTTCAGCCAGGGTCAGAATCGTTGCACGAGTGATACCTTCTAATGCTGCTGTTAATGCAGGTGTATAAAGCACACCATCACGGATCATAAAGAAATTTTCGCCACTACCTTCCGCAACAAAACCTGTTGCATCTAATAATAAGGCTTCATCGTAACCACATTGAACGGCTTCTTGTAACGCCAACATAGAGTTCATGTAATTACCGTTTGCTTTGGCTTTACACATGGCAATATTGACATGATGACGTGTAAACGATGATGTTTTAATACGGATACCTTTTTCCATATTTTCAGCACCAAGATATGACCCCCATTCCCATGCGGCAACCATAACATGAGTTTTAAGATTATCAGCACGAATACCCATGCCTTCACTGCCGTAAAACACCATAGGTCGCAAATAAGCTGATTCCAAATTGTTATCACGTACCACTGCTTTTTGCGCTTGGTTGATCACATCTTTATCAAATGGCATAGGCATGCCCATGATTTTTGCTGAGCGGAACAAGCGATCAGTATGTTCTTGCAAACGAAAGATGGCAGTACCTTCATCCGTTTTATAGGCACGAACGCCCTCAAATACACCCATACCATAATGCAATGTATGCGTTAACACATGTACTTTTGCTTCGCGCCACGGCACCATTTCGCCATCTAACCAGATAACACCGTCCCGATCTGCCATTGTTGCTGTAACCATAATTACCCACTTTTTCGTCTAAACGTCTAAAATTATTTATTGTTAACCAAACCATTTCTGCCATAGTGTAGCCACATATGGCTGATATATTGCGACATTTTCAATTGGTACAATTGCTCGTACATCTTGTAACACGCAATGATTCGCCAAATGTCGATAAAATCGATATGCATCCGCCAATAAGCGGGCATCCTGATCAGCCAATTTACCAGTTGACTTTAACGCATCCAAAATCCTGATATTGTCAGTATTGACTAACAGTTCAGGCAAGAATACTGACCAGGCAAGCACCGCATATTGCACCATAAATTCAATATCAGCGATACCACCCACACCTTGTTTTAGATCAAATAGTTGCCCCGCGCCTGTATCTAATCCAGTACTCTTATCTAATTGCGCACGCATTTTAGCACGCATCTCATTGACTTCTAATGCCAATGCAGTTTGATCGCGCTGCTTGGTTAATACATCACAGCGTATTTTTGCCACCTTGTCAGATAAATCACGGTCTCCGGCGACACATCGTGCACGCACTAAAGCTTGATGTTCCCATGTCCATGCATCATGTTGTTGATATTCTGCGAAACCTGACACCGTTGAGAGCAACAAGCCAGAGTTTCCATTTGGCCTCAATCGCATATCAATCTCATACAGAAGGCCACTGGCTGTAATCGTATTGATAATATGGATCATACGTTGCGCTAACCGTGTGTAAAACATCATCACATCGATGGGCTTATCACCATCAGTCATGGTGTTTTGTTCAAAATCGCGATATAGAAATACCAAGTCGAGATCTGAACCATAGCCCATTTCTAATCCACCCAGCTTGCCATAGCCCAACACCACAAAACCTGACTGGCTCAGATCCGTATCATCGGTAGCGGGCGGTTTACCATGCTTGGTCACAAGATATTGCCATGCTAACTGCATCACCTGTTCTAATTGCAATTCAGCAAGTTCAGTTAATAAATCACCGACACGCATCACTGGTAATAGATTACTAATATCAGCAGCAGCAACATGCAAGGTTGCTAATTGCTGAAACTCGCGCAATTTTTCCATTTTCTGCTCAAGATCGTCTTGCTCAACAGAATCCAACATCATCGATAAAACGGCTTTTTGTTCGGAACGTTCGGGAACAGAATATAAAGCGCGAGGATCGAGCAAAGCATCTAACAACACAGGGTGCTTGGTCACATTGTTGCCAATCCATGAACTGGAGCCATATAACTTGACTAATTGTGACAAAGCCAAAGGATTCTCAACTAACAGAGACATATAGGCTGAGCGGCGCATAATTGCTTCCATTAAAGGAATAAGCCGCGATAAACACATATCAGGCTCTGCTACATTGGCTGAAGCCTGGACTAATAATGGCAATAACCTTACCAACCTCTCTCGACCAGTTTCACTCAAATTACGACAATTACGCGAATTTAGCATCATTTTCAGTGCATCTAAACACTTTTCAGTATCGTGATAACCTAATCGTTGAAGATGTTCTAATTGCTGTTGCTTGCTTGATGTAAAGAACGATACACCATTAGATTCAATATCGGCTTGCGGTGCTGTTAACACTTGCTCAAAATGACTTTGCACCGCATTACGATGTTGGTCTAAAACAATCTTATACGAACACCAATTGGCAAAGCCCATTGAATTCGCAAGACGGTATCGGCTGTCATCATCTTGCGGCAGGATGTGTGTTTGCTGATCTGCCCACGCTTGAATACGATGCTCGGTGCGTCTCAAAAAGTCGTAAGCTTGCTGCAATTGAGCCACAACATAATTAGATAAAAATTGTCGCTGCGCCAACAAATCCAAAATTGTTAATATGGGTCGTTGTTGCAAGGCTAGATCACGGCCACCGTAAATCAATTGAAAGACTTGACCTATAAACTCAATTTCACGAATACCGCCTGCACCGAGTTTAATATTATCTTCCATGCCTTTTTTATGGAGCTGACCGGCAATCATCGCTTTTAATTCGCGTAATGATGCAAACACACCATAATCTAAATAGCGACGGTAAACAAACGGTCTAAGCAGGGCTATTAATTGTTGTTGTGCTGTGTGATCACCAGTAATCGGACGAGCTTTGATCAAGGCATAACGTTCCCATTCACGTCCTTGCGTTTGGTAATAATATTCCATCGCATCAAAGCTCAAAGCCAGACTGCCACTGTCGCCATATGGACGAAGGCGCATATCGACACGAAACACAAAACCATCAACGGTAATAGTATCCAAAGCGTGAATAAGTTTACGCCCAAGACGTGTAAAGAATTCTTCATTAGACAGGCTACGACGACCGCCTTGTGTGTCGCCATTGTCAGGATAGCAAAAGATCAAATCAATATCCGATGATAAATTAAGCTCGCCCGCTCCTAATTTACCCATACCTAAGACAATCATCGATTGTGGCTGACCATCGTCATTAACTGGCTGACCTAAATCCAGTTCTAACCAGTACTGTAACTTGCTTAACGCTTGTTGAATACAGGCATCTGCCATTGCCGAAAGATCACGCATGGTTTCAGCCAAATCAGACCAACCCGCCAAGTCCCGCCAGATTATTCGTACCATTTCTCGTTGACGAAAATAGCGTAACTGCTGTTGTAATACGGCTTCATCGGCAACATTGTTAAGCTGTTTAACCAAATTCTGTTGATATGTATCTATCTCATAAACTTTTTCAATATCGCCAGACTCAATCAATGTCTTGGCACGTTCTGGATAACGTTGCCCCCATTGCTTTAGATAATCACTACCCGCTAATACCTGCAGTGCAGACTGAGTTAAATTCCTGCCCGCTAAAAGCTGTTGCCATGTTTCTGAGATTGAGTTTGACGAGATCATTAATTCAAATTCATTTAAAAAATAAATCTAATATTAACGTGTAATTGATATCAATGCTGCAACAAACACCCTAGGGGTTTGAATTTTATCATCCCACCCATCTTTACCTGATGATGTAACGCAAGACCTGACCCCAAATATGTGCAAATATGTGCAAGACCTGACCCCACATACGTGTATTCCTTTAACGCTTTATATCTCGATAAAAGTTCTCATGCGAACCTACAGACTCGAGATAAATCAGTCGAACACTCTCATCACAGCTATACCCTAATAGATACAACTGACCATTGGCATGAAATTTATACACATACAAATCAGCTAAATCTCCATTCTTACGCTGACCCAGTATGGTTGGGGCCGTCGAAATGTGTTCAACGGCATGATCGACTTCACTGATGATATTTCGCTGTAGCTTCTTATATTGGCGAGCAAACCGCCTTGTTTGCAACACACTCCATGTCATTGCTTAGATGCAGGCACAAAAGGTTGCGCATCACCTCGTGGCTCTGCGAGTGAAATAATTGATTCAGCAATAAAATCTATCGGCAAGTCTGGATTATCGATTGCAGCACGACCAACTTTTGCCCAAAATTCCACTTGCCCAGATATAGTACGATGTTCCGCAAAAGCATCTTGTTTTGCTTGCTCATAAAGATCATTATTAATTCGAATTGATGTAGTAGCCATTTTTACCCCTTACCACTTTTGTAGTAACTCTACCGTAACATAAATAGCACGTTAGTCAAGAATAACAGGGTCAAAGAATAACAGGGTCAGGTCTTGCGTTACATCATCAAGTAAAGATGGGTAGGATGACACAATGCAATAGCTACACTTCCCCTCGAGAACACACATGCTAAACTTAAAAATGCGCTACACTTTAGGTCATGAGTCCAACAGTATTTAACGAAGAAGGTTTTCGATTTTTCTTTTTCTCTCGAGAAGAGTCGCGTATGCACGTTCATGTTAACTGTGCAGATGGTGAAGCTAAATACTGGCTTGAGCCACAGATTGAGTTGGCAAGAAATTATCGCTTGTCTCGTGCTCAACTCAAAAGAACAGAATGGTTACATAGCGGAGCATTATGATGAGCTCATTAACGCATGGCATAAACACCTTTCTTTCCCTGACCCCTTCTTGCTCAAATTCTGTAAATTTTTCAATAAAAAAGACCGGCTAAAAAGCCGGCCTTATTTATTTAACTTAATAGATTAGACTTACATTAATCTAAGACTATTGATCAACAATTAAATTATTCGCTGCCAAGAGACTATTGAGATCAGATACATCACCATTAATCACAATACTTTGATCAATTGTTCCTGCAGCATTGGCATCACCTGCAGTATAAACATCAATCGTTGTTGTGTTACTGACGTTGTCAAAAGTAGCTTTAAGATAATTATCCAGATTATCAGTAACACCAATATTAAGCGCACCTGTTGGATCGAGCAAATCTGCCAGATTCAACACATCATTCCCTAAACCATTAGCGTTGTTAATATCAAAGTCAGTTATAGTATCGATGCCTCCATCAGCATCACTAGCATTCCAAGCGAAGACATCATCACCAGCACCACCAGTCAGGATGTCATCGCCTAAACCTCCGGTCAGGATGTCATCGCCAGATCCGCCTTGTAATATATTATTTCCATCATCACCAACAAGGTTATAACCTGAGCCTTCTCCGCCGGTAACGCCAACATTAAGGACTTGAGGATCTGTAATATCACCATCACCATCTTCGACTGTCACATTAAAATTCAAACTAACTTCTTCCGGCGGGTTAGTTGTTTGAACAGACATAGATAACAAGCGGTAATCAGTTCCATCTTCACCGGCTAACTCTACGTGATTAAACTCAACTCCTTCATCTAAACCATAATCACTCAGCACGAAACCAAATGTTGTTGACTCACCGGTTCCTAAAGGTGGCGTTACAGTACCTGAGTCAACAAGTGTTTTTGTACTGACTTCTTCGCCATCAACAGTAGTAGTTGTTAACGTAAATACAGACCAAGTTAATGTCTCAACTTGGTTACTGCCAGTATTCCGAAGATTATTGACAGTGAAACCGATGTCAGACAAATTCTCATCAAAAGCTATTGATACCACCTCTGGAGGATTAACATTATTGCCATTGTCTGTTGGGTTATCTACTGAGTTATTATTTACCCCCATACCTTGTGTAGATGAGTTTATACCACCACTTTCTGAACTAAACGTAGCAGTTAATACTGTTTCACCATCACTTCCAACTATCGGTAAAACCACTTCCGGAACAGGTCCCCCCGCAGTAGGGTCAGTCAAGGTCGCTGTTAAAAAGTCTATTGGTGTTGGCGTAATTAGTTTAAATGAATAATTGCCGCTAGCATCAATCGTTAAGGAGCCATAAGTAGCACCATCAGCATTAGCAATGGTTAAAGTTCTTGATACAAACTCGCCATCAACAAAATTTTCGACAGAAGAAGATGCCCAATCGGCAGGAAGATTTGTCGGCGTAATATTAATATCGGCAATTCCATCCGCGTTACCTTCTAACAACACCTGACCACTTGTTGTCACATCAGCTTCGTTTGCAAGTATGATGCTGGCAAAAGCGCCAAGCATTGGCACACCGTCAACAAAGCCAATGTTTTGGGACAAACTGACAGTTGCTTCAGATGTATCACCATCACCATCAGTAACCGTATATACGGCCTCGATGCCAGTATCGAGAAAAATAACTGGTTCTTCAGGCGGATGGAAAAATCCTTGGCTTTCTACTTTTATAATCCCGCCAGTCACATCGATGGTGATCCTGAAAACAACACTGTCGTCATCACCCTGGTATTCGTCATTGGTAGAGCCAATAATTGTGTCATCACCTGTTTGGAATAAGTAAATTGTATCCTGAGCAGTCGTTTGCAAACCAGAATCTACGCCATTTTCAGCAAGCAATCTGATTGAATATTTCTCTCCGTTAACCGGATTCAGCCCATCAGCCCCGGGATTAAAAGTACCCACTAAATTAAAGGTAATTATTGCTGTACCACCTGTTTCTTCAATAGAAATATCGTTTTCAGAATCTACACTGAGAAACGCCTGAGGACCATCATCCACAATTTCAATCGTGATGCTTGCCTCTGCTGAAGTTGCTGTACCGTCCGTTGTGGTCAACGTGAATACATCGCTTTCTACTGCATTGGCAATGTCTGTGGTTGGGCTTTCAAGGGTGTAACTATACGTCGCAACACCGGTTGCGCTGTTATAGCCAGTTACGGTTAATGTGCCATGGCTGCCAGCAACGGTGTTATTACTGCCCAAGTCTGCAGTCGCTATCGTTGTACCATTAATGGTTACGCTGGTAATGTCATCTAAACCATCTGGATCTGATACGGTGAAGCTTCCTTCTACAGTTGTCGTTGTGCTACCTACGCCTGAGCCATTCGTTAAGCCCGCTTCATACACAACATCATTCGCACCCTCTGGATTAATAGAAGGGGGCTCATTGACCGGTGAAGGAATAACAGGCTCATCTTCTATCGGAGTTTGTAGTTCTTCTTGAATTTCCGGGAATAGAACACCGATACCAGTCGTATCAAATCCTGATTCAACCGGTGCTTCTGGTGCAAGATAATCAACAACTACTGGTTGGTGACCTTCGTTGCCTTCACCAGCCACACCAGCACCAGCTGCCGTTGCTTCACCAATTTGTGTTGGATCCGCACCAGCTAATAATGCTGCTTGAATTGCATCAACTTCAGCATCTGTTGTTTCTGCAACAGCAGTTGCAGCTTCTGGATTAAAGACGGTGTCATCAAGGACTGCTTGAGAGTTACGCCCAAGATCCATCACACTACCATCAGCGAACTCTAATTCAATAGCGCCACCAGCGCCTGTCGTGATTAGTTCATCAGCAAAGACTTGATCGCCAATTTGAAGATTTCTTATCGTGCCATCAGCAGCGGTTGCTGTTGCTGTGCCGATGAGTGCTTTTACAATACCAATTTGAGTAGCCATGATTTCTCTCCCAGAAAACGTTTTTCAACTAACAATGGATACATTAATCCATTACTTGAGTGTCAGTTTCCTCCTGTTTGGAAGGTAGATCTATTGTACCTTGGTACTAATTTGAAGCTTGGTTGTGATTTAGATCACATTTTTGTGATTGATGGGGCCAATTGTTGGATTAAAATCCAACCTACGGGGTATAGCCATGTGGGTCGGGTTTTAACCCGACAACCCCGACATTGCCCCCCCCCGGGAGCGTGGGAACGAGGCAAAGTTCCGTGTATCCCAATTGTTGGAATAAAGTCCAACCCACGGTGCATATCGGCTTTAGTTTGTTGGGTTGAAACCCAACCCACAAGTTGGGCTGTTTTATAATTTCGGTTGATCAACCATGATAAATGATGAAGCAAAGCGATTTAGCATGTCTGTAACGAGTTTTTTAGGCAACAATGCTTCGCCGTCATCAACTACACGTATTGCTTTTCTAACATGAGCCACTATTCTGGTGTTAAATAACCTCGTGCTTTAAATCCTGAATTTTGCAACATTTCAAATGTTGATTTTTGCTCAACAAGAATCAAGCTTCGTGCATGGGGATGACGTTTATTTAAAACATGACTCAACATTATCAACCGTACCCGCTAAAGTCGATGGTTTGACTTCTGTCAGATTGAGGTTGCTATACGGTGCTAATGTTGCAACATGCGCTGAGGGTGCATTACTGACTATATGTTACATTTATCATGCGTATGCCTTTAGCACGGTAGCTAATAATTGCCACTGCTGGTCCCAGCCAGTTAATGGCGATTGGCGATAACCTGTACGCACGTA
Organism: Gammaproteobacteria bacterium; assembly: GCA_014859375.1. Taxonomy (GTDB): domain Bacteria; phylum Pseudomonadota; class Gammaproteobacteria; order Nitrosococcales; family Methylophagaceae. The sequence continues at coordinate 18,843 of JACUUH010000017.1, forward strand.
TTGTTGCACATGTCCTTCTATTACCGTCAATAGTAAATTAGCCGTTTCGTTGACAGGACGTCCGCCTGCCTGGGTCAATGTAAGCTCTCTTTCACGCAAAATCTGGCGAAATTGTGTTTCTAATCGTTCAAAAAATTGATTAACACGCTGACGTAAGCGCTCTGTTTCGCCAGTCAAGGCCGTACCTATTAAAATACTGCTAATTCCGGGATTCTTAGCACTAAACCCCAACATCAATGTAATTATTTTTTCACAGCGTGATACGGCATTTTTATCGTCGTCTAAAATACGCGTGATCAGTCCAAATATCGTTTCCTCAGCAAACTCAATTAAACCTTCAAACATACGCGCTTTACTTGGGAAGTGGCGATATAAAGCAGCTTCAGAAACACCTAGACCTTTCGCTAATTGTGCCGTTGTAATTCGCTCACCTGGATGTTGCTCTAATTCATGGGCCAGCGCTTCTAAAATTGCCTGCCGACGCGAGCTTTTTACTTCTGAACGCGATTGTTTTTCTTGGTCACTCATTGCCATCCTCCACGGATCAAGGTACCCACACCTTCATCGGTAAACATTTCTAGTAATACTGCATGTTGAACACGTCCATCAATAATATGTGCTGTTGTGACACCCGCTTGAACAGCATCAAGTGCACAACCAATTTTAGGCAACATGCCACCATAAATTACGCCATCATCTATCAGCTGATTAACTTGTTTTGCATTTAAGCCTGTTAGCAACTCACCTTCAGCATCTAATAAGCCAGCGGTATTGGTCAACAAAATCAGTTTTTCTGCTTGCAACACTTCTGCTATTTTTCCAGCAACTAGATCTGCATTGATATTGTAAGACTGACCATTCTCACCAACACCAATCGGTGCGATCACAGGAATAAAATCACTGTGAATAAGCATATCAATCACGCTGGTATCAATGCTTTTAACTTTGCCAACGTGGCCAAGATCAATCAGTTCGGATACAGTGATCGCAGGGTCATTATTATCTGCTGCTACTTTCAATTTTTCGGCAATAATCAAACTACCATCTTTACCTGTTAAACCGACTGCCCGTCCGCCATGACTGTTAATCAAATTAACAATGCTTTTATTAACTTGCCCACCCAGCACCATTTCAACAACATCCATGGTTTCATTGTCGGTAACGCGCATACCATTGATAAATTGGCTTTCTTTACCAATTCGCTTTAATAAATCACCAATTTGAGGGCCGCCGCCGTGGATTATGACAGGGTTAATTCCTACTGCTTTTAGCAAAACCACATCACGAGCAAAACTGTTTTTTAATGATTCATCAACCATTGCGTTGCCACCGTACTTGATCACCAGGGTTTTGTCCTTGAATCGTTGTATATACGGTAGTGCTTCCGTTAATACTTGTGCAATTTGTGTCGAACGTTGTGTATTTAGTGTCATGCTAGTTCTTTAAATTAAAAATTCAATGTCAGCGTTGGTTTAACTTGTAACATTTGTTGCTTAAATTGTTGCTGAATATAGTGTAGATTTTCTAGTGTATCAGCTTCAAAACGGAGACTGATGCCAGGCACTGTATTTGAAGCCCTAACCAAACCCCAACCGTTGGCATATTCTGCTCTAATACCATCAATCAATGTTACCTGAGCGCCTGTAAAATCGGCTTCAGACGCTAATTGTGCCATAAAGACATGGTTTTCACCTTCAGCCATCTCGATCACTATCTCAGGTGTGTTTTCGTGATTGGGTATCGCTGCAAAAACTTCAGTTGGTGTGCGTTCCAAGGGATCACTTGCCAGCAATTCTAACAATCTAGCCGCGGCATATAAACCATCATCAAATCCAAACCAGCGCTCTTTAAAGAAAATATGACCACTCATTTCACCTGCTAATTGGGCATTTATTTCTCGCATTTTATTTTTGATAATAGAATGGCCTGAAGGTGACATCACGGCCTCACCACCCGCTCGCATAATACTATCCGCCAAACTAGTTGAGCTTTTAACATCATAGATAATCGTTGCGGCAGGTTGTCGAGATAGAACGTCTTGGGCAAACATGATCATGAGACGATCAGGCCAAATTACATGGCCGCTTGCATCAACAACACCGAGGCGATCACCATCACCATCAAATGCAATACCTAATTCCGCATCATAGTAGTCAACCGCTTTGATTAAGTCATGCAAATTTTCTAGCTGTGACGGGTTAGGGTGATGATTTGGGAAAGTACCATCAACCTCGCAGTTCAGCTCTATCACATCGCAACCGAGTTCCTGTAGTAATCGAGGTGCAATAAGACCTGCAACGCCATTGCCAGCATCCACAACGACTTTTACTGATCTCGATAATCTAACGTCACCCACGACACGTTTGACATAATCATCGACAATATCTGCCGTACTTTTTGAGCCAGTACCGCTGACAAAATTACCTTGTTGGATACGCTGGTAGAGTCCTTTAAGTTCATCACCGGCAAGATTATCGCCATCTAACAAGATTTTTAAGCCATTATAATCGGCAGGATTATGGCTCCCCGTCACCATAACGCCAGATTGTGTGCCCAATTGTTCGCAAGCAAAATACATCAGGGGTGTTGCTGTTTGACCAATATCGACCACCTCACATCCTGTTGAAACAAGTCCTTCAACAAGTGCTTTAGACAGACTCTCGCTCGATAAACGGCCATCACGCGCAACAACCAGTCGTTTTTTACTTCGATTTTGGGCTTCACTGCCTATTGCCTGACCAAGTAATTTAACTGTACTTTCATTGATATTTGTTCCAACTATTCCCCTAATATCATAGGCTTTGAAAATAGCGGGATCGATCGCGATTTCTTGTGGTTTTTGAAAGACTGTTTCAACGGGTTCAGGGGGTATTTCTAGTGGTGATAAGGTTTGTTTTTTTTGTATTTCCGCTTTGTTAGGTGTCGCGATCATTTGATGACCTAAGGTTTGCACCTCATCAATCACATCTTGGAAGACGCTATGAGCCAAATGATATTTGGGCTTTAACTTAGAAGACTGCAAGTCTTTTACAGCTTGTCGCAATGAACAAGCGTCGGCTCTAAGCAATAAGGATTGCCATAGTTCACGCAACACTATAATCAAAAATACACTTGCTACAACAATCGTCATCACTAGCCAAGATGTTGCAGATGAGTCGGTCGCTTTTGACCAATACACCACTTGCCAATGCGTGTTGGCGATTGTTTGAGTAAATAACGGCTTGGTTTGTTTTAAACCGGCATCACCTTGACTTGCGAATGTAACAGCGGCCTGTTTGGTTTTTTGTTGCAGTTCAACGTAGCCACTAAAACCATGCTCTTTTAGGATTAAGTTAGTAATAAGCTCTGGTTTAAGCGCAACGACCAACACGCCTTTGACTTGATCTGAACTATCGACAATACGCTGGGCTAGTAACACATGCGCTTTATCTGTTGCTATCGACAGCATCGCAATATCCGCATGACCATCTTGCTTGGCCTGACGCAAGCTTGTCAGTGTTGCAAAACTGATTGGTAAACAGGCATTGTCATCAGGTTGGTCAACATCAGCATTAAACAAACACACGGTTTGTGCCTGAGGTAATGCGAACTTAAGTGCAGTTTGTTGAGCTTGGATCTGAGCGACATCATTATCCGTCATCGCCGCTATCAATTGTGGAGATTGAGCCAATGATGCCATTTGACTATTTAGAGCGCTAACATGTTGAGTCACTGTCTCGACAATCATGTTGGCGATCTGCTGTTGAAATTGATTTTTTATCTCAGATTGTTCGCTAGATAACTGCTGTGCTTGCCATGAAAAACCAGAAAACACGGCTAATCCAATCAGTATTAGCGATAATAAGGCAATGGGCTTGCCTCCAATGCGCACAGCCAACAGCATTAACTTCATAGTTTCCCCTTTACTATTTTTGTCGATTTTAGTGGCGGCCGGTATGTCCAAATCCACCTGATCCTCGTTCTGAGCTAGTGAATTGTTCAACCCGTTCAAAGCCTACCTGTACAACAGGAATAAAGACCATTTGAGCCAGTCTTTCACCAACTACAATCTCAAACTCGGTTTGGCCGCGATTCCAGCACGATACAAATAGTTGACCTTGATAATCGCTATCGATCAGGCCGACTAAATTACCTAATACGATACCGTGTTTATGACCTAAACCAGAGCGAGGCAATATCACTGCTGCAAGTGAAGGATCGTCTATATGTATAGCTAAGCCAGTTGGTACTAATACCGTTTCACCCGGTGCCAACATAATATTTTGGTCAAGACAGGCACGTAAATCTAGTCCAGCAGAACCAGCGGTAGCATAATCAGGTAGCTCAATCGTATCGCCCAATCGTGAATCAAGTACTTTGAGTTGAATTTTTTGCATAAAATCGCTCGATAATTAACGTCATTAAATCTCGTGCCAATTGCGTTTTATTCGCTAATGGCAATGTCTGTGAACCTTGCGACCAAAATACGTCCAAGGCATTGTTATCAACAGCAAAGCCAAGTCCTTCACCCACTTGATTTGCCGCTATCATATCTAATTTTTTAGTGTGTAACTTAGTCTTGGCATAATCAGCAACATGATCGGTTTCAGCTGCAAAACCGACAATAAATGGAACACGTTCCAGTTTAGCCACGTCAGATACGATATCTATCGTAGGCACTAATTCTAGTTGTAAGTTATCCGTTTGTGTTTTTTTAATCTTATTATCAGCTACGGATAGTGGTCTAAAATCTGCCACCGCTGCAGATGCGATAAAAATATCGGCCGAAGCAACAGAGGCCATTACCTGCTCATGCATTTGTGCGGCAGTTTCAACATTTATCCGCTCAACGCCTTGCGGTGTTGTCAAATGGACAGGGCCTGCTATCAAAACTACATTTGCCCCAGCTTCTTTTGCTGCCTTGGCTACAGCAAATCCCATCTTACCTGAGCTGCGGTTGCCAATAAATCTTACCGGATCAATCGGTTCATAGGTTGGCCCAGCGCTAATCACAACTTTTTTACCCTGGAGCTTTAATGGCATCATTAACTGAGCTAATTGTACAATGATTGCCATTGGCTCTAATAATCGTCCTTCGCCTTGTTCTCCACAGGCTTGATCACCGCTGGCTGGACCTAAAACATAAACACCTCGTCTCATCAATGTGTCCAAGTTAGCTTGGGTTGCCTCATTCGCCCACATTTTATTATTCATAGCAGGTGCAACAGCAAGTGGGGACTCACTCGCCAAACATAAAGAAGACAATAAATCATCAGCCCGGCCATGTGCTAGTCTCGCAATCGTATTGGCACTGGCTGGCGCAATCACTATCCAGTCTGCCCAGCGTGCAAGTTTGATATGGCCCATTGCCGATTCTTGATCGGCATCTAGCAATTCAATCGCAACTGGCTGTCCACTCAATGTTTGCAAGGTTAGCGGTGTGATAAATTGACATGCTGCTTTTGTCATAACAACACGCACATCAGCTCCCAGCTCTTTCATCCGCCGAATTAATTCAGCAGATTTATAGGCAGCAATACTGCCGGTGACACCTAAGACGATTTTTTTGCGAAGCACTGTTTCATGCATGTTGATTTTCACCTATAGCTAGTTGACGTAATGTCATGCCATCTAACTGTTCTAATTGGCTAGTCTCGAGTTTGTTCATTACCGAATTGATACTGGCATCAGCCGTACTGATATCAACGATTAAATCTGACTCTTCAGCCGACCGTAAACAATCAAGAATGGCGTTGACCGTAATCATGGCAATATCTTGCGCTGGTTGAAAAGCAATATGGTCACCCGCTATTTCTGCAATAAAATGATGTTCTTGCAAAATACTTAATAATCGTTGCAAATTGGCATCATCCAATCTGGTTTTTTGCTCCAATTCAGCTATCGTCATCGCTGGTTTTTGTTGGTAAAACTGTCGCGCAATCACCGTCATCAACCATAGACCTTCTTTTTCTCGAAGACGGGGGCTGAGTACATAATTTTTACCACCCAATCTAACCAGCTTGGGATGCTGCAAATAAAATGCAACTTGTGATCCTGTTAGTAAAATAAGCCAGCCTAGATATAACCAAATCATAAAGAAGAATAAAATGGCAAAACTCGAATAAATAGCCGTGTAATTCGAAGATGAAGCAACAAACGAGGCAAATATTTTACCTATCGTGATCCACAACACGCCAGCAACGGCAGCCCCCAACAATGCTGATAGCATTTCAACTCGGGTGTTAGGAATAAACATATACAAAAATGTAAATGCAATAATAATCATCAAATACGGAATGGTTTTACTTATGATCAGTATTAAAGAACCAAATGGCTCAATTGCTTGTAGACTCTGAACAAGGTCGGCATTCATTGCGCTGGCAGCTAAACCTAAAGCCGTAAACACCAATAATGGCCCAATCAAGACCACACTTAGATAGTCAGTAAAACGACGGGCAAATGTTCTAGGACGCGTCACGCGCCAGACAAAATTAAAGGCATTTTCAATTTTCTGAACCAAAGCAATTATGGTGTAAAACAGCATGGTGACACCAAGCGAACCTAAAACACCAACCTTAACGTTTTCAACAAATCCGATAATATTGCCAGCAATTTCTGGTCCTTTTGCACCCAGTGGTTCCAGAGCATGTAATAAAAATGGTTCTATTTGATTGTGCGCGCCAAACGCTTTTAACACCGAGAATGCAACCGCAATCAATGGCACTAACGACAATAAGGTTGTAAACACAAGGCTCATTGCTCGGAGATTTAATTCACCTTTGGCTAATTCTCTAATAACGATGTAGCTAACTCGAAGCGCGTTATGTAACCACCGTACAATAAAATGCGAATTTTCAGGCAAATCATGCCACAAGCTGACTGTAAAGAAGTTTTTTAGTGTCGTAATCAAATCAAACATAACCGTCCTGTTACAGTGAAATCATCATGTGTAAATACTCACATATTAAACTGGATTATCGATATCAATAAACTGGTGATTCAAATCAAAGCGTTGTGCAAGGTGTTCGCCCAAGGCTAAAACACCGTAACGTTCGGTAGCATGATGACCTGCGGCAAAATAATTAATGCCTAATTCGCGCGCTAAATGCACTGTTTGTTCCGATATTTCACCACTTAAAAATGCATCCAGGCCTAACTCCGCAGCATGTTCGATGTAGCCTTGTGCCGCGCCTGTACACCATCCTAGTGTGGTTATAGGACGATTATGTGCCTGGATCACTTGTGGTTCTCGTCCCAATGTTTGCCGTAAATGATCGGTAAACTCCGGCACTGATTTTGGCTCCGCCAAACACCCACACAAGGCAATAGCGGGATCGCCTGTACCGACGATGCGACCATCGACTTCCAAACCTAATAATTGTGACAATTGCGCATTATTTCCTAACGTCGGATGCGCATCCAGTGGCAAATGATAGGCAATTAAATTAACGTTATTGATCAACAACTGTTTTAAGCGTCGCTGTTTAATTCCGATAACACGGGGATCTTCACCCCGCCAGAAATAACCATGGTGTACTAATAAGGTATCAGCACCAAAATCTAACGCAGCCTCAATTAAATCGAGGCTTGCAGTAACCCCACTAACCATATTTTCGATTTGCTCACTGCCAGCAATCTGTAGGCCATTAGGGCAATAATCATGGAACCGATTCGGCTCTAATAAAGTCTCAAGGTAGGACAGACATTCAGTTCGGGTTACCATCTCACTACTTCCGTCAGTTGATAAAGCTGTCACTATAACAAACTGGAGATAAAACAAATGGATGCAGTCAGTATTATTGCGCTCAGCATGGGCGCGGCATGGGCCAGCGGCATAAATCTCTATGCAACATTATTCATGTTAGGTTACATGGCAACAACGGGTAATATTACGCTACCACAACAGCTGGAAGTGCTGACAAATCCAATGGTTATGACTGCTGCTGGCTTTATGTATTGTGTTGAATTTTTTGCTGACAAGATCCCCGGTGTTGATACCGGCTGGGATAGTATTCACACCTTTATTCGTATTCCAGCTGGCGCACTGTTAGCTGCCAGTGCGATTGGTGATGTAACACCTGCTGTTGAGCTGTCTGCAGCAATATTAGGCGGCTCTTTGGCAGCTGGCAGTCATATGACTAAAGCCGGCACCCGATTATTGATTAATACATCACCTGAACCTGTTAGCAATTGGTCAGCCTCTATCAGTGAAGACTTATTGGTCATTGGCGGGCTATGGATGGCGCTGAATTACCCAGTGTTATTTATCATCGGTTTAATTATGTTTATTGCATTGATGATATGGCTGTTGCCACGCATTTGGCAATTACTTACACGTGTATTTCGTAGAATAGGTAGCTGCTTAGGTTTATGTGACCCACCTCAACCTGAGGTGTTAATGACCGATGAATCAAGAGAAAAAAACGTCAATCAAATCAAGACTTAGCTTTTAACCGATAAAATACACCGTGTGGACTGCGCACCATTTCAAATACGTCGGTATAGCCTGTTATGGTTTCAGATGCACCTAAGAACAAATAACCATCAGGGTTAAGTGCTAAAGCCATACGGTTAAGGATGTCTGTTTTACGTTCAGCTGAAAAATAGATCAACACGTTACGGCAGAAAATAATATCAAACTTGCCTAATGACCCATAGCTTAATAGCAAGTTTTGTTCTCTAAAGCTAACGCGGCGTTTAACCTCATCACTGACCGTCCAGCGCTCACCAACTTGCCTAAAAAATAGCTGTTTTCGCTCTGGTGACAAGCCACGTCCAAGAATACCTTCTTCATATTCAGCTTGTTTTGCCTGATTAAGCATCGTCTTTGAAATATCGGTCGCCATGATTTGAGCGGTTGCCAGTCCGCTGGCAGCAGCCGTTTTGAGATATTCACTCAAGGCAATACTGATGGTGTAGGGTTCTTGACCAGAAGAACATGCCGATGACCAAATGCGGCACTGGCGTTTACCATCACGATCCATTTCTGGAAAAACAACTTTTTGCAAGGCTTCGAATGGACTCCGATCACGAAACCAAGATGTTTCATTGGTTGTCATCGCATCAATTACGTCATCGCGTAATTGGCGAGGATGTCCTCGTTCTATCGCTGTCAACAACTCAGCTACACTCGCTATTTTTTCATCTCGCAATAGTTTAGTCAGGCGACTGGCAATTAAATACTCTTTGCCATTACCCAGAATAATGCCGCAGGCTTGTTCCAGAAACAATTTGAATCGGTCGTAGTCTGATGGTGAGATAACTGGGTTCATTTCTATCACAAGTTGTTTTAATCTTCTTACCTAAGGGTAAGTCCTATAGAACATAGTTATACCTTAGAACACACATTTGAACAAACAGCATCATGTTCACTATTTACTACTTTCAGCTTAGTATAGCGTCGTTATCACTGTCTACTTTAATCACACACCAACAACCCAGGATAATACCTAAACTAATGACAACTAAAAATATACTGATTACAGGATGCTCAAGCGGTATTGGATTTTGTGCGGCCGAGCAATTAACTAAACGTGGCTACAATGTGATAGCGACAATAAGACAACAACAAGACGCACGTAAACTTGATCAACTAGGCATTAAAACAGTCATTCTTGATCTTGAAAACAGTCAATCAATTGATCAGGCTTTTGACTCTGTTATGGCGATATTCGATGGCAAGATCGATGCTTTATTTAATAATGCCGCCTATGGCCAACCTGGCGCTGTCGAAGATTTAAGCCGTGATGTCCTGCGTCAACAATTTGAAGTCAATGTGTTTGGCACACAACAATTAACCAATCTTGTCATTGCCCAAATGCGAAAACAAAATGCAGGGCGTATCGTTTATAACAGCTCGGTACTTGGCTTGGTTGCAATGGCTTATCGTGGTGCCTATAACGCCAGTAAATATGCTATTGAAGGTTTAGCCGATACCTTACGGCTTGAATTAAGTAATACGGGGATAAGCATAAGTTTAATTGAGCCAGGACCGATTACCAGCCAATTTCGAGCCAATGCGTTTATTAAATATCAACAACATATCGATAAAGACAATAGTGCCCATCGCGATACCTATCATGCAATGGAACAACGCTTAAGCAAACAAGGTCCGGCTACACCCTTTACCTTGCCTGCGCAAGCCGTTGTCGATAAGTTGATTCATGCCCTCGAAAGTAAACATCCTAAAATCAGGTATTATGTAACCTTTCCAACCTACTTACTTGCAAGCCTAAAACGATTGTTTCCACAACGCTGGTTAGACAAAATATTGCTTAAAATTGCCAACGACGAGAACAAATAAGCTTACTGTCTTAATTAAGCAATTTTAAACTGCGCGGCAAGTTCTTCTAGCTGTTTCGCAAGCTTGGTCAAATCTTGGCTGGCAGAGGCAATTTTTTGGGCACCACTGATCGATTCATCCGCTGCATCATCGATCTTGACCACACTATGTCTGACTTCTGCTGCCGTATGGCTTTGTTCTGTAGCGGCAGTGGCAATATTGGTATTGAGATTGGTGATTTCTTCGACCGCTTTAACAATGTTCACAATGGCGTCATCGACTTCAGAGGTTTGCTCAACTGCAGCTTGAGTTTTTTGATGACTAACCGTCATCAAATCTGCCGCTTCTTGTGCACGTACTTGGAGTGACTCGATCATGGCTTGAATTTCTTCGGTTGAATCTTGTGTTCGCCCCGCCAAGGTACGTACTTCATCCGCGACTACAGCAAAACCTCGTCCTTGCTCACCGGCACGCGCAGCTTCGATAGCTGCATTCAGAGCCAGTAAGTTGGTCTGTTCTGCAATGCTACGAATCACATCGATAACGGCTCCTATGCGTTTACTCTCATCTTCTAATTGTGTCACCACACCTTCTGATCGATGGACGCTTTCTGCCAATGAGCCCATGGTAGCTGTCGCCACCTGCACTTTTTGCAATCCAGTTTCACACTGGCTATTAGCATCTTGGGCAACGCTGGCGGCGGATTCGGTACTTTCTGCCACACTGTCTATTGTTGTAACCATTTCATTCATCGCCACTGCCAGGTTCTGTGTCTGCTCACCCTGACTCGAAATACTTGCACTAGCCTGAATCGCTGCCACCGAAGTTTCTTCAGATGCGCAAGCGATATGCTCAGAGGAGGAGGTAACTAGCGCGATGATTTTTTGGAACTTTTCCATCATGTGATTAAATGCCCTAGCGGTCACAGCTAATTCATCTTGTTGTTCCGCAGGGGCGCGCAGTGTTAGATCATTGGTATCTGCGACTATGGTAATGATACTGTTAAGAGTCTGTAGTGACTTTAATATCGTAGTTCCTATCCACGCAATCAGAACCACTATGACGCCATTCAATAGCAAAAAGATTAAGCTAGTAACCCAATGCAGTCGATCTAGGTTGCCCACCTTTGCATTGATGGCTTCATCAAGTGCTATCGATATTTCGCCCAGTAGCGACTCTGATTGTTGAACCGCCTTGCGTAGATCACCGAGCAGGCCACTGTTGTGATCAAGGCCTAATTGTTGGGCAGTTATCGGTAAGCGTGACAAATGCGTTGTTATAGTCGTCGACATGCTTGTTAATGGTCTGTTTGACACCATAAGGCAAACTACTGTCGGCAATATCTTGTTTAAAAACAATTAAATTTTTATTAAATTGGTCACTATATTTTGGCTGAAGCCGCAACAAAAAATCTTTTTCATTACGTCGTAATTGCAGCATATCTGCACGCAGTTGCTGATCATCTTGGGCTTGTATTTCTTGTTCGACAACATGGACAGCTTCGCGCAACTGGCCATAAAGTCCATCGTCATAACTAAATCCCATAGTCTGTTGCAACGCCACCAACGCCATAAATCGATCATGGTAGCGCTGAAATAACGGCTCAAGCTCTTGCAGTTGTGTAAATTCTAACCCTGCATCAGTAACAGCAACCGCCAACTGATTCGTTTCATTAACAAGCTTTTGATAATTTTGAGCAAAAGTATCGCGATATTTGATATCAGTTCGCGCAAGGAAATCTTTTTCGTTACGCCGCAATTGTAGCATATCAGCACGAACCTCACTGATCTTGAGTGCAATCTGGCTAAAATTGCTGATATTAGTCACTTTGTAGTGATCAATATACAAAGAAGATGCAATAGAAACCAAGATTAAGGCCCCAACAATAATGAATTTATGTTTTATTCGCACAATAAAATCCTTATAGCTAGTTTGGCGTGACAAGTATTAACATTAATGCCGCGGATAGGGAGTCCGAACTAGCATAATTTAAGCTCCCTATCATTGCAATTAGACTGCTTTAACCTGGCACGCATAAAGGATGCAATCGCGATAAGCACAATGCAGGTGGCATGATGACAGTGACATTTTCATGCTTGTTAATTTTATTTGTGAGTACTGGCATTGTGGCCATAAAGATAAACCACGTATAACGACATTCCCACCATGATTGTGCCACCGAATATATTACCTAAGGTGACAGGAATAAGATTGGCGATAAACCCGGTCATTGTGAGGTTTTGCATGGCATCCACACTAATACCACTTACCGCGACAATTTCAGGGCTAAACGATGCGGCCATCGCAATTGGAATCATAAATATATTAGCAATACAGTGTTCAAACCCCATCGCAACAAAGGCAGAAATCGGAAAAATAACCGCAAAAACTTTGTCTACGACAGTACGCGATGCATACACCATCCAACTCCCGAGGCATACCAAGGCATTACAGAAAATACCGCGAACAAATGCTTCAGTCGTTGTTAAATCTACTTTAGCTAAGCCAAGTTTTAATGCAGTTGCACCGACAGCATGATGATGCCCGTCCAAAAAACCTGAAACAAAAACCAAATACACAGTCACTAAAGCACCAATAGCGTTACCAAGATAAACAAGGCCCCAGTTTTTTAGTAAGCATAACAGGCTGATTCTTTTATTTGCCCAAGCCATAACGATTAGATTATTACCCGTAAACAACTCACCACCTGCAATTACAACCAAGATAAATCCCAATGAAAACGCAACGCCACCTAATAGTTTTGATGCACCGTAGGCTGATGAAGGATCAGTCATAACCAAGGTGTAATACATCGCACCAAACGAAATAAATGCACCGGCCATCATTGATAAAATTAATAGCGGAAATACTGGCATATTGGCTTTGGCAACACCTAGGGTTTTTACTTTTTGGGCTACTTCGGCAGGTGTGAATGCATCAGCAAATTTAGAAAATTCAGACATTGGGGAGACAATCTCGACTTAAAAAGACGGCCATTATACTGCTGGATAAGTATCTTTTCTTACATTTATCACGGTTAAGTTCTTGTTCGAACGTCTGATAAACCTAAGATCGAGACCAAACAAACACCGTCATTCTCACAGTATTGTGGCTGGAATGACGGTGTGTTTTTAAGTGTGTACTTTTTATAGTTTGGCTTAACTAAATATCAGCCTGTGATTATCAACACTAACGTTAATCACATCTCCACCTTTGAATCGCCCAGACAATAAATCTTGGGCAAGTGGGTTTTCTAACTGCTGTTGAATTACACGTTTTAAAGGTCGTGCGCCATACACTGGATCAAACCCTGCTTCAGCAATAAGATCTAAGGCTTCGCTACTCACCTCTAGCCCCATATCTCTATCTGCCAAGCGTTGGCGTAAATGAGCTAGTTGAATATCCGCAATCGCATGAATTTGCTCACGTTGTAATGGATGGAATACCACTACATCATCAACACGATTGATAAATTCAGGACGAAAATGTTGACCAACAATTTCCATCACCGCCGCTTTCATTTGTTCATAGTTTTCTTCGCCCGCCATTTCCTGAATGACATTTGAACCAAGGTTTGAGGTCATCACAATCACGGTATTACGAAAATCAACCGTACGCCCCTGTCCATCAGTTAAACGACCATCATCTAATACTTGTAACAAAATATTGAATACATCAGGATGGGCTTTTTCGACCTCATCAAGCAAAATAACTGAGTAAGGTTTACGTCGTACAGCTTCGGTTAAATAACCACCTTCTTCATAACCGACATAGCCTGGAGGAGCACCGACTAATCTAGCGACTGAATGTTTCTCCATAAACTCAGACATATCAATCCGTACCATTGCTTCTTCAGTATCGAACAGGAATGTTGCCAGTGATTTACATAATTCTGTTTTACCGACACCTGTTGGCCCCAAGAACAAGAACGAACCATTTGGACGATTAGGATCGGATAAACCCGCACGTGAACGACGAATCGCATTGGCAACAGAGGTCACCGCTTCATCTTGACCGATAACGCGCTCATGCAAGGCATCATCCATTTTTAATAATTTATCACGCTCGCCTTCAAGCATTTTTGAGACAGGAATACCTGTCCATTTCGATACAACTTCGGCGATTTCTTCCTCACCTACTCTGTTGCGTAATAGAGTGAACTCTTGCATCTCTGCTTGAGTTGCCATATCAAGTTGTTTTTCTAAAGCAGGAATTCTACCGTACTGCAATTCAGACATTTTATCGACATCATTATTACGTGTTGCAAATTCCAACTCCATCCGTGCTTTTTCCAAGCTTTCTTTAATATGTTGACTGCCGTGCAATGCTGCTTTTTCTGACTTCCACACTTCTTCCAAGTCAGTGTATTCACGTGCCAATTTTTTCATTTCGGCTTCAAGTGTGTCTAGGCGTTTTTTCGAGGCCTCATCCGATTCTTTTTGCAGAGCAACACGTTCGATTTTTAATTGAATCAAACGGCGTTCCATTCGATCTAACGATTCTGGTTTAGAATCAATTTCCATTCGAATGCGACTGGCGGCTTCATCAATCAAGTCAATCGCTTTATCTGGCAACATCCGATCCGCAATATAACGATGTGACAATGTTGCTGCTGCGACGATGGCAGGATCGGTAATATCGACACCGTGATGCACTTCATAGCGTTCACTCAAGCCACGCAAAATCGCAATCGTATCTTCTACTGAAGGTTCTCCAACCTGTACTTTCTGGAAGCGACGTTCTAATG
This sequence comes from Gammaproteobacteria bacterium, assembly GCA_014859375.1. Lineage (GTDB taxonomy): Bacteria > Pseudomonadota > Gammaproteobacteria > Nitrosococcales > Methylophagaceae. The sequence continues at coordinate 33,851 of JACUUH010000017.1, forward strand.
CAGCATCTTTCTCAACATATTGGCGATATTCATCTAAAGTTGTCGCACCAATACAATGAAGTTCACCCCGAGCCAAAGCTGGTTTCAGCATATTGCCAGCATCCATTGCTCCTTCTGCTTTACCTGCACCAACCATGGTATGGATTTCATCAATAAACAGGATGATTTGACCTTCCTGTTTTGATAAATCATTTAATACTGCTTTTAAACGTTCTTCAAATTCACCACGGTATTTAGCTCCGGCAATTAAAGCGCCCATGTCTAGTGACAATAGCCGTTTATGTTTCATCCCTTCTGGCACTTCACCATTGATAATGCGTTGTGCCAAACCTTCTACTATCGCAGTTTTACCCACACCTGGTTCACCAATCAATACTGGATTATTTTTGGTGCGACGTTGCAATACCTGAATGGTACGACGAATTTCATCATCACGACCAATGACTGGATCGAGCTTTCCTTTTTCAGCTAGTTCAGTCAGATCAATCGTATATTTCTCGAGCGCTTGGCGTTGCTCTTCGGCATTTGGATCAGTCACTTTTTCGCCCCCACGAATTTTTTCTATTGTCGCTTCTATCTTGGCTTTATTACCACCATGTTGACGTAATAAATCACCCATTTGCTGTTTATCATCAACGACGGCTAATACAAACAATTCACTTGAAATATAGTGATCTTGACGTTGTTGGGCTAATTTATCGGTTTGATTGAGCAGACGATTGAGATCTTGTGATATGTGAAGATCACCTGATCCCCCCTCAACATGCGCCATACGCGCTAATTGGCTTTCCAAGTCAGCCTGATAGGTAGTCACATCGACACCACTATTGCTCAATAGCGGTTTGACTGTGCCTGATTGCTGCTGCAACAACGCTAACATCAAATGACTTGCTTCAATAAATTGATGATCTCGCCCTACCGCCATACTTTGAGCAGCGGCCAATGCTTCTTGAAACTTACTGGTTAATTTATCAATTTGCATGCAATACACCCTTAAATAATCATTTACTTAAATACTAGGTGGGGTAACAAAATTCATAAATCAAGTATCCATGAAATATTTACGGAAATTAACTCTGATTTATGTTTGTGGTTTCAATAAAACGAGCGATCTTACTGATACATTCATCCATAGATTCAGTGTCGCACAATACTGTTTGCCCAAGTGTTAATTGAACATGACTCGGCATAAAAGGCGCTAAAGCAACGTGACCCTGTCCAGATACACCATCAATTCTAACCGGATATATAGGCACATTAGCCCAAGCGGCAAGTCGTGCAAACCCGGCTTTTAATTTTCTAGGCGGGTCGCTATCAAGGTGAATTTTGCCATGTGGAAAAAGAGCAATAACCTCCCCTGCTTGCAATGCCCTTAAGGCTTGTCGCAACGCTAATTCAGGACTGCCTGAACGATCAACGGGAATACATCCTGCAGCTTTAAATAACCACTTTAGTAGAGGGCGCTCATATTCCTCACGTGCAATCAGAAAACGCAAAGGCCGTGTACACGCTGATATAAGCAAAAAGGGATCAAGACCTGACACATGATTGGCAACAACTAGTGCGCCACCTTGCTCAGGCAGGTCAATTTTGGTGTCAGGTAGACGATGAACATAACGACATAGCAATCGCACTAAACCATCAATCCAGTTTATATAGGTGCCATTCCAATGCATTCTTGAAGCGTGATGGCCAGCAATAATAATCACCAGCAATGATGCAAGAACAACAATGAATAAGGTCATTTAGCTCTCAAACGGTGTTGGATCACCCATACCAACACGAATGACTTCGGGAATATCATCAATAAATTCAATGACGGTTGTTGGCTCTAAACTGCCAAAACCACCATCGATTACCAAATCAACCTGCTTACCAATACGATCAACGATATCCTCAGGATCAGTTAATGGCATTAACTCATCAGGCATAATTAAGGTAGAACTCATTAATGGCTCATTCAGTTCTTCAAGTAAAGCCAAGGCAATATTATTTTGAGGAATACGAAGCCCTATGGTTTTACGTTTAGCATGTTGCAATCGTCTAGGCACTTCTTTTGTTGCTGGCAATATAAAAGTATAAGCGCCTGGTGTATGAGCCTTGATTGCTCTAAATACACTGTTATTGACTTTGGCATAAACGGACAATTCCGACAAATCACGACACACTAATGTGAAGTTATGATTATCATCAACTTGACGCAAGCGTCTGATTTTGTCCATCGCTGTTTTATCACCGAGATGACATCCTAAGGCATAACCTGAATCGGTTGGATACACGACTAAACCACCCTTGCGAATAATATCGCATGCCTGAACGATTAATCGTTTTTGTGGATTATCGGGATGCAAATGGAAAAACTGACTCATATAAAACCTTATAACGCATAGTAAATTTTAGCTGGCAAGCATGATACACCAAGTATTCTGATGATGCGCACTGATCAACTATCAGACCTGGTGCCAATCAGACCAGATTGGTCGAACGCTCTCTGGTAACGTAGTTATTTTCCCTAGTTCAACCCAGGTATTGTCCGGCGTATGAAAATCAGAACCACATGATGCTAACAAATCAAATTGATTAGCCAGTTTGACTAAAGTTTTTACTTCTTCTGGATGTTGTCGACCAGATACAACCTCAAAACCAACACCACCTGCCTGTTTGAACTCAGTAATTAAACGGCGCAATTTTGTCGCGGTAATTTTATAGCGAGCGGGATGAGCAATCACTGCCTGTCCACCAGCGGCAGTGATCCAGTTCACAGCATCGTCAAGTTTCGCCCATTGGCCTGGCACATAACCCGGTTTATTACGAACTAAAAAGCGTTTGAACACATCGCTACTATCACTGGCATAGCCCTGTTCAACTAAAAACTTGGCAAAATGTACTCTGCCCAACATCACGTCCGAGGCATAGTTTCTAGCCCCCTCTAATGCGCCGGGTATGCCTGCCTTTTCTAAACGCTGTGCGATTAACTCAGCTCGCCCAACACGGTAATCACGCATTTGAGTCAAGCCTTGCTGTAACTCGGCATTAGTCACATCAACATTTAACCCAACTATATGAATCGTGTTAGCCCCCCACGTCACAGATATTTCAACACCTGCAATTAATGTTAACTCTGTCTGTTTTGCCGCTTGTTGTGCAGCAACAATACCTTCCGTACCATCGTGGTCGGTCAACGCCAACACATCAACACCCTGTTCAATCGCACGAGCGACTAAGGCTTCAGGCGTTAACGATCCATCTGATGCGGTTGAATGGGTATGTAAGTCATAACAAGTCATAATGATCATTTTACGTTAGAATGCAGTCTATTACCGATTATTTAGATAGCGACTATGAAATTACTTTTTGACTTTTTCCCAATTATTTTGTTTTTTATTGCCTATAAATTTGGCGGTGGCATCTATCATTTTGACGGACAAGAATATGATATAAAAGGAATTTATGTCGCTACTGCTGTAATGATAGTCGCCAGTGTCTTCCAAACAAGTTATCAGTGGTTACGACACCGACATGTAGAAAAATCACATCTTATTACCTTGGCTCTGGTTGTGGTGTTGGGTGGTGCAACGCTTTGGTTACAAAATCCTGATTTTATTAAGTGGAAACCAACAGCCGTCAATTGGTTATTTGCACTTGCCTTTATCGCTGCCCGCCTCTTTACCGATAAATCATTACTAGAACGAATGATGGCGGAACACATTACACTACCGGCACAAATCTGGTCTCGTTTAAACACGGCTTGGGTGCTGTTTTTTATTGGCTCGGGTATTGCCAACTTATATGTTGCGTTTAATTTTAACGAGGAAATTTGGGTCAATTTCAAATTATTCGGTCTACTCGGTTTGACCTTAATCTTTATTATCGGTCAATCCATTTATTTAGCAAAACATGCACAAGATCTGCCAAAACCGAATCAGGATAGTTAACGATGTTATATGCCATTATTAGCGAAGATAGTAACGATAGCTTAAGCCGTCGATTAGCAGCTCGCCCTGCACATCTTCAACGTTTGAATGACCTGCAATCTCAAGGCCGTTTGATTATTGCCGGTCCTCATCCTGCTATTGATAGTGACAATCCTGGTGATGCCGGCTTTACTGGTAGTTTAGTCATCGCTGAATTTTCAGATCTGACTGAAGCCCAAGCCTGGGCAGATGCCGATCCGTATAGTGAAGCTGGCGTCTATGCCAAGGTTATCGTCAAACCATTCAAGAAAGTATTACCGTGACCGATACTATGAAGCAATTAGAACAGGCATTATCAAGCCTGTCACCAAGCTACCTTGATATTCAGGATGATAGTGCTTTACATGCTGGCCATGCTGGGAATTCAGGTGGTGGACATTATACTGTCACTATCGTGAGTGATGCCTTTATGAACGTATCATTAATCCAACGTCATCGACTTGTTTACGATGCCACCAGAGCATTGTTAACCCACGATATTCATGCACTCAGTATCAAAGCCCATACTGATGCTGAGTGGCAAAAAATCTAGTCGCTTATTATGGCTGACCTTGCTGATTCAAAACAACGCAATATCGCCTTCCTAAGACGACTGGAACAACAGCGTTTACAAAAGCCGTGCACTAAAATTATCGACCTACGTGGAAAGGTGGTGGGTGAATGCCAAGCTTATAGCTTTGGCGGTTTAACCCATTATCTTGATGATCGTGCCTATCTGCTCGCCAAACAATTACTCGATCGCTGTAATGGACGTTATACCATCGGGGTTAACGAAGCGTTATTAAAAGCACTTAAATCATTAGCTGGCCAACCATTAGAAACACATCATAAATCAGAATCAAAGCCGATATTGTTGCGAGATAAAGACTCGATTCAGTTCATTGCATTTGATACCTTACTTGCAAGAAAAGAACCTCGTATTTATTACACCACCGCAATCGAACTTCGGATTAGTGATGTGCTCTATCATGCCAGTACAGTTGATATCACGACCAGTTCGATTCGTATCGTCATGAAGCGGGCTTTTACCTTATCTCAAGATGATAGTGTCACTGTAAACTTTACTGAGTTTTGTGCTGATCCTTCTGCACAACAGATGGCTAGAGTCAATTATTCTATTTTTAGAGTTGAGCAGGATGACTTACATAGTTATGCCATTTTAGTCCGGCAACGAGATGATGACAGTGTCATTACTCAATGGCTCGACAATTGGTCACAACAACATAATACCCTTGAACATTTGGATCTCGATGATTTACTACTTAATCTGGCCAGTCACTATTATTTAAGGCTGTTCACCGCAACACTGACCAGTCCATTATTTTGGTTATCGGATACTAACGCTAAAGATCGGATTCAAATCATTAACCTATCTAATTCAGCAAAAAAATTCGATGCCCTGCGTTTGGCAAATCATGCCATCGATTTTTCTGTAGTGCCTTTTGATCGCTTGCTGAATCAACAGCGTTTTTTACTTATTGTTTATCCAGAAGATAATCATTTAAAAAGCGCCGTCATTCCGACTGAGAATAAAACCAAAATTGCTGATGCTTTGGTCTGGTCAAGTCAACATAAACAGGCTTATGTTTTGTTGCTTCAGACCCAAGCAAGCAAAGTCAATCTTGGTCTAATAGAATCTGAGCTAGATCAGTTAAAAGATCTGAATACTGACAGCACAGACGCACTGGTTGATCGACTTTCTGCAATATCACACTTGGCGGTATTAACCGATATCAGTGCAAGTTGCCAGAATAGTATGCCTGCCGTTAATACAACTGAAGATCACAGCTTTGTGCCACCAGACTTTGTTCCATGGCAAGGCCATATACCAAAGCCATCACCAATTTGTCCGTATATAAATAGTAAACATCCACGTTATTTTATTAAAACAGCAATAACACTCAATTTAAACAATACATCATTTGATCTATTAACAAATGATGTATCGATAACGGGTGTGTCATTAAGCTTAAATGGCTACTTTGATATTGAGCCAGAAACCAATGTTAATTTGAACTTTACACGTTGGCAGAGCCAAACTAAGGCGGTCAAACTTAATGCGGTTCCCTATACAATTAAACGTGTTGATCATTGGCAAGGCACCACAACACTGGGGCTAGAACGAAATATCAATGCGTGCGCTGAAAGCATTAATCGCTTTTTTATCGCTGCAATTGATCGAAACAAAACACAACTTGCACACAATGACCAAAGTTACTTTGTTAGCCAACAGTCACGCGTTCTCAATGATACTGCCGGCAAAATACTATCAGCGGTTCCGCTCTATTTCGGTATGGATGCCAATAACAAACGTATTTTGCAAGCAATCGCAGCCAATAGTGTCAGTGATAAATATCCAACCGAACTCTGGTATGCATTACAGCAACTGGTTACTGTTCTATCAGAACAATTAAAACTGGCAGATAATCGAATTCAATTTGGCCTATATTGCCATAGTGACAACAGTGGAAACTGGCACCTTGCTACCGACTATCACTTAACTAAACCGCCGCAAAAAGCCGTGTTTATCAATCGTGCACTACACTGTCAGCAATTCTATTTTTTTCACTGTAGTCTATCGCCAATTAAATCAGTATTATTAGAACAACAAGATGATTTAAACCAACAACTTGTGAAAATACGGCATCATAGTAGCCATAAAGTTAAACAGATACGTGAAGTGCTCACCAGCCTGTTTGCCATAGGTGAACTCAACGATATTACTGATATTTTAACTGCTGTTTATCACTAAAACTTGTAACGGAAACCTGATGCAACAAAACCAGAACTGGCAAGATAATCACGATTTTGTTCAACACAATCAACAAGGTGAACGCCGCACCCAATATGTATTGATCTTAACTGCCATTACCATGTTGGCAGAAATTGTCGCTGGCACAGTTTATAGCTCAATGGCATTACTGGCTGATGGCTGGCATATGGCAACCCACGTTGCAGCCTTTATGATCACCATTTTTGCTTATCGCTATGCACGTCGACATGCTGATAATCCTGCCTATGCTTTTGGTACAGGTAAAGTCAGCGTCTTAGGTGGTTTTGCAAGTGCAGTATCATTATCGGTAGTGGCTTTAATTATGCTGGCCGAGTCAATTCATCGCTTAATCGATCCACAAGTTATCCAGTTCAATGCTGCCATTTATGTTGCCTGCGTTGGTCTCACGATTAACATTATCAGTGCATTTTTATTAAAAGATCACCATCACGACCATGACCAT
>JACUUH010000018.1 GCA_014859375.1 Gammaproteobacteria bacterium
ATTGTTCGTTATAGGGTAGCTGACTATTCTTATCCAGAACTGAGGTTAAATAGGTCAGATACAGTCGCATTTCAAATTTTGGCTGATGATAGTTAGGTTGCATACGTTAATTGAGTTATCTCTGACATTGCGTTTAATCAACTGATTTAAGCTGTAATTTCGGCTGTTTCAGCAATAAAATTCTGATCAATATCAGGTAATGGCTGATCGTTAATCGCAGCTTCAAAGCCTTTTAAACGTTTATAAATAGACAGTAATTCGACGATAGTTGTCCATGATTTAACCAGTAATTGAAATGAATCTTCAACCTGATTAAAGGCATTACTGATTTGTTGCATTACCCCAAGGGTGAGGGCACCAGCAATAATTGATGGGCCGAGTGCAATCAAGGGTATCAATACACCTGCTTGTAGGTAGCCATAACGAACGACATTAAAATAGAGGTAGTGAAAATAGAGACGGAAGTAGTTTTGACGAACATTTGAAAATAGATCGGCAAGTTTGATTGGTTCAGCTCTGTCGTCGTGGTCTTCACCATAGACCAGTTCTTTACGATAGGCTGCTTCAACCCGTTGGTTTTTAAACTCCAGACCGGGCAATTTAAAGCCGGCGATTGCAAGTAAAACGGTACCGATAATTGACCAGATAATGGCTACAAATACCAAAGCTTGTGACACTTCACCAATCAATGGCAGTGTTTTGACATAGCCTGATAGTCCCCACAAGATCGGTAAAAATGCGATTAGCGTCATCACTGCATTTAAGAAATTAACACCCAGTGATTCAACGATAGAAGCAAAGCGCATGGTGTCTTCTTGAATACGTTGTGATGCACCTTCAATTTGGCGGACGTGTGCCCATTTAGAGGTGTAATAATCGTTCATTGCGGTGCGCCAACGAAAGACGTAGTGACTGACAAAAAAGTTATTCAATACGGCAACGGTAATGGCAATTAACGCAATCGTTGCAAATGTAAAAAGTTGTGAGTAATAGTCTTCAGCTGTAATTGAGTTAGGTGAGGTCAGTGCTTTTTGAATCAAGTTATAAAAGTTGCCATACCAGGCGTTGATCATAACGCTGACTTGCACTTGAAACCAGGTAATAAAGACAATCAGCCCTGAGCCGATAACAGACCATTTAGCCCATTTTTGACCACCGTAAATAACCCAGGCACCGATAAACAGGGCATAACAAAGCGCCATATATTGATAGTGCCAGATAGTGAGTGCCTTTGTGTAGGCACTGTCGAAAGCAGCTTGTGCACTGGGATCAGCACCTTGAGCTAATGCCTCGGGGAAGTGAACACCAAACAGAGCACCCAAACTTAAATGTCCTAGGTCTTGTACCACACTATACCAGCCTAAAACACTGACTAATGCCCACAAGGCAAAGCTGATAAAGAATAACTTGGGTTTTGGGAAGAATGATAAAAACACGATTTATTCTCTCTTTAAAATATGAATAATCTAAGGTTAATTAAGCCCAACGAAGGAGAAAAAACGCTGTCATTCAAGTCGTCTTGAAAAACATCGTCATTGCGACCACTAGGCAAAGCCGTGGTGGTAAGGTAATCCAGTCCCAAAACCTGATTCAGCACCAGATTGCCGCGGTCTACGACCTCGCAATGACAACTTTTTAAAACTCTTTACATCAAACACGGTTCAGTTCAGTAATCTTTTGACGGAAATCTATACCCAATCAACTTGAAGATGCTTACTACTTTTACCGTTCGTGGTCGACTGCATGGATGCAGGAGGTAGAGCAACGCAGGAGCAGTTGCCGAGAGCTTATCGAACCATGAACCTAAGTAAGCTAGCCCTTCGACTCCTCGACGAGCTCAGAGCTCAGGGTGAACGGAAATTTTTTAGCCATATCTGCATCTTCAATGATTACGGGTATATACCCAAAATGCGAGTTGCTTATACTCTCGCACGGCTTCCGGCTAAAAAGCCGATATTTTTTAACCGAAATGAACGTTATTTTCTGCGTTTTTACTCTTTGCTCCTTAACACTAATCAACATGCTTAGAGTGTGTTTATGCACTTGAGTTCACTGGGTTTTGTTAATTATTTCAAACGTTCTAAATACAAGGCTGTTGCGCCAGCTACAGCCGCTGGAATGACCAGGAAGTTTACAAATGGGATCATGGTTGCACCTAAAGTTGCTAAGCCAAAACCAAGGGTTAATAGTCGTTTTTGTTTGAGAATTTGACGTTGCTGTGCAAATAAAATCTGATGATTAGCCATTGGATAGTCGTGATAATCAAGTGCTAACATCCAGCTTGAAAAGGCGACCCACAAGACTGGTGCTACAAAATTAACGACTGGAATCCACGACAAAATAAATAAAGGAATCAGCCACATCAGAACATAAAGTAGTTTTCTAAGCTCATTCCACAACATTAAAGGCGTTTCTTTAATGATTTTTTGCCACGGTATTTCTGTTGGGGCTTGGCCTGCTAATTTGACTTCGACCGCCTCAGCTAATACGCCATTGAACGGTGCTGCCAATAGATTAGCGACAATCGAAAAAGTAAAAAACACAACCAAGCTAATTAAAGCAGTAAATAACGGCCAGATAATCCACATTAAGACAGCTAATAACCATTCAGGCATCCATGTTGGCATCATGCTGTTCATCCAGTGATCAAACTTGGATATGCCTAACCAAATAGCAAAACTAAATAACACGGTGTTAATTGCGATTGGAATATAGGCGAATTTTCGAATGCCTTGTTGATGAATTAAGCCAAATCCCCTTAAAAGGTAACGCGCTCCTGCAAATAATTGAGTCATAGTAGTTAGTCTTTAAATGTTGATAAATAACCGCGTGCGATTTGTGCCGAACCGTAGGCTGCTTCGGTATGCTCAGCCGTTAAAAATGGCACATTTATATAGTGCTGGCGAATGGCTTGCCATGTTGTATTAACACTGCCTCCGCCGACTGTTGTAATCGATGTTAAAGGTGATGCACCTGCTTGTTCAAGACAGTGATAGGCAAGCTGTTCGATTCGTGCCATACCATCTAATAAACCATGTAAAAAGTCGATATCACTTTTGGGACGCGGACTTAAGATGCCTGGTTTGTCAGGATCATTAATAGGAAAACGTTCGCCGTTAGTCAGCAGGGGATAATAATTGACAGTAGGTTTTTTGCTTAAATCAATGTGTTGACTAAGCTGCTGTAACTGGGTTGGGCTGAAATAGTGGGCTAATACAGCGCCACCCGTATTTGAAGCGCCACCGACTAACCATCTATTGCCAAGCCGATGACTATAAACCCCTTGTTCAGGAATAAATACGGGTTTATCACTAATAAGTTTAACAACAAGGCTCGATCCCAATGAGGTGACAGCGTTACCGATATAGCTTGAGTTTGTAGCAATTAATGCAGCGATGCTGTCTGTTGTACCAGCAATAAGCTTGGGTTGATTTGTCAGCTGGAATTGATCAACTAATGTTGGTGATAGTTGGCCTATCACGCTACCAGAAGGTACGACAGTGGGCAATGCCGGGTTGAGGTGTAATGTGCTTATCCAATGTGGCCAACATCGCTCAATCGGATCATAGCCCGTTTTTAATGCATTATTTTCATCGGTAACGCCAATATGCGCCCCAAGCTTGGCATTAATCCAATCTGCTTGATGCATCAATACTGTTTCGCTAGTAAATTGATGGTGTGTATTTAAATATAATAATTTAGCTAAGCCACTGCTGGCACCATGTGCAGCAGAGTGAGCTGGGGCTATGGTTTTAATACGCTGACTTTGTTTAACGGCACGATTATCGTTATACATCAACAGTGGCGTTAACGCTTTGCCTTTTTTTGAAGCAACAAGAACAGAGCCAGACGTTGCATCGACGCAGATTGCTTCGATGTTAAAACCGTGAATTTGCCTGATAACATTAGCTAAAACTGTTTTCACTGTTTGCCAGTGATAATCGGGATTGTGTTCGGTTGAGTTGATCTGTTGAGGATCAAATAGTTGTCTGCTCGTTGCTATGATGTTGCCAACGTTATCTATGGCGATAGCTCGACACCCTGAGGTGCCGAGATCGATGCCAATCGTTGCGTTATTGTCCATAACGCAAGGCAAGATTAAGGTAATTGAACAGGTGTTGGCGCAACCCAACCGGCTCTACGATATTCAGCAACCACGTTGGTATAGACGCCACCGCGCACATTGAATATGCCGGTAACACGCATAAAACGCGGATCAGTTGCTTTAACAAGGTCATCTAAGATCATATTAGTCACTTTTTCATGAAAAGCACCTTGGTTGCGGTATGACCATAGGTATAATTTATACGACTTTAATTCAACGCATTTCAAATCTGGTACATAATCGATTTTGATTGTGGCAAAATCTGGCTGACCTGTTTTAGGGCAAATCGCTGTAAACTCAGGTGTCTCGATGTGAATGCTATAATCGCGTTCTGGAAATTCGTTATCAAACGTTTCCAATTCTTTGCTTGGTTGTGTGGACATAGGCTATCTCAAAATGATGTTAAAAACTGTTTATTATCCCTTAGTTGGCGGATTTTGTAAGTGTTAGAAATGCTAATAATTACATTCGTTATTATCGCATGCTTTAGTGCAATTGCATGGTATGCCATTAAACGTAGCAAACAACGTAATGATGAATTTTTGGTTGAATTAGCGCAACGTATGGAACCAGAGCTTACTGGTGGTGCCGAATTTACATCAATTTTTGAACAAGAACTCAAACAACAAATTGATCTTAATACCAACGATATTGATGCGGAACCTGCTGTAACATTATCTGATAAAGCACAAGAGGTCATAACACCCGTGCAGTCTGATATTTCTGAACATATAACAACATCGACCAAACAAAAACAGCCTCGGAAATCTGAAATTGATTTAACGGTCGGTGATGATGATGACGATGTTCCTGAACTTATGTCTAAGCCACAAGCCGATGCAACAGGACAACAAGAACAAAATGTCACTGATGCAGGTGTCAATGACTGGGATATGGTGATTGCCTTTACGGTTATGGCACAACAAGGTCATAAATTCGTTGGTGGTGACTTAAAAGCAGTGCTGGATAGATTAAATCTTAGCTTTGGCGAGATGAATATTTATCATCGCATGACGGCAGGGGCGCATAAGCAATCCTTGTTCAGCATTGCCAATATTATCGATCCTGGCACATTTGATCCGAAAGATTCAGCATCAATGACCACGCCAGGCGTTGTTATTTTTGCCAAATTACCGGGACCAGTAAATGGCATGACCTTATTTGATGATGTATTGGAAACAGCGCAATATCTAGCGGAACAGTTAGATGGCGTGTTGTGTGATGAAGCCCGAAACCCTGTTACACCAAATACGCTTGAAGCTATGCGAAGCAAAATCTTTTCATTGAATTTATCTTTACAAACTGAACAACAATAATGACCATTTCACCCGAGCTAATAGCGCGTGCAACCGAATTACGCGACTTAATTAATAAACATAACTATCTCTACTATGTAACTGATAATCCTGAAGTTACTGATAGTGAGTATGACCGCTTATTTGCAGAACTCAAACAGATTGAGCTTGATTATCCAGAATTAGTAACAGCAGATTCACCAACCCAACGTGTCGGTGGGCAAGCACTGGATAAATTCAGCCAAGTTACACATGCACTGCCTATGTTGTCATTAGATAACGTATTTAGTGCAGATGACTTTGCTGCTTTTGACCAGCGCGTGCGTGATTGGTTAAATACCAAACAAACCCAACGATATGCTGCTGAACCCAAACTTGATGGTCTTGCGATCAGTATTCGTTATGAACAAGGCATATTGGTTCAGGCCGCTACCCGAGGTGATGGTGCTGTCGGTGAAGATGTCACCGTAAATGTGCGAACAATTCCAACGGTGCCATTAAAACTTGTTGGTGACACACTTCCTGACGTAGTTGAAATTCGTGGTGAAATTTTTATGCCTAAAGATGGGTTTGACAAACTCAATCAAGCTCAACTCGCTGCCGGCAAAAAACCGTTTGTAAATCCACGCAATGCAGCCGCTGGTTCATTACGTCAATTAGATTCTAAAATTACAGCAAGCCGGCCCCTAGCTATGTATTGTTATGGAATTGGCGAAATTAAGGGCATACCGGCTCCTGAAAGTCATAGCGATGCTATGACACAACTCGAACAATGGGGCTGCCGTATTTCACCTGAACTGCAACAAGTTGAAGGGTTGCAAGCCTGTTTAGATTACATTGATTATTTAGGCAAAAAACGCGATGACTTGCCCTACGATATCGATGGTGTGGTGTTTAAGGTAGATAGCGTGGCATTGCAACAGCGCTTAGGCTTTGTGTCACGGGCACCACGTTGGGCGATAGCCTATAAATTTCCGGCACAAGAGGAAATGACAACGGTAGAAGATATTGAAATTCAAGTTGGTCGAACAGGTGCATTAACACCCGTTGCACGTCTAAAACCGGTGTTTGTTGGTGGTGTTACTGTCAGTAATGCGACCTTGCATAATGAAGATGAAATTCGCCGCAAAGATGTGCGAGTAGGCGACACCGTTATTGTGCGTCGTGCTGGTGATGTCATACCTGAAGTGGTTCAGGTAGTGTTATCAAAACGAACTGAACCATCATTTCAATTTGTAATGCCGAATGTTTGCCCAATATGTCAGTCAGAAGTCGAACGAACAGAAGGCGAAGCGATAGTCAGATGCAGTGGCGGTTTGTTTTGTCCGGCGCAACGTAAGGAGGCGATCAAACATTTTGCGTCACGCAAAGCGATGGATATTGATGGCTTGGGTGATAAGTTAGTTGAACAATTAGTTGATGCTGGTTTGATTAACGATGTTGCTGATTTATTTGATCTGACGGTTGAACAACTGGCTTCGTTAGAACGTATGGGTGAAAAGTCAGCCGAGAATTTAGTTCACGCACTGGATAATTCAAAACACACCAAGTTTGCCCGCTTTTTGTATGCTTTAGGTATTCGTGAAGTGGGGGAAGCAACAGCACGTTCATTAGCTAATCACTTTTTAACACTAGAGGCAATTGAGAGTGCTAATGAACAAGATCTGATTGAAATAGAAGATGTTGGCTCCGTGGTAGCGCATCATATTGTGACGTTTTTTCAGCAGACACATAATCGAGATGTGATTGAACGTTTAATCGACGTGGGTGTTGAATGGCCTCAACCACAAAAAATCGAATCTGATTCTAAGCTCAATGGAAAAACTGTTGTTTTAACAGGTACCTTAGAGCACTTATCGCGCAGTGAAGCAAAAGAAAAGCTGCTTGCATTAGGTGCCAAAGTCGCGGGTAGTGTGTCTACAAAGACCGACTATGTCGTAGCAGGACGTGATGCTGGCTCAAAACTAAGCAGGGCGCAATCATTGGGTATTACCGTGGTTGATGAAACAACATTAATAGATTGGTTGAAATAGGAAGCAAGCATGACCGCAATTGCAAATGCTATTAAGAAAGTAGCAACAGGCCCACATTTAAGTAAAGACTTAACGATAGAACAAGCAAAACTCGCTATGTTGGAAATTTTGTCTGGCGAAGCTGATCCGGTTCAGGCGGCTGTGTTTTTTATTGGTTTACGTATGAAAACTGAAACCAATGATGAAAACCTGGGTTTGTTGCAAGCATTGCAGCAGTATACACATCAACAAAGTGCTAATGTCTCTGAGTTATTAACCTTTGCTGATCCATTCAATGGTTATAACCGTCATTGTCCCATTATGGCCTTTTTACCGGCTGTATTAGCGGCATCTGGTTTAGCCACGCTATCTCAAGGTGTCAAAGAAATGGGCCCAAAATTTGGGGTGACACATTCTCAAGTGTTGGCCTTTGCCGGAATGGATACCAATCAATCGGTAGAAACAGCGGTGAAACGAATTGAAAATCCAGAGTTAGCTTGGGCTTATGTCGATCAAGCGCAATCAAATCCTGCCTTATATGCGCTTGAAGATTTGCGAACCAAAATGATTAAACGGCCTAGTTTGGCCACCTTGGAAAAATTGATCATGCCGATCAAAGCACAGCAAAAAAACCATTTGTTGGTAGGGTTTGTTCACAAAGCTTATCCAGAAATATTGGCGTGGTTAGCCAATCAAGCTGGTTTTGATACTGCATTGGTAATCAGAGGAATTGAAGGCGGAATATTGCCAACCTTACGCGAAATTTCAAACAATTATCGTGTTGATGGTGACACAGTCGAGGCATGTCCATTCGATCCAAAACAATTTGATATAGAGCAAACGACTCGGGGTGTTTTGCCACAATCATCCGAAGATGTAACGGCAGCAGAAACAGTTGAACTAAGCTTAGTAGCATTATCGGGACAAGCAGGCCCTGCATTTGATAGT
This sequence comes from Gammaproteobacteria bacterium, assembly GCA_014859375.1. Lineage (GTDB taxonomy): Bacteria > Pseudomonadota > Gammaproteobacteria > Nitrosococcales > Methylophagaceae. Next base: position 8,361 of record JACUUH010000018.1, read on the forward strand.
CTGGTTCTGGGTGCAGCAATGAACTTATGGCATGTCGGTTTGCATCTCTCACAACGCCAAGCAGCCGATCATGTGCGTAATGTCATTAAAAGTGGTCGCGCTAAAGCCTATTTTGATGCAGGAATAGAGTGATGATTTTTCAGCAACAATTTGACATCACAACATCAGGACGAAGTACAACTAATATTACTGATCAGATCCAACAGCTGGTTGCCCAGTCTGGTATTGAAATCGGTACATGCCATGTCTTTGTACAACATACCAGTGCCTCGCTGATGTTGTGTGAAAATGCTGATCCTGATGTGCGGCGTGATTTAGAAACCTATATGCAACATATTGTGCCTGATGGTGATCCGATGTTTTTACATCAGGATGAAGGTCCAGATGATATGAGTGCTCATATCAGAACTGTATTAACCAAGCCTGATCTGACTATGCCGGTGGCTAACGGCCAGTGTGATCTGGGTATTTGGCAAGGTGTATATTTGTGGGAACATCGCACTCATCGTCATAATCGACGTCTGATCGTGACAGTAATGGGTGAGTAATAAACACTATCTAAACAACAGCTTGTAACACGCACAGATAATGATTGTCTTTATAGTTATATTAAATTGGGAATAATAGTATGGATCCATTACTAAATTTCAAGCCCAAGCTTTATTATCTTGCTGTTATTTACAGTCTTCTGTTCACCTTATTGGGTTTTTCATACAATGTGTGGCGTATGGAAATATCGGAACAAAATGACACCATACGCACAGCCTCGTTTGAAATGTTGGTTGAATTATCGTCATTAGAACAACTTATTTACATAGCCCATTACGATGGTGATTTGGATGAAGGTAGTCCACGAAAGGGCTGGGTTAAAGTTGGACTGATTGCTGATCTCAGTGTTTTAACGGATCCAAGCGTCGAATTAACCGCTGGTGACTTGAGGAAAATCTGGGCACAAAATTGGGATAAAGTTGCTTACGATAACGATTCAGTCACAGATATTGTTAAAGCGATTGATAATGTCAGATCAGAAATTAAGCGTGTATTGAAATCACTCGAATAAACTGTTTATCCATACAAAGTAGTTTTAAGATAAATGTTGCTGGCTTGTTATTTATCAACATAGAATGATGTGTTTTTTTACTATTTAGTTGGAGTTAATTTATGTCAGAACCAGTATGGTTTAGAACCGCAGAAGCCACCGTCTTTGCCAGTGATGATCAAGGCACTGATGCAATGCCTGAAATCTTGATTGGTAGCACCAAAGGTCCAGCTGGTCATGCCTTTGCTAACTTGATGGGGCAAACAGAAGGGCATACACGCATGTTTGCCATTAGGGCGACGAATCAACAAGTTAAACCTGCAACGATGATCGTTCCTAAAGTCACAATCAAATCAAGTGCATACGTTGAATTGTTCGGCGGCCCAGTGCAATCAGCCATTGCTGATGCTGTTTTAGATAGTGTGATTGAAGGTGTTATCCCGAAAGAGCATGCTGATGATCTATGTATTGTTGCGATGATTTGGATCTCTCCTGACGCCGCATCAAACCCAGATGTTGATCGTAAAGATTTGTATCGTACTAACTATGAAGCAATGAAATTAGCTATTTCACGTGCAATGACTGGTTCTCCAAGCATTGATCAACTGATTGAAAATCGTAACAAGATTCATCATGAAATGTATAACCCAGAAACAGGTGAATCCCTCTGGTAAACACTGCCTATACGATGTAAAGCCTCATCTTTAATTGAGTACAATAAAAGATGGGGCTTATCATAATCATGGTCTTAGAATATCGCTCTGGCTATACAATAAACGCATTAAAGCCTGTTAGCACCCCTGAATAAGGAGAGTAACAATGACCTTGATACGACATGGATTTACGATTGACATTGAAACAACAAAAGATGATTCTTTCTTAATCAATGAAAGCGACGTCTTGGTAATGATTTAGGATGCAATTATGCAAAATACTAGCAAACACAGTGCATTTATCTTAGGGTTTTTTCTATTCCTCGGTCTAACTTTATTAGGTTATTTACTGGCTAAAGCTGCCATTGATGTCAAACAATTTGAACGCAGTGTTACGGTTAAAGGTTTATCTGAGCGCGACTATAATGCCGATATTGTGATTTGGCCTATACAATTCACACTGGCAGAAAATGATATACAAACACTCTATAAGGAATTGGATGATGCAACTTTGAAAATTAAGGCATTTTTGATCAACAAAGGTATCGCTGCTGAAGAAATAAGTCTTTCAGTTCCAAATATCATAGATAAATCAGCCCAGCAGTATGGTAATGGTCAGCAAGCACCATTTCGTTTTACTGCAACGCAAACCGTGACTGTTTATTCGTCAAACATCGAAATAGTACGCCCAATCATGACGACATTATCCGAATTAGGCAAACAGGGAATAGTGCTTGCAGCCAATGATTATCAGGCACAAACTGAATATTTATTTACGCAATTGAATGATGTTAAACCGGCAATGATTGAACAAGCTACGACTAAAGCACGTGAAGTTGCCGAGAAGTTTGCTTTAGACTCTCAAAGTAAATTGGGAAAAATAAAACGGGCATCACAAGGACAATTTTCCATTAGCTATAGAGATAAAAATAATCCTCATATCAAAAAGATACGTGTTGTATCTACGGTAGAATATTACCTATCGGATTAGACCACTAAAGCTAAATAATCATGATAGAAATCACATCACCATGCATTAGACGCTGTTGTTTAGACAATAACGATGTGTGTATAGGCTGTTTACGGACCATGGATGAAATCTTGCAATGGAGTCAGGCTAGCAATAGCGTGAAAAGTGAAATAATGCACCGTGTTGAACAACGTTGTTTACAACGTTTGTCTGAACAACAAGGGAATGAAAGTCTCCTCCAGACTAAATAAATACCTTGTTTTACTGTATAATCGTTCAATCATTGTCAATTCTGACAAAATATAAAATCTGAAACAAAGGAAATAAACATGCTGTTATTAGCTAAACAAGACTGGCTGGGTAATATCCGTGGTGATATTCTTGCCGGTATTGTCGTTGCTATTGCTTTGATACCTGAAGCGATTGCTTTTTCAATTATTGCGGGTGTTGATCCAAAAGTTGGACTTTATGCCTCATTTGCGATAGCCGTTATTATTGCGATCACAGGTGGTCGAGTTGGGATGATTTCAGCTGCTACCGCTGCCACAGCACTGTTGATGGTGACTTTAGTTAAAGATCATGGTCTGCAATATCTTTTGGTCGCAACTATTTTGGCTGGTGTCTTGCAAATTGTGGCGGGCTATCTGAATTTGCATAAGTTTATGAGTTTTGTGTCCAAATCTGTGATGACTGGCTTCTTAAATGCACTTGCCATATTGATTTTTATGGCCCAGCTACCAGAATTGACCAATGTAACTTGGCAAACATATGCCTTAACTGTCGCTGGATTAGGTATTATTTACTTATTTCCATTCGTACCTATGGTGGGTAAAATTTTACCATCACCACTAATCACGATTATTGTATTGACTGTTTTTGTCTATTTCATGGGATTCGATGTTCGTACTATTGGTGATATGGGACAACTACCTGATACCTTGCCTATTTTCTTATGGCCTGATGTGCCTTTAAATCTGGAAACCTTAGCCATTGTATTGCCATATTCGCTTTCTATTGCTGTGGTTGGTTTGTTAGAGTCATTAATGACCGCCAATGTTATTGATGAGTTAACCGATAGTGAAAGTGATAAAAAACGTGAATGTAAAGGTCAAGGACTTGCTAATATTGGTTCAGGCTTATTAGGTGGTATGGCGGGCTGTGCGATGGTTGGTCAATCAATTATTAACGTTAAATCAGGTGGTCGTGGACGCTTATCGTCAATGGCGGCGGGTGTGGCGTTATTGATTTTAGTGGTATTTTTGGGTGATTTATTGTCGCTTGTACCGATGGCAGCACTGGTTGCTGTGATGATTATGGTATCAATTGGTACATTCAATTGGACATCGATTAAAGATCTTAAAACCAATCCGACAAGTGCCACAACAGTGATGATCGCTACCGTTATTGTCGTTGTGTGGACACATAATCTGGCATTAGGTGTGATCACCGGTATTTTGATTGGTTCTTTATTTATGGCGCAACGTTTGAGTCAGTTTATGTATATTAACTCGAGCTATGATGAAGCTAGTGATACCCGTACTTATAATGTTGTCGGTCAGATATTTTTTAATTCATCTGATAAATTTATTGCTTTATTTGATTATAAAGAAGCAGTTGACAAAGTAATCATAGATGTTCATCGTGCTCACTTTTGGGATATCACGGCAGTAGGCGCTCTGGATAAAGTCGTTATTAAATTACGCCGTGAAGGTGCCGAAGTCAGCATAGTAGGTTTAAATGAGGCCAGCGAAACATTGTTGGACAAGTTTGCGGTTTACGATAAACCAGATCAGATAGATAAAATCATGGGAGGTCATTGATAATGACAACAACACCGAAGTGTATCTTGGCCTGCATAGACGGATCAGAACTGAGTAATTCAGTTATCGATTACGCTATCTGGCTAGCACAAAATAGTCAGCTTAATCTGAAATTTGTTCATACGATCGAACATTCACACACTAGTGAAATAGCGCATAAAGAAGGCAATCTGCTGCCCAATATGACCGAAAACCTTCTCAGTGAATTGTCTGATGAAGAACGGGCAAAAAGCAAGATATTAATTGCTGAAGGCAAACTAATCTTGCAGGCTGCAATGGATAAGGCTGTGCAAGCAGGTTTAACGAATATAATAGTTAAACAACGTCATGGCAAATTATCGGAAGTATTGCAAGATTTGAAAGCTGAATATGCTTTAGCCGTGCTTGGTGCGAGAGGCGAAAACCATGCCGGTGAAAACCAAGGTTTAGGTTCGCAATTAGAGGCTGCTATTCGTGCAATTCATAGCCCAGTATTTATTGTAAAAGGTGACTTTAAAACACCGACATCATTACTCTTTGCCTACAATGGCAGTCCGACATCGAAAAAAGCATTAGATGTACTTAAACAGGTTTCGTTTTTGAACAATGATCTTGCTATTCATGTCGTAGCCGTGCAAAAAACGGTTGAACAAGGTCAGGCTTTGATTGATGAGGCTTTGACATTATTGGCGGAATCTCATTTTACGAATGTTACAGGCAAAGCCTTGGTTGGTGAGATCATTGAACAACTGATTCAATATCAACAGCAAAATAAGATTGATGTGACAGCGATGGGTGCTTTTAGTCATGGTCAATTACATGGTTTCTTTTTCGGTAGTTTTACGACAAAAATGCTGTTAGAAAGTAAAACCAACTTTCTATTGAGTAGATAAATTCCTGCTTTGCTTTAAATATAAAAAAGCCACTAGCATTATTCTGCTAGTGGCTTTTTTTTTCAACATCATTTTGATGGCGTTCGATATGTAATATTTTAACTCTCAATACGTCTAATTAACAATAAATTTGGAGATGGCTAATTATGACATTCAACGTTGCGCATATCGTTTTCATCGGTCACTTTAGTGTTTTTTTCTTATTTTTAGTTTTCTCAGGTTTTACCTTATTCAATGGCTAACGTATCAATACTGTTACGCAGTCCTTGGCTGAAGATAAACTTTCGGGGCTTGTTGTTGTTGCTAACCTTTAGGGCCATTATGAATATTATTAATAATGAAAATAGAGTGATGTATCGTTTGATTGCGGCATTTATCCTGGTTCTGTGTGGTGCTGTTTGGATCATAACGTCGCTAGCTGATGTAAGTCATAAAGTTGAACGTAATATGTCGATGTTAGTTCAAGATCATCTGCCAGAACTTGACAGTATTTATACACTCCAATCCCATATCAAATCACTTGGCCTAATTTTATATAATTATTATGAAACGACAGATTCTTCTGACTATGCAACGAAATGGCAACGTAATCAGCAAAACACCCATCAATTATTAGCTAATTTGGATCACGATTTTGCCCGTGATGTAAATGACTATCTGGATAATTTAAATACTATTGCAGATGATTTTGATACGGAAATGCAGCATCCTCAGACGGATTGGGATGTACTTAGGAATTACTTGGCGGTTTACAGTCAAATCAGTGATGAGTTTGATGTGATGTTGAATATCCATATTCAATCCTTACAAGATAGCTTTAAGTATTACAGTGACAACACTGAATCATTGATAGCAAAAATGGTTATTTCACAAATGGTCTTTAGTGGTTTTGTGATTGTGTTTTTGCTCGTTTTTGCATTTGTATTAAAGCGAATGTTACAACAACATCGAATTAATCGTGAATTAGCACTTTATCCTGAGCGTAACCCCAATCCTATTCTTAGACTAAACGCTACAGGCCAAGTGGTTTATCTCAATCCATCGGCAGTCGCACTGGCACAATCGTTGAATTGTGCTGAATTTCCAGAAAAACTACTTCCCGACACTGATAGTCAGTCGCCAGATAAGCTACAAGGTCGGCCGATAAATTATCAGTCGCTCAATTATCCTCTTGGCAATAAGTTATTTTCGGCTATTTTCAACCATACTGATCAAGATGATTCGGTATATGCCTATTTATTAGATGTAACGGATCGTGTTAAGGCAGAAAATGAACTGCTTCACCGCTCCAATCATGACTTGTTGACCGGTTTACCAAACCGCAGAAAACTCGAAGAAACCTTAACATCGAAAACACAGGCATCACTTAATCCATTTAGTCTATTGTTCATCAAGGTCAGTCGTTTAGATTTGATCAATGCATCATTAGGCCATGAAATCAGTGATAAAGTGTTGCAAGCAATGTCACATCGTTTAGCACTGTTTGTTGATAAGCAATCAGAGCACGATTTAAATCTATATTCATTTGAATCAACAAGTTGGGTGATTATTTATAACAATACTGCCACACCGGCTGATGCTAAGGCGCTTGGCGATGATGTCGTTGGTTTATTTTTATCACCATTAACAATAGGTGATGGTGAGTTGAGCATGCAATGCATGGTTGGGATCACAACTTATCCGCAAGATGGTTGTTATTCTGATGAATTATTGCGTAATGCCGATGCCGCATTAAGGCAGGGTAACAAGGAAGCTTTAGCTGTTCGTTTATATAGCGAGGATTTAACCGAACAAGCAACACGTTCATTGTACTTGGAGCAAGGACTAAAGCAAGCACTGAAAAAAGGTGAATTTAGCCTAAATATACAACCTAAAGTCGATGCACATAGTCAGCACATTATTGGCGGGGAAGTCTTAATTCGTTGGTGTTATAACGATGTCTTTATTTCACCTGCGGAGTTTATACCGATAGCAGAGGAAAGCGATTTAATTATTGCTATAGGGGAGTGGGTATTATTAACATCATGTAAACAGTGGGTTACATGGCATGATGAGGGGCTTGATCCGAAAAAGATAGCGGTTAATATTTCAGCGCAGCATTTCATTCAGGCTGAGTTTGTCGATTATGTACATCACGTACTAACACTCAGCACAATACCTCCGGCAGCATTAGAGTTGGAAATTACTGAAGAGGTCGCTTCGGTTAACCCGGAAAAATTAATCAAAACGATGATGGAGTTGAAACAACTTGGGGTCAGTTTAGCTATTGATGATTTTGGTACGGGTTATTCAAGTCTCAGCTATTTAATGCAGTTTCCGTTAGATACCTTAAAAATTGATAAATCATTTGTAACGAAAATGACAAACAGTGAGAATGATGCAGCGCTTGTCAGAATGATTATGTCGCTTGCCAAAGAATTAAAATTAGCGGTTGTTGCAGAAGGGGTAGAAACCGAACAGCAACATAAAGCTTTAGCCGATCTTGGCTGTGAATATATACAAGGTTATCATTTTTATCGGCCAATGCCGCTTGATGACTATCGCACATTGTTATTAAAGTGAGGTAATAGATTATGACTATTCAACCGTTTTTCTGCTCTTTCTGGCTAATAGTATTAGCGCTGTTACCTATAAGCAGTACGTTTGCTGATGATGAAAATTTATTAGCTAGCATTATCAATAGCGAACATCGTAGTGCTGACAACCGTGCACGAGATAGTTTTCGCCATCCCTTAGACACCTTACAGTTTTTCGGCATTAAATCGGACATGACTATATTGGAAGTCTGGCCAGGTAAGGGCTGGTATAGCGAGATCCTTGCACCTTATAGTAAACACGGCGGTGGTCATTTTATTGCGGCTGGCTTTCCATTAAATGATGGTCCACAGTGGCGACAAGATATGCAACGTGACTACCAGGATTATTTAGCTACATTACCGACGTATTATGATCAGGTTAAATTGGTTGAATTGGGACCGCCCTCATTTTGGACTCTGGGTGAAGCAAATAGTGTCGATGCAGTATTAACATTTAGAAACGTTCATAACTGGCTCAAGGGTGGTTATCAACAAGATATGTTTCGAGCCTTTTATCAGGTACTAAAACCTGGCGGTGTGCTTGGTGTTGTTGAACACCGTGCCGCCGAAGGTACGGATCTTGACACAATGAAGCAGTCTGGTTATATCACAGAACAATTAGTGATAGAGATGGCTGAGCAAGCAGGTTTTGTATTGGAACAAAAATCTGACATCAATGCTAATCCTAATGATACAAAAGACTATTCAAAAGGTGTGTGGACTTTACCTCCAACATTACGTTTAGGTGATGAAAATAAGGCTCATTATTTAGCAATAGGTGAAAGTGATCGGATGACACTTAAGTTTAGGAAAAAATAGTGATCATTCGGGTGAGTGATTATTTTAGACGTGATAACGAAATACATATTATCTCGACCCATATTTACGTAAAATAGTCTTCAATTTAAGTAGTTAAAGGTTAACAATGACTGAGTTTTTTAGTGAAAAATACGATGATGACGATGAGCTAATAAGTAAATCTCAGATCAAACGTGAGCTATTAGCTATAAAAGAGCTGGGTAGAGAACTTGTTGAATTGCCAAATAAAGATCTGGCTAAATTAAATCTGGATCAAGACCTATTAGATCACATTATCAAAGCCAAAGGATTGACCCATGGTGCATTAAAGCGCCAGATAGGTTTTATTGGTGGTTTACTTGCACATGAAGATACTGAACATATTTACGCTAACTTAACTAAATTACGTCAAGCCCATAACGGTGAAGTAAAGCAGTTTCATCAGATTGAACAATGGCGTGATCAATTGCTAGCAGGCGATGATGCTGTTATGTCGGTGTTGTTAAATCAATTTGACGGTTTTGATATTCAGCATGTAAGGCAACTGGTTCGCAATGCGACTAAAGAAGCTAGTCAAAATAAACCGCCAAAATCTGCGAGGGTATTATTTAAGTATCTGCAACAGTGCCAAAGCCAACACGACTAATCTTTGGGAAGCTGAATAACAAATTTAGCACCACCTAGGTAGCTATTTTGTAATGATATTTCACCACCATAGGTTTCGATAATATCACTGGCGATGGCAAGCCCCAAACCTTGCCCTTCTACTTGAGTATCCATACGTTTGCCACGCTTTAGAATGTCTTCTTGCGCATGTTCAGGTATACCATTGCCATCATCATCAATGCGGATCTGTATGTGATTTTGCAAGCTTTGTAAGATGATGCTGGTTTGGCTATTGCAATATTTATAGGCATTCTCAAGCAAATTACCAAGCAGTTCATACATATCATCTTTGTCAGCATGAATATAGACATCTTTATCTATATCACATTGGCACTGAACGCCTTTAGTACGATAAACCTTATCCAGTGTACCCAGAATTTTATAGATAATTTCAGCAAGCGAGACAGGGGCAAGCAAGGTACTTTTACCTTCTGTTGCTGCTCGTTGTAATTGATAGTCAACCATCGCACTAATTCGATCAAGTTGTTCATGACCTGATTGTCTTAATGTCTCTATTTCGACATTACTATCTAATTCTCCTCTAAACACGGATAGCGGTGTTTTTAAACTATGTGCCAGATCTGCCAATGAATTTTTATAACGTTCTCGACGTGACTGTTCATGATCTAAGAGTGTATTTATGTTTTGGGTTAGTTGGCAAAGCTCTTTCGGATAATTGTCTGCTAGTCGAGCTTTATCACCACTTTCAATGGCGTGAAGATCGATTGTTACATCATGAAGTGGTCGTAAACCCCATCGCAATATAAACGCCTGAGCAATCAGCAACATTAAACCAGTACCGCCTAGCCAATACCATAAGCTACGTTGAAATCCGGCTTTTTGTTGATAAATTGCATTGAGATCTTCAGCAACATTAATGGTATAAGCAAATTGCTTTCCATAGTCATTTTCCCAGACAATACCATAAGCGAGATTGAGCAATTTAGAGCCATTTTGCAATTCGATAGTAGATAAATGTTGATTGGAAGGGCCAGGGTGATCGGGCAATGCGATAAACAAACCTAATGATGATTGCGATTGCCATACGATGTGACGACCTGTAGTAATCTGGGCATATAAACCCGAGTTAGGCGTTGAAAATTCTGGCTCTGCCAACTGTTCTGGCATATGTATGTTGCCATCATTATCAAAATCAGCAGCGGTAAGAATGGTATAAATATAGTTTTTTAAGCGTTTATGTTGTGCGTTTTCAGCACTGGCTTGGAATGCATTGTTTAAACTAAAGGCTGACACGCCTAGAAACGCGGTCAATACAAGACTTACTACCAGTAGTAGTCTATTGCTTAATGAAAGTTGTTGTTTATTGGTCACGAGTTAAGGTTAGACGATAACCACGTCCACGCAATGTTTCAATAGGATTAAGCGTTTTATCAGGATCAATTTTATTACGCAGGCGTTTGATAAACACTTCAATCACATTGCTATCTCTATCATGATCCTGCTCGTAAATATGATCGGTTAGTTCGGTTTTCGATAATACTTGCCCACTGTGCAACATTAAATAGTGCAATATGCGATATTCATAGGCTGTTAGGTCTAATGTCACATTATTATTGGTCACTTGCTGGCTTGTTGGGTTAAGTGCGATTGGTCCACAGCGTAATACAGAGCTTGACCAACCAGAAGCTCGTCGAGCTAATGCATTGATGCGTGCAGATAATTCTTCAATATGGAAAGGTTTGACCAGATAATCATCAGCACCTGACTCAAGTCCTTCCACTTTATCTTGCCAGCGCCCACGAGCAGTCAAAATAAGAATAGGGAATTCTTTTCCGGCTTTACGTAATTTTTCAATGACTTCTATACCCGATAATTTGGGTAAGCCGAGATCGATGATCGCAACATCATAGGGATACTCTGTACCTAAAAACAATCCTTCTTCGCCATCAGATGCCGCATCAACTGTTAAATTTTGCTGTTGCAATTGCTGTTTAATGCGTTCACGCAAATGGTTTTCATCTTCTACTAATAAAATACGCATACTATTAAGCCGGAGGGCGACCGGAGGTAGCATCAAGACGATAAATTTTTACAGTGCCATCATCATGTAATACTTTTATCTTAAAAACACTACCGGATTTATGTTTTTGTGTGTCGACAGATAACACTTTACCTTTAGTTTCAATGCGTATTAGTTCGGCTGCAGACTCTTTTGTCAGTGGTAATTTGATTTCGTTAACACTATCACCTGGCTCAACATCATCAGGTAAACGTGCTGAATGCACAGCAACTGAGCTTAACAATATAATAAAAGTAAAAAAATACCGGACAATGGACATGGTTAACCTTTTTGTTTTGTGTGTATTCTTAACGGTATTATCAGATAGCACAAGACCCTTTGTATTAAATGTAAGCAATACAAAAGGGTCTTAGAGCATTTTATTTTGCTTTTTTAGGTTTTACTTCACCAATTGCACCATCAGAACGTGCTTTCAAATAAGCGTAGAGATGGTCTCTACCTTCCATTACTTGGGTATTTGCTTTCCACGCAGGCATGCTACCAATAGTCCCGGTTTTACCTTCTGCTACAGTATGGAAAAACTGGTCTTTACTGATGACTTTTAAACTATCTGCCAAATTTGGTCCAACCATACCTTGGCCATAGGTACCGTGACAACGCGCGCACCAGTTGCGGTATAGTTTAAAACCATTAAAACTACTTGCATCAAGCTCGTTGCCATTAGTAACCGTATACGGTTGTTCACCTGCATACGTCGGCAACGAAATTACCCCTAAAAATAAGCTTAGAGCACCTGTTAATATGATTGATTTTTTGGTTAATTTCATTTTTACTTTCTCTCCATTGATAAATTAATAGTGATGACGATATGCTGGTGTGACGTTGACTGTTACCGGAATATATTTGCCAGGATGATGATCTGTTTGAGTGCTATATGTTTGACCTTTGTAACGATAGGTCACATGGTAGCCATCTAGCTGTTGTTCATTATGGTAACGTTGCGTCGCATGACATGATTGATCCGGTTGATAATGTTTACCAGCACGAGATGTTTGACCCAAATCTCTACCGACAGAACCACCTAATAACGTACCCGCAACCGTTAATGCTGTATTGCCTGAGCCGTTACCAAATTGATTGCCAATAACACCACCAATAATGCCGCCAGCGATGGTGCTGGTATATGAGTTTGTCCGAGAATGACGGTCATAAGAACGGTAACAGTCACGGACTGGTTCAGATACCCGAACGGTTCTGTAAATAGGCTCTACCCGAACAACCCGTGCCATTTGTTTATTATCACGATCGCTATGATTACGTTCGTAGTAATGATGATCATTATAACCACGGTCGCGGTAATCTTTAGCCAGTACCGCTGAAGAAGATAAAATTGAAACTGATGCTAAACTTGCAGTTGCCATTAAATTTTTCATATCACAGCCCTCCGTTTTGTTAGCTGTTGATGCTAGGCTAACAAGGCAATACTGAATGGAAACTGAACTGAATTGAAAAACTTTTATAGCATTAACATAACTGCCATTGTTTCTCGATGCGTTTGCTTGAGATGGGATAGGCGGTTTTGAGTCCTTGTGCAAACAATGAAATGCGAAGCTCTTCAAGCATCCAACGATACTGTTCGAACTCTGTACTATGAATTTTATTAACGTTAGCAATGTAACGCTGCCAATGCGGGGCTAATTCAATCATCCATTGTTTATCGCGGATAGGATCAGTTGCGAGCTTATCTAAACGATGTCCAATTGCCTGAAAATAAACAGGCAAACGTTTTAATGCGTAATCAGGGGTGTTATGAATGAAACCTTGATAGAGTAGATGGTTTAATTGTTCTCTAATATCGTTAACAGCATTAATCGCTGTCAGTGGTAGTCTGCCCGATAAACGTTTTGCAATTGCATGATATTCAGCCAGTGGCGTAGCAATTTGTTTGGCTAACTCAGTAGCGATAGTGATTAAATCACTACGTTTATCGTTTAATCGTTGTTCAAATTCGGCTTTGGTGCGAAGTGGAGGCTGGTCTAATAAAAAACAGCGATCAAATGCGACCTGAATCAGATCGGTTTTGAGTTGTTGTGACGGTGTCAGACTGCTATCACTCAAGGGATCAGAAAATGGGGCCGGTGGCACATTGGTGTAATACAAACACATTTGTTGGATGTTAGGTAAATGCTTATGCAGATAGTTAACTGAATCAGCCAGCTCCAACATAAATAATCGTCTTAAACCAACTGCTGTGGCAGTTTTTGCCTGTTTTTCCGTATCCATCAAGGTCAGATCGACCGATTGTTTTTTATCAACCAACGCTGGGTAGGCTGTCATTTCCAAGCCATTTTGAACGAGGGTTATTGACTCAGGTAATTGATCAAATGACCATGTATTTAAGCCCGACTTTTCATAATCGCTATCAGGAATTTGTCTAAAACTAGCCGCAGCTTGTTTCGCCCAATCTTGTTTCAATTGCTTGAGATCACGACTTTCAGCTAATAATTTTCCTTGCTCATCAATCAAGCGGAAATTCATTTGTAAATAAAGTGGTAGCTCATCTTGATTCCAATCTGAAACAGCGATCGCTACACCCGTTAATTTACGGAGTTGCTCAGATAAGGCCGGTAATAATGCACCAGAATCAGCAGACATGGCTTTTAAACAATCGTCGGCATATTTGGGCACAGGAATAAAATGACGACGTTGTGACTTTGGCAAACTCTTAATCAACAAGATAACTTTATCGCGTAACAAACCAGGCACCAGCCACTCATACCGTTCTGGATTAGTTTGATTTAATAACGATAATGGTATGGTCTGCGTGATGCCATCATACTGTTTACCTGGCTCAAAATGATATTCCAGCGATAAAGGCACACGGTTAACTAATAACTGGTCAGGAAAATTGTCAGCGGTGACAGTTTCAGCCTGATGTTGCATCAAATCATCACGCTTTAAAAATAACAGTTGAGGATTGTTTTGTTCGGCTTTTTTACGCCATTTTTCAAAGCCAGCGCCATTAACAATATGAGCCGGAAGTCGTTGTTGATAGAACTCAAATAACACGTGATCATCAACAAGTACATCACGACGACGTGCTTTTTGCTCAAGTAGCTCTATATTTTCAATGACATCCTGATTATGTTTAAAAAACGGTGCGCGACAGAACCAATCACCTTGTACTAATGCATCACGAATAAAGATCTCGTGCGACATCTGCTGATCTATGGCACCAAAATGTACTCGCCTTCTGGCAACGATCGGTAAGCCATAGAGTGATACTTGTTCAAAGGCAACGACTTGTGCCGGTTTCTTTTCCCAATGTGGATCAAAATATTGTTTGCGAACTAAATCACCAGCAACTGGTTCGATCCATTCTGGTTCAATTTTGGCAACAATACGGGCATATAAGCGACCGGTTTCGACCAACTCAGCAGCCATAATCCATTTGGGGCCTTTTTTATGTAAGGCAGATCCTGGGAAAATGGCTAATTTGAGATTACGAGTGCCGGTATAGTCAGATTTATCGGTTTTAACCGCAATATTACTGAGCAAACCAGATAACAATGCTCGATGAATTTCCTGGTAGTCAGCAGCGATTTGATTGGGTTTGAAGCCCATTTGCATGATCTGAACATGTAATTGCTGATGAATATCATGCCATTCACGTAAACGTAAGAATGATAAAAAATTTTCTTTGCAGTATTTACGTAATTTGTTTTGGCTAAGGTGCTTTTTCTTATCGTGATAAAGATCCCATAATTTTAAGAATGCTAAAAAGTCGGAGCGTTCATCCTGATATTTTTTATGTGCTTGATCAGCGGCTTGCTGTTTATCCATTGGCCGTTCACGTGGATCTTGAATACTCAAGGCACTGGCAATGATCAAAACTTCTGTCACACAATGTAACGATTGTGCCGCTAAAATCATGCGCGCAATACGTGGATCGATCGGCAATGTTGCTAATTGACGACCTGTTTCGGTTAAACGTCTATTTTTATCAACAGCGCCTAATTCCTCCAATAAACGAAAACCATCGTTAATCATTTTTTGTGGAGGCGGGTTAATAAACGGGAATTTGGCCGGATCGCCTAATTTGAGCGACGCCATTTGCAATATGACTGACGCTAGATTAGTCCGTAATATTTCCGGATCGGTAAAATCGGGGCGATTATTAAAATCATCCTGATCATAAAGTCGAATCGCGACACCTGCAGCAACACGACCACAACGACCAGAACGTTGATTAGCACTTGATTGGGATATTTTTTCAATGGGTAAGCGTTGCACCTTATTGCGCACACTATAACGACTAATACGAGCATAGCCAGGATCAACTACATAACGGATCCCCGGAACTGTCAGTGATGTTTCAGCAACGTTTGTTGCCAAGATAATACGGCGATGCCCACCCGTTTTAAAAACTCGATTTTGCTCTGCTGCCGACTGTCTAGCAAATAGTGGTAAAACCTCAGTTTGTGGCGGGTGATGTTTGCGTAATGCTTCTGACACATCACGAATATCGCGTTCACCGGATAAAAACACCAACACATCGCCTTGGCCTTCACGACATAATTCATCAACAGCTTCAACGATGCCGCGAATCATATCGTAATCGCGTTGTTCTTCATCGTCACCGGCAGGAGGACGATAACGCACTTCAACGGGATAGGTTCGACCACTGACTTCGATTACTGGCGCATTGTTGAAGTGTTTGGAAAAGCGATCGGTATCAATGGTGGCGGAGGTGATAATAACTTTGAGATCAGGGCGTTTGGGCAGAAGCTGTTTTAAATAACCTAATAAGAAATCAATATTAAGGCTACGCTCATGTGCCTCATCGATGATGATAGTGTCATATTGATTTAGAAATTTATCATTTTGCGTTTCTGCTAATAAAATGCCATCCGTCATCAATTTGATATAGCTGCGATCGGCTTTAACTTGATCATGAAAACGTACTTTATAACCAACCAAATCACCGAGTTCACTGTTAAGTTCTTCGGCAATCCGAGTGGCAACTGTTCTTGCCGCAATACGTCGTGGTTGGGTATGACCAATAAGTCCGGCAACACCACGGCCCAGTTCTAAACAGATTTTAGGAAGTTGTGTGGTTTTGCCTGAACCGGTTTCACCGCTGAGAATAATGACCTGATTGTCATTGATTGCTTTTGCAATATCGAAACGACGATCAATAACCGGCAAATCGAGCTCAAAATTTGGCTTGGGTAGTTGCTGTTGTCGTAACTGACGGCGTTCAACTGATTTTAGTATGTGTTCAGCAAGACTATTGAGTTGTTGAGGCGTGATCTCGTTTTGTTTACGAAGCTGTTGTAAACGACGCTGCAAAGGAAATTTATCCAGTAACATCGTAGCGTCTAGCAAGTGTTGTAGCTGATCAATTTGAGTGTTCAAAAGTGTGGGAATATCTATAGCAAAAATAATAGCCGGTTATTGTAACGTAACCGGCTAATTATTATGAAATGTTAGAGTAGTACAGTGGTAGATTTAGCAACCGTCGTTGTTAATACTGCCATCTGGCATGGTGGTATTACAGTAAGTGACACCACGTAAATTGGCATCACCCATCGTCGCACCAGTTAAGTCGGCACCAGTTAAGTCTGTAAACACCAGTTGAGCACCACTGAAGTTGACGTTTCTTAGATTAGAACCATTGAAGATCGCATAATCAAGCAGTGAAATAGACAGATCTGCGCCTTCTAAATTGGCATTATCTAACTTGGAGTGGGTAAACCAAACGCCTACTAGTTTGGCGTTACTTAAGTTTGCACCTTTGATATTTGATTCACTCATATCGGCACCACTTAAATCCAAACCACTTAAATCAGCATCACTTAAAGAACAATGATGACATTGCTTGGTTTCTAATAAGCGATCTAAATAAATTTGATCATAGGCAAAAGCTGAGCTTGCAAATAATAGCCCTAACAGTGTGATTACTGACTTCATCGATTATTCTCCTGACGTAAATGGACTATGCAAAGCCCCGTTGAAAAACTGTTGAGATAATGGACGACGTTCTCGTGCTTTTAGTTCCCGTTCTAATTGCTCTTGATTTAGGCTGTCAAGTGGTGCTGGGTGTCCAATAGCAATCATCGCCCAAAGGTGTAGATCGTCAGGCAGTTCAAATGTTGTTCTGATTTTATCAGCATCAAATCCACCCATCTGATGACTCATTAAGCCCATTGCAGTTGCTTGTAAACACATGCTGATTGATGCTGCACCGGTATCGTAGCCGACCCAGCGATTGTTTTTATCGTTATGGCTAAAGGTTGAGACAGATGCGGCAAGCACCAAAACGGATGCATTTTTTGCCCATTCCTGATTGCCTGGCACCAAACAATCTAATGCTTTTTGCCACTGTGCTTGATCAACATGTTTATTCCAAATGATATAGCGCCATGGTGCGTCACCAAAACAAGAGGGTGCCCAACGTGCTGCTTCACATAATGCAATAACCTGTTCATTGCTCACTGCAACAGTAGGGTCATAAGCACGACCACTCCATCTTTCAGCCAATATAGTTGCAATTGCTTGTTCAGTTTCAGCTGGTTTTGCTATCACAGTAGTATCCTTATCAATTAACGCGGTAGTGAAATCTTTGGTTCTTTAGCTTTACGATAATAACCGCCAATATGCCCAATAATCATAACCAGATCAGAATTGGTTTTTGCGGCAATATCATTAAGCATAATGATACGATCAGAACGTTCTTGACCGCTAACACGTACCTTAATCAGTTCGTGTTGTTCTAATGCATTATCAATTTCTGTCAGCACTGTATCAGTTAAGCCTTTGTTACCAATAAGCACGACGGGCTTAATGGTGTGTGCCAAACCTTTTAAATAACGTTTTTGTTTATCATTAACTGCCATGAGTGGCGTACCTGTATTAAAATGAACGATTATATCAGGATGCATCAATGACTAAACATAAGTTTACTGTAACTGCGGCTCGCGGAATGTTGCCTTTATTAGCAAAAGAATTGGCTGATATGGGAATGACCGATACCAAACAAGAACAAGGTAATATTCGGATTACAGCAACCCTTGAAGATGCATACCGCATTTGTCTTTGGTCTCGTGTCGCTATTCGGGTCTTGATGCCCATTGCAACGTTTGCAGCAGCCACTACGGATGAGTTATATCAAGGCATTTATGCATTACCTTGGGAAGAGCATATTGATGCGCAAGGCAGTACCATTGCTGTTGACTTTAATAGCTTCCGTTCCAAAATTCACCACAGCCAATATGGTGCTCAGCGCGTAAAAGATGGCGTGGTGGATCGTTTTCGAGATCAAACACAACAACGACCATCTGTTGATTTGCATCAGCCAGATTTACGCATCAATGTATACCTCAAAAATAATCAGGCAATTGTCAGTATCGACTTGTCCGGTGAAAGTTTGCATAAACGTGGCTATCGCGTAACCACAACGGCAGCACCACTAAAAGAACATTTGGCAGCGGCAATATTACTTAGCGCAGAATGGCCGAGGTTAGCCAAGCAAGGCTGGGGATTAATCGATCCTATGTGTGGTTCTGGCACATTTTTGATTGAAGCAGCGATGATGGCGGCCGATATTGCACCGGGCAGTTTGCGTGATTATTTTGGCTTTTTGTATTGGAAACAACATGACAAACACGCTTGGCAACGCCTAAAAGCGGAAGCGGAACGTCGCCGTCACAGTGGTTTGGCTCGTCTGCCTGTTA
Organism: Gammaproteobacteria bacterium; assembly: GCA_014859375.1. Classification (GTDB taxonomy): domain Bacteria; phylum Pseudomonadota; class Gammaproteobacteria; order Nitrosococcales; family Methylophagaceae. Next base: position 27,472 of record JACUUH010000018.1, read on the forward strand.
TTATGGGGGGAGACGCTGATAGCAAAGCAGTTAAAGCCGCTTTAGACAATATTGCTGAAGCCGGTTTATCAGACCGGATTAACGTAGAACAACGTGAACTATTAGATTGGCCTGCGCTAGCTAGTAAATTACCAGCCAGCGGCATGATTGTGTGTAATCCACCTTATGGTGAGCGTATGGGCAATGTTGCTGATCTTCATTATCTGTATGAAAGCCTTGGCAATATTGTTAGCGAATCTTTTCCGGGATGGCGTACAACGTTAATTACAGATAATGAAAAATTAGGTCAATTTACCGGACTGAGTTTATTTGAACAGTTTCCTTTTGATAATGGACCAATAGCCTGTCAGGTTTTATGTTATCGAGCACCTCGACCAGTTTCAGCCAAAACACAGACTATTCAACAAGCAGTTGCACCTGAACTAACTGCCGTAACGCCTGTTGACTATGAGCTTTCAGATAGTGCTGAATTTTTTATAAATCGTTTTAATAAAAACCTAAAACATCTTGGTAAATGGGCGCGTAAAAATGGCATTGAATGTTATCGTGTTTATGATGCTGACTTACCTGATTATGCGGTAGCCATAGATTTATATGGGAATTATGTTCATGTACAAGAATATGCACCACCTAAATCAGTTGATCCGACAAAAGCAGTTCAACGCTTAAATGATGTGATGCATGTATTACCACAGCTACTAGATGTCCCCGCGTCACATATCGTATTAAAACTACGTCAGAAACAGCGTGGCACTCAACAATACGAAGCCCAATCATCTCAAAAACAACGGATAAAAGTGACGGAATCCAATCTATCGTTTTGGGTGAATTTGACTGATTATCTTGATACAGGTTTATTTTTAGATCACCGAATTACACGACAAAAGATCATGCAGTTAGCGGCTGACCAAGATTTTTTAAACCTGTTTTCCTACACAGGTTCAGCAACAGTTTATGCTGCTGCCGGCAATGCTAAATCAACGACAACTGTTGATATGTCGAATACGTATTTGGATTGGGCTCAAGATAATATGGCATTGAATGGCTTTAGTGGTCAGCAACATCATTTCATTCGAGCAAACTGTTTAGAATGGTTGCAGGCAGCTCAACAAGAACAACAGAAATATGGTCTGATATTTCTAGATCCACCGACATTTTCAAACTCAAGCAGAATGGAAGGCGTATTTGATATACAGCGAGATCATGTCAGCTTAATTGACATGGCGACACATTTGTTAACTGATAATGGGGTTTTAATCTTTTCAACTAATCGACGTGATTTCAAGCTTGATCAACACGCCCTTGAAAATTTACAGATAAAAGATATTAGTAAAACGACTTTACCAAACGATTTTGAGCGGAATTCTAAAATTCATTACTGTTGGCAAATTACACACTAAATTGTCAGATAATCAGATAATAAGACATAACCTGCATAATTAACCTCAATGTTGGATAAGATACAGCGCTCAGTAGCCCTAGTGAGTTTAACAGTCTAATTACACTATAAAAAATATAGGGGCTATCCTAGATAATTAACCTCAATTCTGGATAAGCACAGCCATCCAGCACCTTTGTTTTAGTGGTTTTACCAGCTATTTGTTGGTAAGTCATTGTTCGTTATAGGGTAGCTGACTATTCTTATCCAGAACTGAGGTTAAGTTGGTATTCACAAAGTCGTCTTATTGAGTTATTTGTGGCAAGAGTTCGCTCGAACAGCCGCTTCCTTAGTTGGTGTAAATAAAACAACAGCAAGTTATTATTTTCAACGTCTGAGGCAATTGATCTATGACCATAGTGAAATGCACTAACATAGGATACCAGTTAGGAATGTTCCCTATCATATTGATATCCTTGATAGTATTTGTTTGTCACTTTATGTAGTCAACACGTTTCTTTAATTCATTTTTCGATATTTAATGCGTTCTGGCTGATGATCCTTGCCGAAGCGTTTACGGTAATCTTCAGCATATTCAGAATAGTTACCTTCAAAAAAAGTTACAGTTGAATCACCTTCATAGGCAATCATATGGGTACAAACGCGATCCAAAAACCAGCGATCATGTGAGATCACAACGGCTGAACCAGGGAAGGCGAGAATAGCTTCTTCCAGAGCGCGCAATGTTTCAACATCAAGATCATTGGTGGGTTCATCCAGTAACAATACGTTGCCACCTTCTTTAAGCAACTTGGCCATATGCAAGCGATTGCGTTCACCACCAGATAAATCTTTAACAAATTTTTGTTGATCTGAGCCTTTAAAATTGAAGCGACCACAATAGGCACGCGAAGGCGTTTGATAGTTTCCAACGGTGATAATGTCGTTGCCATCGGAAATTTCTTGGAATACGGTGTTATTGCCATTTAATTCACGTGATTGATTGACATAGGCAAGTTGTACTGTGCTACCAAGTTCAATTGTGCCTGAATCTGGCTGTTCTTCACCACTAATCATGCGGAACAGGGTCGATTTACCAGCACCATTGGGTCCGATAATGCCAACAATCGCGCCCGGTGGAATTGTAATGTTTAAGTTTTCAAACAATAACTTGTCACCATATGATTTAGTGACATTGTTTATTTCAATAACTTTATCCCCCAGACGTGGGCCCGGTGGAATGTAAATTTCTTGGGTTTCATTACGTTTTTGGAATTCACGCGAATTCATTTCTTCAAATGATTTTAAACGTGCTTTTGATTTTGATTGACGACCTTTAGCGCCCTGACGAACCCATTCCAGCTCGGCTTGAATGGCCTTACGATGAGATGCTTCTTCTTTGGCTTCTTGTTGTAAACGTGCGTCTTTTTGTTCTAACCACGCAGAATAGTTGCCTTCATATGGAATGCCACGACCGCGATCAAGTTCTAAAATCCAGCCGGCAGCATTATCCAGAAAGTAACGATCATGGGTGATGGCAACAACAGTGCCAGGAAAGTCTTGCAGAAAACGCTCAATCCAGGCAATGGACTCAGCATCAAGATGGTTGGTTGGTTCGTCCAGCAACAACATATCCGGGTTATCGAGTAATAAACGACACAATGCAACACGACGACGTTCACCACCTGACAACACTGCCACTTTAGCATCCCACGGTGGCAGACGTAAGGCATCAGCTGCACGTTCAAGGGCATTATCCAGGTTGTGACCGTCTTTGGCTTGAATCAGGTTTTCTAATTCGGCCTGTTTTTTGGCTAAGGCATCAAAATCAGCATCGGGTTCAGCATAGGCTGCGTAAATTGCCTCTAGATCATCACGTGCTTGTTTGACATCAGAAACAGATTCTTCAACTACCTCACGAACTGTTTTTGTATCATCAAGCTCAGGTTCTTGTGGCAAATAGCCAACCTTAATATCAGGCATTGGACGTGCTTCGCCAAGGTAGTCGTTATCAAGACCGGCCATGATTTTAAGTAATGATGATTTACCCGAACCATTAAGACCAAGCACCCCAATTTTGGCACCAGGGAAAAATGAGAGCGAGATATCTTTTAAAATTTCACGTTTAGGTGGAACAATTTTGCCAACGCGATTCATACTGTATACGTACTGAGCCATTGTTTATCTCAATAAATTAAAAGACTGAATTCTACTCGTGATAACAGTATTTTGCTAACCGTTGCAAACCTGTAACCAATGAATTTGTTGTTAGGTTAATAGAGTCAGTCATTCCGCAAAAGCGGTAATCCAACGATAGCTAATAGTTTCACTACCCATCGATTCCCGCCTTCGCGGGAATGACAAAATATAATTTTTGCAGATTGATGTGTCATGGGTATAGTTTGGGTTATAACTTTACTCGTCGCAGTCTCAAGGCATTTGCAATGACCGACACTGAACTCAGACTCATTGCAGCCGCAGCAAGCATCGGTGATAGCAATAAACCAAATACCGGATATAAAATTCCCGCAGCTATGGGTACGCCAAGTGAGTTGTAGATAAAGGCAAAAAACAGATTTTGGCGAATATTGCTCATGGTACTACGGCTTAAACGAATGGCTTTGACGATGCCACGCAAGTCACCCTTGACTAAGGTTACACCGGCACTTTCCATGGCAACATCAGTACCTGTTCCCATTGCAATACCAACATCGGCTTGAGCTAATGCCGGGGCATCATTTATGCCATCACCAGCCATCGCAACAACTTTACCTTGTGCTTGTAACTGTTTGACAATAATAGCTTTATGTTCTGGTAATACTTCTGCTTGAACACTGTCAATACCAAGTTTGCCTGCCACTGCCATGGCTGTGGCATGGCTATCACCCGTTAGCATTACAACGCTGATACCTTCAGCATGTAAGGCTTTAATAGCTTCAGGCGTCGATTGTTTTACTGGATCTGCAACACCAATAAGTCCTGCTGCTTTGCCATCAATACTGACCAGCATCACAGTTTGGCCTTGTGCACGTAATGTATTTGTTTGATCTACTAAATCATTGGCTTCAACGCCAATTTCTTGCAAGAGTTTACTATTACCCAACGCCACAGCATGATTATCAACCGTGCCGGTTACACCTTTGCCGGTGATTGAGGCAAAGTCAGTGGTTGGCGATAGGGTGATATGACGATCTAATGCACCGGTGACAATGGCTTCAGCCAAGGGATGTTCGCTGGCACGCTCTAAACTGGCAGCAAGCTGTAATAAGTTTGTTTCAGAAAATGGCTGTTGCGCAATAACACTGACAAGTTTGGGTTTTCCTTCGGTTAATGTGCCTGTTTTATCAATTACAATGGTGTCGACTTTTTCTAATACTTCCAAGGCTTCGGCATTTTTAATTAATACACCATTTAATGCACCACGACCGGTACCAACCATAATAGACATTGGTGTTGCTAAGCCTAAGGCACATGGGCAGGCAATAATCAAAACCGCAACAGCATTGATAATTGCATGAGCCATTTTGGGGTCAGGCCCAACACTATTCCACACAATAAACGTAACAATGGCGGCAACAACAACGGTTGGCACAAAATAACTGGCAACGGTATCGACCAGTTTTTGAATCGGGGCGCGTGAACGTTGTGCATCGGCAACCATTTGCACAATTTGGGCTAATAAGGTTTCACTACCCACTTTTTGTGCTTGCATGATTAAGCTGCCAGTACCATTAACGGTTGCACCGATTAATCTGTCATTAACGGCTTTTGCAACGGGAAGTGATTCACCTGTGACCATTGACTCATCGACGCTACTGTGACCCTCAAGGATGATGCCGTCAACGGGTACTTTATCACCGGGCCGTACCCTCAGTTTGTCGCCGACGTGAACCTTGTCAAGAGCAATATCCTGTTCATCTCCGTTATCTCGCACAATTCGAGCGGTATTGGGTGCTAATCCGAGTAGTAATTTGATAGCAGCATTGGTTTGGCTACGAGCGCGAAGCTCTAATACCTGGCCCAATAACACCAGTACGGTAATTACCGCCGCAGCTTCAAAATACACTGGGACTGTACCATCAGCATGTCTCATCAATGGCGGAAAAAGGGTTGGAAATAATAGAGCGACGACACTGTATGACCACGCCACTGATACACCTAAACCAATCAGGGTGAACATATTAAGATTGCGACTCGTCAATGACTGCACTGCACGTACATAAAATGGCCAGCCAGCCCAAACAACAACCGGTGTTGCCAAAATGCATTCAATCCATTGTATTTGGGACATGGTGACATCTGTTGGTAACCATTGTGGCGCCATATCAGCCAGCATCGCTACTATAAACACCGGTAAGGCAAACACACTACCAATATAAAAACGACGTGACATATCATCTAGTTCGCTGGTGTCTTGTTTTGCTTCAACCGTCATTGCTTCTAATGCCATGCCGCATTTAGGGCAGGTTCCAGGATGATCTTGTATCACTTCGGGATGCATGGGGCAGGTATATTGAGTTGTGCTGGAAATAGGTGAGCTGGGTTCTAATGCCATACCACATTTAGGACAGTTTCCTGGCTCGTGTTGCGCTACATCAGGACACATCGGGCAAATATAAGCATTCGCTTTTTTGTTGGCTGGTGCGCTTTGTACAACAGGATCAGCCTGATTTGCATGACCACCACAGCAACTTTTGATTGTGTGTTTATCAGCACCATATTGCTCGGGTGATGCTTCAAATTTAGTTAAACAGTTGGCACAACAAAAATAATAGCTCACATTATTATATGTAGTCTGATGTTTGGCGGTGTCAGTATCGACACTCATGCCGCAAACAGGATCAATTGCCATGATTCTTATTCCTATAGAGTTGGTGTACGTTGTTTGTGTTGTAATACAAACCCATAGATAACAGGCAGTACCAATAAGTTCAATAAGGTCGCTGTTATCATACCACCGACCATTGGCGCAGCTATACGTTGCATGATTTCTGATCCGGTACCACTTCCCCACATGATCGGTAACAGACCTACAATGATTGCTGTTGCAGTCATTATAATAGGGCGAACCCGTTCAGAAGTACCACTATAAACCGCTGCCATAATGTCGTGATGACTTAAGATTGTGGCTTGTTGATCATGCATTTTCTCACGCCTATACTGAGCTACCTTTTGATCAATAAAGGTTAATACCAGCACACCCAATTCAGCGGTAACACCAGCCAAGGCAATAAAACCAACAGCAACAGCGACCGAAAGATTAAACCCTAATAAATAGACTAGCCACACACCGCCTGCCAGAGCAAACGGAATGGTTAACATAATCAGCAAGGGTTCGCTGATATTACGAAAGTTGAGATAAAGTAGTAAAAAAATCAATAACAAGGTTATGGGAACAACGATTTGTAAGCGTTGTGCGGCGCGTTCCATATATTCAAACTGCCCTGACCATGACAGCGTATAGCCAGCGGGAACACTGAGTTGTTGATCAATAATAGCTTTGGCTTTGTCAACATAACCACCAATATCATCGGTTTTAATATCAATATAAACCCAGGCATTAGGACGAGCATCTTCACTCTTAATCACGGGTGCACCACGCCGTAATTGCATGGTAGCAACCTGAGCAAGTGGAATTTGTGCACCGGTCGGTGTTGCAATAAGAATACGTTTTAATTGATCAATATTGTCACGTAACTCACGTGGATAACGTAGATTGACCGGATAACGCTCCAAGCCTTCTACCGTTTCAGTGACATTAACCCCACCGATGGCGGTTTGAATGACATCTTGCACATCGGACACATGTAAGCCATAACGACCTAGTTGATCACGGTTGATATCAAAATCAATGTAATAACCACCAGCGGCTTTATCACCAAATGCTGACAGGGTATCAGGCATGGTTTTAATAATCTGTTCAATATCCGATGCAATCTTCTCCAAAACATGCAAATTAGGCCCACTTACCTTAATGCCAATCGGTGTTTTAATCCCGGTCGATAGCATATCGATTCGTGTTTTAATCGGCATGGTCCAGGCATTCGCTAACCCCGGAAATTGAATAGCTTTATCCATTTCAGCCATTAATTGTTTGGTGGTTTTAGTGGGATCTGGCCACAGGTTTTTATCTTTAAGGGTAATTGTTGTTTCGAACATGGCGAGCGGGGCGGGATCAGTTGCTGTATCAGCTCGACCAGCCTTACCAAAAACATGGCTGACTTCAGGAAAGGTCATTATTATTTTATCGGTTTGTTGCAATAATTCACGCGCCTTGCTGATTGAGATACCTGGGTAGGTGGTTGGCATATACAAAATATCGCCTTCATCCAATGGTGGCATAAATTCACTGCCTAATTTTGATATCGGAATGATGGTGACAACCAGTATTGCAAGTGCAAGTATTAAGGTGATCCAACGCCAGCGCATAGCAAGCCGTAAACTGGGAGCATGGATAAAATGCAGTAAGCGATTAAGTGGATTTTTAGCCTCGGGCATGATCTTGCCTCGGACGAAATAACCCGTTAATACCGGCACTAAGGTGATCGCTAAAATTGCTGCCGCAGCCATCGAATAGGTTTTAGTAAAGGCTAATGGTGCAAATAAACGGCCTTCTTGAGCTTCTAAGGTAAACACTGGCAAGAATGAAATGGTAATAATCATTAAGGAAAAGAATAATGCTGGGCCAACTTCTTTAGTTGCATTAGCAACAGTTTGCCAACGCTCTGATGATGTTAGCTGTTGACCTTTTAGTTTGACAGCCTGTTCCAGATGTTTATGGGTGTTTTCGATCATGACAATGGCACCATCAACCATCGCACCAATGGCAATCGCAATACCACCTAACGACATGATATTGGCATTAATACCTTGCCAATACATCACGATAAAAGCCATTAAAATTCCAATCGGCAACGAAATGATTGCAACCATAGCCGAGCGAACATGAAATAAAAATAACATACAAATCAAAGCGACAACGATCGATTCTTCAATCAACTTTTCAGTCAAATTATCAACAGCACGATTGATTAATTTACTGCGGTCATAAACGGGCACAATTGATACGCCAGCAGGCAAGCCTTTTTCCAATTCAGCTAATTTATTTTTAACATTTTCAATGGTTTTTAATGCATTTTCGCCATAGCGCATGATAACAATGCCGCCAGCGACTTCACCTTCGCCATTAAAATCAGCAAGACCGCGTCGTAATTCCGGACCAAAGTGGACATTTGCCACGTCTTGCAGTCGAATAGGAATGCCATTATCACTAACACTGATTGCGATTGATTTTAAGTCATCTAATGATTGAATATAACCAAGACCGCGAACCATATATTCAGTTTCAGCCATTTCAATCAGCTTACCGCCGACATCACGATTAGATCGTTGGATCGCTGTTTTGACCTTGGATAATGGAATGTTGTAATTGAGCAGGGCATTAGGATCAACTTCCACTTGGTATTGTTTGACAAAACCACCAATAGAGGCAACTTCAGCCACACCATCAACGGTTTGTAGCGGATAACGTAAATACCAATCTTGAATTGTGCGAAGTTGAGCCAGATCATGACGACCACTGTTATCAACCAAAGCATATTCGTAGATCCAACCGACCCCCGTGGCATCTGGTCCAAGATTGGGCCTGACTTCTTTGGGTAATCGTGCGCTAACATAATTCAGGTATTCCAACACCCGTGATCGCGCCCAGTACATATCGGTATTGTCTTCAAAAATAATGTAAACAAATGACAAACCAAAGAATGAATAACCGCGTACTGTTTTTGCCTTGGGCACAGCTAACATCGCTGTAGTCAGTGGATACGTCACTTGATCTTCGACCACTTGCGGCGTTTGTCCAGGATATTCTGTTAGCACAATCACTTGAACATCCGATAAATCAGGAATGGCGTCTAGCGGGGTATGTTTTAAGGCCCAGACACCAGCAACCACTATCAACAGTGTTGCTAATAGTATTTGAAATTTTTCACGTAACGAGGTGGTGATAATCCAATTAATCATGCTGATGCCCCCCAGCGACGCTATCTGATTGCATCGGTAGAGTATGAGAACTCATATCCATTTGTTGTGGATCGTGCCTATTTTGTTCAGTCATTTCTGGCGGCTGCCTATCCGACTCAGACTGGTTGTTATCAGTGTTGCTATTGATAGATTCGGCTGAGATTGCTTCGAGCATTTTAGCTGTTGATTCACGTAATTTAGACTCAGAATCAATCAAGAATTGGCTGGATGTCACAACCTCTTCACCAGCAGAAACGCCCTTAACTATCTGTGTTAAACCATTGGAAGATAAACCTATTTCGACTTCTCTTGGTTCAAACTTGCCTTGTTCACGTACCACAAATACTTGATTACGCTCACCAGATCGAATGACGGCTTCAGAAGGTACGGTAATGGCGTCACGTTGTTGTTGGGTGTGAATAATAACATTGGCAAACATATCGGGTTTAAGTAACAAATCGCTATTATCAAAAACCAGTCTGACCTTGATGGTACGGGTTTTAGCTTCAGCATAGGGGTAGATATAAGATAGTGAGCCTGTAAAGGTTTTGCCAGGAATACCAGTCAAGGTCATTTCCACTGAATCACCGACCTTGACCCATGGTAATTCCGATTCATAGACATCAGCATAAACCCAAACTGTAGACAGATCAGCCAACATATACAGCTCGGTTTGAGGGCTAACATATTGACCTTCACGGGCACCGATATTGATCACAACACCATTAAATGGCGAGTGGATATGAATGTTCTTTTTAATTTCGCCAGTTTGTTCCATATCCTTAATTTGGTGTTCAGGCACATCAAGAAACGCCAAGCGTTCACGCGCAGATTTGACCATTTGCCTAGCACCAAAACTAATATCCTCGAACGGACTTTTTTCTAATGTTTCAGCACTTTTAAGTGCCAGTAAATACTCTTGTGAGCTGGTCACTAACTTTGGTGAATAAATACTTAATAGCATCGTGTTGTTTTCAACGGTAGTACCGGTTTTGTCGATAAATAGTGTATCTATCCAACCTTCAGTTTTGGGATGAAGGCGGGTAATGTGTTCCTCGTCATAAGCGACACGACCAGCAGTTGAAATATCATGAGATAGCGGCATAACTGTTGCGGTAGCGGTTCTTACCCCCATATTTTGAACAGTAACAGGATCGATTTCGACTGTGCCTGTCGGTTGATCGCTATTTGATTTTTTGCCATCGGCATAGACAGGAATGTAATCCATACCCATATAATCCTTGGCGGGTGTGGGTGAGGTAATATCTGGATTCATCGGATTACGGTAAAACAAGGGCTTGGCCTCAGTCTTAACCATGTCTTGAGAAGAGGGTGATACATCGTGTTGTTTTACAAACCAATAAGCAGATAATGCGCCTAATGCAATGCCGGTAATTAATGTCAACGTAAACAAAGCAGGTTTATTCATAAATTGTCTCCTCACCAACAGTGGCGACTAATTTAGCTAAGGCTGATTGACCTTCACTAATAGTTTGCCATAGGCGGGTTTCGTAGTTGTATTGTGTGATCTGGGCGCGGATCAGGTTGAGAAAATCGACTTTATTGACTTGATAACCTGCCAGCATTGAGGCCACTGTTTGCCGAGCCTGGGGGATCACGCCCGTTCTAAATAATAAAACCTGTTGTTGGGTGCGGTTATATTCTGCCAATGTTGCCGTTATATCGGCTTGTATTGCTAACCAACGATCGTGCAAAGCATAGTGCTGTTGTTTGACTTCGATACTACGTTGTGAAATGGCCATTTTTTGTTTGCTGTCAGCAAATATGGGCACATTGATACCAATACGTAGCGATAGCAGATCAGACCGATTATCACCATTGGGATTGTTACCTTGTCGAAAACCATAAGTAGCACCAACACTAAAATCAGGCAATAAATCACGTTGTGCCAGTTCACGACGTGCTGTCGCGGCTTCGATCAATAAGCGTTGTTGCGCCAGTTCAGGTCGATTTGCCTGTGCCAGTTGCATAATGGCTGATGCAGATTTTAAGCTAGGTAGGTCTGTATCAATATCCGTTAATGTGGGCAACTGGATCCTGCTATCAGTTGCCCGATTAAGCAAGGCATTGAGACGCGCTGCCTCTTGTTTTCGTTTACTATCCAGTTCGATGTTTTGATCGATCAGCTTTGATAGTTCCAGCTGTGCCAATAACACATCCTGCTGTAAACCCTGACCTACTTTATATTTGGTTTGAGCTATCTCAACAAACTGCTTTAACAGTGTTTTATTGATTTCGATAACCTCAAGCGATCGATCAAGGAAAAATAGCCGCCACCACAGCGTTTTAACATCACGATTGAGTTGAAGCCTGATTTCATCGACCTGACTGGTGGCAGCATTTGCCATATAACGTGCGATAGTTTCTTTTAATGCCAGCTTGCCGGGATAAGGGATTTGTTGGCTAATACCCAACTGCATTTGAGTCATGGGATCTTGTTCGAGATTAAAGGTGTCAGTCGGTAGATTGGCAGGGCTAAAACTAAGCATTGGATCAGGTAAACTGCCAACTTGTGACGGTATCGTCGCCATTGCTTCAGCCCGAGCTGACATCTCGGCTAAACCTGGATTTTCCAGCTCAACATAGGCTAAAGCAGCCTCTAAGGTTAAGGATTGAGTATCAACAGTAACTAAATCAGCATTGTATTTTGCTATGGTCAAATCAAGATCATTAGCCTGCGCTAACGAAAAAATAGCTAAGCCAAAAGCCAGTAATAAAAATTTTCTAGTGATAGAAAAGGGTATATTCCACATCATTTTGAACACCTTGATGGTGGTATCAATAACATCATCAATAACGGATGACACACTACAGCTAACATTCAATTTAACTAAAATCGCGTATTGAAAAGCGATACTAAATTAAAAGCGCGACTTGATAAATCAGAGTGAAATGGGGGGGCGTAATAGCGGGAAAGACTGTTGAGCCAGCGTAGCGACATCTAGCATCGCGTACTGAGCTTGAGCATAGTGACTAATGTTTAAATTAAAATTCTGGGCAGGAATGCCTAAGCTGGTAGAACAGCTACCATGAGTGTTTTTACAATTATGCTGATCTGAACAATGACCACATTTATTGTGCATAGTCTGGTGATCGTGATGGGTGTCCATGGTCATAGTTGACATCGTTTGTGTTGTGCCAGACAGATTAATATCAGGCGCAACAGCAACTACCGTCATCGGTAAATACATCATGATAGTAATCAAAACCAACAACAATCGCTTAGTCATACTAGTCATAGTAGCGTTTTGGACAAGACTATTCAATATATGGATGGTTGATGTATAGTCACAAACTTTTGGATTAACGCTGATCAGTTGAGCGATTTGAGTTTTAGTTGGTTGAACTGCTTAAAGATTTCAAACCGACAGTCTCAATCAAGTGTGCAGCTGTCGTCCAAAAAATTTTAAATCAATGTGGTCTCTGTAATTAACCTCAGTTCTGGATAAGAAGGGAAGAATATGGCTATTAAATCGGATTCATTCAGACCGGATATAAATGGACTGAG
>JACUUH010000019.1 GCA_014859375.1 Gammaproteobacteria bacterium
ATTTAATAAATAAAAACCAAACTAAGAAAGCCCGGCATTCGTGTCGGGCTTTTTTATTGCCTTGTTTTTTTGTTAGGAAATTAAGCATATTAGCGTTGATCGATTTCGATCATGACACTTATTACAAGTAAGTGCGTAAGCGGCTGAATAAACACAAAAATAGTACTTTTACAAATAGTCGAAACAGGCTAAAATTTGCGCTTTTTTCATTCTCAGGAATAGCCTCGATGAACCAAGCTACTGCTCAATTACTTCAAGACTACTACGCAGCATTTAATCGCCAAGATATGGATGCATTTTTGGCGATGCTGACAGATGATGTCATCCATGACATCAATCAGGGTAGCCGTGAAGTAGGTAAAGCTGCATTCTCAACATTCATGGATCGCATGAATGCCCATTACAAAGAACAAATCGTGGATATTTCAATCACAACCAATGACGCTGGTGATCGTGCTGCTGTTGAATTCACTGTATTAGGTGAATATCTATCTACAGACGAAGGTTTGCCAGAAGCAAACGGTCAAAAATACAATTTACCGGCAGGTGCATTTTTTGATATTCGTGATGGTAAAGTTGCTCGTGTTACTAACTATTACAATTTAGAAGACTGGATTGCTCAAGTAGTAGGCTAGGCAGCATGTTGACCTTAAAGCGTCTATCTGGTGATGCATTAGTACGGTATATACCTGAACTCGCACACCTGCGAATTCAAGTGTTTCGTGATTTTCCTTATCTTTATGATGGCGATTTAGCCTATGAAGAAACCTATTTACAAACTTATATTCAAGCACCAGATAGCGTCATTGTCTTAGCATTTGATGGCGATAAAGTCGTTGGTGCATCAACAGGTATTCCACTTAAATACGAAACAGATGACGTTAAAAAACCATTTATCGATGCCGGTTATGATGTTGATAAAGTGTTTTACTGTGGTGAATCAGTATTAATTTCAAGCTACCGTGGGCAAGGTGCAGGTGTGGCCTTTTTTGATCAGCGTGAAGCCCATGCCCGTGATATTGGCAGCTTTGAGTTTTCCTGTTTTTGTGGCGTACAACGTCCGGATGACCATCCCGCACGGCCAGCGGATTATGTACCTTTAGATAACTTCTGGCGTAAGCGAGGTTATGAAAAGCATCCAGAACTCAATACAACGTTCAGTTGGAAAGAGTTGGGTGAAGATGATGAGTCACCTAAGCCAATGACCTTTTGGATGAAAAAACTTTAGCGTTTTTGTTGCTGCCCTTCGACCAGCTCAGGGCGAACGGAACTAGCGAATTAAGATTGTCTTATTCTCCGTTCATGGTGAGCTTGTCGAAGAGTCGAAGCATGATACAAACAGAAAAATTGGAATGATATATGAGTAAAATAAAAGTAGCCGCAGCTCAATATGACATTAGTTTTTTTGCTCAATGGTCAGATTTTGCTGATAAATTGACGCAATGGGTGAGTCAAGCTGCTGATCATCAGGCTAAATTATTGGTATTACCTGAATATGGCAGTATGGAATTAGCGTCATTATTTGGTGAAGCTATCTACAAAGATCTCAATGGCCAACTGCATGCCATGCAGCAAGTCTATCCTGACTGGCAAGCATTGCATCAAGAACTTGCACACAAATTTGATCTGATGATTTTAGGTGCATCCTATCCAGTATTACAACATGATGGCTCATTCCGAAATCGCGCTAATCTTTATGGCCCAGACGGTTTACTTGGCTATCAAGATAAACTAATCATGACGCGCTTTGAGAACGAGCAATGGTTAGTCAAAGCTGGTGATGAAATAAAAGTGCTCGATACTGATATCGGTAAAATCGGCATTAATATTTGTTATGACTCCGAGTTTCCATTAATCGCACGCCAGCAAGTGGCAGCAGGCGCTAACTTAATCTTGGTGCCAAGTTGTACTGATACTGAAGCAGGCTTTCATCGTGTCCGTATTGGCTGCCAAGCCAGAGCACTTGAAAATCAATGTTTTGTGGTGCAATCACCAACTTTTGGACAAGCCGAATGGTCAGAAGCGGTTGATGTTAATACAGGTCGTGCCAGCATCTATACACCGGTTGATTATGGCTTTCCTGATAATGGTATTTTGGTTGAAGGTTCAAAAAACACCGCACAATGGGTTTATGCAGAATTGGATTTAGATAGCATCGAGCATGTTCGTCAGCAAGGGCAGGTGTTTAATTATCGTGATTGGGGAAAACAAAACAGCTTAAAAACCTCATTTTAGTACTGTTGATGGAGTTCTGTTAGCACACAAATCAATGGTGTAAGTTGCCGAATAACTCACATTCTGCTTAGTGGCCAACCAATGATCAATACCAGCAAGGTGACTGATCCGATAAACAGGTTCATTGGTAAACCCACCTTTAGAAAATCACTAAAGCGATACCCACCGGGGCCATAAACCATCAGATTAGTTTGATAACCCAGTGGTGTTGCAAAGCTTGCCGAGGCCGCCATCATAATAGCAAATACGAAAGGTTCATTATTGAGGCTGGCTTTTTCTGTCATCTCCAGAACAATAGGCAACATCAATACGGCAGCGGCATTATTGGTAATGGTTTCTGTTAACAGCGAAACAACCACATAAGTGAGGATCAACATCAGCCACGGAACGCCACCACTTAAATCGATGATGCTAGCGGCAAGGAATGCGGCTACTCCCGTTTTCTGTAGTGCTGCGCCTAGGGCAAAGGCAGCTGCAATAGTAATAATTACCGTTAAATCCAGGCTTTTTTCAGCCTGACTGACCGAACAGCAACCGGTGATTAGCATCAGTCCAGCACCGATCAATGCGGCATTCAACATACTTATCAAACCAAGTCCTGCGGCAGCGACCACAGTTATTAGAATCAGCCATGACAACCAGGCGAGTTCATGTCGTGGGGTTTGGGTATCAAGATCATTGATCAACAAAAAATCCTTGTTGTAGCGTTGTCGTGTGACAAAAGCGGGTCTGGCTTCCAGCAGCAAAGTATCACCTGCTTCCAGACGGATAGTGCCGAGGTTGCCTCTGACACGCTCACCATTTTTGGCTACTGCCAACACCACAGCACCATAACGATCATGAAATTTTGCATCGCGGATGTTCTTGCCCAATGCGGCACAGTGAGGTGAGACAACAGCTTCGACCAAACGTCGCTCAGCACGATCTTGATTTAAGGGGTTTACGTTACCATTTTCGGATGATGGAATAATCCCGTTGATTCTTAGTAAATCCGAGATTGCCTGAGTATCACCGGCAAAAATAAGACGGTCACCGCTATGCAGAATTTCCTCTGATGGTACAGCGGTTATGATAGTGCCCTGACGTTCAACTTCCACCAGGTAAACCCGTTCCAGATGGCGAAGTCCAGCCTGAGCAACTGTTTTGCCTACTAATGGACCATTTGGATCTATCGTGACTTCAAGTGTGAATTCCCGAAGGTTGCCAAAAGCCTGCTTGTCGCTACGATCAGGCAACCATTTTGGAAACAAAAACCAGATAAAGATCAAGCCAGCCAGTGCTACCGGAATACCGACTGCAGTGATCGAAAATAGGGAAAACCCTGCTTCACCGGTCAGAACCTGATATTGTCCATTGACCACCAGATTGGTACTGGTACCGATCAGTGTCAGTGTTCCCCCAAGGATGGCTGTATAACTTAGTGGGATCATGAGTTTTGACGGTGGGATCTGAATTTTACGTGACCAGGCATGAATGGCTGGAATCATTGTCGCCACTACTGGTGTATTGTTCAAAAAGGCGCTTAACACAATGACAGGGGCAAAGATTCTACCGAGTGCGGAGCGAACCGTCTTGGGCTGTCCCAACACGTTATTTACCAGAAGATCGATGCCACCAGAGCTGTGTATGCCTGCTGCGACAATAAACATTGCCGCTACGGTGATCAAGCCAGAATTGGAAAATCCGGCCAAGGCCTCACCACCAGACAAAATACCGAAAGCACTGAGAATGGTTAGCACCGCCATCATTACCAAGTGCGGGCCAATTCTGGTAAATGTTAATACTCCCAATGCCCCAATGGTCAGGCTTAACGATAACCAACCTTGCCACTCCATAAACATGCCTTCCAATCTTGTAAAACATGGCATTATGGCTGAGATAGTAAAAAACTAAAACTACTATAAAACTATTTATATAGACTAAATTATTATATGTGTTTGCAATCTGATGTTAACGATCTATAGTTACTAAGATTTGAATAGTATCCACAAAACATTTATGGATGAAGCTAGCAGCTACACAGTATAGAATGTACGCTGTTAGCAAGTTATGCAGAATTCATAAGGAACACACGATGTTAAACCAGTCTCAGATTGAGCAATTGATTAACGATTATCACGATCACACTTCCCAAATGACGTTAGGCGATAGCAAGGCCAAAGTTGCTGTCACTATCAACCAACAAAAGCTTGATGTGACTGTAACCTTAGGCTATCCAGTCAATGGTTATGTTGATGTTATCAAAGCAGATTTAGAAACCTTACTTAAACAACAATCAGGTTTTGATTCGGTTAGCGTCACAGTTGATTGGAACATTACCAAACACAAAGTACAGCAAGGTGTTAAAGCAATTAGTAATATTAAAAACATTATCGCTGTGGCATCAGGTAAGGGGGGTGTCGGTAAATCAACTACATCGGTCAATTTGGCACTGGCACTAGCGGCTGAAGGTGCTAATGTCGGTATTTTAGATGCGGATATTTATGGTCCAAGCCAACCACGCATGTTAGGCACAACACAACGTCCTGAATCTGCTGATGGCAAATCAATTGAACCTATCATTAGCTATGGCATTCAATGTATGTCGATTGGCTTTTTGATTGATGAAGAAGAGCCGATGATCTGGCGTGGCCCGATGGTGACACAAGCTCTGGAACAAATGCTCAACGATACTAATTGGCAAGATCTGGATTATTTAGTGATCGACTTGCCACCTGGCACCGGCGACATTCAGTTGACCTTGTCACAAAAAATTCCTGTGAGTGGCTCGGTTATTATTACTACACCACAAGATATTTCATTACTTGATGCACGTAAAGCGTTGAAGATGTTTGAAAAAGTAAACGTGCCAGTGATGGGTATTATTGAAAATATGAGCACCCATGTCTGTAGCCAATGTGGTCATGAAGAACATATTTTTGGCGCAGGTGGCGGTGAAAAAATGGCGAAACAATATGGCGTTGATTTATTGGGCGATTTACCGCTTGATATTGCCATCCGTGAAGATGCTGACGGTGGACATCCAACAGTTGTTGCCAAACCAGATAGCGCTATAGCTGCAGCCTATCGCACAATTGCAGTGCGTATTGCTGCACGTTTGGCCAGGCAAGGAAAAGATTTTTCATCTGCATTCCCTAATATCGTGATCAAGAACGATTAATCACGTTATCATTAGGGCTATTCACAACAACAAGTAACTAAACTATGAGTATTAAATCGGATAAATGGATTCGCCGAATGGCGCAGCAACATGACATGATTTCACCGTTTGAACCGGGTCAAGTTCGTAACACCGAGCAAGGTAGGATCATTTCTTATGGCACATCAAGCTATGGATATGATGTGCGTTGCTCAAATGAATTCAAAATTTTCACTAACATCAATTCAGCCATTGTTGATCCAAAGAATTTTGACGAAAACAGTTTTGTTGATGTCAATTCAGATGTGTGCATTATTCCACCAAATTCATTTGCGTTAGCACGTACTGTTGAAACCTTCAAAATTCCACGTAGTGTATTAACGGTTTGCCTTGGTAAATCAACTTATGCACGCTGCGGCATTATTGTGAATGTGACGCCATTAGAACCTGAATGGGAAGGGCATGTCACCTTAGAGTTCTCAAACACAACACCATTACCTGCAAAGATTTATGCTAACGAAGGTGTGGCTCAAATGTTGTTTTTTGAATCAGATGAAATTTGTGAAACATCCTATGCTGACCGTGGTGGTAAATATCAAGGTCAAACAGGCGTGACCTTACCGAAGTCATAAAACGGAATTGAACAGTCATGACAACGCGCAATTACCTATCACGATTATTAACACTGGGTTTTATGGCTGTGATATTGGCTGGCTGTAGCAATGAACGCGCTTCAGATGAGCAATGGGCACACAGTGATTTAAGTAGCTACGCAGCGGCCTTTTCTCAAGATGGTAATTATGTTCTGGTTGGTGATACTGATGCGCCCGCCAGATTATGGGATATTGAAGCCAATAAGGTTATTTATAGCTGGCAGAACATGCCAGATGCGGCCGGTACAACCACCTTAGTTGGTTTTTCAGCCGATGGCAAAGTGGCTGCAACTGTTGAGCAAGACACGATTGTATTGTGGCAAGTCGCTAACGGCGAGCCAATGTTACGTCTTAGTTTTCCCGTCAACATAAAAGCCATAGCCTTGTCACAACATGGTGATTATCTGATGTTAGCGCTGTATGACCGGACAGCGGTTTATTTTGATGTTATTGAGAATCGTGTTCTAAAGATATTCGAGCATGATGGCAAAGCAGTTAATTCACCGATTAATCAGCTGATTAATACCGTCGCTATTTCACCAAGCGGTAAATATGCATTAACGGGTGGTGATGACCAAACTGCACGCTTGTGGAATTTGGAAACGGGTGAACAGCTCCGTAGTTGGAAACATGAGAATTCAGTCAATATCGTTGATTTTTATCCTAAAGGTGGCTTTGTTATTACTGGTGCGGGTAATGGTCAAACCCACTTTTGGAATATGGTCACAGGTGAAAAACAATACACATTAAGAACATCAGCATGGCCGAAAGATATGCCTTTGCCCAATTACCCTTCTTTTAAAACAACAACATCGGCGCTCGATTTTTCGCCTGATGGCGCTTATTTAGTGACGGGACATCCCTCGCAAAAATTATGTTTATGGCGCGTTGCTGATGGTGAAAAACTCGATTGTTGGCAAGTTTCTCGAAGACAGGCATTACGGCCTGGTGTCGTATTACAAGCCGTTGCTTTTTCGCCTGATGGCAAAGCGGTTTATAGCGAGTCGGGCAATGGTATTGGTCAAAAGTGGTTATTACGCTAAATGTATAAAATTGTCTTCTATGTGCCAGAAACACACAAAGAGCCAGTTAAAATTGCCATGTTTGAACAAGGTGCAGGTCGTTATCAGGGCTATGATTGTTGTGCTTGGGAGACAAAAGGCATAGGTCAATTTCGGCCATTAGCTGGCAGTCAGCCTTTTATCGGATCGTCCAATCAACTTCAACAGGTCGATGAATTTCGCGTTGAAATGATGTGCTCTGAACAACATATTAAAGCCACATTAAACGCATTGATTGCTACACATCCCTATGAAGTGCCTGCTTATGAAGTCTGGCCTGTTAAAACATTAGACGACTTTTGATTTTATTTATTTTTTAGTGAGTTTTGTTGTTATGTCAACGTCCACATCTGCACAACCTAAAGAGACCTTTTTAGCTGACTATCAAAAACCGGCTTATCTTGTTGATAAAATAGTGTTATTTTTTGATCTGGAACCATCACGCACCAAGGTACGCAGTATCTTATCAATGCGTAAAAATCCTGATAGTGCAGACTCAGTCTGTGTCCTTGATGGCGAACAACTGGAATTAGTTTCCGTTAAGATTGATGGTCGTGAATTGGTCGGTAATCAATATCAACGAACTGATAAAGCTCTATTATTGGTTAGTGTGCCCGATAAATTTGATCTTGAAATCGAAACCATTATTCAACCTGATCAAAATACAGCGTTAGAAGGCTTATATCATTCGGGCAGTTTGTTGTGTACGCAGTGTGAAGCAGAAGGCTTTAGACGTATTACCTATTATCCGGATCGTCCTGATGTAATGGCAGCATTTACCGTTACGATGGCGGCAGATAAAGCGCAATGGCCTATTTTATTATCAAACGGTAATCTGGAAGCACAAGGGATCTTTGATGATGGTCGTCACTGGGTACGTTGGCATGATCCGCATCCCAAACCAAGTTACCTATTTGCTCTGGTGGCGGGTGATTTATATTGCCAACAAGATAACTTTGTCACCATGTCGGGTCGTGATGTGACCTTGCAAATTTTTGTCGATCATGAAAATAGCCATAAATGTGATCATGCTTTGATGTCACTTAAACAAGCAATGTTGTGGGATCAACAAAGCTATGGCCGCGAATATGATCTAGATGTGTTTATGATCGTTGCCGTTAATGACTTCAACATGGGCGCTATGGAAAATAAAGGGCTGAATATTTTTAATTCAGCCTGTGTCTTAGCTAGTCAGGAAACAGCAACAGACCATGATTACCATACAATTCAAAGTATTGTTGCTCACGAATATTTCCATAACTGGTCAGGCAATCGTGTGACCTGCCGTGATTGGTTTCAATTGAGTTTGAAAGAAGGTTTCACTGTTTTTCGTGATCAGACATTTAGTGCTGATATGCATTCTGCTGCCGTGCAACGTATTGATGATGTTGATCAGTTACGTACCATGCAATTTGCTGAAGATGCCGGCCCAATGGCGCATCCAGTTCGACCTGCATCTTTTATTGAGATCAGTAACTTTTATACCGTCACCATCTATGAAAAAGGTGCTGAAGTGGTTGGCATGATCAAAACCATTGTCGGTGCTGACGGTTTTAGAAAAGGTACCGATCTGTATTTTGACCGTCATGATGGTCAAGCTGTTACTACCGATGACTTTGTCAAAGCGATTGAAGATGCCAATAATGTTGATTTAAGCCAATTTAAACGCTGGTATTCACAAGCGGGTACGCCTGTCGTAAGTGTGTTGGGTCGCTATAGTCAAGTCGAGCAGACCTATAGCTTAACCTTAACGCAAAGCTGTCCAGCTACACCGGGTCAAGCGACTAAACAACCGTTCCATATTCCGTTTGCAGTCGGTTTATTAGACCAAAATGGCGCCAGTTTGCCATTACAACTTGAAGGTGAAGACAGTGCTTGTGACAGTGACACTCGGATATTATCACTGACCGAAACAACACAACACTTTACCTTCATCAATATCGAATCAGAACCTGTACCATCATTACTTCGTGGTTTTTCTGCACCAGTAAAATTGGATGTCGAACGCAGCAATGCCGAGTTAGCATTTGTGATGGCTAATGATAGTGATAGTTTTAATCGCTGGGATGCAGGTCAAACCTTATTGATTAATGTGCTATTAGATTTGATTGCAGATGCACAGGCTGGTCGCCAATTAAACGTACCGCACATGCTTATTGAACAAATGAGCAACGTTCTGGCTGATGCTGATAACGATCCAGCATTGGTTGCTAAAATGCTAACGTTACCAAGCGAAAATTATCTTGCTGCACAGCGTCAGCCAGCAGATGTTGACGCCATTCATCACGCTCGAACCTTTTTGAAAGAGACCTTGGCAAATCAACTCAAAGCTGAATTTTCGGAGTTGTATAGCACGCTTAGTGTTAAAACACCGTATGCGTTTAATGCAGAGCAAATGGCACGACGTAGTTTAAAAAACACCTGTCTAAGTTATTTGATGGCAACCAACGATCCAATCCAAACTCAACGTTGTCTTAAACAGATGAAACAAGCTGACAATATGACTGATATGATTTCAGGGCTTGGTTTATTGGTTGATCATGCAGGGCCAGAATGCGAACACGCCTTACGTGCTTTTTATGAACAATGGCAACATGATCGCCAAGTGGTCGATAAATGGCTTAGTGTACAGGCACAATCATCGTTGCCTGATACCTTAATTAAAGTTAAAGCTTTGATCAAACATCCAGCATTCAGCATTAAAAACCCAAATAACGTACGTGCATTAATCGGTCAATTTTGCCGGAATAATCCGATCAACTTCCATAACAAAGATGGCTCTGGCTACACTTTCTTAGCCGAACAAATCATTGCATTGGATAAACTCAATCCACAAGTGGCATCACGCCAACTAGGTGCCTTTAATTCATGGCGACAATATGATGACTATCGTCAAGGTTTGATCAAACAGGCACTAACGACTATTGCATCACAACAAGGCTTATCACCTGATGTCTATGAAGTCGTCACAAAATACCTGGCAGATAAATAATGTTCGAATTAGACCAACGATTAAACAACGACACCCTGATACTAGGTCACTTTGCCTTATGTGAGGTGTTGTTGATGAATGACGCGCGTTATCCATGGGTGATCTTGGTGCCACGACGTCAAGAAATCACCGAAATTCATCAACTTGATGTCAGTGACCAACAGCAACTAATGACAGAATCGTCATTTGTTGCCTCTAAACTTGCTGCAATGGTACACGCCGATAAAATGAATGTAGCGGCATTAGGCAATGTCGTTTCACAGCTTCACCTTCACCATGTCGCACGATTCAAAACTGATCAAACTTGGCCAGCACCGGTGTGGGGAACAGGCACCGCTGTCCCCTATAGTGAAGCAGAGCAACAAGCATTGATCACGCAACTGCAACAGCTATTTAAAGAGCTAATGAACAATGGCGACAACAGTACGCTTTAGATTAAACATTCCTCGTGAACAGGCGATGCGTTACTACAATGGCACCGTCAGATTTGTCATCGTACATGCCGAAAATGGTCAACGTATTCAATTTCCAGCCCAACATATCCGACCCTTTATCACCCAATCAGGCGTTCAAGGCATCTTTAGTATCAGTTTTGATGATCACCATAAGATGATAGGAATCGAACGAGTTTGAGCGTACTTTCAAGCTAAGCATATTTGGTTAAATATGCTGTTATGTACCCAAGTGACTTGAAGATGCTTGCAGCTTTTTCCGTTCGTGGTGAGCTTGTCGAACCAAGAGCCCTTTAAGGGGTCAAAGGGTCTTTAATACTTTAAGGTTCAAAGCCCTTTCCTGTGAATAACTCATAAATCAATAGGATCGTACTCGATTGATTTTTATGGAGTACGTATAAGCTTACCTTGCAAACTAAAGCAGTTAATTTATTAGTCCTCATTCAGCTGAATTGTCTTGTTCCGATGCGAGAGCATGGGAGCGTGTAATAAAAAGTTGCTGATTAACCTCAGTTCTGGATAAGAATAGTCAGCTACCCTATAACCAACAATGACTGACCAAGAAATAGCTGGTAAAACCACTAAAACAAAGGTGCTGGATGGCTGTGCTTATCCAGAACTGAGGTTAATTATGGCAATAATGTTCTAAATCAACGTTGCTAGACGTGACACATTTTTGCTTAGTGAGAAGCGAGATAGCGTTTTTTATGAAATGACAGCCAGCCGTTACGCATAATAAGACCTGCCAGCACAATAGCACTAAGTACATAGAGTGTATCGATATTTTCAGCGTGCAGATGCATCGCTTCGCCAGTGGGTATAAACATCTGCCAACCCATATTATTCACCAATAAATTGAGTAAATAGCCTAGACCAATACTGGCCGATAAAATACTGAACAGATACAGTCCTAATGAGCGTTGACCGAGTTCGCGGTTAATCATACCCATGGTGGATATATTGGTAGCAGGCCCGGCTAGCAGGAATACGAGGATCGCACCTGGCGATAAACCAGCAGCCAGAAAACCCACGGCAAGCGGTGTCGAAGCGGTGGCGCAGATATACATCGGAATTCCTATTAATGCCATCACCAGCATGGCGATAAAACCATCTCCCCATTGGATAAGAAATGATATTGGCACCCATGTTTGAATGGCCGCAGCCAGAGCAAGACCTAGCAGTAACCAGAGCGTAATATCATTCAGAAGTTGGCCACTGGCATACGAAAACATGGCAGATAATCTGCTCGGAATCTTGATTTTCATCGACGCACTATCACAGCAAGAAGTCATTTCTGGTGGTGTTTGTGAGCTGTAGCAATCAGTAGTGCTAGTAGCAGTCGGTGATGAGCAGCACGATGATTGGTCGGCTGTTTGCATTTTGTCACAACAATTAGCTGCGGTGGTGTCGACGTTACTGTTGTTGCAACAATCAGTTACTACGGGGATTGATGATGCGCTACAACACTCATTTTTATCTAAATCAGACACAGCTTGTGATTGGGTGGTGGGTGCATCTGGTGTATCAAACGCTTTGATCATTAACCCCGCATAGATTGCACTGGTGATGGCTGCAATCGGTCTGACTATGGCAAATACGGGGCCAAGCAGGGCATAGGACACCGACACCGAGTCGGCGCCGGTTTCTGGTGTTGATACTAAGAACGACACTGTGGCGGATTTAGATGCACCGCTACGACGTAGCCCGAGTGCAGCAGGAATGACCCCGCAGGAACATAGTGGTAGCGGGGCACCGATAAATGCAGATTTTACTATTGCACCTATGCTGTTTTTGCCCATATGTTTTTGCAATAGTGAAACAGGCACCAGCTCGTGCATGATCCCCGCTACCAGCAACCCTAGTAATAGCCAGGGAGCTGATTCCATAAACAAAGCAAAAAAGTTGGTGAGTAACAGGCTTAAATCATTCATAGCAGTTCATTCGAATCCAATAGTTGTATGATTGTACAGTTTTGTGCGCTATCAAAAGCAATGAACTGGCTCCCATGCTCCTGCGTGGGAACCGATATCACTATTATGTGAGAATGGGTGGGCCAGTCAAAAAATGAGGTTCAGGTCTACCAATATAATACCCTTGTGCATAATCAACACCAAAAGCATGTAACAAGGCTAATATTTCTGCATTTTCGACAAATTCAGCAATGGTTTTTTTACCCATGCCTCTGGCAACATCGACCAAGGCTTTTACGAAGAGTTGATCATCAGGGTTATGAGCTAGATCTCTAATGAATGAGCCATCAATTTTAACAATATCAACGGGTAACTCACGCAGATAGTGGAAAGAAGCAAAGCCAGTGCCAAAATCATCTAATGAAAAACGACAGCCTAGCATTTTTAACTGAGTCATCATGTGTTTAGCATGTTTGATGTCAGCTACGGCAGCAGTTTCAGTTAATTCAAAAATTAGATGTTCTGGGTTGGCCTGACTCTCTTTTAAAAGACGTTTGATTAAGGGCACTAGAAGATGATCGTCAGCAGCATGTCCAGATAGATTGATTGATAATGAAATATCTGCTCCCTGCTTATCAAGTTGTGCTTGTTTTTCAATGCTTTGTTGTAAGACGTGATGATCAATATCATGAATTAAGCCAGTCTGTTCTGCGATTTGGATAAAAGAGTCTGGATAATGAATGGTGCCATCATCATCCTGCATTCGAATCAAGACTTCATAATGCGATACCGTGCGAGTACGAATATCCATGATCGGTTGGTAATGGAAAATGAAACGATTATGTGCCAATGCCGCTTCAATTTTATTTTTCCATAAAACACGAGATTCCAGTTGGTCGCGGGTTTTATCATCGAGAGCAAATTGATGCCATGTATTTTTGCCTTTGGCTTTTGATTGATACATTGCTAGATCAGCATTACTAATGAGCTCATCGACGGTTAAATCTGATTGAGGGAATGAAACTAAACCGATGCTAGCAGAAATTTTATAATAGACATCTTTCACTTGCATTGTGATCTGGTTAATTGATTGGCACACCTTGTTGGCAAATTGAGCAGCACCAATATCTGTTGTTTCGGGCAATAGAATCGCAAATTCATCACCACCGAGACGTGCGACAATATCAGTAGCTCGGCTGATATCAAGTAATGTTTGAGCAACTTGTTTTAATAAGTTATCACCGATTTTGTGTCCACAACTGTCATTAATATCTTTAAATTGATCCAGATCTAAAAATAGCAATGTACCGTGATGCCCAAATCGAGCTGATAAATCCAACATTTTTTCAAATTCATGATTAAATCGGCGTCTGTTATACAGGCTTGTTAATGTGTCATGATCTGCAAGCCAAATGAGTTGTTCTTCGCTGTGTTTTTGCTCAGTGATATCGAGACCAATTGAAAGAGACTGTAACTAATTTTGTGTAACTGCTTATCGCACTTTACTCTATTGAGACTTTAAGGATAGGCAATGCAAATGAACAAAAAAGAATTAGAAGCTTTCGCACGTGAAGCGGCCAAAGGCATTAAAACGCCAGAGGATTTAAACGAATTTAGCCAAATGTTGAAAAAGATAACCGTTGAAGCGGCATTAAACGCGGAGCTGGATGAGCATTTAGGCCTTACCAAATTGCCATTTTTCGGCATTGTGTTGCAGCGAGACAATGGTGTAATCAATAGCCAGTACACCATCATTAAAACCAATGAGAGGAATCATTGAATCTGACAGAGTAGCATCAAAATCAAGCTCTAAAGAAGCACCACTGAGGGCAAAAATCCATTCGCCACCATTATATTCGTACATGATGCGACCTATAAGTGCGAGGTCATTGTTATCTAGGCTCCCCTCCCAATCTTGTCCCATATAAACAATTTCGATATTTTTATCGGGAATGGGGAAACCTATACCACCCTGAACTAACAATGTGCCATTTTCAAACTGATAATCACCATAAAATTGGATCCCATCAGACGACATCGAAATATTACGCACTTTGTCGAAGTAAATGGTTTGAGGGGTAAATACACCTTGACGTGTATGGGCGACATCACGAGTATCGTTATAGAGGCCTAATGGATTCTTTATTCGCCCTAGGTACGCCCCTAGTTGGAAGTTATCACCCTGAACTAAATTGATGTCTGCTAAAGCATAATCGAGCCATAATGAACCGTTGTACATTTCGCCAGCACGTCTTGAAATAAGCTGACTTGCCAAACGGATCTTAGGAGATAGTTGAAAGCTGGCGTTGATGCCTAATTCGGTAAAATCAAAGCTACCATTCTCGCTGTCGCCAAAAAAGTTATTGTCAGTGGTCTGGATGAATCCTTGAGAGGCAAAGCCGTGAATTTGCATTTTATCTTGCAAAAGTGTATCGGCAAATGCTGAAAATGATAGGAAAGTCAGTAAATAAGAGCTTATTAACTTTTTCATAACAATTCACCTATTGGCTTCACCGAGCTATTTAATTGATCTGATTCGATATAGCCGATAGCGCCAGGCGTATTAGAAACTTGCTCGCGCATTTCTTGAACAGAACTTACAGAAGTAGGGGCAATCCCCGTCCCAGAAAAGATTTGACGATCCCATATCCCTCTTAATTGATATGGAAACATACCAAGGACATGCTTGCAAAATGAAGTGTGCAGGGAATTATTATCGTCAATAACAAATAGATGTATAGGATTACCATCGGGCCATTGCTGAGTGCGCATTGCGAAAATGGACCGAATATTGTTACGAGATAGTTCAAAATTTGGGATATCGGGATGTACGATGAGTATCTGTGCGACACTAGTGGGCGTAAAAAACTGAAGCCAGGCGATAAAGATAATTTTGATCAGTTTGTCCACGAACGATCCTTCGGTTCTTGTTGAAGCAAACATACTGAATTTGATTGCACACCTGTTTTTTTTTGCTATGACAATCTGGAAAGTGGTTTAGATTGGCTATTTTCAGAGTAGTGCAACCGTGTCCGAGACATGATGTCCAGCCAACTTTGCTTGTTTTTCCCAAAGTATAACCACCAATAGCCCATACCAGCGGGCAGCCATGAAATAATGCCAACGACAAAGCGAATAAAGGCTTGTCGCCATGTGATATTGGTATCAGAGCCGTTGACTAAATAGACTTTCCAACTGCGCATGCCTAGCGTTTGACCACCATGTGTCCAGAACCAGCCATAAAAAATAAAGCTGATTGTGACTAGGTATAAAGGGAAGAACGGATTACCTGATTCGATAGCATTAGCATTATTTACTAGTGCGTTGAAGCCGACTGCGAGCGCACTTGCAAACAATAAAACTGATAATAGTAATAAGGTGTCATAAATCATAATGCCGAGATAACGGAAGATACTTGGTTTGCAATAGCTTTCTGGCGTGTCTGTCATAGAAATAATCGTAATTTATTTGGGCTGAATGAGTGACATAAAGTATCATTATTCCTTTATTTATGTGAATTGGGTTCACCATGTTGCAATTGTTCGGCCGTTCGGCATTTTCTTCTTTTCGATTAGATAAATTAGTAGCCTCAGTTCAGGCTGAGGTTGCCAGTGTTGTGGCAATTCGTACTGAATATCGCTATTTCATTGAAGTTGAAGGCGATGCATCACTCACTGATGCGGATAAAACAGTGCTTGAAACCTTGTTAGAAGCCGAATCACGTGACAGTGTTGCTGCTCAAAATGACGTGTTTTATTTGGTGACACCGCGTCCGGGAACCATTTCTCCCTGGTCGAGCAAGGCAACCGATATTGCGCATAATAGTGGTTTAAAAGATGTCGTGCGTATCGAACGTGGCATTGCATTTTTTGTGCAAACATCGGCTGAATTATCAGCACAACAATGGCAGTTAGTTGCGCGATCGTTACATGATCGCATGACTGAATCCGTGTTCAATTCGGATGAGGAAGCAGATCGTTTATTTGTTCATGGTCAATCACGCCCTTTAGTCACGGTTGATATCTTAAATGGCGGTCGCGATGCATTAGTCGAAGCTAATAAAACTATGGGTTTAGCCTTAGCAAATGATGAGATCGATTATCTGGTTGATAACTTCACAGCTTTAGAACGTAATCCTAATGATATCGAATTGATGATGTTCGCTCAGGCTAACTCAGAACATTGCCGTCATAAGATCTTTAGTGCTGACTGGATCGTTGATGGCAAGCAAAAATCACATACCTTGTTTAATATGATTCGTAACACTCATGCCTTAAATCCGTATGGGGTGGTCACGGCATATAGTGATAACTCATCCGTTATTGAAGGGGCAAAATCGCATCGTTTTCATGTTGATATGGCAACAAATCAATATAGCTATCAGGGCGAACAACAACATATCTTGATGAAGGTTGAGACACATAATCATCCAACTGCGATTTCACCCTTCCCAGGTGCTGCTACAGGTGCTGGTGGTGAAATTCGTGATGAAGGTGCAACTGGTCGTGGTTCTAAACCTAAAGCGGGATTAACGGGGTTTTCAGTATCAAACTTGACTATTCCTGGTTTTGAACAGCCTTGGGAAACACCATACGGTAAACCTGCTCGAATGGCATCAGCACTAGAAATAATGCTTGATGGGCCACTCGGTGGTGCGGCATTTAATAATGAGTTTGGTCGTCCAAATTTGTGTGGTTATTTCCGTACTTATGAAGCCTTGGTACCGTCTGCTGATGGCTTTGAAGTACGGGGTTATCACAAACCTATTATGGTCGCTGGTGGTATGGGCTCGATTCGACCCCAACATGTTAAAAAGAATATTTTTGAGCCGGGTGTGCAACTTATCGTATTAGGTGGCCCTGCAATGTTGATCGGTTTGGGCGGTAGTGCCGCCTCATCGGTAGCATCAGGCACCAGTGATGAAGGTTTAGACTTTGCTTCAGTACAACGTGGCAACCCTGAAATGGAACGTCGTTGTCAGGAAGTTATTGATCGTTGTGTGGCATTAGATGATAAAAATCCGATTGTGGCTATTCATGATGTCGGTGCCGGTGGTTTGTCCAATGCATTCCCTGAATTAGTCAATGATAGTGGTCGTGGTGGACGCTTTGAATTACGTGTTGTACCAAATGATGAATCAAGCATGTCGCCAATGGAAATTTGGTGTAATGAGTCACAAGAACGTTATGTATTAGGGATAAACCCTGAAGATGTTGAGTTGTTCCAAGCCATTTGTGAACGTGAACGTTGCCCATGGGCTATTGTCGGTGAAGCCACATCAGAACAACATTTATTAGTGGGTGATGCCGAGTTCGATCAAAATCCGGTTGATATGCCGTTGTCATTGTTATTAGGCAAGCCACCTAAAATGTTACGTGATGTTAAACATCACACCTTTGAAAAACCAGAATTAGATTTATCGGCAGTTGAACCGGTTGCAGCGTTAGAGCGTGTATTAAAACTGCCTACGGTTGCCAGTAAGAATTTCTTGATCACCATTGGTGATCGCAGTGTGACGGGTTTAGTTGCACGTGATCAAATGGTCGGCCCTTGGCAAGTGCCTGTGGCGGATTGTGCGGTGACGTTGGCTGACCATCACGGCTTTGATGGTGAAGCAATGTCGATGGGTGAGCGTTCGCCATTAGCGTTGATTGATGCACCGGCATCAGGCCGTATGGCGGTGGGTGAGGCAATTACTAATATCGCAGCAGCATGTATTGCCAAATTAGGTGATATTAAATTGTCAGCTAACTGGATGGCGGCATGTGGCCACACTGGTGAAGACGCGATTTTATATGACACAGTTGAAGCCGTTGGTATGGAGTTATGTCCTGCTTTAGGTATTGCGATCCCTGTTGGTAAAGATTCATTGTCAATGAAAACCGTGTGGCAAGATGAGGGTGAAACCAAGTCGGTTACATCTCCTTTATCATTAATTGTTTCTGCCTTTGCTCCTGTTACGGATGCAGCTAAAACCTGCATACCAGCTTTACGTAGTGATTTAGGTGATACCGATTTAATTTATATTGATTTGGGTAAAGGTCAAAATCGTTTAGCGGCTTCAGCTTTGGCTCAAGTTTATAATCAAGTTGGTCATCATGGCCCTGATTTGGATGATCCTGTTTCATTAAAACAATTTTTTGCTGCGATTCAGCAATTAAAACAAGATGATTTAGTGTTGGCCTACCATGATCGTAGTGATGGTGGTTTGGTTACAACCTTATGTGAAATGGCATTTGCAGGTCACTGTGGCCTTGATGTGACATTATCTGGTTTAGGTGAACCACTACCTTTGTTATTTAATGAAGAATTGGGTGCGGTGATTCAAGTACGGCATTGTGATGTTGAAGATGTGCTTGCGATCTTGCGTGAACAGGATCTTGCCCATTACAGCCATGTCATTGGCAATGTGCGTGATGATCAACAGATCGTTATTACGGTAAATGGTGACAAGGTTATCAATCAATCACGGGTTGAACTGCATCGTTTTTGGGCTGAAACCAGCTATCGTATGCAAGCACTTCGCGATAATCCAGACTGTGCACAACAAGAATTTGATGGCTTGTTAGATGCTGAGGATCCGGGGTTATTTGCCCGTTTGAGTTATGATCCAGCAGAGCATATTGCGGCTAGTTATATCGTCAGTGGACACCGTCCAAAAGTGGCTATTTTGCGTGAGCAGGGGGTCAATGGCCAAATTGAAATGGCTGCATCGTTTGATCATGCTGGCTTTAATGCAATTGATGTTCACATGAGCGATATTCTGGAAGGTCGTGTGACATTGAGTGACTTCAAAGGTCTGGTTGCCTGTGGTGGATTCTCTTACGGTGACGTTTTAGGTGCTGGTCGTGGTTGGGCAAGCACTATCTTGCATAATGATAAGGCCAGGGCAGAGTTTTCAGACTTTTTTAATAGACAAGATACCTTTGCATTAGGTGTCTGTAATGGCTGTCAGATGTTGTCGCAGTTGAAACAATTGATCCCAGGTAGTGATCATTGGCCACGTTTCGAACGTAATCTTTCAGAGCAGTTTGAAGCGCGTTTCTCATTAGTAGAAATTATGGAATCGCCATCTGTACTGCTACAAGGTATGGCAGGTTCAATCATGCCAATCGCCGTTGCACATGGCGAAGGCCGTGCTGATTTCTCTGCAACAGGTAATCAGGATGATGCCTTAGTTGCGATGCGTTATGTCGATAATTATGGCAAGGTGACACAGCAATATCCTCAGAATCCGAACGGTTCACCCGATGGTATTACTGCATTAACTACAACAGATGGGCGTGTCACCATTATGATGCCGCATCCGGAGCGTGTGATTCGTACAGTGCAACATTCCTGGCACCCTGATGATTGGGGTAAAGATGGACCATGGTTACGTTTATTCCACAATGCTAGAAAGTGGGTAGGCTAACACGACAAAAAGCCCGAATTTATACTCGGGCTTTTTTATGACTATTTGTGTTATCAACGTCAGAAATTGTCAACCTTATTCTGCTAGCGTACTTGTTCTTTTTAGTAATAAATAGAGTGCGCCTGTACCGCCATCTTCTATTGTTGCACTACAGAATGCCAAAACAGCGGGGTTTTGGCGCAACCAGTGATTCAGCCTAGTTTTTAATACCGGTTTATTATCTTTTGAACTCCAGCCTTTACCATGAATAATGCGTGCACAACGGATCTGTTGTCGTTGACATTGATCAATAAACTCAGCCAGAGTAATTTCAGCTATGGCAAGTGTGAAACCATGCAGATCTAATTCCGCTTCGAGATGGATCTTGCCGTTACGTAACTTGGAGAATGTACGATGTTGGATACCAGAACCCTGGTATTCTAAATATTCTTCATTTCCGACGGTTTCTGGTGGCAACATGTCAGAAAAATTAGCTTGATGACTTCGGTCGTTGCTTGTTCTGTGTTGCAATTTTTTAGCCTCAGGCTTAGGTGCAGTATGTAGCACACTATCGTAATGAATAGGTTTGGCATCGCTCATTTCTGAACGAAACAAATTAAATTCATCATCTGGAGTGTCGTGTTTATCTATCATATTACTGTGCAATCTCGCTTGTATTTTTAGATAGTGCTTGCCAAAGAAATCATTTTTACTTTACCATGTTATCCACTTGTCGGGGTGCCATTAAGTTGGCTGAGATTAAACCCGTTGAACCTGAAGAGGCTAGCACCTCCGTAGGAAACAAGCGAGTATATCGCAAACAGCATTGGTCATTAATGCATAAGGTCATAGCGTATATTCATCTCCTTGTTAGCCAGTCTTGGCTCAACGTTTTCCCCGATGTTTTTTAATTAAATAACAGGGGAAGCACATGTCTTCACACACGAGCAAAGTCATTGATATCAGTGAACGTACTGGAATAACAACGAAACCACTACCGGGTTCTGAAAAATGTTATGTGATAGGTAGCCGTGATGATATTCGCGTGCCATTTCGTAAGATTTCATTAACAGATACACCCCATAAAAATCCTGATTTACCCGGAGAAGCTAACGCACCGGTTTTTGTCTACGATACTTCAGGGATATATACCGATCCAACTGCGACCATTGACGTTGAACAAGGTTTACCTGCGATTCGACAAGACTGGATTGAGAGCCGTGACGATACTGAACAACTGAGTCAATACAGCTCTGAATTCACCCGTGAACAACACGCGACTGTATTCGATATTCCTTTATTCAAACATAATCGTCGTCCGCGTCGCGCTAAAGCAGGCAAAAATGTCAGTCAAATGCATTATGCTCGCCAAGGAATCATCACACCTGAAATGGAATTTATAGCCATTCGTGAAAATATTGGCCGTGCACAAGCGGATGTTGATGGCAATTTACCGGTTGGTTTTGATACGCACATTACCCCCGAGTTTGTAAGAAAAGAAGTAGCGGAAGGTCGCGCGATTATTCCTGCAAACATCAATCACCCAGAAGCCGAACCAATGATTATTGGACGTAACTTCTTAGTCAAAATTAACGCCAATATTGGTAACTCTGCCACCACATCGTCAATTGAAGAAGAAGTTGAAAAAATGGTGTGGAGCACCCGTTGGGGTGGTGACACGGTAATGGATTTATCTACTGGTAAACATATTCATCAAACCCGTGAATGGATTATTCGTAACTCACCGGTGCCGATCGGTACTGTACCTTTATATCAAGCATTAGAAAAAGTTGATGGTATTGCCGAAAACTTAACATGGGAAGTGTTTCGTGACACCTTAATTGAACAAGCTGAGCAGGGTGTGGATTATTTCACCATTCATGCAGGCGTGCGTTTGGCACATATTCCATTAACTGTTAATCGAACAACCGGTATCGTTTCTCGTGGTGGTTCTATTATGGCTGCATGGTGTTTAGCACATCATCAAGAAAGCTTTTTGTACACCCACTTTGAAGACATCTGCGACATCATGAAAGCCTATGATGTGTCATTCTCATTGGGCGATGGTTTACGTCCTGGTTCACAAGCCGATGCCAACGATGAAGCCCAATTTGCCGAATTGATTACCTTGGGTGAATTAACTCAAATTGCCTGGAAACATGATGTGCAAGTCATGATTGAAGGCCCAGGCCATGTTGGTATGCATAAAATCAAAGAAAATATGGATATGCAATTAAAGCATTGCCATGAAGCACCTTTTTATACATTAGGCCCTTTGGTCACTGATATTGCACCGGGTTATGATCATATTACTTCAGGTATTGGGGCTGCGATGATTGGTTGGTATGGCACAGCGATGTTGTGTTATGTCACACCGAAAGAACATCTTGGCTTGCCAAATAAAGATGATGTGAAAACAGGGATCATTACTTATAAATTAGCAGCGCATGCGGCAGATTTAGCCAAGGGTCATCCTGGTGCCGATATCCGTGATAATGCGATTTCGAAAGCACGATTTGAATTTCGGTGGGAAGATCAATTCAATCTAGGATTGGATCCTGATACAGCACGTGCATTTCATGATGAAACTTTGCCTAAACCTGCGGCAAAAGTGGCTCATTTCTGTTCAATGTGTGGGCCTAAGTTCTGCTCGATGCGTATTTCACATGATGTAAAACAAGCCTTTGCTGAGAAATCGGAAGAGTTTAAAGCCGGTGGCAGTAAGATTTACCATCAGGTCTAATCAAACGTGAAGCATTATCTAATTATAGGAAGCGGCCTAGTCGGCCGCTTGCTAGCGTGGCGTTTGATATTACAGGGTCATCAAATATCACTATTATCCAGTGACGATAAAACAGGTACCACTAGCGCTGGTTATATAGCTGCGGCAATGATCTCACCAGCAACTGAGGCTGTTCAAACTGAAACCAAGGTCAAACAAATCGGACTGGTTTCAGCACACTTATGGCCCAAATGGTTAGCTGAACTACCTGAACAGATCTTTTATCAGAATAATGGCACCTTAGTGGTTGCCCATCGTGGTGATCAATCTGAAATGGCTCGTTTTAAGCGACGTGCCCAGCATGTGTTAGCAGATGATGATTATGTTGAGTTAAATCACGAACAACTAAACGTTAAAGAACCTCAATTAGCACAGCAGTTTGAACAGGCCTTGTTTTTTGATGGTGAAGCGTGTCTGGATAATCGCCATTTATACCGAGTACTGACGACATTTCTAACAACATCGTCACGGTGCGATTGGCAACAGTGTAATGAGATTGAATCGTTATCACATGCGGTGATTAAACAATTATCGCAACAGTATTTTAACTGTGATTCTGATGTTTATGAGGCTGTGATTGATTGTCGTGGCAATGGATCTAAAGCCGATTTATCTGGATTACGTAGTGTTCGTGGTGAAGTGATACGTGTGCATGCGCCTGACGTTGATTTTAAGCATGCAGTTCGGCTTATCCATCCTCGTTATCCGATGTATTTAGCACCGCGGCCTAATAATGAATATGTGTTAGGTGCGACTGTGGTTGAAAATGATGATATGTCACCGGTTAGTGTCCGCTCAGGGTTAGAGTTAATGTCAGCCTTATATAGTTTACATAAAGGCTTTGCTGAAGCTCGGGTATTAGAAATGGCAGCGCATTGTCGACCTGCTATGACTGATAATATGCCAGTGATTAAACGAACTGAATTTGGTTATCAAATCAATGGCTTGTATCGGCATGGTTATCTGTTCTCACCCGCGATCATCAGCGATTTTTTAGCCTTATTGGATGGAAAGCAACACTCAATGACGTTTGGAGGCCTTTTTAATGCCTGACACGATAGATATTGTAGTTAACGGTGAATTAAGCAATGTAAAGATAGGAGCAACAATTGCAACGTTGTTACGTGATGAGCGAATTATGAGCGGACGATTTTTAGTGGTTGCCAATGATGAAATAGTATCGAAATCAGCCTATGCAGAGACTGTACTTAATGCTGGCGATAGAGTCGATATTATGTCGGCGATAACGGGAGGTTAATATGCAAGCATCATCCTGGCAGGTCTATGGTACTGAGTTACACAGTCGTTTATTTATTGGTACCGCATTATATTCATCACCCCAAGTCATGATCGATGCGATTAAAGCATCTCAGTCCCAAGTTATTACAGTGTCATTGCGACGCCAAATACCATCACAAGCAGCTAGTTCTAATCAGTTTTGGCAATTGATCCAATCGTTGAATTGCCATTTATTACCTAATACTGCTGGGTGTTATAGCGTCGAAGAAGCGGTTAAAACTGCAAGAATGGCCAGAGAATTATTTGAAACAGATTGGATTAAATTGGAAGTATTAGGCGATAGCTATAATTTGCAGCCCGATCCCTTCGCTTTAGTTGAAGCAACCCAAATTCTGGTATCAGAAGGCTTTAAAGTATTTCCCTACTGCACCGATGATTTGGTGTTATGCCAAAAGTTAGCCGATGTGGGCTGTGAAGTGTTAATGCCGTGGGGGGCGCCAATTGGAACAGGGCAAGGTCTGATTAATCCTTATGCATTAGAAACGATTCGTAAACGTTTGCCAGAACTAACCTTGCTGGTTGATGCTGGCATAGGTAAACCCTCTGATGCAGTGCAGGCAATGGAGTTAGGTTACGATGGTATTTTGCTCAATACTGCGGTGGCAGAAGCGTTAGAACCCGCTCAAATGGCGAGTGCTTTTGCTCAAGCTATAAATGCTGGTCGCTTGGCCTATGAAGCTGGAGTCATGCCAAAACGCGATAATGCCAAACCCAGCACACCCACATTAGATCAACCTATTTGGCAACAACATGGTTAAACCTGCTGTTTTATTAATTGGTGGTTTAGATCCACAAGGCTGTGCCGGTATTAGTGCCGATATCCAAACAACAACCATGCACGGCTGTCATCCGGTACCTTTGATCACCTGTTTAACTGAACAAACACGTGCAGGGCTTACGGCAATAGGTGCATTATCTCAAGCCCAATTTATGGGGCAATATCATTCCTGTGTCGCTGATATTGATGTTGTCGCAATCAAAATTGGCATGATTCCAACGTTAGAAATAGCACAGTGTGTAAATCGTATCATTGATCATCATCGCGTCCCTGTTGTGTTGGATCCGGTATTGGCTAGCACTTCTGGTGGCGTGACTTTGCCCCAGGAAGTACAAGACTATATTGTCGATACCTTGTTCGCCAAGGTAACTTTATTAACACCAAACTTGCCCGAACTTTTACAGCTTACACACCAAACGGATTTGAATGATCCTGATTTGAACGTTCTTAAACAGCTTAGTGAAACCCTATTATCTTCAGGTCTTAATGCCTGTTTGATAAAGGGCGGTCATGCTGATTCAAATTGGGCCACAGATTATTTTAATGATTCTGTTGATGCGTTTTATTGTTATCATCCAAAATCACAAGGCAATGTTCGTGGTACTGGCTGTGTTACAGCATCCAGTATTGCCTGCCTACTTGCCCTTGGATACGACATAAGAGACAGCGTTGTTTTAGCCAAAGCCTATATTAATCGAGGCATTCGATTAGCTGAAAAAGTGGGATGTTATTCGGTTATTTTTCATTCTCAGGCAGACATGCAGTTAGTCGATATGCCGAAGCTGGCATATTCAGCTCAATTAATTGGCAAGCAGTTTCAGTTTGCTTCATGTCCAAAACAATTAGGTATTTACCCTGTGGTTGATAGCAGTGATTGGGTTGATAAACTGGTTAATGAAAATATCACAACGATTCAACTACGCATTAAAAATGTTAGTGATGATGTTAAATACAGTGAAATTAGACAAGCCGTTGCCTATTGTGACGATTCGATAGCTTTGTTTATCAATGATTATTGGCAATTGGCAATTGAGTTGAATGCCTATGGCGTGCATCTCGGCCAGGAAGATTTAGATGATGCTAGCCTGATTGAAATTGAACAAGCAGGTTTGCGCCTTGGCGTATCAACACATTCTTATTGGGAATTGGCGAGGGCGTTAGCTATAAATCCTAGTTACATCGCTTTAGGTCCTGTCTTTGCAACGACAAGTAAACAGATGCCATGGACACCACAAGGTATTGAGCGAGTTAAGCAATGGACGCAATTATTAGGTGATCGTTATCCACTGGTGGCGATAGGTGGCATTAATCAACAACGTGCCCAGCAACTCAAACAGACTGGGGTTGGTTCAGTAGCGATGATTAGCGCGATTACTGAAGCAGAAGATTATGTTGAGGCAACGCAACAATTAATAGCGTGCTGGCAATAATCTCAGTGTTTCGCTGAACTGATTGATAGACTACACAGTACGAGACCTGATACGGATCAATTACACTCATTTTTTGACATCAGGTTTAACATCACCCCAGGTTGGTTTTGGTGTCATTTCATCATCTGCATAGGGAGATGCAGAATAGTCGCTACTGAAATCATTGATTAAGCCATCATTATAAAGACCACTACCAGTTATTGTATTAGGCGCTAGTTTATCTACTGGAACACTTAAATCCTCAACGCGTTTTGAGTTTTTGTAGAGTTTAATTTGAATTTCTAAATCGGATATTTGTTGTTTAAGCTTTTGGTTTTCTAATTCAAGTTCAGCTACTTTTTCAGTGAGTAATTTAGATTCAGGTGTTTCAGGAGGTATTTGATCTGAGGCTGTGGTGTCAGCGGTATTACCTGTACTATCAGTAGCAATTCCGCCTGTTTTTGCCGCTTCAACCATGCCTTTTGATATTTGAGATAAGCGTGATGGTTTGTCACCATCAGTATTGTCACTATTCAATGATTGCCCCGAGTCAGGTGAATTTGAATGATCACTGATAGCAGATAAAAATCCACTGGAGTTATCTGCTGATTGTGGTGGTTCGGCCATTTCTTGTTCTAATGTCGTTTCTTCACTCAGTTCAAGCGACTGTTCCGGTTGATTATTTCCAGTGAAAAATATGAAATAGGCACCGGTAGCAAGTAGGATAACTAATACAGAAATGATTGAAATAAGAACAATCCTATTGGAAAGCAATTGTTTAATACGCGATGGTTTTGCATTCGCTTCAGACTCTGGTGAATCTCCATCGTCAGAGCCAACTTCAAGTACATCATCGTCAATTTCTTCAGCCATTACATACTCCTGTTGATTACGGTGGTACTGATTTACGTATAGTTAGTAGTGTTGTTATAACGCAGGTGTCGACTTGTTATGTCATCGCCTTTTCAGGTTCATCTTGCACTAGGGCAAGAATAGTCCAGCCAGCTTCTGGAAGCAAAGTCTCATCGCCAGTAAAAAAGCGTAATTGTCGTTTGGCGTTGAACATGAACAATGGAATAGCACGTTTACCATATTGTTGTTTGTAATCATGGTAGTTAAAACTATCAGTCAAGTTTGTTTGTTTAATCTTGGCACCTTGACCAATCCAGCTTGCCAGCTGAGAGTAGCCAAGATCTTTTGCAAACAATGTGTTATAGCGATGACTGACCGTTTTACGGGAGTGTTGTTTTTCTTTATTATCTTTTTGATCGTCGCTCGCTAATATGTAGATTTTATTAGCACCAAACTCCGCCTGATAACGCTGACCAGCCAGCGCATTACGGTCTTTTTGCGGGGTTAATGCCAACAAATGACCTAAACCAACCAAGTCTAAATGTCGGTCGGCATGTTCAGATACTGCGTTTCCGTAATAGGTTGACAATCCTTCCATACGTGCTGTCTTGATGTTGGTCCAGCTACCGTCAGTGACTATTGAGGTAAACCCGTTTTTCTTAAGTGCTTTAGCTATTAATCGAGCAACGGGGTTAGCACCAATAATTAAAAAACCATTATCTTCAGGCTCTGCTACACCTAAGCGTTGTGCTAGAAATTTTGAGGTTGCGCTCTGTAATACGACTGTTCCAATGATGATAGAAAAGGCAAGTGGGACTAATAGTTCAGCATTTTCAACGCCGATTTCTTGCAGGCGAAGTGCAAATAATGCTGTGACTGCGGCAGCAACAATACCGCGAGGTCCAATCCAGGCGACCATGAATTTTTCTTGCCATTTCAAATCAGAACCAAAGGTAGAAATAATGACTTTTATCGGTCTGGCAACGAATTGAATAAACAGAAATAACCCTAACGCACCCCAACCTAATATTGCAAACTGGTCGAAGTTCAGGCGGGCAGCAAGCAATATAAATAGACCTGAAATCAATAAGATACTGAGACTTTCTTTGAAGTCTAAAATGTCTTCAACCGGTACGTTTTTCATATTGGCTAACCAAATTCCCATCACGGTCACTGTCAGTAAGCCTGATTCTTCAGTGAGATGGTTTGACAAAGCAAATACCGCAAAAACCAGCGTTAGCGTTGCCACATTATGCAAATATTCAGGTAGTAAGTGTCTGCGTAAAATAAGACCGAATAGATAGCCTGTAATAGCACCGATAATGATGCCGGTTAATAAGGTACTACCAAACATAAATAGGGTATGACTAATTGAGGCGTGACCTTGCAATTTGAACGAGACGATAACTTCGAACACTAATACCGCGAGAATGGCACCAAGCGGATCAATCACAATACCTTCCCAACGTAGAATGTTGGCAATTTTGGCGTTGGGTCTGACTGTTCTTAGCATCGGCACAATCACTGTTGGTCCAGTTACCACCATCAGCGCACCAAATAATAACGATAAATCCCATGCAAAGCCGATGATATAGTGTGTGCCTAGGGTAATGGCGGCCCATGTGCTTGCTACACCGATGGTTAGCATATTTCTGACTACTGTTTGTAGACCACGAATTTCTTCAAATTTTAAGGTTAATGCGCCTTCAAACAGAATGATTGCAACCGATAATGACACGAAGGGAAACAGTAAATCACCAAATAACTGCTCTGGGTTCAGCCAACCCATGAGCGGGCCAATCACGATTCCTGCAACTAATAGAAATAAGATGGCAGGCAGTTTTACCCACCATGCAAACCATTGGCAAATAATAGCGATTATTCCTATTGCTGATAGTGTGATAATCGTTTCTTGGTGCATGGATAATTCCGTAAAGTATGAAGATAGTAAGGATCTAAGAGCGATATCACTCGAATAAATTATGGCTGATGTTAGCGGATTAAGGTGATCTCTGCTCGACGATTAAGCGCGCGGCCTTGGTCAGTTTTATTCGATGCCAATGGTTTTTTCTCAATGTAGGCGGACGTAGTAATTAATTGTTCAGGAATTTGGCATTTTTCAACTAAAAATTGTTTTACCGCAGCCGCTCGCTTTTCTGAAAGTGGCGCATTCAAGCGTTTACGGCCATGATTATCAGTGTGGCCGCTGATTATGATACGTTTAATACTGTCATCAACTTTTACATAATTAGCCAAACGAGTCAGCGCTTTTTCTGCATCAGCATTCAAACTGGATTGTTCTAATCCAAAGTGAATGGTTAGCTTGCGCACAGACTCAAAGTTATCGGGATGAAGATTTGCAATACAGTGTTGAAACCCTGAAATAGAATCGGAGAGATGTACGGTCGACATCAGCACGTCAACACCGCTGTATGAATTGGGGCTATGGTAGCGAAGCGCTGGCAGTAGCCCTTGCTGAAGTTGTGTTAATGCCTGTTTGGCGAGTTGGCCTTTAAGTTCAAATACCGTTTGTCCTGCTTCAGTTGGAACGGATGTTAAAGCAATACGTTCATCACTGTTTTGCCAAAGAGCTGCAGCAATCTCAAATTGAGCATTATTTTGACTGGCGGGATAATGAGACGTAGTAAAACTGAGGGTGAGATCATCACCTGTCGCTTGACTGAACTTAGCTTCACCATAATCGGGAATGTGTTGGATAAGGCTACATTCCAACGGTGTTTCAATTACCTGCCAGTGCGTATCAGTGATAGGGGATTGAAATTGTTGTGCATGAGCAACTGAGCCTAAACTCAATACGATTAAAAAAATACGTAGTGTTATCATAAGTCATCAATAGGTAATGAGAGAGTGGATTGGGTAATTAGCGAGTTTATCTCGCCCATTCAATGCTAACAGTTCTATCACAAAAGCACAGGCTACAACTTCACCTCCTAATCTTTGTACCAGCTCGCAACTTGCCTCAGCAGTGCCACCAGTAGCGAGTAAATCATCTATCAACAGAATACGGTCACCCGGTTTAACTGCATCAATATGTGCTTGTAGACTGGCAGTACCATATTCAAGATCATAGTCGACGCTTTGTACATCATAGGGTAACTTGCCGGGTTTTCGAAGTGGAATAAATCCAACATTCAACTGCCAGGCGACAAGGCTACCAAAGATAAAGCCGCGTGCTTCCATACCCGCAACAGCAGTAATATTACTGTCAATATAGGGCTCGGTGAGTTTTTCTACAGCTAACCGTAACATTGCTGGATCTTGCACTAATGGCGTGATGTCCTTGAATATAATTCCCGGCTTTGGATAATCAGGAATATCACGAATTTTTGTTTTCAATTTATCCATAATGAGCAATCTTGTGTTAGTTAACATACTATATCGGCTGAAATCGTCGCTACTGTAATTATAGAGATAAAAAATGACTAATAACCAACAGATTAAAAACAGTTTGAACATGTTAAGCGTGTTTGTGTTGATGACCATGTTAACAGGCTGCTTTGGACTTGGCAGTAAAGCAGATGATGATGGTGAACCGCATTTTTATATAATTGATGTAGATAGAGGCGTTGTTGCAAGTGAGTTTCCTAAAAATCGCGTATTGCTGATAAAGCCAGTTCGACTAACATCGCATTACCGTTCGAAATCGTTAGTATTTCGTATTGGTGAAAATGAATATCAGACTCAAAAAAATCACATGTTTTTTTCTGAACCACAGATCATGTTTACAGAACAACTTAAACGCTGGTTACAAAAAAGTGGACAATTTAGTCACGTCACCACCGATGAAAGTGTTGCTACCGATATAGTTCTCGAATCAGCAGTGACAGCGTTATATGGCGACAAGCGTGAGGCATTTTCCCCGCAAGCAGTTTTAGAAATGCAATTTTTCTTGACCGATGGTGAACAAAATACATCCCAAGCCTTATTTCAAACAGGCTTAAAAGTGGAGGTAGATGTAGAGAAAACTACCGCTAAAAATGTTGTTAAAGGCTGGAAACAGGGACTTGAACAACTGTTGGCGACCTTAGAGGATGATTTTAGCGGTTATTTTTCAAAACGTAACCCCCAGTAGTGCTATCGCTAAAAGGTGCATGAAAATACCCATAATGTTATTATCGTTGCTTTGGCAAAATGAGTTGCCGGATGTTTTTTGGATGATGTTATAAATGACTGATGAAATTGCTTTAGAACTCGATTCAATTAGTATTGAAGATGAAATGAAGAGCTCATATCTCGATTATGCGATGAGCGTAATCGTAGGTCGGGCACTTCCTGATGTACGTGATGGACTTAAACCTGTTCATCGTCGTGTTCTCTATGCAATGCGTGATTTAGGCATTAACTGGAATGGTTCCTATAAAAAGTCGGCACGTGTTGTCGGTGACGTCATCGGTAAATATCATCCACATGGTGATACCGCTGTTTACGACACGATGGTGCGTATGGCACAACCCTTTTCCATGCGTTATATGTTGGTTGATGGTCAAGGTAACTTTGGTTCGGTCGATGGTGATTCACCTGCCGCGATGCGTTATACCGAAGTTCGCATGGCAAAAATCACACATGAAATGTTGGCTGATTTAGATAAAGAAACAGTCGATTTTATTCCAAACTATGATGAATCTGAATCAGAACCAGCGGTTCTTCCAACAAAGATCCCTGCATTATTAGTCAATGGTTCATCAGGTATTGCTGTGGGGATGGCGACTAATATTCCGCCTCATAACCTCACTGAAATATTGAATGCCTGTATCGCAACGGTCGATAATCCTGCTATTGATATCGAACAGTTGATGGAATATGTGCCAGGTCCTGACTTCCCAACAGCAGCCATGATTAATGGTGCCAGAGGTATTGCTGAAGCGTATCGTACCGGCCGTGGACGTGTTCATATTCGTGCCAGAGCTGATATCGAAA
Organism: Gammaproteobacteria bacterium; assembly: GCA_014859375.1. Lineage (GTDB taxonomy): Bacteria > Pseudomonadota > Gammaproteobacteria > Nitrosococcales > Methylophagaceae. Next base: position 31,894 of record JACUUH010000019.1, read on the forward strand.
CAAATGATGCAACAGGCCAGCAAAGTATTGTTGTTCACGAATTGCCCTATCAAGTTAATAAAGCACGTTTACTTGAAAAAATTGCAGAACTGGTTAAAGAAAAGAAAATTGAAGGTATTTCAGCCTTACGCGATGAGTCAGACAAAGATGGTATGCGGATGGTGGTTGTGCTGAAACGTGGCGAAGTACCTGAAGTAGTCTTGAACAACTTATATAAACAAACACAAATGCAAACAGTGTTTGGCATCAATATGGTGGCGATTGTTGACGGCCAACCTCGTTTATTAGGCTTAAAACAAATTCTTGATGCGTTTATTCGTCACCGCCGTGAAGTAGTCACACGTCGTTCTTTATATGATCTACGTAAAGCCCGTGACCGTGCCCATATCTTAGAAGGTTTAGCGACTGCATTAGCTAATATTGATGAGGTTATCGAGTTAATTAAATCGTCAGATAGTCCTACTGATGCTAAAGAAGCCCTATTAGCTCGTGGTTGGGCATCAGAAATGATACTCGAAATGTTGGGTGCTGCTGGTGCTGCCGCTTCTCGCCCTGAGGGACTGGATGAAGACCTAGGCTTAGTTGATGGCGCTTATCATTTATCGCCAGTCCAAGCTCAAGCTATCCTGGATATGCGCTTGCATCGCCTTACTGGATTAGAACAAGACAAGATTTTGCAAGAATATCGTGAAGTTTTAGAAGAGATTGCAGAACTATTGGCGATTTTGAGTGATCCTGATAATTTAATGGCTGTTATTCGTGAAGAATTAGTTAAAGTTAAAGAAGAATATGGTGATCAACGTCGTACCGAAATTATCGATGCACATCTTGACTTAACACTTGAAGATTTAATCACTGAAGAAGAGATGGTGGTCACCCTATCTCATGCCGGTTATGCCAAAACACAGCAATTAGACACCTATCAAGCACAACGTCGTGGTGGTAAAGGTAAATCAGCGACAGCAATGAAAGATGAAGATTTTATTGAACATTTATTTATTGCCAATACTCATGACACCTTATTGTGCTTCTCAAGCAAAGGTCAGGTTTACTGGAAAAAGGTCTATGAACTACCGACAGGTGGACGTGCTGCTCGTGGTAAACCGATTGTTAATTTGCTACCACTTGATGAAGACGAACAAATCAATGCAGTGTTAGCGGTGAGAGAGTTCGAGGCAGATAAGTTTATCTTTATGGTGACTGCATCAGGCACAGTCAAGAAAACACCTCTTGTAGATTATTCACGTCCGCGAGCTAACGGTATTATTGCTGTTGATTTAAAAGATGATGATCAACTGGTTGCGGTGGCGTTAACCGATGGTCAGTCTGATATCATGTTATTTAGTTCAGGTGGTAAGGTTATTCGCTTTGATGAAACAGATGTTCGCTCTATGGGTCGTGTATCTCGTGGTGTGCGAGGCATGCGTTTACCTGAAGGCGAACGAATTATTTCGATGATCATTGCCAATGAAGATGATGGTGCGATCTTGACTGCAACCGAGTTTGGTTATGGCAAACGTACACATCTTGAAGAATATCGCGTTCAAGGTCGTGGAGGGCAAGGTATTATTTCTATTCAAACGTCATCTCGAAATGGTAATGTTGTAGGCGCGGTTCAAGTTAAAGATGAAAATCAAATCATGCTGATTAGTGATGGTGGAACCTTGGTTCGTATACCAGTGAAAGATGTATCTATTGTCGGTCGTAACACCCAAGGCGTTAAATTAATCAACTTAACCAAAAATGAAAAACTGGTTGGTTTGGAACGAATCCTCGAAGAAGAGGAAGAAACTGATGATGGTGAGCTTGACGGCACAGTAGAAGAGTAAAGGCTTTACTTTTGAATACGGCACATGGTTTGTTAGCATCTTAAATCGGGAATAAATGGTTAAATATCTATGAGTGAATACGGCGCCTTACAGGTAATTCGACAACAAATTGATAGTATTGACCAGCAATTACAAGATTTGCTTAATAAACGCACAGCGATGGCTCAGGAAGTAGCGCGTATTAAAATCGAACAGGGTGCTGATGCTGATTTTTATCGTCCTGATCGTGAAGCGATGGTGTTACGTCGCGTGATTGAACGTAATGAAGGGCCACTTCCAGATAAAGAAATGGCGCGTTTATTTCGAGAGATCATGTCAGCTTGTTTGGCAACAGAAAAACCCTTGGAAGTCGCTTACCTCGGACCAGAAGGTTCTTTCACCCAATCGGCAGCATTAAAACAATTTGGCGGCTCGGTGTTGATGCAACCGATGACGACCATTGCTGATGTGTTTCATGCTGTTGAAACAGGTAATGCTAATTATGGTTTAGTGCCCGTTGAAAATTCTACCGAAGGTATGGTGTCACATACCTTAGATCGATTTATTACATCTCCACTTAAAATAAACGGAGAAGTAACCTTGCGCATTCATCACTATTTGCTCAGTAAAGCATCTGATTTAACTCAATTGAAAACAGTTTATGCTCACCCACAAGCACTGGGACAATGCCGTAAATGGCTGGCAGAGCATCTTCCCAATTGTGAATTAGTACCAATGAATAGTAATTCGGAAGCGGCTAAAAATGTGATGACTGATGCTAGTGCTGCTGCCATTGCTGCTAATCAAGCGGCTGATATTTATGATTTGTCAGTATTAGCCAGTAATATAGAAGATGAAATTGATAATACCACGCGATTTTTAGTAATAGGCTCGCAAGATGTAGGACCATCTGGTTGCGATAAAACCGCCTTATTAGTCTCAACCAAGAATAAACCGGGCGCGTTGCAAATATTACTCAAGCCTTTGGCTGATAGTGGTATCAGTATGACACGAATAGAATCCCGTCCAGCTCGAACAGGTATTTGGGAATATGTTTTTTTTATTGATATTGAAGGCCATTGTAACGATCCTTCGGTGTCAACAGCGTTGCAACAATTAGAACAAGAATCATCCATGTGTCGTGTTTTAGGTTCTTACCCAAAAGCGGTAATATAAAACTATGAAATTAATTTTGGCCAATCCACGTGGTTTTTGTGCTGGTGTTGATCGTGCAATTGAGATTGTAGAACGTGCAATCGAGTTATTTGGTGCCCCTATTTATGTACGCCATGAAGTTGTACACAACAAATTTGTAGTTGATGGCCTGAGAGATAAAGGCGCAGTCTTTATTGAAGAAGTATCTGACGTACCAGATAACAGTACGCTGATTTTCAGTGCGCATGGTGTTTCTCAAAAAGTGCGACATGAAGGCAAACAACGTGGTCTTAAAGTGTTTGATGCCACCTGTCCCTTGGTGACTAAAGTCCATATGGAAGTATCAAAATATCAAAATCAAGGTCAAGAATGTATTTTGATTGGCCATCAAGGTCATCCTGAAGTTGAGGGCACGATGGGGCAATACACATCAGAACAAGGTGGAATGTATCTGGTAGAAACTCCCGAAGATGTCGAGAAGTTACAGGTTAAAAATCCTGATAATTTAGCCTTCGTAACTCAAACAACATTATCGGTTGATGATGCATCTATTGTAATTGATGCGTTACGGGCACGTTTTCCATCAATTGAAGGCCCTAGAAAAGACGATATTTGTTATGCCACCCAAAATCGCCAGGATGCGGTCAAAAATTTAGCAAAACAATGTGATGTTGTATTAGTTGTAGGCTCAAAAAACAGCTCGAATTCTAATCGCTTACGTGAGCTTTCGATCAAGCTGAATACCCCTGCATATCTGATTGATAATGCTGATGATATTGAACTGGAATGGTTCAATGGCAAAACGACAATAGGTCTGACTGCTGGTGCATCTGCACCAGAGATCTTAGTTCAGAATGTCGTTGCACGTCTTAAAGAACTCGGTGTATCACAAGCTGATGAAGATCAAGGCTTGCGTGAAACAGTTGAGTTTTCCTTGCCTGGTGAACTAAAAATTGATAGTTCACAACTCACTAAATAGTGGATTACCATGCCTTTTCTGCCCGTAATTTTATGGACTGATAGCTTAATTTATCTGTTATTGGCTGTGGTTGTAGCAAGTGTGTTTTATGTCAGACAGCGACCCCATCTTATTACCCCTTGGCAGGCAGTTATAAAACGTAAGCGAGGCATGATATCGATCATGATTTTGCTGGTTTATGTCATCGTAGGCTTGTTGGACTCGATTCATTTTAGAGCAGCACTTGAACCCGATGACAACGGTAATCAGCATTATTCATCTGAAGTATTAACCGTACTTGATCTGGCTTTAATGCCTTTACGCCAGCAAGTTGAGAAAACCTATTCATCACCGTTAGCGACACGGTTATTTGTTAGAGAAATGATTGAGTCTGACAAGGGTAAGCTTGACTATGATTATCCAAAACTGACCTATGCTGGTTCCCATTTAATATCAGAACAAAACAAATGGGCTGATATCAGTTCGACTTTGGTTGATACATCACTTTTAGTAGTACTTATTTGGCTGGGTTTGTTGCTATTACTGGTCTTAATTCTTGCTCGATGGCGGCAGCTGAGTTTTACTGAGGCTGGTCTTGGCATTCTAACGGGTAAATCTGACTACCCAATTAAAACAGGCTTGATAACGCTATTGATCATAGGCTTATTTGGTTCAAATCTAATGGCATTAAGTGTTGATTATCATGTCTTTGGTACCGATAAAGTAGGGCAAGATGTGTTATATCAAACTCTTAAAAGTGTGCGAACAGGACTGGTCATTGGCACGCTGACAACCTTGGTAATGTTGCCGTTAGCATTACTAATGGGAATTTCTGCTGGTTACTTTAAAGGCTGGATTGATGATCTTATTCAATACATTTATACCACGCTTAACTCAATTCCAGGTGTGTTGCTGATTGCTGCAGCTGTGTTGATGTTGCAAGTTTATATGAATAATCATCCCGAAAATTTTGTGACCGTGGCAGAACGTGCAGATATGCGTTTACTGTTTTTATGTATTATTTTGGGTATGACCAGTTGGACCGGCTTATGTCGTATTTTGCGTGGTGAAACTCTCAAACTGCGTGAATCTGATTATGTGTTAGCTGCCAGAGCACTGGGAGCCGGAAGTTTTACTATCCTTCATCGCCATATTTTGCCGAATTTAATGCACATAGTTATGATCGCAGTCGTGTTAGATTTCAGTGGCTTAGTATTGGCTGAGGCGGTTTTGTCTTATGTTGGTGTCGGTGTTGATCCATCGATGATCAGTTGGGGCAATATGATTAACAGTGCTCGGTTGGAGATGGCGCGTGAGCCGATTGTATGGTGGTCTTTAACTGCCGCATTTGTTTCTATGTTCGTATTGGTGTTGGCTGCAAATTTATTTGCCGATGTGGTACGAGATGCCTTTGACCCAAGAATGCAGGCAATAAAATGACCTCAACATTATTATCAGTACGAGGTTTAAAAACATGGTTTGGTTCAGATAAACAAGCGCTACGTGCTGTCGATGGCGTTGATTTTGATATCGCACGCGGCCAAACCTTTGCTTTATTGGGTGAGTCTGGCTGTGGTAAGTCGATGACCGCATTATCATTAATGCGACTTAATCCGCCGATGGTGAGCCATATTCAACAAGGTGAAATATCGCTTGCAGGTCAGGATTTATTAGCCCTGTCTGAAACGGAAATGCAACATATTCGTGGTCGACGCATCGCCATGATTTTTCAAGAACCACAAAGTTCATTAAACCCGGTTATGACCGTAGGTCAACAAATAACAGAGTGTTTAAGATGGCATTTTCACGTTAATGAACAGCAGTGTCAGGATCGCATTATTGAACTGTTAAATGCTGTTGGCATTCCAGATCCTGAACAACGCAGTAAAGAGTTTCCTCATCAATTATCGGGTGGAATGAAACAACGGGTGATGATCGCAATGGCTTTAGCAGGCGAGCCAGAATTACTGATTGCAGATGAGCCTACTACTGCGCTTGATGTTACGATTCAAGCTCAGATATTAGATTTATTAAAACAAATTCAACGTGATACCGGTATGGCCATTTTATTGATCAGCCATGATCTGGGTGTGGTTGCCCAAATGGCGGATCATGTAGCTATTATGTATGCCGGCCAAATTGTTGAATCTGCAAGTCGCGAGCAGTTATTTAAACATCATCAACATCCTTACACTGATAAGTTATTTGAAGCCTTGCCATCAGAGCAAAAACGCGACCAACGTTTAACAATTATCAAAGGCACTGTACCGATATTAACGCAACAGTTTAGTGGCTGTCGTTTTGTTGATCGATGTGAACATGCATTTGAACGCTGTCATCACGAAATTCCTCTGTGGCTTGAGCATCAAGGTCATGGTGTGCGTTGTCATTTATATGAATCGCCCGAATTATTAAACAGTAATATTTTAGATCACGTTAAACATTCATCGCCTTTATCAGATGTGTTGCCAGCAGATAAACATATTCTCGATGTGACAGATTTATGTGTGCATTTTCCTATTCGCAAAGGTTTATTTCAGCGGACAGTAGGGCAGATAAAAGCGGTTGATGGGGTCAGTCTCACTTTAAAGCAATCAGAAACACTGGCATTAGTTGGCGAATCAGGTTGTGGTAAAACCACTGTTGGCAAGGGAATATTACAATTGGTACCGGTGACATCAGGTGTCGTTGATTTTCAAGGTAATCGTTTAACTGGTTTAACACAACGCCAATTAAAAACACATCGCAGTTCCTTACAAGTTATATTTCAAGATCCGTATTCATCGATGAATCCTCGTATGACGGTCAGTCAGATCATTGAAGAAGGCATGGTGATTAAAGATCCGCAACTACGTGACAAACGGGTTAAACAATTACTTGAACGTGTCGGCTTACGCCCTGAAATTAAACACCGTTATCCCCATGAATTTTCTGGCGGTCAACGCCAACGGATATGTATTGCAAGAGCATTAGCAACGGATCCTGACGTTATTATCTGTGATGAACCAACGAGTGCATTGGATGTGTCAGTGCAAGCTCAAATTCTAAATTTATTACGTGAAATTCAACACGAATTTGGCCTATCATTTTTGTTTATTACTCATAATATAGCGGTGGTTGATTATTTGGCTCATCGTGTTGCTGTGATGTATCTTGGACGTATTGTTGAACAAGGTGATCGACTACAGGTTCTGAAAGCGCCTAAACATCCCTACACCCAGGCATTATTGGCAGCAGTGCCCGACATTGATAACACCAGCGCTAAAGAATATATTCGATTGGAAGGCGAGTTACCATCACCAGCAAATCCACCGCAAGGTTGTCATTTTCATCAACGTTGCCCGAAGGTGATGGCTAAATGTTTAGAGCATTATCCAACGATAACTACATTAGAAAATGGTCAAGAAGTACGCTGTTTTTTATATGAAAATGAACAAATGAAAGAGGAATAAGATGGATAAACAAACACAACTTGAACTGGAAGCAGCGGCGTTTCGTCGTTTACTCGCACATTTAGATGAAAGAAAAGATGTTCAAAATATTGACCTGATGAACTTGGCAGGCTTTTGCCGTAATTGCCTCGCAAAGTGGTATTTAGCTGAAGCTGAGCAAAAAGGACTCGATCTCAATTATGATCAGGCGCGTGAAGTCATTTACGGCATGCCATATCAACAATGGAAAGATAAATATCAAATCTGATTATGGTCATGGTCTTCATGGCACAGACTATGTAAAAGTTTGGCCAATAAATCTATATCAGTGTGATTTTATTCTTTGGGACGAGCGACTGTGACGATAGAAATGGTAGAGCGAATTTGTTGCAAATAATTTCGACAGCAACTGTACATCAACAGATGGAAAAACAGTCCGATACGTTTACTGATTGTGGTGCGCTGATACGACCTGTTGAAACGCATGTTGATTACCTGTGATAAGTTGCTTTATCAGCTGTGAGTCATCATTTTTCTTTAATTTAGAAAAAAATTCCATTGCGTTTGTAACAATCCAAAATCAAGTGTGTCTACGTTAGCAAGATTGGTCATATTTGGCTGGTTGTTTTTTATACTACTTAAACTTAAAGGAAAATATTATGTCTATTTCTACAAACAAAACAACAATCGCATTAGCTGCAAGTGCGGCATTAACAGCTGGTCTAGCGCTTTCGCCAATGACTGTAAGTGCAGACACAAATCCATTTGCATCAACAGAACTATCAAGTGGCTATATGCAACTTGCTGAAGCTGAAAAAGCAAACGAAGGCAAATGCGGTGAAGCTAAATGCGGAGCTAACAAAGAAGGCGAAAAAGCCAAAGAAGGTAAATGTGGCGAAGCTAAATGTGGCGCCAATAAAGATGGTGCAAAAGCAGCAGACGGTGAAAAAGCCAAAGAAGGCAAATGTGGCGAAGCTAAATGTGGCGCTGACAAAAAATAAGATCAGGTCAGCCGTACTAACTATAGTTTAAAAAAAGGGCTCAGTTTGAGCCCTTTTTTGTATCATATCAGGAGAATAAAACATGTCTATGTGTAGTTTAGCAAGC
>JACUUH010000020.1 GCA_014859375.1 Gammaproteobacteria bacterium
TTCAAGTTCTGGTTCAAGTTCTGGTTCAATAGTGGTGGATTTACCATAAACATCAGGAATAGTGTTAACCCACTGTGACGTAACATAATCCGCCAGAACATTACTTAGATGTTCGGAATTTATGTCTTGTTGTTCAGAAACAGCGTCGTTACCAACTGAAGATGACAAAGTGTCAATATTCTCTGGTTCTAATGCTTGAGTTTCGACATTAGCTGAGCTACCCAATGAATCGACATCATCGACATCGTCCATTGTAAGCGTGGTTTCAAGTTCTGGTTCGACCTGAAGTTCTGGTTCTGGTTCTGTTTCTGCTGAATCAGCGGAAACAGCCACTAATTCAGCTTCAGTCTTTTTTAGTTCAGATTCATCCTCATCCGTCGCTGATAAATCTATGCCATCTGATATAAATTCATCGTCTGGTGCAATTTCATCATTTGTAATATCAACATCTAGTCCTTCTAATAAAGCATCGACATCATCGGCTGAAATGATGTCTTCTTGTGGTTCTATTTGTTCAGTATCTTCAGCATCAATTACAGGTTCTTGATCGTCTGCCACCTCAATTTCATCGACATCTATTTCTGCTTCATCGGTTTCGTTAGCTGATTCATTTTCGTCCGGAGAAGTCATGACTTCATCATTTACTTCATCAGTTGTCCCTTCAGAAGGGACATCACTCTCTTGTTGATCTGTTTCCTCGTCAATAAAGTCATCATCCTCAGCAAAACTAGTATCTACTTCTTCAGTATCTTGCTCTGAACTTGGATTCAACGATTGAAATTGAGCTGTTAATTCGGCCAACTTGAGTGATGTTTGTGCTACTTGTTGTTTAAGCTCACTCACTTCATCATGTTGTTGCGAAGTCTGCTGTTTATCATGACCTACAGGTAATAGTTCCAGCGCTGCATTAACTGCTTGTTCAAGCTGATCGGGAAACGCTGTTAATTTGGCTGAATCCTGTTGAACATAGAGTGACAATACGGTTTTATAAAGCTGTTGTTCATGCTCTTGTAACGTCTGTGCCGATTGAGTGAGAGCTGCATCAGCTAGGCCATATTTATCAGCAAGTAAGGTCGATAGACTGTCTAAACGTAGCTCTTTGCGACGCTTGAGTTTCTTAACAGCCTTATCTGCATCAAGACGTAGACGCTTATTGGTCTTACTGGCTCGCCAAATCATCCATAAGCTTAATAGCGCAAACAGTGCGGCTAACTCATAGGCCAGCATTTGTAGGATTGGGTCTGTCATATCCATCTATAATGTATCCCCAGGATTAATGTTATTTAACGTGCGTTGACGCCGCCACATAAGCAAGCTTAGCCCGATAAGCAATACGATCAAAACATTACCTATTACAAGCTTGCTTGTTGGTGACATTGCACTGCGCTCATCACCTTGGTCATCAATCATCAATTCGGGTTCAAGTTCGGTAGTTGGTAGCGCTATTTCAACACTGGTCGCCATTTCATCAATAACTTCCGGTTGAGAGTCTGTTGGTTCTGGCTCAACCGATTCTGGTTCAGGCTGTTCTTGCTCTGCATTTTCCTCAGCGTCGGGTAAGGCTAACTGTTGTTGTTGAGTTTGCTCAGGCATAACTTCAAGTTGTTCAATCAATTTGATTGGTTCTGGTTGCAAAAATAAACTGCGACCTTTTAATGTTTCACCTCGTATTTGCAACGCTACGGAATAGTCTTCACCTGCTTGCAAATCAGCCAATGTGAGTTGCCATGTAGTGTTATCTTGCTTCATAACATCATATGACCACTCACTGCCATCACGTGCTGTTAACATGGCGGCAATAGATAAGTTGTCTGATTTAATTAAACTGGTATCAGGCACAAGTGTAATGCGATGGGTACGAGTCACTTCATCTTTAAGCTGTTCAACCGTTATCTTCAAGGGTGTCGCAACCACATTAATACTCTGGCGACGTTGCCGTTCAAATGTTGGACTAGTCATTGTGATAACAATATCGTTACGACCCGGTTGGAATGTTTCTCCAACATGGCTACGATAAATACCTTTGTTTTGATTTGGATTGAGATCGGTGTCGATAGGATCGGCAACTTCCGACTCTTCACGCATTGTTGCATTAACTAATGTCAAAAAATCCTGTCTTTTGATGATTTTATTTTTTTCGGTAAGGCTTGCGTCAACATCAAATGACTCACCGATTAAAATATTATTTGGCAAATCAGTCGTTTGCAATTTGAGATCGGTGATAACCATAACCCGATTATCCGGATCAAGATCAGCATCAATGTACCAGGCACCCGCCATAGGTTTATCGATGGTGATCAAATCATAACTACCTTCACTATGCCAACGCACACCACTTATTGATTTAACTTGAGTAAGACGTGATTGATCAGGTTGTACCAGTTCTGTTGGCTTTAATGTTGAACGAAACACCAATAAGGTCATTTGGTTGATACTGCTATCTATTTTAAAATGATTATCGGTTAATGGCACCGTGTCCCGCTGTGCTGCTTTTTCAAATAAATGTAAAAAAACGCGCTGTAATTGTTCAGCACTATCAACCTGTTCATACCAGCCATCGGTTGCCAAGGCAATTGAGCGGAGTAAGTCATGATCAGATGTCTCCGCCAGAGCAATGGTATGAACAGCAATGTTTGCTTTTTTCAAACGGGGAACGAGTGAGTCTAAGATACGTTGGCGTGATGCCTGTGAAGCCTTATCATCGGTCGATATATCAACCAGACCATCCGATAACAAAATAACACTGCGACGATAGTGTGGATCGGCCTTTTTAATATCTAGCGTTGCTTTATTAAGCGCCTGCTCAATATTGGTAAACAAGCCATAAGAATGAATTTTGTTTGATTGTTTTTCAGCTTCCATCCGCCAGGCATCATTAACCTCACGATAAGGCACTAACATATTGACATACTTGGCAAAAGTCCAAACCCCTGCCTTTTCACCTTCAGGTAATAAACCCACTAACATACGAACAGCAGGCGAGCGTAAATTATTCGGATCATTTTTTTTCATACTACCTGAAACATCAATGATAATTCGAACATCACTCACCGCTTCAGACATGGCGAAAACCTGCCGAATGGGCAATAACAATGCCAACAGCATTAAGAACAAGACAGATTTTTGAATCGACAACATAAATCATAACCTATTGTTTTTATTAACATCACTCGCTAACCGACTGAAAATATAGACGGTTTTATGACGTTATCGTATTAAGTTGTGATGATTTATGCAGGTTTTGTGCCGTTATTAAAACGGCACAACGCTACAAGACAGTTGTTTTTTAAAAAGTGACACTTAAAGTAAATCTAATCCGTGTTGTAAGTCTGCTTTAATATCTTCAATATCTTCCAGACCAACAGATAATCTAATCAGTCCATCAGTGATACCAGATGCCGCTCGAGCTTCAACTGATAAGCGGCCATGCGTTGTTGTTGCTGGATGGGTAATTGTGGTTTTAGCATCACCTAAGTTTGCAGTGATTGATAACCATTGTGTCGAATTAATAAGTTTCCAAGCACCCTCTTTGCCACCTTTAACTTCAAAAGCAATAATACCGCCGAATGCTGATTGTTGGCGTTTGGCCAGTTCATGTTGCGGATGACTCGATAGTCCCGCATAAAATACCTTAGTTACTTGTGGCTGTTGTTCTAACCAGGCTGCTATTGTTAAGGCAGAAGCTGAATGGGCTTTCATCCGTATATCCAGAGTTTCCAAACCTTTCAAAAACGTCCACGCATTAAACGGACTCATTGTTGGTCCCGCGGTTCTTAAAAAGCCATACACCTCCTCTCCAACCCGTTTGCTATCGCCAACGACAGCGCCACCAACACAACGACCCTGACCGTCAATGTATTTGGTTGCTGAATGAATGACGATATCAGCACCTAATAACAACGGTTGTTGTAATGCAGGCGTACAAAAACAATTATCAACGATTAATAAACAATCATGGGCTTTTGCAAGTGTTGATAATGCCGCTAAATCGGCAACGTCATTAAGTGGATTTGATGGTGTTTCTAAAAATAATGCTTTGGTGTTGGGTTTGATCGCAGCTTGCCAATCAGCAAGATCAGTCAACGATACATAATCAACTTCCAAGCCAAATTTCAGTAGATATTTATCGATTAATACACGGGTTGTGCCAAAGACACTGCGTGAACACACAATATGATCGCCTGCGGACAATAATGCCATAAAGGTCGATAAAATCGCTGACATGCCAGAAGATGTGGCAACAGCAGATTCGGCACATTCAAGTGCGGCTAAGCGTTGCTCAAAGGTGCGAACAGTTGGATTGGTAAAACGTGAATAAATATTGCCAGCTTCATCACCCGAAAAACGAGCTGCAGCTTGCTCTGCACTATCAAAAACATAGCTTGAAGTAACAAAGATAGGCTCAGCATGTTCCTGCTCATTGGTACGCTGTTGCCCTGCTCGCACCGCCCGTGTTGCAAACCCTTTATCGTGATTATGTGTTGTCATTTAAATCTGTAGCTCTCAAGCCAAAGCATAGAATTTTAAGTTAATACCAGTCACCGTTACTAGCATTTTTTTAAATCTATCAATGAAATAGCACGATCATTAAAATCCCCTGATCAATTCTGAATCGTAGTTTCTCATCTAAGGCTATGATCTTATGTTTTCGCTTAATACTCGCATTACTGGTGGTATTTGCTTTAAGTAACCCCTACTCTCAAAGTTCGGATGATGATGTATTTTATATCTGTCAGTCTCAAACCTGCCAAATGCAGTCATTGGTTTAACGACGGTTTTATCCTTAAGCCATTTGGCTAATACTTTTACGAAAATGTGCTAAAGCGGCAGTAAAAAAAACTAACCCAATAATCGTAAGGGCTATGATTTGCGACCAGATCACATCGAGACCAGCACCGCGATAAAGAACTGCTTGCGTAGCAGCAACAAAATGTGTTGAAGGCACTATCTCCATTAGGTTGCGAGCCAGCATAGGCATACTTTCACGTGGTGTAACGCCACCAGATAGCATCAACATTGGCAATAAGATCAGCATCATTAACAAACCGAACTGGGGCATGCTACGTGTGAGTGTTGCGATGAAAATGCCTAATGAGGTCGTCGAAAATAAATAGAGCCCGGTTAACATGATAAATAGTAATATCGAGCCCTCAATTGGCACCTGAAGCAATCCTTGCACAACAACTAATACTGAAAATGTTGACGCTATTAAAACGACTAGCCCCATAGACCAGATTTTACCTAACATAATTTCACCAGGAGTAACTGGCATCACCAGCAGGTGCTCGATAGTGCCGTGTTCACGTTCGCGAATCAACGCTGCTCCTGACAGAATAATTGACAGCATAGTGACCATATTCATGATCTCCATAACTGAGCCAAACCATGCTTGGGTTAAGTTGGGATTGAATCGAGCACGTATCAGCAATTCTACAGCTGGCGTAACGTTTTCTCGGTAGCCTTTAACAAATTCATCAACCTCACCCAGAACAATTTGTTGTACATACCCTGTGCCAGTAAATGCTTGTGTCATTCTGGTAGCGTCGACATTAAGCTGTATAGCTGGTGAATGCCCAGCTAATACATCACGTTGGAAATTGGAGGGAATATCAAGTGAAAAAGTGAAAAGACCTGCATCTAAACCCGCATCAACTTCGGCCAACGATACCTGTATAGGCACAAGAAATTGAGGAGGTTGAAAGGCTGAGGCTATGCGTTTTGATAAAGGGGAACGATCTTCATCAACAATAGCTATAGGAGTTTTACTAAGCGATTCGGGCATTGCCGTTGCTGCAACATAAATCATAACGGTAAAACCATAGATGATCAGCACCAACATGATTGGGTCACGCAATAGGCTCCACAGCTCTTTAATACCTAGATGATAGATGTTGGCAACGCTGCTCATAATTGATTAACGTTCCTGCTTTTTCAATAACGCAATCGAGACGCCCACTATGACAAGAGCGCCTAGTAGTATTGGTATAAAATAACTACTCAAATCCGTCATTGCCAATCCCTTGCTAAAAACACCTCGACTGATAATGATGTAGTAGGTCGTTGGATTAATCTCACCGATAAACCTACCAAAGCCTTCAAGCGAAGAAACTGGATTTATCATGCCTGCAAACTGAATAGTGGGTAGCATTGATCCCATGGCGGCAAAAAACATAGCGGCAATTTGACTACGAGTGAAAATGGAGGCAAACAATCCAAATCCAGTGGCATAGGTAACGTAAAATAAGCTGGCGAGTGCTAATGTAAAAAAACTACCTTTAATTGGTACGTCAAATAGCGTTACAGCAATCAAACTCATCAATAGAAAATTAATCATGGCAAGTCCTATATAAGGCAATTGCTTACCAATCATAAACTCAGTACGGGTGACAGGCGTAACATAAAGATTAGTAATCGAACCGAGTTCCTTTTCACGTACAACTGACAGTGCAGCCAAGATCGCTGGGATCATTAATAACAACATAGGGATAACTGCTGGCAGCATAGCTGGCAGACTTTTTACATCCGGATTATAGCGAAAGCGAGTTTCTATGATCGCTGCAGTTATGCCACTATCTACGCCAAAACGAATTTTGGTCGTCTCAATTAACCAACTTTGATGTATCCCCTGTACATAGCCCTTAATTGTTTCAGCTCGTTGCGGCATGGCACCATCAATCCAAGCGCCAATCTGTACCGATGCACCTCGTTGTAGATTACGGGCAAAACCTGATGGGATCTCAATAGCCAAGGACAGCTCGCCACTACGCATCCGTCGATCAAGCTCAGCGTAATCGCTGATAGGTTGATGTTCAATAAAATAAGGTGAACCAGAGAGGTTCAATACATAATTTTGACTGAGACCAGTTTGGTCACGGTCAAGCACTGCATAACTGAGCTCATTAACATCCATAGTGATGCCATAGCCCATAATTAGCATAAGTAACACGCTACCTAAAAATGCCATTGTCATCCGAACTCTGTCTTTTCTGAGTTCTTGTGTCTCTCGCACAGTATAACTGAATGCGCGGGTCCAACTAAATTTGCGTAGTTGGGCATAATCAGGCTTAGTAGCCTGATTATTGTCTACAGATAGCATGTCTATCTCAGCGTTTGTCTGTAGAGTATCTTCATGATTATTTTGCGAATTAGCATCTTTTAGGTAAGCAATAAAAGCCTGTTCTAATGTCTTTGCGTGACGTTTTTTAATTAATTCAGCAGGTGCATCGCTGGCTAGCACTTTGCCAGAATTCATTAAGGAAATACGGTCACAACGTTCAGCTTCATTCATAAAATGGGTCGAGATAAAAATCGTTACTTTATCGTCACGAGATAAGCTTATCAGTAACTGCCAGAAAGAATCACGAGCTACGGGATCAACGCCTGAGGTCGGCTCATCTAAAATAAGCAACTCAGGCTCATGCACGATCGCAACGGCAAGTGACAAACGCTGGCGCATGCCAAGAGGTAAATTATTTGGCAAGGCATCGGGCGCATCACACAAGCCAAAACGAATCATCAGATATTCAACTCGTGCTTGAATCTTGGCCTTAGGTACATTAAAAAGACGCGCATGTAATACTAAGTTTTGCACCACACTTAATTCACTGTACAAGGAAAAGCCTTGTGTCATGTACCCCACTCGCCGCCGTGTAGCAATGTCTTTGGCTCTAACCTGCTGTCCAAATAACCAGGCTTCGCCGTCACTGGGTGACAATAGTCCGGTTAACATCTTCATAGTGGTCGTTTTACCGCAACCATTCGATCCTATAAAACCAAATATTTCACCACGATAAATTTTAAAATTAACATGATCGACCGCCGTAAAATCATTAAAGCGCATCGTCAGATCGTGGGCTTCAATGGCAATCTCATCGCTATCTTCAAACGGCGGCACTTTCACCATCTGATGATGTTGTCTTTTTTCTTCTGGTAGTAAGGCTATAAACACTTGCTCAAGCGTGTGGCTTGATGTGCGTTGATGCAATTCTTGCGGTGAACCCGTGGCCAGTATTCGCCCCCCATCCATCACGATCAACCAATCGAAACGTTCGGCTTCTTCCATATATGCTGTCGTCACCAGCACACTCATGCTAGAACGTTGTTGTCGAATTCGAGCAATTAGTTTCCAAAATTGATTCCGTGCCAACGGATCAACCCCAGTAGTGGGTTCGTCTAAGATCAGGAGATCGGGATCGTGAATTAATGCGCAGCAGAGTCCCAGTTTTTGCTTCATGCCACCTGATAATTTACTTACCTGACGACTCAAAAAATGATGAAGCCCCGTAGCCTTGGTTAAATCATCTATTCGTTTTCGACGTTCAATAGTATTATGGCCGAACAGGCGACCAAAAAATTGTAGGTTCTCTTCCACAGATAAACTTGGGTAAAGGTTTTTGCCCAAGCCTTGTGGCATATAGGCAATGGAAGGGCATACCTGTTGGCGGTGAGATGATGACCGCATATCACCGCCCAGTACTTCAACTTGCCCTTGTTGTAAAGCACGCGCTCCCGATATTAAAGCTAGTAAGCTAGATTTACCAACACCATCTGGACCAATGATTCCTACCATGCAGCCTGCTGGAATAGTTACGCTAATATCATCCAGTGCTTGCGTTTTACCATAGCGCAAACTAACGCCACTCAGCCGGGCAACGATATTAGCGTCTAGGCTTGATTGTTTCATTCAGGTATTTTTAGCATCATTTTTTGCGGCCATTCAACCTCAGAATTTAACTTGAGTGTGGCAACGCCTGGCAGCCCCGTTTTAACTTGTTTGATATGTTTTTTTAGTAACGCGGGATCGATACGCGCCTTTACACGAAACATAAGCTTCTGACGCTCAACAGCAGTTTCCACTGTTTTTGGTGTAAATTGAGCAACACTGGCAACGTATGATACTTTGGCAGGAATAACATAGTTGGGTAGCGCATCAAGTACAATATGTACATCATTACCCAGTGCCACTTTTCCAACAATCGTTTCTGGCAGAAAAAAAGTCATGTAAACATCACTTAAATCAACCATATTAAGCACCTTTCTGCCTCCACCGATTACTTCACCAGGTTCTGCAATACGATATTGCACTCTACCATCACGAGGCGCCTTTAACTCGCTATCTACAATATCAGCATTAATTCTATCAATAGTCGCATTTGCGGCTGTCACCATTGAATTGGCACCATTTACCTCTGACTTTGCAGCTATGACAGCAGCTTGTGCCGCTTTAACTTGGGCTTTTGCTGCCGTTAATGTCGCTTCAGCACTACGAACAGCTGCTTTATCGTCATCGAGTTGCTGAATTGAGGCCGCACCTTTTTGGGTCAAATTTAGTACACGTTTCATTCGCCTCCTTGTATTATCAAGTTCGCTCTCACGCTGTACCACCACGGCCTGTGCTGCTGCGACATCACTCTCACGAACCGCCACTTGGGCCTCAGCGCTAGCAACGGCATTGATTGCCTGCTGTAGATGTGCCCGTGCCTCATCAATCTGTGCATTAAGTACGTCAATTTGCATTTGTGCAACAACCTGACCGGTTGTTACAAAGTCACCTTCACCTACAAAAATTTCAACTACACGACCCGAATATTTGGTTGCAATATCTATCTCAGTAGCTTCAATACGGCCGTTACCACTAACAAAATCACCTGTTATTTCATCTGTTTTTAGAGTCAACCATAGTTGCCACCCCACAATTAAAAGCAACATCATTACAATTATTGGAGTAAATATTTTTTTAATTAGCATATTCGTTTTGAGCTCCGTCCGTTTCTATGCTTAATCACAAAAAAACCAATATTTTATTTTGTCACTTTCCACTATTGATTTTTCCTAATATGCATCATTCATCAAACCCGAATTAATCGTAACAGTCAACAAAATTTGATGCCATCTGAATTGACAGCTTAGCTATACCGGTCTATTCTTGCTGGCTGCTTCAGGTGCCCTCTTATAGCGTTATACTTGGGATAATCGGGAAGTTGGTGCGTAACGAATTGTTATCAAAGCCAACACTGCCCCCGCAACGGTAAGCGAGTTAAATGGTTCAGATGCCACTGTGTTTTTCATGGGAAGACGAACAATTTAAGCACTCGCAAGTCCGGAGACCGGCCTGCTGCTGTTACGACCATATTGCGGCGGGCTTTATAGGGCAATAATAGACTTTTGTCTTATGCCTCTGCACATGGTGTTTTTAATCGCAAGATCCCGGGTGGGAATCTTACATTATATTTGGGCTAAACCATGTCACGTCAGATTAAATTTTTACCTTTAGCTTTAGTTGCTATTACATCAACCTCCACTTTTGCAGAAACAGATCTTGAAACTGTTGTAGTTACCGCATCCAGAACCGAACAGTCACTTGATAACGTTTTATCATCAGTTTCAGTCATTACTCGTGATGATATTGAAAAATACAATTATCAAACCTTAGCTGAAGCTATTAGTTCATTGCCCGGTGTAACCATTGCTAATACAGGCGGCATTGGCAAACAAACATCACTTTTTTTGCGTGGTACCGAATCAAATCACACACAGATAATTTTAAACGGTGTCAAATTGGCAACCAACGAATTTGGTGCCCCCCAATTAGAGCATATTCCTCTCAATCAAATTGAACGAATTGAGTTGGTACGTGGCCCACAATCAGCACTATACGGCTCAGAATCAATTGGTGGCACCATTCAAATTTTCACTAAAAAAGGGGCTGATACACTCACACCACGTTTTTCTGTTGCTTACGGAACGCATAATACCAAGCAAACAAATGCTGGTTTAGCGGGTGGCAGTGATAATAGCTGGTTTAATATTGGACTTGGCTTTAATCAAACCGATGGCTTTAATGCCTGTGATGGAAGAAGCGCAACTTTATTTATTGGTTGCTTTGCCAATGAACCCGATAAGGATGGTTACCTAAATCGAAACTCGTCCATACGAGCCGGCTACCGTTTTGATAACGATGCTGAGATTGATGTATTCAGTCTTTATAGTGAAGGTAATGTTCACTACGATGGATATTTTAATAAAACCGAATTTGTCCAACATACCTATGGTGCAAATGTCGACTTTAATGTCACTGCTAATTGGTCAATTAAAACCACATTAAGTCAAGGTCGGATGGAAGCAGACAATACTGGTGCAACGGCTGCTAGTTTTGCTGACAACAAACAAAACAACTTCAGCATCCAAAATAATTTCAACATTGCTGATAATCACACATTCACGCTTGGTTATGACTTCGAGGATGACAAAATAAAAGAGTCATCAGGCTTTAGTCAAACTGAACGTGATAACCATGCCGTTTTTGCCCAATTGTTAGGTGAAACCGGTGCTCACGATTATCGCGTAGCCATTCGTAATGATGATAATGAACAGTTTGGTGGACACACCACAGGTAATGCCGCATGGGGAATCAGTTTAAATAATAATTTACGCACTTATGTGTCTTATGGCACGGCTTTTGTTGCGCCGGCTTTAATTGATCTCTATTACCCCTATGGCTATGGTAACCCCGATCTAAAACCTGAGAAATCAAAATCGTTTGAGATCGGGTTTACAGGACAATATTCCACTATTTCCTGGTCGGCAAATATCTACAATACAAAAATTAAGGATCTAATCGCACTAGATACTTTTTTTGTGCCACAAAATATTTCAGAAGCAGAGATACGTGGTGTCGAGTTTGACGTTTCAACACAACTCTCAGGCATTGATTTAAATAGCCAAATTTCGGTAATGAATGCTGAAGATAAAAGCGGTGGTGTTAATGATGGTAATGTCTTGCCACGACGAGCAGAACAGACATTTACATTGAATGCCTCTAAATCATTCGGTAAATTTAGTTTGGCCAGTAAATTATTTGTCTCTGGAAAACGCTATGACGATGCCGCTAACACACGACGTTTAGGTGGCTTCGCCACTGTTGATGTGGTCGGTGCTTATCAGGCGACAAGCGATACATCATTACAACTTAAACTAGCAAACGTATTTGATAAACAGTATGAAACTGTGTCTGGCTATAATACTGATGGCGCCAACGTACTACTTTCTATAAATTACCAACCTTAATTATTTTTAAAATGCTATGGTGGTGAGTCATCACCATCGTAGCCATTTATAATTATCATGACTCAAACTAAATCCCAACAACATCAAAAACGCATGCAACGCCAAAAGGCGGTTGTTGACAATAGCATTCAACAAGCTGATAAAGATAAAGGCCTGTTGTTGTGTATTACCGGCAATGGCAAAGGCAAGAGTTCGTCAGGCTTTGGTATGGTGGCACGAGCCCTTGGTCATAATATGCGTGTTGGCGTTGTCCAATTCATAAAAGGTGCTTTTAGTACTGGCGAAGAAGCTTTTTTCAGACGTTTTCCAGAACAAGTTGAATATCATGTTATGGGTGATGGCTTTACATGGGATACCCAAAATCTGGAAAAGGATATTGAATCTGCACAGGCTGGATGGCAAGTATGCAAACAACTGCTGACTGATCCAGCAATTGATGTGGTGTTATTTGATGAACTTAACATCGTATTAAAAATGCATTATCTCGATACGGATACTGTACTAGCTGATATTGCCGATAGACCACCGATGAAACATGTCATTATTACCGGTCGTGGCGCACCAGAAAAAGTCATTAATGCGGCTGATACGGTAAGTCGAATTGAAGATGTTAAACATGCTTTTCGTGATGGCATTAGAGCTCAAAAAGGCATTGAACTTTAATAGATAAAATGCACTGTTTTGGGGCTGTCACTAAACTGTAATAGTTACCCACATTTTCTGTGGATAACTCTGTGACTAACTTGAGTTTAAATCGATTTTAGCCTCATCTGTCAGCAACTTGCTCAGATTGGTTAAAAATTAACCACATCATCAATCATATAAATATCAATAACTTAGAGTGTTATCATTGATGATCAATAGCTTAGCGCTGCATTGTAATAAGCAGTTTGAGACCCCAACTTAAATGATGAATAACTTTTTTCTATAAGTGAATAATTATAAAGACGCTTTTGCTGTTTCTTGCCCGATAGTGAGCACTCTCGGGCAAGAAATAGTTCTAAACGTTTGTGGTTTCTTTTACAAATTCTAAGGCTAGTTCATTATCTTTAAGCACAACGTTAACATGACCACCCTCGCTCAACTGACCAAACAATAATTCATCAGCCAAAGGACGTTTCACTTTTTCTTGAACTAAACGTGCCATCGGTCTTGCTCCCATTGCGACATCATAGCCATGTTCGGCCAACCATTGTCGTGCATCATCATCAATTTCAAGTGTGACGTTTTTATCTTGAAGCAGCATTTCCAATTCAAGAATAGCTTTATCAGCAACACGCAAAATAGCGTCTGCTGCTAACGGTTTGAACTGAATAATACCGTCTAAACGATTTCTAAACTCAGGGCTAAATGAACGTTTAATGACTTCCATACCATCTGTTTGGTGATTTTGTTGGGTAAAGCCCATAGAAGCGCGACCCATTTCTTGGGCACCGGCATTACTGGTCATAACCAATACCACATGACGGAAATCAGCTTTACGACCATTATTGTCAGTTAATGTACCGTGATCCATTACTTGCAGTAACAAGTTAAATACATCGGGATGTGCTTTTTCAATTTCATCAAGCAATAACACAGCATGAGGCTGTTTGGTAATAGCTTCTGTCAACAAGCCGCCTTGGTCATACCCAACATAACCTGGTGGTGCACCAATCAACCTTGATACAGTATGACTTTCCATATATTCAGACATATCAAATCGAATCAGCTCAACACCCAAATTAAGTGCTAACTGCCGTGTAACTTCAGTTTTACCGACACCGGTTGGGCCTGCAAATAAGAAAGCACCGGTTGGTTTTTCTGGATGGCCCAAACCTGAACGAGCCATTTTAATTGCAGAAGATAAGGTGGCTATCGCTTCATCCTGACCAAAAATAACGTGTTTAAGATTTTTCTCTAAATTACGTAAATTATCTTTATCCGCATTATTAACTGTTTTAGCCGGAATTCTGGCAATCTTGGCAACAATATTTTGGATATCGGTCACACCAATCAATTTTTTACGTTTTGACTTTGGCAAAATACGTTGAGCAGCACCGACTTCATCCAACACATCTATCGCTTTATCTGGTAAAAAACGATCATTAATATGTCGGTTTGCTAATTCCGCAGCCTGCTCAAGGGCTGCATTGCTATAACGTACATGGTGATGTGATTCCAGGTTTGGTTTTAAACCTTTTAAGATCAATACCGTTTCTTGAACTGAAGGTTCTGGCACATCAATTTTTTGGAATCGACGTGTCAACGCATGGTCATGTTCAAAAATACCACGGTATTCTTTAAAGGTAGTTGAACCTATGCATTTTATTTCGCCGGTAGCTAATAATGGTTTGAGCAAGTTTGCTGCATCCATTGCACTATTTCCGGCCGAACCTGCACCAATTAGGGTATGAATTTCATCGATAAACAGAATTGCATCGGGTTGTTTTTGAATTTCACGCAATAAAGCTTTCAAACGTTTTTCAAAATCACCACGGTATTTTGTACCGGCAACTAAAGCGCCCATATCAAGTGAGTAAATAACAGCTGTTTCTAAAATTTCAGGTACGTCACCCAAGACGATACGTCTTGCTAGTCCTTCGGCCAGAGCCGTTTTTCCTACGCCAGCTTCACCAACAAACAGTGGATTATTTTTACGTCTACGGCACAGAATTTGTAAGGTTCGCTCTATTTCGTGCTCGCGACCAATCAATGGATCGATTTTTCCAGCTTCAGCAAGCTTATTAAGATTAGTTGCATAGATCGACAGTGGACTTTTGGCGTCATCCGCCATCGATTTTTCAGCCATATCGTGTTCATCAGTCTCAATATCTAACACATCCTCATTGGCGCTGTGGGTGATCGCATTGACTACATCAAGACGTGTGACATCTTGTTTTTGAAGCAAATAAACCGCTTGCGATTGCTGTTCTGAGAAAATTGATACCAACACATTTGCACCGGTCACTTCTTTGCCGCCCGATGACTGCACATGCATCACCGCGCGCTGTAAAATCCGTTGAAAAGCAAGTGTTGGCTGTGTTTCACGTTCGCTGTCTTCTGCCAGTGTTGCAACATTATCTGCGAGAAAATCACTCAATTCTTGCCTTAAGTCTGTGATGTTGACATCACAGGCCTTCAAAACGGCCAAGGCTTGTCCATTTTCCAACAAAGCTAACATTAAATGCTCTACGGTCAGAAACTCATGAGATCGTTTTCGAGCATAACTAAACGCTTGGCTTAAAGTTTGTTCGAGCTCTTTACTTAGCATGGTGTTTGCCTCTTTTGTCTGTCTAATGGCAGCTGTAATATACCTGTGGTCATTAATTTGCTGTTAAATTACTCAATCTGGTCATTGCCGTAACAGCGGCAATCCAACGATAGCGATGAGTTTCACGTCCTATGGTTCCCCGCATTGGCGAGGATGACAAAAGATGCGTTTGTGCAAATTGAACTGTCATGGCTGTTATATTTACTCTTGTTCCATCGTACATTGCAACGGATGCCCATGGTGCTGGGCGTAACTATTGGCCTGTTCAACTTTAGCCTCAGCAATTTCAAACGTGAACAATCCACATGGTGCCTTACCTTCAGTATGCACTTGTAGCATCGTCTTGGTAGCGCCTTCTCTGCCCATATTAAATAAGCTTTCTAGTACTTCAACCACAAAATCCATCGGTGTGTAGTCGTCGTTAAGCATCAACACCCTATACTTAGGCGGTTGTTTTAATTCAGGTTTTGCAGGTGACATTGTCAGCTGATGTTCACCATGCCAATCGTGTTCATTGCTCATAGTTTTTAATTACTCGCTTGTTTGACCATAGTCTGTAAATCACCACTTTCGTACAGTTGCATTATGATGTCGCAGCCACCAATCAGCTCGCCTTTAATATAAAGCTGTGGAAACGTAGGCCAATCGGCATAACGATGTAAATTTTCACGTACCTCAGGTTCTGCTAATACATTTATATAAGCATATTCCGCGCCACAAGCAGATAAGGCTTGTGATGAGCGACTTGAAAAGCCACATTGCGGAAATTCAGGTGTGCCTTTCATAAACAAGATCACCGAATTTGATTCTATTGCTTGTTTGATTCTATCCATTACATCCATCATAAAACCCTATTTTAAGATTAATAAATTTATTCAAATCATTAGGTGGAGCTTCGCTTGGTTAAATTCAAGGTTATGCTAGTTGTAATTATGTTGCAATAACCCCAACACACCTTCTAAGCCACAATAATTTAATGCTGTTTTTGCCTGTTGCTGTACTTTTGGTTTGGCATGATAGGCCACGCTCAATCCAGCCTGATCCATCATTAACAAATCATTGGCGCCATCACCGATAGCGACAACCTGCTTCGGTAATATCCCAAGTTTGTCACAATGTTCTAATAAAAAATCTGCTTTTGCTTTAGCCCCACACACCTCACCAACAACTTCACCAGTCAATTTACCGTTATCCTCAGCCAAGACATTTGCCATAGTGAAATCTAAGCCTAAACGTTGTTTTAGTCGTTGCGTAAAGAAGGTAAAACCACCTGAAACCAGTGCCGTTTTAATGCCATGTTGTTGCAGACTTTTCAACATTACTTCAGCACCTGGGTTCAATTGTAATCGCTGCTGATAAACTGCTTCTAATGCTGTTACATCTAGCCCTTTTAACAAAGACACGCGTTGTCTCAATGAAGTTTCAAAATCAATTTCGCCTCGCATCGCAGCCTCCGTTATGTCAGCAACTTGCGGTTTAACATTGATAAAGTCAGCAATCTCATCGACACATTCAATGTTTATTAATGTTGAATCCATATCGGTAACGAAAAAGCGAGTTTGCTCGACATCAAAATCGGCAGGAATAATATTAATATCAACGTTATACTGATTTCGTAACACATCTAATTCAATCAGATCAGCTTTATCTGTATCAATAATGGCATAAGCCGAATCTCGGCTTATTTTTCCATCAACTTTGATTGAAATTTGTTCAACAACATCTCTATTAAGATGTGATCCCTGCAAAATTAATCGCGACATGATTCACCCTGGATCTATAAAAAAAGATCTATAAAAAAATCGGCGAGACTGATCGCTAAACCAGCTCGCCGATATCATTAGTTCTTACTTTTAGCTTAAAAGTGTGGTTTAACTTTGGCTGAGTTGAAGTTTTCTAAACTTGACATGATTTCAGCTTTGGCTTGTTCAATCCCTAGCCAGCCGTCGATCTTAACCCATTTGTTTTTTTCAAGATCTTTGTAGTGCTCAAAGAAATGCGCTAGTTTTGCCAACTTGCGTGGTGACACGTCACCGATATCGTTAATATCGTCATACATTGGATCATGTGGTACAGCTAATATTTTGGCATCTTCACCTGATTCATCCGTCATTTTCAACATGCCTACTGGACGACATTCCACGACAGAACCACTAATCAATGCGTAAGGACTCATTACCAACACATCCACTGGGTCACCATCATCAGACAAGGTATGAGGGATGTAACCATAGTTACATGGGTAGAACATCGCGGTATTCATAAAGCGATCAACAAATAATGCCCCGGTTTCTTTATCTACTTCGTATTTGACAGGATCTGAATGTGATGGAATTTCAATAATCACATTAATATCATCCGGTAAATTTTTGCCCGAACTAACCAAGTTAAGACTCATAACAACATTACTCCAATAAGCGTAAATTAAATCGCAACATTATATACTTAAACAAGTCATGATTAAACGTTGGTAACGTTGCCAACGGCTTTGATTTAATTTTAGGCTAGTTTAGTCATTTCGATTTAACACCTTTCTTATACTGTTGTCTCAAACCACATTTTTACAGCCACCAGTAGTAATACAATAGAAAAGATGCGTTGCAGTGTATCAACAGGTAAGCGTTTGGCAATACTTGCTCCTAGTCGTGCAAATATAATGCTGGTGCTGACTATACCTAAAAAGGCTTTCCAATCTACAAAACCGGTTTGCCAAGCATTATCTGAAACAGAGATCTCGCTGCCTAAATAAATAAAGCCGACAACAGCAGCCAAAGAAATAGGAAATCCACAGGCAGCAGAGCTACCAATTGCCTGCTTAATTGATTGTTTTGCTGTGACTAAATAGGGCACGATTAAGGTGCCGCCTCCAATTCCCAACAGCGCTGAAATAGTTCCCGTTAACAGACCAAATCCTAATAATGATTTTGTTTTTATTAATGATGTAGATCGTATAGAAAACGACGGAAGCCAGTCTCTCACTGCCATGATAAACATAAATATCGCAAAGATTTGTTGTAACACCCTACTCGATATACTTACAGCAAAATAAGTACCTGCCAAGGCACCTAGAAGTAAAGCTGGAGCTAATATTCTGACTAAATACCAGTTGATATGGTGATAGCGATAGTGCCAATAGGCAGATGACAATGATGTCACAACAATCGTCATTAATGATGTACCTACGGCAAAATGCATAATAAAGTCATTATTCATTCCTTGCCATTGATAGACCATAACCAAGGCTGGCACCACAATAATACCGCCACCTAAACCGAATAAGCCAGCGCTTGTACCAGCCAATACGCCTATGCTGAGATAGATTATCCATTCAATCATAATATATCCAACGTCCTTTCCTTCATCACTAGCTAAGACCTTTACAGGGTAGAGTAATACAGGTATAAAAAACAGTGCACATCTAAGTGAAGTTTGGGAGTTACACCGTACACATCATAATTAACCAATAATTGAGTGAGGTTTGGCCTATGTCGTTCATTAACTATGTTCCAATGGGATTAGGAATATTTGGTCTTTTTTGTGGCTATCTTGTCTACAGAAAGGTAATTGCCGCACCAGCCGGAAGCGGTAAAGTCGTCGATATTGGTGACCAAATACACTTGGGTGCGATGGTGTTTATGAAAGCAGAGTATAGCCGCCTCGCCCTTTTTTGTTTGGTGTGTATTGCTGCATTAGGATTCTCTGACTTGGGCTGGCAATCTGCTTTTGCCTTTTTCTTGGGCGCAGCATGTTCTGGTGGTGCTGGTTACATAGGCATGTATTCTGCTACACAAGCTAATGTCAGAACGGCAGTAGCCGCAAATCAAAAGGGTGCGTCTGAAGCACTGACCGTTGCTTTTTTCGGTGGATCAATCATGGGATTGACCGTCGCATCAATGGGACTTTTAGGCCTTGGCATTTTATATCTGGCCTTTGGTGGTGACCCAAAGACCGCACATATTATTCATGGCTTTGGAATGGGAGCCTCGTCAGTCGCCCTCTTCTCTCGTGTTGGCGGTGGTATTTTTACTAAAAGTGCTGATGTTGGTGCTGATCTGGTCGGAAAAATAGAAGCTGGTATTCCGGAAGATGATCCTCGCAATCCTGGTGTTATTGCCGACAATGTCGGTGACAATGTCGGTGATGTTGCCGGCATGGGCAGCGATATTTTCGAATCCTATTGCGGTGCCATGATTGCCAGTATTGCGATTGCATCAACCATGACTTTAGCGAGTATCAGCAATCTTGCTGACAATCAGCAAACATTACTGTTTATGCCTTTAGCATTATCTTCTATCGGACTACTTTGTTCTATCGCAGGTATTTTTGCGGTTAAATATTTTTCGAGTAAAAGTCCAGAAGTTGCCTTACGAATTGGCACAATGGGCGCATCACTTTTATTTATTGCCGTCGCCTACTTTTTGATTACACAATTAGGTGGCTCAATTAATATCTGGATTGCTGTTTTAACCGGTGCAATTGGTGGCATTGTTATTGGACTTGTCACTGAATATTACACTGGCGGTGCGCCTGTTCGTAAATTAGCAAAAGATGGTGAAACCGGTCCTGCCACTGTATTGATTGGAGGTTTAGCCTTGGGTATGCAATCTGTCGCAATTCCTGTAATCACAATTGCAGCAATCATTTTTACGGCAAGCCACTTTGCCGGTTTATATGGCGTGGGCATTGCTGCTGTTGGCATGTTAGCAACTGTTGGTATCACCATGGCAATAGATGCCTACGGTCCCGTCGCCGACAATGCAGGCGGTATTGCAGAAATGGCTGGCATGGGTAAAGCTACGCGTGACATCACCGATTCACTTGATGAATTAGGTAATACGACTGCCGCTATTGGTAAAGGCTTTGCCATTGGGGCAGCAGCATTGGCTGCCTTAGCGTTGATTAGTGCCTTTATTGAAACGATTCATCACCATAATCCTGACTTTCAATTACTTATCAATAACCCTACCGTATTAGTAGGAATGTTTCTGGGTGGTATTTTTCCATTCTTGGTCAGCGCCTTAACGATGACGGCTGTTGGCGATGCTGCCTTTGATATGATCCATGAAATTCGTCGTCAATTTCACGAAATTCCAGGCTTATTGGAAGGTACCGCAAAGCCTGACACTGCACGTTGTGTTGATATCGCAACTAAAGCGGCACTAAATAAAATGATCTTGCCTGGCACATTAGCTGTGCTTGCACCTGTCGTTGTTGGCTTTGGCTTAGGACCTGAAGCATTGGGCGGCATGTTAGGTGGCGCTTTAATCACCGGTGTTATGATGGCGTTAATGATGGCAAATGCCGGTGGTGCCTGGGATAATGCCAAAAAATTCGTTGAGAAAGGTAATTTGGGTGGTAAGGGTTCTGATGTTCATAAAGCTGTCGTTGTCGGTGATACCGTTGGCGATCCATTGAAAGACACATCAGGACCTGCGATGAATATCTTGATTAATGTGATGGCGATTGTGAGCTTAGTCATTGCGCCACTACTTGCATAATTTAGGTCGCATAATTTAGGTCTTATCCATTTTGTATCTCAAGGCCACGTAAATGCGTGGCCTTTTTTATTTATGAGTTTATTTGATTGACACGCATAGACAACACCGTGGTTAACCATCGCACCATCTGGCGGCTTGCTCTGCCCATGATCCTCGCCAATATTTCTGTCCCATTGTTAGGTCTAGTCGACACGGCGGTTATGGGACACCTTGCTTCGGCAGACTATCTCGCTGCCGTGGCGCTTGGCAGCCTTATTTTCACATTCTTATTCTGGGGTTTTGGTTTTCTTAGAATGGCGACCACTGGTTTAACGGCACAAGCCAGTGGCAAACAAGATACAAATTTAACACGAGGTGTAATTCAACAAGGCGTGATGTTTGCATTTGCAATCGCATTACTCTTATTACTGTTGCAAATACCAATTAAACACTTTGCCTTTAGTATGTTAGACAGTACGCCATCTGTTATTAAACATGCCAAAAATTACTTTGACATACGGATCTGGAGTTCACCCGCTATTTTGATAAATTACGTCATTTTAGGCTGGTTGATCGGTACTGAAAAAACCAAAAAAGCACTCTATCTGGTGTTAATAGTCAACATTAGTAATATGCTTTTCGATCTGCTATTTGTTAATGTCTTAGATATGACTGTCGACGGTGTTGCTCTGGCATCTGTGATTGCTGAGTATCTAGGACTGCTGACAGGCTTATTCCTACTCAAATCTGAGTACTTGGCGCTTCGTTCATTGATTCCTGGCTATGCGGATATCAAAGGGCTTACCAATAAAAAATGGCTCACTTTAAATAGCAATATCTTTATACGCACCTTATGTTTGATGTTTAGTTTTGCCTTTTTTACAGCTCAAGCTGCAAAACAAGGGCAAACCATTCTGGCAGCAAATGCACTGCTACTCAATTTTATAACGTTTATGGCGTTTGTATTAGATGGTTTTGCCAATGCCATTGAAATTATTTCAGGTAAGGCCATAGGCGCTAACGATCGCATACTGCTACGTCGTGGTTTTTTATTAGCTAGTTTGTGGGCAATAATATTAGCATCACTGTTTAGTCTTGGTTATTACCTGTTTGGCACAGACATTATTTCTAGTCTGACATCGATTTCACAGGTCATTTCGACTGCAAATGACTATTTAATTTGGTTGATATTCATTCCTATTATTGCCGTCTGGTCCTATCTGTTTGATGGCTTGTTTATTGGCACAACACATAGCAAAGAAATGCGAAACACCATGGTATTTTCAACTGTATGTTGCTATTTACCTGTTTGGTAT
Organism: Gammaproteobacteria bacterium; assembly: GCA_014859375.1. Lineage (GTDB taxonomy): Bacteria > Pseudomonadota > Gammaproteobacteria > Nitrosococcales > Methylophagaceae. Next base: position 22,113 of record JACUUH010000020.1, read on the forward strand.
AGCACACAATTTTTAGCCAATCATGGTTTATGGCTATCCCTTACGATATTCCTGGCAGCAAGGGGTATCACCCAAGCTTTTTATTTACCCAAAATTCTAACAATGAAATAACCGTATAATCACTTGTGTTAATTCTTTTTAAACTATATGATAATCATTATCATTTAGATTTGAGCCTAAGATTATGAAACTGACAGACATTCAAACATTATCAGCACTTAAAGTTGGACAATCAGCGACTGTTCATGCTTTACATGTCGATTCGGGGTTTATGTATCGATTGAATGCAATGGGATTTCGAATAGGTAAACCGTTAGAGCTGATTCGTATTGCGCCCTTTAATGGACCATTTCACATCAAATTGGGTAATACCGAAGTTATGTTACGCCAACAAGATGCAGCTAACATTGAGGTATTGATGTGAAGCGGATCGCTCTGATCGGCATGCCAAATGCCGGCAAATCTACCTTATTCAATCGTATGAGTGGTGCCAGCGCTAAAGTTGCAAATTGGCCAGGCGTTACCGTTGATTTAATGAGTGCCAAATTATTACTCGCTGGTAATATAGCCGAAATCATCGATTTACCGGGTATTTATGACTTACATGGTTTTTCTGATGATGAACAAGTTGTTCGCCATTTTTTGTGTAACAATACTGTCGATTTGATTTTAATTGTTGCAAATGCTAGTCAAATAGATCGTCAACTGACCTTGGCATTGCAACTTAAAGCCTTGGGTTTACCTGCTGTTTTATTGCTAAATATGGCAGATGAGGCTAAAAAACTGGGTATTTCTATTAATGCTGATCTGCTCGCAAAAGAGCTTGGCTATCCAAGCGTTCTGCTCAGTGCAAAATATGGTCAAGGTTACAGTGATGCCTATCAGTTAATCGAAACTGAACTGCAAAAAAACCACGCTGTTCCCACAGTAAGCTTGGAAGAAAATTTTGCAGTTGATCAGGATGTCGAGAAAAAACTCGAACATATTATCGACCATAGTGTCGATTTTCCTATCCAAACCAGTCATAGCTTGACCCAAAAACTAGATCGGGTGTTATTACATCCGTGGTTAGGTTTACCTTTATTTTTCGGCTTTATGTATCTTATGTTTGAAGCAGTCTATACTCTGGGGGCACCGTTACAAGATGGTGTCGCCTGGATATTAGATCACCTGCGCGAACTGGTATTGGCCCCCTTATTGTCTTTCCTGCCGCCACTGTTAAACAGCTTTTTATTAAATGGTGTGTATGACGGTATTGCAACTGTGGCCTCATTTGTGCCAGTCATTATCTTGTTTTTCTTATTTATGGCAATTATTGAAGATAGTGGCTACTTATCGCGCTCTGCCTTCTTGATGGATGCCTTAATGACAAAGATGGGTCTGGATGGTCGCAGTTTTGTCATGTTACTGATGGGGTTTGGTTGCAACGTTCCGGCCTTGATGGGAACACGCACCATGCGTAGTCGCGGCTTACGTTTATTAACGATGCTGGTTATTCCTTTTTCATTATGTAGTGCCCGTCTGCAAGTATTTGTTTTTATGACAACGGCACTATTTGCTCCTGAGCAGGCACCTCTCGTTATTTTCAGTCTTTATGTGATGACTTTTGTCGTTGTGCTACTGACAAGTCTTTTATTTAAAGGTCAATTTAATAGCAGTGAACCTTTTGCATTAGAATTACCACCCTATCGTTTTCCGACAATGCGTCAAATGATATTACGCGGCTGGCATGAAGTCCGTCACTTTCTACATCGGGCAACAAAATTTATTACTATTGGTGTCGTTTTAGTCTGGTTTTTAACCAATATGCCCTATGGTGTTGAACCGGCAAGTGCTGCCAGTTGGTCGGGTTGGATTGGTGAGTTCATGTCACCCATATTATCGCCTGCGGGCATTAACCCGGAACTGACCATTGCCCTTATTTTTGGTTTTGTTGCCAAAGAAATCGTGATTGGTGCGTTGGCAGTTATCTATGGTGTCGAAGGTACTGCCTTAATGCAAGGTATTGCTCAGGAGATTGACTGGGTGCAAGCATATAGTTTTATGCTGTTTACTTTAATTTACACGCCGTGTTTATCGACTATTGCAACGATTCGGGCTGAAGCTAAATCGGCCTGGTTTACCGCACTATCGTTAATATGGCCTATGACGCTAGCCTGGATAATCAGTGCCAGCTTTTATCAAATCGCTCGCTATTTAGGCTATTAACTGACTCAGGCTAGTGCTTTGAATAACAGCACTAGCCTCATTATTAAGTATTAGATTGGATCGTCACTGCCCCACGAAATAGCCGAACCACGACGATCTTTACCCGATCTGCGATCGTCTTTATCAAGCTCAAAACGAATCATTTCCCGCTGATCTTTGCCAGTACGCCGTTGTTTCTTACGGCGATCCTGTTCACCGGTATGATGCCAATGGCCTTCTTCACTCATCAAGTCATGCTTCGAATCAGTCATATACTTAGTCTCCTTAACGTTTTATCGTTACGTTATGTAATCAAAACTACTCTTTTGATCTGTTTACTGTCAACGTTCAACCAATAAATTAAATTGCCTTTTAATGTGCTGGTACGGACATTCAAACGCAAGGTAATAGGCTGTTAAATGTAAGTTTTCTTTATCGCCTTCTTTACCATGCATCCGATCACCTACAACCGGAAATCCCAGTTCGGCACTATGGCGACGAATTTGATGTTTACGACCCGTTTCAATATCGACGTCCACAATCGATCTGTCTTGGTCAGCATCATACTGTACCAATGAAAAATGACTGACTGCGCTACGACCATCAATATCACTAGCAACTCGAACGCAATGATCGTTATCTAATCTTTTCGACAAGTCGCCATGAACAACGATGCGATAACGTTTTTCTACTTGGCGTTGCTGAAATAGATGCGATAAGGCTGCAGCGGCCGTCTTCTCATGTGCAATAACAATCAGGCCATTTGCCGCACGATCAAGTCGATGTACAACAAAGCCATTACGTTGTGGCGATAAATGCTGTTCGGCCCAACGTGTAATCGTACAGTGATCCCCCCATTTCGAGCCTTGTGATAACAGACCATAAGGTTTATTCCAGACGCTGTAATGGCCAGCATCAAATAACAACGTTGGTTCAGGCGGATTTCGGGTCAATACTGCGCTGTCATAATAAATATGAATAATTTCGCCACGCTTGAGTGCTCTCTTGGCGCGTCTTAAACGTTGTGTATGTTTACCCTTTGATAGCCAAACCGCGCCTTTTAACATCACTTGTTTAACAGTTTGTTTTGACAATTGAGTTTGCTGGGCTATCAGATCGACAGCTATAGCACCGTTAGTAGGCACTTCTATATGTTTTTCGAATCGCGATGAGGTATCAGACATTTTATGATTCACAGGTTTAGCGTAAAATTTAAGCCTATTATAATCAATGTGGACAAGGAACTATGTTTAAACCTTATCTTAGTCTGTTCAATCTGTGTTTGATACTTGCTATGTTTAGCACCAATACAGTTGCTGATATCTATAAATGGGTCGATGAAAATGGTCAAACCCACTATTCACAACAAGCGCCAGCGCAACAAAAGGCTGAACTGCTAAAAACACCACCGCCACCAGCCTTTAATCCTGATGCCCAACAAAAGGTAGATGACTTAATTGAACAGCAACAAGCTGATAGACAAGCGCGCATCAAACAGCAGCAACAACAGCAACACGCTGCTGAGCAACTTGCTATCAAACAACAAAACTGCACAACAGCAAAAAACAACTTGCAACAGTATCAGGATAACCCCGGCAGACGTGTTGCTGATGCTGAAGGCAATGTAACCAGATTAAAAGAAGAAGATCGTCAACAACGTATTCAGGAATTTCAACAACAAGTACAACAGTACTGTAATTAAAGGAGCAATCGTTATGCCTTATCTTAATATTGTGACCAATCAAACAGTCAGTGATGAACAAGCGCTACTCAAAGCGGCAAGTCAAACCGTCTCATCTGCTGCAGGCAAACCAGAAAATTATGTCATGGTTGCTGTTGAAGCCAAAGCCAATATGCTTATGGGTGGTAGCAATGCTCCAGCAGCATTCCTTGACTATCGTGCCTTAGGCCTGCCGCGAGATAGAACCGCTTTTTCAGATGCTTTATGCAGTTTAATTCATGAACAACTAGGCATTGCTGGAGATCGTATCTATATCAGCATGACTGATTCTGAACGACAAAATTGGGGTTGGAACTACGATACGTTCTAACTATCATTGAGCACAACACTGGCTCCTTTAACCAAGCCTAAGGCAGCCAGTTTTAACATTTAGCCCAACATAACTACAGGATTTAATCCCGCACATGCGTACCTCTCAATTATTAATATCGACGTTAAAAGAAACCCCTGCTGATGCTGAAGTAGTCAGCCACCAACTTATGCTCCGTGCTGGATTAATCCGCCGCTTAGCATCAGGTTTATATACCTGGTTGCCTATGGGCTTAAGAGTATTACGTAAAGTCGAAGCGATTGTTCGGGATGAGATGTCTCGTGCTGGCGCACAGGAATTATTAATGCCATCGATTCAACCAGCAGAATTATGGCAAGAAAGTGAACGCTGGCAAAAATATGGCCCAGAATTACTTCGTATAACTGATCGTCATAATCGCGAGTTTTGTTATGGTCCAACCCATGAAGAAGTAATCACTGATTTGGTTCGCCAAGAAATTCGCAGCTACAAACAACTTCCAATCACGTTTTATCAAATCCAAACAAAGTTTCGAGATGAAGTACGTCCTCGTTTTGGTGTGATGCGTGCACGTGAGTTCTTGATGAAAGATGCCTACTCGTTCCACTTGGATCAAGCGTCACTTCAACAAACCTATGATGATATGTTCAGAGCTTATTCCAACATTTTCAGTCGCATTGGCCTTGATTTCAGACCAGTGCAAGCCGATACAGGCAGCATCGGTGGTAATGCATCACATGAATTTCATGTTTTAGCCAGTTCTGGTGAAGATGCCATTGCATTCAGTGATAGTAGCGATTATGCAGCTAACGTTGAATTAGCTGAAGCGTTAGCACCGACAGGCGCTCGCACTGCAGCCACTGAAACGATGACGGTTATTGATACCCCCAAACAACATACCATCGATGATCTGTGTCGTTTTCTTAATACAACAGCAGAACAATGCCTAAAAACGTTAATTGTTGAGGGTGCAGAACAAGGTAGTGTCGTAGCCTTAGTCTTACGTGGCGACCACGATTTAAATGAAATAAAAGCAGAAAAACACCCTGCTGTCGCATCACCGTTAACTTTTGCAACACCAGAACAAGTCTTAACCGCGTGTGGTGCTAGTATTGGCTCCATTGGTCCAATAGGATTGACTATTCCAGTATTAGTTGACCGTGCTGCCGCCCATGCCGCTAACTTTGTCTGCGGTGCTAATCAGGATGATAAACATCTAACAGGTGTAAACTGGGGTCGTGATTTACCAGAGCCTGAAACAGCAGATTTACGTAATGTCGTCGTCGGCGATCCTAGTCCAGATGGTCAAGGCACATTAGATGTCGCTCGTGGCATCGAAGTCGGTCATATCTTCCAATTAGGTGACAACTACAGTAAAAAGCTCAACGCTAATGTGTTAGCTGAAACCGGTAAATCTCACATTTTAACAATGGGGTGTTACGGTATTGGGGTATCTCGTGTCGTTGCTGCTACTATTGAACAAAATCATGATGATCGTGGCATTATCTGGCCTATTGCCATAGCGCCATTTGAAGTAGTGCTTGTACCGGTCAATGCTCACAAATCTGTTCGCGTTCGTGAAGCAGCAGACGCGTTATATCAACAATTGCTTGATGCCGGCTTTGATGTTTTGTTAGATGACCGAGGTCTAAGACCTGGTGTTGCCTTTGCTGATATGGAATTAATTGGTATTCCTCACCGACTAATTTTAGGTGAACGTGGTCTGGATAACGGTATGATTGAATATAAATGTCGTGCCGATGGCGAAGGTGCTGAATTTGCTTTAGCGGATACTATTGTCGAACTCAAACAACGTCTATCAGCCAAATAAATTGAATCTGAGACACTAAATCTATGACTGTTATATCAGAACAAGACTTTATTGATAGTATTGCCGATGCCTTGCAATTTATTGCTAATTATCATCCTAAAGACTTTATTCAAGCCATGGCTGATGCTTATGACAAAGAGCAGTCTCCTGCTGCCAAAGATGCAATTGCTCAAATCTTAATTAACTCACGTATGTGTGCTCAAGATAAACGCCCTATTTGCCAAGATACCGGTATCGTCAATGTCTTTATCAAAGTAGGTATGCAAGTTCAGTGGAATACAAGCAAGTCCTTGGATGACATGGTTAATGAAGGTGTACGTCGTGCTTATTTGCATCCAGATAATATCCTAAGATCATCAATAGTCAGTGATCCACTGGGCACACGAACCAATACCAAAGATAACACACCAGCGGTGATTCACACTCAGCTGGTTACTGGTGATAAAGTTGAAATTGACATTGCAGCTAAAGGCGGTGGTAGTGAAAATAAAGCTAAATTCACCATCCTAAATCCTAGTGATAGTCTCGTTGATTGGGTACTGGAAACAGTCCCTAAAATGGGTGCGGGTTGGTGTCCTCCTGGTATGCTGGGCATTGGCGTCGGCGGTACTGCTGAAAAAGCGATGTTGATGGCAAAACAATCGTTAATGGCACCAATTGACATACAAGAGTTGATTGAACGTGGGCCTGAAACTACTACCGAAAAACTCCGTGTTGAGTTGTATCACAAGGTTAATGATCTAGGCATTGGTGCTCAAGGCCTAGGTGGATTAACAACCGTACTCGATGTCAAAATTAATGACTATCCAACACATGCTGCTTCGTTGCCTGTGGCAATAATTCCTAACTGTGCTGCCACCCGCCATACCCATTTTATTTTGGATGGCACAGGCCCTGCCCAATTCGAACCACCCGCATTAAGTGATTGGCCAGAGATTACATGGCAGGCAGCACAAAACACGCGCCATGTTAATCTGGATACACTCACTCAAGCAGATATTGAGCAATGGCTTCCGGGTGAAACCTTATTGCTCAGTGGTCATTTATTAACCGGTCGCGATGCTGCACATAAAAAAATTGCCGACTTATTTACAAGCGGTTTACCCCTTCCAGATGGTTTAGATTTTAACAATCGTTTCATCTACTATGTAGGTCCTGTCGATCCAGTAAAAAATGAAATTGTTGGCCCAGCAGGACCGACTACTGCTACACGTATGGATAAATTTACCGACATGATGCTGGATAAAACCGGTTTGCTTGGCATGATCGGTAAAGCTGAACGTGGACCAGAGACCATCGCATCGATCAAACATCATAAATCTGTTTATCTGATTGCCGTTGGTGGTTCAGCTTATCTGGTATCAAAAGCAATCAAAGCATCACGCATTATTGCCTTTGAACAATTAGGCATGGAAGCAATACGCGAGTTTACTATTGAAAACATGCCTGTTACTGTTGCAGTAGATAGCCGCGGACAATCTGTTCATCACTCTGGTCCGATAGAATGGAAACAGAACATTGCCGATATCAAACTGTCTCAACATTAAATGCACAAATAGGAGCGCCATGTCATGACTATTGCAATTGCTCTACACCTTTTAGCTGCTGTAATTTGGGTGGGTGGTATGTTTTTCGCCTACGTCATAGTAAGACCAACAGCTGCGCAACAATTTGAACCCTCAGTAAAATTAACCTTATGGTCCGCTATTTTCGGACGCTTCTTTCCCTGGGTAATGCTGTCGATAATAACGCTGTTAATAACCGGAATTTGGATGACTGTTGCGTTAGGAGGAATGTCTGCCGCTGCGACCGGACTCCATGTTCATATTATGCTGTTGCTCGGCATTATTATGATGCTGATATTTTTACATGTGAACTTCAATTTGTTCAAAAAACTCAAGTTAGCAATTGCTGACCATGATTGGATTGCCGGTGATTTTATATTGACTCAAATTCGAAAAGCTATTGCGATGAATTTAGCATTAGGTCTAATTGTCGTTATCGTTGCCTCTAGCGGACGATTTTTTTAGTCGTATTGATTCGATGAATAAAGTAGTTATTATCTGTTTATTAACCATGACATCCAGCATGCTGATGGCTGATCAAATCAAGCAAATAATCAATGATGATGGAACAGTAACATTCACAAACGTAGCCGCGACTAAATCAGCTAAAAACCAGAGCGTTATCTATCGTTATCCTGCTGCAGGTGATGTTACGGTTTTTACCGATCAAAAACCTACTCATATAACGACTTTTGATGTATTAAAATTTGATTGTTATGCCTGTAATCCAGATTCAACCATAGATTGGAATACTGTCGCGCTCAATCATAGTGCGTTTGCTGAAACAGTTAATAATGCAGCAAAGTCCAACCATATTGAGCCGGCATTGGTTCGCGCCCTAATTCATGCCGAATCAGCGTTTAATCCCAATGCACGGTCACAAAAAGGTGCCAGTGGTTTAATGCAGCTTATGCCTGCCACGGCTAAAGAGCTTGGTGTGAGCAATATATTTAATGCCAAGCAAAACATTGAGGGCGGTGTACGTTATCTGGCGCAATTACTAAAAGTGTTTAATGGCAATATTAGCTTGGCAACGGCAGCCTATAACGCTGGCCCCAATGCTGTAAAAAAATATAATGGCATTCCGCCCTATCAAGAAACCAAAGTCTATGTTGAACGTGTTAGCATTCTGCATAAGCGTTATAAAAATGAAAGTTGATTTAAACCATGGCTAATCTCAAGAAATTTCTTGCAGAAAATGAACAATTGATTCATTCCAAAATGAAAAAAGTTGAATCACACGTCCAGCGACAGATCGATAATTGGGTGCAAAATACCATTTTAATTGAAGAGTGTGATATTCCATTTAAATACAAACGCCAAAAAAAATATAAATCGCTACAGGGCGCGCGAGTCGATATCATTTATTACCCCAGTCATGAAGACATAGCAGGTATCTCCTTTGATTATATGAAAGTGATAAAAATCAATTTATCCTAAACCAAGATTAGAAAAAATGAACAATTTTCAACACAATAACCCACTGCATGGTCATACATTAGAAAGCATATTAGTCGCATTGGTCGAGTTCTATGGCTGGGAAGGTCTCGGACGCCATATTGACATTCGCTGCTTTAATCAAAACCCATCAATCAAATCGAGCCTTAAATTTCTACGTAAAACGGAATGGGCAAGAAGAAAAGTTGAAGATTTGTTTATTGATATGCAAAAGCCCTAACACATCGGGAGTAGACTATTAGAAAAATTAGCATTTTAGGTAGCGGCTGGCTAGGTAAGCCGCTTGCCCAACATTTTGCCAATAGCGGTTTTATAACCGCTCTATCAACGCGATCTCCAGACAAAATTGAGTCATTAACATCTGACAACATCACGCCCTATCTTGTTGATATCGATAATATCACTGCTGAATGTGATGATTTTTTCAATTCCGACACACTGATTATCGCTATTACCTCCAAGAATATTGAAGCCTATCAAAACCTGATTGCTTATATTGAACAATCACCGATAAAACAGCTTATTTTTATCAGCTCATCTTCTGTTTACAAAACAACCAATGACATTGTGACTGAACAGTCAAATGATGAAAACGCAGACAGCGAATTACTGCACATAGAAACCTTGTTTAGAGCTAATCCCAATTTCGCAACAACTATCCTGCGATTGAGTGGTCTAGTTGGTTATAGTCGACATCCGGGAAATTTCTTTGCTAATGGCAAGCTGGTTCAACATGCTGATGCGCCAGTTAATTTAATCCATCGTGATGACTGTATTGGCATCATCGACGCAATTATTGACCAACATAAGTGGAATGAAATATTCAATGCTTGTGCCGACACCCATCCCACCAAACGTATCTTTTATAGTCATGCCAGAACCTTGCTTGGCTCGGCTACAACTGGTTTACGTTTTGCTGACAGCAATGAATTAGAATTTAAAATCGTCAGCAATGATAAAGTCAAACAACAGTTAAATTATCAGTTTAGCTATCCTGATGTTATGACCATTCCGTTTGGTAATGGTGCATGACAATGCAAAACAGCACCAATGAGCGATGTCCATGTAGCAGTGGCAGCAGTTATTCAAGCTGTTGTCAGCCATTACATGATGGCATAGTGACCGCGGCCAGTGCTGAACAATTAATGCGCTCGCGTTACAGTGCATTTTGTTTAAAAAAGGCACCCTACCTAATTGCGACCTTACACCCTGATTACCGTAGTGCCGATGATGAACAAAGCCTCGCAGAACTGTTTGAACAAACACAGTGGTTAGGTTTAAAAGTCATTTCACATAAATCTAAAAATAACACTGCCACAGTTGAATTTTCAGCGTTTTATCAAGATGCAAATCAGGTAGCTCAGCTGCACGAACGGTCACGATTTGTCAAAATTGATAACTGCTGGTTCTATCAAGATGGTGACATACTTCCACCCATCACATTAGCTCGTAATGACAGCTGTTTTTGTGGCAGTGGCAATAAATACAAAAAATGCCACGGTCGCTAGTTTTTCATCGCCAGCCCTTTGCCAATTGAAAAAACTTCATCATTGAAAACACTGCAAAGTTCTGAAAACCAGTATATCCAACTAACTTGGTCCTCGGCACTATAACGCCAGTTTGCTCTCAATATCAGCTTTATCCAATTCAGGTATACATAATGCGATAAAGTCATAACCAAACGTTCTAAGATAATGGCCTTTTCTGACTGCTAATTTCGTTTGGTTTTCGCCAAACAGGTGACTGCTATCGATCAATGCAAGACCTGTATCACGTTTGGCATCAAATGCCATAGCAGCGACAATACCAACACCCATATCCAATTCGACATACGATTTAATAACATCGGCATCTAATGCAGACATCGCTATATCAGGAAAAATACCGACATCAGCAAACGCTTTATCAATCGTTGCGCGTCCGGTGAAGCCTTCGTGATAGGTCACAATCGGATAAGCAGCAATATTATCGAGTTGTATTGTTTCTATCTGTGTCAGAGGGTGAGCTTTTGGAACGAGGACGGCATGTTGCCAACGATAATAAGGAAAACTCACCAGCTCATTAATGCCACCAATGGCTTCAGTTGCAACCCCAATATCAGCTTCACCATTTAGCAACATTTGTGAAATTTCATCAGGGCTAGCCTGATGAAGTTTTAAATGAACTTTAGGATAATGCTGCTTAAATTTTTTAATGACCTCGGGCAAAACATAGCGTGCCTGGGTATGGGTGGTAACAATGGTTAATTTACCTGTGTCCTGTTGGCTGTATTGATCCGCAAGATTTTTTAGATTTTTAGCATCAAGAAGCATCCGCTCCACAATCTGTTGCATCTCTTTACCCGGTTCGGTTAAACCAATTAAACGTTTACCTTTTCTGATATAAAGATCAACGCCAAGCTCATCCTCCAAGTCTTTAATGTGCTTGGACACACCCGACTGCGAGGTGAACAAATGATTGGCGACCTCGGTCAGATTGAAATCATGTCGCACCGTCTCGCGGATAATCCGTAGTTGTTGAAAGTTCATGCAAGGCTATCCTTATTGATGCTATCTCTATGAAACAACTTTAGTTTCGACGGCACTAGCTTAACGATTTGACCACTGGTTAATGATAACTCATCGACACGTTGTGGACTCAGCTCCACTTCAAAATGCTGACCAGCAGCGCTATTGATACCATCGAGTTCGACCCGTGAATTCAAACCAAATGACAGAACACGATTGACTTTGGCTGATAAGCCATTGACTTGCTGGTTATCTGTAACGATCTCTAATTCATGCGGACGAGCAAAAGCATAGACTTCCGAACCATGCTCATAATTTTCACCCTGATTATGAATAACATCATCTCCAATATGCAGATGGCCATCATCAACGCGACCGTGAAACAGATTGACCGAACCTAAAAAGCCATAGACAAATGGGGTTTCCGGATGATTATATACTTCATCAGGGGTACCAACCTGTTCCACTTTACCGTGATCCATCATCACTACTCTGTCAGCGACTTCCAATGCTTCTTCCTGATCATGCGTTACAAAAATGGATGTAATATGCAACTCATCATGCAATTTACGCAACCAACGACGTAACTCCTTACGCACCTTGGCATCCAATGCCCCAAACGGCTCATCTAACAATAACACCCGTGGCTCTACTGCCAAGGCTCTTGCCAACGCAATTCGTTGTCGCTGGCCACCCGATAGTTGTGATGGAAAACGATCCGCCAGCCAATCCAATTGCACCAATTCGAGTAGGCGGTGGACTTTTTCAGCAATGACCTTTTCAGACGGTCTTGTTTTGCGAGGCTTCATTCTTAAACCAAATGCCACATTATCAAATACAGTCATATGCTTGAATAAAGCATAATGTTGAAAAACAAAGCCAACTTGACGTTCGCGCACATGAGTAGCTGAGGCATCATCCCCTTCAAGAATCACTGAACCGGAATCAGCTTGGTCCAACCCCGCAATAATTCTTAATAAAGTCGTTTTTCCACAGCCAGATGGACCTAACAATGCTACCAGCTCACCTGATGGAAAGTTGAGCGAAATATCGTCCAATGCGGTAAAACTGCCAAATTGTTTATGTAAATTTTTAACTTCTATGCTCATGTTAATCGTCTCTTAAATTAATGTGCCGAGGCATTAGTGTCAGCGCGGTGTTCGACCCAGGTTTTTAATACCAGCGTCACTAAGGCCAATAGTGCCAGCAATGATGCTACTGCAAAGGCTGCGGCAAAGTTGTATTCGTTATAAAGAATTTCAACGTGTAAAGGCAGGGTATTGGTTTGTCCACGTATATGCCCAGATACCACGGACACCGCACCAAACTCACCCATCGCTCTGGCATTACACAAAATCACCCCGTACAGCAGTCCCCATTTAATATTGGGCAAAGTCACATACCAAAAGGTTTGCCAGCCACCAGCACCTAATACAACAGCCGCCTCTTCCTCTTCCTTGCCTTGTGCCTGCATCAATGGAATTAGCTCGCGCGCAACAAACGGGAAGGTAACAAATATAGTGGCAAGCACAATGCCCGGAACCGCAAAAATAATCTTGACATCGTTAGCGACAAGCCATTCACCAAACCAACCATTGACACCAAATACCAGCACATAGACTAGACCGACAATGACCGGTGAAACAGAAAAAGGCAGATCGATGAAGGTAATTAACAACTGCTTGCCTTTAAATTCAAACTTGGCAATTGCCCAAGCAGCAGCCACCCCAAACACCAAATTTAATGGCACTGCAATTGAGGCTGCCAACAGTGTCAACCGCACCGCTGATAAGGCATCAGCATCAGTCAATGCAAGCCAGTAAACGCCAAAGCCTTTGCGTAGTGCTTCTGAAAATACCGCTATCAGTGGCAGCAACAAAAATAAAGCAAAAAAACTCAAGCCCATGCTAATGACAGCAATTTTTATCCATTTATTCTCTCGGGTTGCGACATTGTGTTCAAATTTAGTCGGCTCAACCCACTTAAATAGTCGATCTGATGGTTTAGCCTTTAAAGACGTATCGGTTATTGCAGTACTCATTTATTTCTTCCTGTGCGTTTGCCAGCCCATGATTGCAAGGCATTAATAATCAACAACATCACAAACGACACCACCAACATAACGGCTGCAATTGCGGTCGCTCCGGTATAGTCATATTGCTCGAGTTTGGTAATAATCATTAATGGGGTAATTTCTGACACCATCGGAATATTGCCGGCGATAAAAATAACCGAGCCATATTCGCCAACTGCCCGAGCAAACGCCAATGCAAAACCAGTCATCAAAGCAGGCAACAGGATTGGCATCAGCACATAGCGAAACGTCTGCCAGCGATTTGCACCCAAACTGGATGCCGCTTCTTCAAGCTCTGTTTCCAAATCCTGAAGTACGGGTTGCACTGTTCGCACTACAAACGGCAAACCGATAAATACTAATGCCACCAGAACACCCAGCGGTGCAAAAGCCACTTTTATGCCTAACGATCCCTGAATAAACTGACCCAACCAGCCATTTGGAGCATATATCGCTGTTAATGCAATACCCGCCACCGCAGTCGGCAAGGCAAAAGGTAAGTCAATCAAAGCATCGACAATTTTCTTACCCGGAAAGGAATACCTAACCAACACCCATGCCAGCATTAAGCCAAAGACAGAATTAATAGCTGCCGCGCCTAACGAAGCACCAAAAGATAATTTATAGGATGCGACGACTCGAGGCGCGGTTACGACTGCCCAAAATTCAGTCCAAGTTAATGCGCTGGTAAAAACAAACACTGCACTCAATGGAATCAGAATAATCAATGACAGGTAAACCAGAGTAAAGCCCATCGACAGGCCAAACCCTGGTAATACCGAAAATGATTTAACAGAAGACATTAGCGATTCACCATGATTTGATCAAACAATGCACCATCAGCGAAATGCTGTGCTTTAACAGCAGCCCAGCCACCGAGCTTTTCTTCAACCGTAAAGGTTTTAATAGTCGGATATTGGTGCTGAAAGTTAGCTAACACTGTTTGATTTCGTGGTCGAAAGTTTTGCTTGGCAATAATTTCCTGACCTTGTTCACTGTACAGAAAATTCAGATATTCTCTGGCTAATTCGGTGGTGCCACGCTTTTCTGTCACCGACTTAATAATGGCAACCGGTGCCGATGCATCAATAGAAAGCGATGGATAGACCACATCAAATTTATCCTTACCCAACTCACCTGCAATTAATATAGCTTCATTTTCAAAGGTCACCAACACATCGCCAACATCACGCTGGGTAAATGTCGTTGTTGCCCCGCGACCACCACCATCCAAAACCGGCACATTGGCAAATAATTTAGTCACAAAGTCTTTTGCGCCCTGCTCGCTGCCAGTCGTTTCAAGCGCATAGCCCCATGCTGCAAGATAGGTGTAACGGCCATTGCCTGATGTTTTAGGATTCGGCACGATAACTTCCAGTCCAGAACGCGTCAAATCTGACCAGTCCTGAATGTTTTCAGGATTACCTTTGCGGACTAAGAAAACGGTGGTGGTTGAATACGGTGTAGCGTTATGCGGAAACTGCTCTTGCCAATTGGCAGCAATCAAGCCTTTATCAGCCAGCATTTGAATATCTGGCGACTGATTCATAGTAATAACATCAGCTTCTAAACCAGCGGCAACCGCCATTGCCTGTTTGCTTGAGCCGCCATGAGACTGATTGATAGTGACCTTACGGTTTTGCTGTTTTTGAATAAATGTTTCAAAAGCTGGGTTGATGCTCTTATATAGCTCTCTCGATACGTCATAAGACACATTGAGCAAACTGTCTGCCGCCCAGACACTATTAGTTAGTGCTAAGCCAAAGCTTGTTGCAATTGCTACTTTTTTAAAGATTGATTTGTTGATTTTCATTGAACGCTCCACGGTCATATATTTATGTACGGGGCAGAGTTTAAACAGACACCTTATTCAAAAGAACCAATAAAAAACGCAAAGCTTATGAATTTTTCTGCTAAGAAATTGTTATCAGCCACTCACATAAGAACCTATTCAGCCTAATGAATAAGCATAGAAGATATTGTTATTTGGCTTTTGTCTCGTCAAGCATTATTGTTTGCATGAATAAAAAACACCTAACATAAACAACACTTAAGGAAATGAACATGGCGACCAACACACATTTTGTGTCGATATCAACTGGACTGCTGATTGCTTCGCTGGCAATGCCAGCATTTGCCACCAACGGCTATCTGCCTCATGGCTACAGTATTCGTTCACAGGGTATGGGCGTGTCGGAATTGCCTTGCCACAGGACGCGATCGCAGCTGCCAGCAATCCAGCCGGAATGGTCTTGATCGGTGATCGCACTGATCTTGGCTTGAGCTGGTTTCGTCCACAACGCGATTCTACGATCTCAGGTAGCCCAGACCCAACAGTGAACGGCAACTATGATGCCGATAAGACCGAGAACTTCTTGGTTCCAGAGTTTGGTTATAATCGTAAAGTCAGATCCGATCTCAGTCTCGGTGTCAGTGTGTATGGTCATGGCGGTATGAACACCGACTATGACCGACCAATCCCGCTGCTTGGCACCTCACGTCCCGGTATCGATCTGGCACAGCTATTTATCGCACCGACCATTGCCTGGCAAGTCACGCCCAAACACAGTCTGGGACTTTCAGTGAACCTAGCCTATCAGCGTTTTGAAGCCAAGGGACTACAAAATTTCGACCAGCCAGGTTTCACCAAACACCTAGGCAAGGTCACCAACAACGGTTATGACTCAGCCGTAGGTGCGGGCATTCATCTGGGCTGGATTGGTCAGATAAGTGATGATGTCAATGTCGGAGCCACATATCAAAGCAAGACCTATATGAGCGAGTTTGATGATTATAAAGGGCTGTTTGCAGATGGTGGTGATTTTGATATTCCGGCACACTATGGGGTCGGCATTGCGATTAAGGCGACACCCAAACTCACCGTCGCTGCTGATGTGGAACGTATTTTCTACAGCGATGTCAACTCAGTCGGTAATGACTCTGTAGGCAAACTGCTGACCGGACAGCAACTAGGTGCTAATAACGGCCCCGGTTTCGGCTGGCGCGATATCAACGTCTATAAGCTTGGTGTCAGTTATGCCTACAACCAAGATCTGACCCTGCGTACCGGTTATAACCACAGCACCCAACCGGTTCGCGACCATGATGCCTTGTTTAATATTCTCGCACCAGGTGTGGTGCAAGACCAGCTCACTCTGGGCGCAAGCTGGAAGCTGGGCAAGGGCGAACTGTCCGTGAGCTATATGCATGCGTTTGAGGATAGCGTCAAAGCAAGTAATGCCATTCCCAACGCATTTGGCGGTGGCGATGTCAAGCTCAAAATGCATCAGGATTCCTTCGGTATCACCTATGGCTGGAAACTATAATTATGACCACTCAATACCATGCAGACATCGACCTAGACGTGCGCGGACTGTCTTGTCCGTTACCAGTGATTCGAACCAGAAAGGCAGTGGATGAGCTTGGCTCTGGCAAAATACTCAACGTGATCACATCCGACCTGACTTCGACTAATGAATACCATGCACTTGCCAACAGCCTTGGTCTGGAGTTGCTTGATTCAAATATAAATAAAGATGAGGGTGTTCTCGCAATCTGGCTAAGGAAACCATGACATGACCAAAAAACTTGCCCTGATCGCCTCCAAAGGCACGCTGGACTGAGCCTATCCACCCTTCATTCTGGCTTCCACAGTTGCCGCACTCGGTTACGATGTGTCGATATTCTTCACTTTTTACAGCTTGACTCTGCTGAAAAAAGGCATCAGCGACTTGAAAGTGTCACCCTTAGCTAATCCGGCGATGTCAATGCCGGTGCCAATCCCTTCGATTGTGCAGGTCTTGCCAAGACTCGAAAGCGCGGCAACTAATGATGCCGCGCAAACTCAAGACTAAGGGCGTGGCCAGCATCGAACAATTGCGATCCATCTGTCTGGAATCTGCTGTCAAGTTAATCGCCCGCCAGATGACCCTTGATTTGTTCGATTTTAAACAGCAAGACTTCATTGACGGCATTGATTATCGCGCTGCGGCCACTTTTTTCGAGTTTGCCGGTGAAGCCGATGTCAGCTTGTTCATTTGATTTTTATATTCACAAGAAATCTGGATGATGAGTTTTGAGGAATCGCTCGATATATACCCAATCAACTTGAAGATGCTTGCTACTTTTACCGTTCGTGGTCGACTGCATGGATGCAGTAGGTAGAGCAATGCAGGACAGCAAACGTTCCTACGTTTCTTCTGCACACCTCATCCATGTCGATAAGCAGTTGCCGAGAAGTTATCGAATACCGTTGGTGGTGAGCTT
>JACUUH010000021.1 GCA_014859375.1 Gammaproteobacteria bacterium
TGAACGACTGTATTTTCAGAATCAGAAAAGTGTCGAGTAAACTCAGGCCTTACCAAAATGGGGCAGTTTTAAAGTGAAACGGCTGTCTCGCCAGCACCGGAAATATCTCGTATCTGTTTATTGGTATAGCCTTTATTGATAATGAGCTTGCCGTATTCAAGCTTTTGCTCTGCTTAAATGTAGCCCCTGTTTTTCGGGGGGATTACAACACCAGCTAATGTTGATGACCGAAAACCAGTTCCTGAACTTGTCAAAGAGCTGAGTGGAAAATTATATGCTGATAAAGGTTATATCAGTAAAGCATTATCTGGTGACTTAGCCGATAAAGGGGTTGAGCTAGTCACTAATGTAAAGAAAAATATGAAGGTAAAATTACTTTCTGCATGGGATAAGGCTATGCTTTCTAGACGTTTTATCATTGAAACCATCAATGATCAGCTTAAAAACATTACTCAAGTTGAACATTCTAGACACCGCAGTGTGCATGGTTTTATGCTGAATATCATTGCTGGGCTTATCGCTTACTCACTTAAAGAGAACAAGCCATCATTGAAAATTACTAGTGAAGAATTCAAGATGATGGTCGTCTCTTAAACCGATCTCAGGTTAACTTAAACATGTATAGTCTGCTTTGTAGATTGCTTATCAGCAACATGTGTATGATCCGGCGTTGCTATATCCTGTAATGCTTGAAGTATATGGTGGCGGGTAATAGTGCCAACTAGACGATTATCCTTGACCACTGGATATCGTTTAAATGTACCATTTAAAAATAACTCTGCAACTTCAAGGATAGGTGCATCAACGTCAATTGTATCAACGCCTGTGGTCATAAATTCAAATACATGTCCACCAGCACCATCTTGTTGGTAGGCAGTATTTAAGGCTACTTGCATACAGTCTTTTTCAGATAAGAATCCAATCAGGTTGCTATGTTGATCGATAACAGGGGCGCCTGACAGACCGAATTCCAGCATCTTGTGAATTGCTCGTAATACATCCATATCTGGTGTAAATGTTATCTTGGTCACGGCCATGTAATCTTTTACTTTTAATGATGCGAGCATGGTTTTCTCCGATATATTTAAGTATTATCGTTTTGTTTGCGTTTAGCGCATTCTTGTTTTTCAGTCGCAGAACAAGCCCCGCTACAGCTTCCAGATAAGCCTATTTGATTTAAGCCACCACAGCTACCTTTAATTGCTGGTCTACCCACAATGACACCAATTGCCATGGCAATAATGGCAATAGCTATGATGATAAATGTTGCTATGAAAACTGACATCAACCACCAAAGTCATCAAGGAAGATATTGTCACGTTCAACACCAAGATCTTCGAGCATATTTATAACAGCTGAATTCATCATAGGTGGCCCACACATGTAATATTCACAATCTTCTGGCGCAGGATGATCTTTTAGATAATTATCCCGTAAAACATTATGTATGAATCCGGTGTAACCCTTCCAATTATCTTCTGGCATTGGATCAGAGAGTGCAACATGCCATTGGAAATTATCATTCTCAGCTTGAAGTGCATCAAAATCTTCGACATAAAACATTTCACGGACACTACGCGCACCGTACCAGAAGGATATCTTACGCTTACTATGTAAACGGCGTAATTGGTCAAAAATATGTGAGCGCATAGGTGCCATACCAGCACCACCACCAATAAATACCATTTCTTTGTCGGTATTTTTGGCAAAGAATTCACCAAATGGTCCTGAAATAGTAACTTTATCACCTTCTTTCAAATTAAATATGTACGACGACATTTGCCCAGGAGGCGTATCGTCATTAGCACCAGGAGGAGGTGATGCGATGCGAACATTGAGCATTATCAGGCCTTCTTCTAATGGATAGTTAGCCATAGAATAGGCACGAATTACATCATTTTTTACGACTGATTTATAGCGCCACATATCGAAACGATCCCAATCTTCACGATATTCATCGGCTATAGCAAAGTCTTTGTATTCACTTATATGAGGTGGACATTCGATCTGAATAAAGCCACCTGCTTTAAAGTCTACTTTTTCACCTGCGGGTAGCTCTAAAACAAGTTCCTTGATAAAGGTGGCCACATTATCATTAGAACGTACAGTACATTGCCATTTTTTTACACCAAATACCTCTTCAGGTACCTGGATCTTCATATCTTGTTTGACAGCGACTTGACATGATAAACGATCACATTCAGCAGCTTCGCGTTTGGTAATGTGTGATTCTTCTGTTGGTAAGATTGAGCCACCGCCTTCAAATACCTTAACTTTGCATTGACCACATGTGCCACCACCACCGCAGGCTGATGAAACAAATAAATTTGCATCAGCTAAAGCACCTAACAGTTTTCCGCCAGCAGATGTCGTGATTACTTTCTCATCATTGATAGTGATGGTTATGTCACCAGTAGATACTAATTTTGAGCGCGCACCAATGATCAAAAAAACCAATGCCATGATAATGATTGTGAACAGCGCAATGCCGAGTACGATTTCCATTAAAGTTGAATCCCCGAGAATGCCATAAAACCGAGTGCCATAAGCCCTGCGGTAATAAATGTAATACCCAAGCCTTGTAGACCATCTGGTACATCAGAATATTTTAGTTTTTCTCTAATACCTGCAATTGCAGTAATTGCCATGGCCCATCCTAAGCCACTACCAACACCATAGACTGCACTCTCAGCGAAATTATAATCACGCTCAACCATAAATAACGTTCCCCCTAAAATGGCACAATTGACTGTAATTAGAGGTAAGAAAATACCTAGGGCGTTATAAAGTGCTGGTGCATATTTATCCATTGCCATTTCAAGAATTTGTACCATGGCTGCAATGACACCGATATAACTGATCAGGCCTAAAAAGCTTAAATCAACATCAGGTAATCCGGCCCATGCCAGTGCGCCGTCTTTTAATAGGAGTTGGTATATCAGATTATTCGCCGGCACCGTGATCGCTTGAACCATCACCACTGCGATGCCTAGCCCCAGTGCTGTTTCAATCTTTTTTGATACAGCAAGGAATGTACACATTCCCAGAAAGAACGATAAGGCTAAATTTTCAATAAAAATAGACTTAATAAAGAGGCTTAAATAATGCTCCATTTATAGCACCTCCGTCCGATGAACCTGATGAATTTGATAATCAGCAGGTTCAACTTGTTCTTTTTTGACACTACGGATCAGCCAGATCAGTAGACCTATAACGAAAAATGCACTTGGAGGTAATAACATCAATCCATTTGGAATATACCAACCACCTTCATTAGCAACCGGAATAATTTGATGACCAAATAATTTACCTGCACCAAGTAACTCACGAAAAAATGCTACGACAAGCAATATAAGACTGTAACCCAAGCCATTACCAATTCCATCGAAGAAGCTCAACAAGGGAGGATTCTTCATAGCAAACGCCTCTGCACGACCTAAAACGATACAATTAGTAATAATCAAACCAACAAATACAGAGAGCTGTTTGCTTGCCTCATAAGCATAAGCCTTGAGAATTTGATCAACAACAATAACCAGTGATGCAATGATTGTCATTTGGACGATAATACGAATACTGGACGGAATATGGTTGCGAATAGAGCTGATAAAAGCACTTGAAAAGGCAGTTACTGTTGTTAGAGCAATACTCATAATGACAGCCGCCATCATATTCGTAGTAACAGCTAAAGCTGAACAGACACCTAATACCTGTAACGTGATTGGATTGTTATCGATTAGCGGATCGATGACACTAGATTTTATTACGTTAGCCATTGTCTAATTTCCTACTTCTGAACGCATTTTCTTCAAATAAGGACCAAAAGCATTGTCACCTAGCCAGTAGTTAACTAAGTTTGAAACACCTTTACTGGTAAGTGATGCTCCCGATAGACCATCAACCTGATGTTGAGCATCTGCCATTTTATAATCAACATGGCCACGAATGACTTTGATTTTCAATTCGCCATTTTGATCAAATGCTTTTTTACCTTGCCATAGTTGACGCCATTTAGGATTATCAACTTCACCGCCTAATCCTGGCGTTTCGGCATGGGCATAAAAACGCAGACCACTGATTGTATTAAAGTCATTTTCAAACGAAATAAAACCATATAATGTCGACCATAATCCATAGCCATGAATGGGTAAAACTACTTGTTTAATCGCATTATCTTCTTTCAAAATATACACTTTAGCCAGTTTAGCTCTGCTACCAATATTGGCTATATCCTGCTCCTTGGTTAGTTTTATACTTTGTGCAGGATCTCCAGCTGCTTTACGTTGGTCATAACTAGTAGCATCAATATCAGTTGCATAGGCACCTGTTTCAAGATCAACTAGCTGTATCTCAAATTGTTCAAACACTTTATCGATATCAGTTTTAGCATTCAGCATGCCTGTTACCGCTAATATGTTTTTCTTGATATCAGCTTGCTTATTGACAATTTGCTTGGATTTAAGCGCAATAGCAGAGGTTGAAACCAATACCGAACAAACCAGACATAACAGCGCTGCCACGATGATAGTTTTGGTTGGATTATCATTTGGCAAGCTTAATATTTGGCCAATGATCCCTTGTTTTTGTGTGTTCTCTGTCATAGCATTAACTTCGTTTTAGTCTGCGTTGAACATTGGCACGAACGACAAAATAGTCGATTAATGGTGCAAACAGGTTTGCAAATAAGATGGCTAGCATAATACCTTCAGGAAACGCAGGATTAATAACACGAATCAATACGGTCATAAAGCCAATTAAAACACCATAAATCCAGCGACCTTTATTTGTCATTGATGCTGAAACAGGATCGGTTGCCATGAAAATCATGCCGAAAGCAAAGCCGCCCAGAGTTAAGTGCCAATACCAGGGCAAGGCAAACATTGGGTTTGTATCACTACCAATTAAGTTAAACAGTAGTGAGGTTGCGACCATGCCAAAAAACACACCGAAAATGATGCGATAGGAGGCGATGCGAGTATAGAGTAGAAACGCTGCACCTAATAGGCAGGCCAGGGTTGATGTTTCCCCTAACGAACCTTGCATAGCGCCAAGAAATGTTTGCGACCATGTGAAACCGGCATTGGTGATTGCTTCTAATCCGCCTGCCGCGCCTAATGCTAACGGTGTGGCACCACTAAAGCCATCAATTGCCGTCCACACGGCATCACCAGACATTTGAGCAGGATAGGCAAAATATAAAAATGCACGACCAGTTAAGGCTGGATTAAGAAAGTTTTTACCAGTACCACCAAAGACTTCTTTACCTAAAACCACACCAAAAATAATCCCTAATGCGACTTGCCATAGAGGTGTTGATGGTGGAAGTATCAATGAATAAAGCATTGATGTAACAAGAAAACCTTCGTTTACTTCGTGGTTGCGAACGGCTGCAAACAGCACTTCAAACGTACCACCTGCAATCAACGTTGTAAGGTAAATAGGTAAGAAATACAGCAAGCCGTGAAACATATTGGCAAATAGGCTATTAGGATCAAAACCTATTCCTAACACGTTCATTAAAGTGCCACGCCAGCTATCAAGCTCGGTCATGTTAAGTTGAGCCATTGCAGAATTGGCTTGATAGCCAGTGTTCCAAAGCATCATCAGGATGACTGGAAATGTTGCTAACACCACAAACGACATTATGCGTTTTAAATCAATCGCATCGCGGACATGAGGCGATCCTCGTGTCGTATCTGCGGGTGAATACAGGAATGTATCAACCATCTCATACACAGCGAAATACTTATGGTATGGACCGCCCTTCTGGAATGACGGTTCTATCCGGTCAAGGAAACGTCGCAAACGCGTCATATCTATCCTTCTTTTTCTATTTGAGTGAGATTAGTTCGTAACACAGGGCCATAATCAAACTTGCCTGAGCAGACGAAAGAAAATAAAGCCAAATCATCTTCTTCAAGTTCGAGACAGCCCAGCGCTTGAGCGTTATCAGTATCCTTGACTACCAGTGCTCGCAATAATTGCGTTGGCAAGATATCAAGAGGTGTAATCATTTCAAAAGCGCCAACAGGCACCATCGCACGAGGGCTACCATTTTGTGATGTGGTCATATCAAATGACTTTTTGCCTAACAAGCGTGATGTGAATACGTTTAACAAGGAGAACTTATTACTACCCGGTTTTATCCAGCCAAATAATTCTCGTTCTGTCGGTTCTGCAATAACTGAAATTTGGTTATGGAATCGACCAAGATGGCCTGCCCAGTTTGTTGCAGTATGGCCAGATAATACCGAGCCTGAAATAACCCGAGATTGTACCTTATCAACTTCATTTGCAACCAACTGTTCGGTGTTTGCACCAAGGCGTGTACGTAATAAGCGTGGGTTCTTTACTAATGGGCCAGCCAATGAAATGATGCGTTCAACCGATAATTTGCCGGTAGTGAACAGTCTGCCAATGGCGATTACATCTTGATAGTTAATTTGCCAGACAGTTTTATTGGCACTGACAGGATCTAAAAAGTGGATATGTGTGCTTGGCAGACCGGCAGGATGTGGGCCAGAAAAGGTATGAGTTTCAATGTTTAAAGATGCATTACTATGATCTGTGTTGCCCTGATTTTGACAGACAAATACCTTGCCATCAGTAAGCTGACTTAAGATGGTTAAGCCATTGTTAAAATCATTAGCAGATAATGAAATGATAACAGCGGGATCAGCTGCTAATGGATTGGTATCGATAGCAGTAACAAAAATAGAATGTGGGCTAGTCTTTGGATGTGGTGTTTTGCTATACGGTCTGGTTCGAAGCGCAACCCATAGACCAGAATCAAGTAAATTTTTTGTAATTGTTTCGCGGCTCAAGCTGCTGAGCTTGGATGTCTCAAATGTGTCAAAAGTGACTTGTTCATCACCATCAAGTTCAATAATTACAGCTTGTAAGGCTCGTTTAGCACCGCGTTTGATCGCGGTGACGGTACCAGCTCCAGGTGAAGTGTATAAGACAGCTGGAATTTTTTTGTCTGAAAATAAGGCTTGGCCTAATTTTACGCGCTGCCCCTGTTCAACGAGCATGGTCGGTTTCATGTCAATATATTCATTGCCCAAAACCGCTACAGTACTGACTGACGGAGCATCGTCGATAGTTTGCACGGGAGTTCCCGTGATGGGCAAATCGAGCCCTTTCTTTAATGAGAAATGCATAGACGTCTAATCGGAGACATTTTTATTGCCTTCGATCCCAACTCCTTTTTTCTAAGATGTCGATAATTATAAGGATTGTAGGCTGATATTGGAAGGCAATATAGCTTAATTTTTCTATGATTTTGCCAGCCAACGCCATCCAATTAGGCATGCAATCAAACTTATTATTGCGGCTAGGCTAAAAGTGAAGGTCGGCCCTGGTGCTAACCAAAGATAACCACTAAATAAACTGCCAACCGCGCCACCTGCACCGAAGCCAACGCTACTGTATAAAGCTTGACCTCGACCTTGATTTTTTCCAGTGAAGTGTTGATGAACCCAGGCTATTGCTGCTACATGAAATGTACCAAAACTTGCTGCATGTAGGAGTTGGGCAAAAATCAGTAAGGGTAAATTATCGGGATAACAGCCGATAATGAACCAACGAGCAGACCCGAGTAATGTGCTGATAAGCAATACTTTTTTTATGCCGAGAGCGGGCAGCCATTGATGCATGAATAAAAATACAATCACTTCGGCTATGACACCAATAGCCCAAAGTTGACCAATCAAGCTTCTACTGTAGTAATGCTGTTCAAGATAAATGGTATAAAAAGTGTAAAAAGGCCCGTGGCTAATTTGAACCAAAAAACAGATAGCTAAAAACGCAATGACTTCGGGGCGTTTTAATACTGTTAACAGTGCTGTGGTGGTAAGTGTCATGTGGCGTGAAGATGATTCGGGCACACTCAGACTAACTAACCAAATTCCAGACATTGCGATTAACATTGCATAAGGAACAATATTGGCGTCAAACTGTTCAAGTAATGTGCCTAAAATAGCAACTGTGGCGATAAAACCTATTGAGCCCCATAAGCGAATTTTGCTGTAATGATGGCTATGGTCACCAAGGTGTTGCAGAGTAGTGGCCTCAAATTGAGGTAATGATGCATTCCAAAAGAAACTGAAGATCAGCATGGTGCCGGCAATCCAGATATAGCTGTTATCGAATAATAAAATTGAGAAAGCGATGACACCGCATAAGCTTGCAAAGCGTACAATTCGCATTCGCTGCCCATGATGATCAGCAATCCAGCCCCAAACATTAGGCGCAATGATGCGTGTTGCGAGTAATATCGCTGTCAGTTCACCGATCTCTTTTGCAGAAAACCCTTGCCACTGGAGATATAAACCCCAATAAGGTACGAGTACACCTAAGGAAGCAAAATAACAGAAATAGAAACCGGACAAACGCCAATATGGGGTGTGTTTTAGCGGCACTCTAGATCTAAATTATGCTTGTGCAGGGATAATAGGTGTATTGCTAACAACATCCATATTTTGTGCACGATGACGTAACATATGATCCATTAAGACGATAGCTAACATTGCTTCTGCTATTGGTGTTGCGCGTATACCAACACAAGGATCGTGGCGGCCTTTAGTCACAACGTCAATCGCTTCACCACGGGTATTGACGCTTTTACCGGGGATACTAAGACTGGATGTGGCTTTAAGTGCCATACTGACCAAAATATCTTGACCACTTGAAATACCGCCCAAAATACCGCCTGCATTATTGCTCAAAAAGCCTTCAGGGGTGATTTGATCACGATGTTCAGTGCCTTTTTGAGTGACGGAGTTAAAACCAGCGCCAATTTCAACACCTTTAACGGCATTGATGCTCATCATGGCATGTGCAATATCCGCATCAAGACGATCAAAGATAGGTTCTCCTAAGCCAGGTGGTACATTGCTAGCGATAACATTGATGCGAGCACCAATAGAATCACCTTTTAGACTTTGCATATAGTTCATTAGTGCTTGTTCTTTATTAGGATCAGGATTGAAAAAGGCACTTTGTTCTAGATGCGACCAATCAAGGTTTTCAATTATTACAGGACCAAGTTGAGCTAAATATCCCTGAATTTCGATGCCGTATCGTTGGCGCAGATATTTTTTGGCGATACCACCGGCAGCAACGCGCATGGCTGTTTCACGAGCAGAGGAGCGGCCACCACCACGATAGTCACGAAAACCATATTTCTGATGATAGGTGTAATCAGCATGAGCAGGACGAAATTGTTGTGCAATATTGCCATAATCTTTTGAACGCTGATCAGTGTTTTCTATAATCATTCCAATTGGTGTGCCAGTCGTCTTGCCCTCAAATACACCAGATAAAATTTTGACTTGATCGGCTTCACGGCGCTGGGTGACATAGCGCGTTTTGCCTGGTCTACGACGATCTAGATCAGCTTGTAAATCCGCTTCAGTTAATGCTAGTCCTGGAGGACAGCCATCAACGATACAGCCGATCGACGTACCATGGCTTTCACCAAAAGAGGTGACGGTAAATAATTTTCCGAAACTGTTGCCTGACATAACGTAACCTAAGTAAAAATCTGATTAAACAAGAAATAGAGTAGCAAATCCTAAGAAAGCCATAAAACCAACGACATCAGTTACGGTCGTTAATAGCACGCCACCTGATAACGCAGGATCGATACCAAAATGTCGCAACATCAATGGAATTGTGACTCCCGCTAGTGCTGCGGCAACTAAATTAATGATGATTGCACTTCCAATTAAAAAGCCAAGCTCAATATTGCTAAACCAGAAACTGGTCACAATCGCGATAGCTATAGCCCAAATCAATCCATTACTAGCACCTACTGCCAGTTCTTTGCGTAATAACCAATTTTGATTGCTTTTATTTAATTGACCCAATGCCATAGATCGGATAACAAGCGTTAAGGTCTGGCTACCAGCAACGCCCCCCATACTGGCGACAATAGGCATTAAAATCGCCAGTGCGACTTGTTTTTCGATAGTGGTATCAAATAATCCAATGACCCACGCTGCTAAAAACGCCGTTAACAAATTAACACCTAGCCATAATGACCGGCGGTGAATACTTTTTTTAACTGGAGCAAAGGTATCTTCATCTTCACTCAAACCGGCCATACTTAACATGGAGTGTTCAGCTTCATCTCGAATAACGTCAACCACGTCATCAATAGTGATACGACCTAATAATCGATTATTTTTATCTACAACCGGTGCTGAGATAAGATCATGTTTTTCAAAGCGATGAGCAACATCACGATCGGGCATATTGGCATTAATCGCTTCGATTTGATGTGACATGGTCTCACTCACCGTTAAGGAGCGGCTACGACTGACTATTTGGGATAATGCTAAGGTGCCTAGATAATGATCTTCATGGTCAACAACATAAAGACTATCGGTATTTGTTGGAATAGTCCCCAGCATTCTTAAATACCGTAATACAACTTCCAAGGTGATATCTGAGCGAACGGTAATGACGTCGGTATTCATCAAACCACCGGCCGTATCTTCCTCATAGGCAAGAACTTGCTCGACACGACGTCGATGTTGGCTGTCCATGGTTTGCAAAACTTCGCGCATGATATGTTCAGGCAAGTCCTGCAAAATATCGGCAACATCATCGGCATCTAGATCTTCGGTGGCATTAACAAGGTCAGCGGTATCCATGTACTGAATAAGGTCGAGACGTACATCCTCACCGAGATAGGTTAATACATCACCACGGAGATCGGGATTGATAATTGGCCAACATACTTTTCGTTCTACTGGTGGTAATGATTCAAGTAAATGAGCTGTTTCAGCTGGGTGAAGACTGGCTAGTAGACGACGCATGCGCACATAACGGCCGCTTTTCAGTGCTTCATTTAGCGTATGTATGGGCTGATTAAGTACGTTGTGAGTTTGATCAGGCATCGTCAGTCCAATTTGGCTAATGAGTGAGAGGCGAAATTTATCGCTCTATTTTAGCCTGCTTAAGGTCTGACTGGATAGGTTTTATTAGAGTCCAATACGATGCGTATTATTGATTTTATCTAAAATTTTCTCAGCATCAAAAGGATTAGACATATTCAAGATCTGCAATGTATTCTCGGGTAGATTTTTTAAGTTAGATTCATTAATGATTTTCTTTACTTCAAGTACCGCATTGGGATGCATACTAAAAATTTCTAAGCCCATAGCAAGCAATAAACGAGTAAAACGAGGATCGCTCGCCATCTCACCACACATTGATACAGGAATGTTCTGATGTTTTCCTGCCTGCAATGTCATAAAAATCAGTCGTAACACAGCGGGATGTAGCGGATCATAAAGATAGTTAACCTGATCATCAATACGATCAATGGCGAGAGTATATTGAATTAAGTCGTTGGTACCAATGGACAGGAAATCTACCTCTTTGGCAAAGATCTCGGCACATACCGCACTGGCAGGTATTTCGATCATCACACCGATTTCAATATGACGGTCATAGTCTAAACCTTCGTTATCGAGCTCTTGCTTGCAGGACTCAAGTAATAATTTAGCTTGTGTCAACTCTTGCATGGTCGACACCATTGGGAACATGATTTTGATTTTGCCAAAGGCAGAGGCGCGTAAAATTGCCCGCAGTTGAGTTCTAAAAATGTTTGGTTGATTTAGGCATAAACGAATAGCACGAAGCCCCAGTGCCGGGTTGGTTACTGTCTGACTTAAATTGCGTCCACCATCAACCGTTTTATCTGCGCCCAAGTCAAAGGTACGAATAGTGACAGGCATATTATTCATGCTTTCTACTACGTCACGATAGGCCGATAGTTGTTCTTCTTCTTCTGGTGGAGCGCTGCGGTTCATGTATAAGAACTCGGTACGATAAAGACCTATACCTTCAGCACCAGAGTTACTAATTGTTTTGATATCTTCAGGTAATTCAGCATTCGCCAATAACTTAATTGCCTTATTATCTTGAGTCTGCGTTGGCTGAGATTTATAACGACTAAGCGAGGCGATATGTTGTTTAAACGCGATCTGACGTTGTTGATATTCGGCAGTAATAGCGTCATCAGCACCAGCGATCAATGTGCCAGTTTCACCATCAATAATCAGTAGTTCATTATCTTGAATATAGCGTCGAACTGACTCAATGCCGACAATGGCTGGAATGCCTAAGCTTCGGGCTAAGATAGTAGTATGAGAAGTCGCACCACCATGCTCGGTAACAAATGCAGCAATTTCCTGGTGTTGCATTAACACAGTATCAGCAGGGGTTAGATCTTCAGCAATAATGATATGACCTTTTAAACGGCCATCAGGAATTTCATGGTCTGCCACATTTTCATCAGCCAAAATCCGATGAATACGGTTGACGACATGATCCACATCATCTTGACGAGTGCGTAGATAAGGATCATCCATTTCATTAAATACATTAATTAATGCATCACGTTGAAGTTGTAACGCCCACTCAGCGTTACATAAGCGTGAGCGTATCATTTCAATAGGGACTTGAGTTAATGAGGAATCATTGAGCATCAATAAGTAGGTATCGATAAATGACGCAACATCAGTCGGGGCATTGGCAGGAATATGTTGACGAATTGAACGCAGTTGTTGGCGCGCACCTTCAATTGCTGCTTGTAAGCGGTCAACTTCTTGTTCGACACTAAATTTGGGGATCAGGTATTCACGAACATCCGGTTGGTTGTGAAATAAAATGTGTGCCTTGCCGATAGCGATACCACGTGAAACGCCAATCCCTTGTAATTCAAGTGTCATTGACCTTCTCCAAAAAAGTCATTGATCAGGGTTTCAATTTCGTGCATTGCTTGAACGGCATCATCACCTTGTGCACAGACATGGATTTCAGTATCTTTAGCTGCAGCTAACATCATTAAGCCCATGATGCTTTTTCCGTTTACCGTACGACCATTGCGCGTGACCTGAATATCAGCATTAAATTGTGATGATGTTGTTACGAATTTAGCAGCGGCACGAGCATGTAAGCCTAATTTATTGATAATAGTAAATGTTTTTTCAATCATGTTTGACACCCACTGTGGTGGCAACGAACAATGCCCTCTTGGCCACCGCTTAACGCCTTTTCTTCCAGCTCATCCAAGGTCAGATTGGGGTAATTTAGAACACGAATCAACATGGGTAAATTTAAGCCAGAGACAACCCTAACATCTGACCGATCCGATACTGTACAGGCTATATTGCTTGGTGTGGAGCCAAACATATCAGTCAACACTAAAATACCATTACCTTGATCCAATTCAGCTAATCGTTGTTCAAATTTGAGTCTAACCTGATCAGGGTTATCTTTAATTTCGATTGAGATTACCTTGGCTGGAAGCGGGCAACAGGTCAGCATCTGACGCGCTGTATTAATGAGCTCGGTACCAATATGGTTATGGGAAACAATGAGTATGCCAACAGCCATAGTTATGCTCTATGAAAGACGTGATCTGGAAATAGCGTCATAGTCCTTACTCTATTCATTGGATTATCATTTGCTTATTTTGGCGATTTTGCAAAATCACTTCAGCATGGATATCAGATGATTGCATCTTTAACCATGTCGTTAAACGATGAACAATCGATGCAGGTGAATTTAGCTCTAAACAGAGTGTTGGAAATGACTGACCGCACACCGTATAGAGCTCTGGTTTTACTGTAAGTGAGACCGCGTTGTTGCTGTGATCCACCAGCTCAATAATATAATCTAATTTCTGCTGGTGGCGATATGCTTCAGAACCAAATAGCTCAGATACATTGATTAAACCCAAATCACGACAATGTAGCAGCCCAGCTAACATTTCTGGGCAACGAGCAATGACATTATTATCAGTAGCCAGGCTAAATTCAACACTATCATCAGCGATTAACTGATAACCATAATGGAGTAACTCTAACGCTAAACTACTTTTCCCGATGTTTGGCTTGCCAATGATCAGTACACCTAAGTCATTAACACGCATCATAACGCCATGGTGGTTTTGTTCTTGGTGGCGGGTCATGGGAGTTAGTCGTCGTCAATCGCAAGCAAAAGATCAAACAGGGATTCAGGATCTGTGGTTGAACGAATTGAGTCACATACCTTTTCATCCCTGAACTTTGTGACTAATCGTGACAGGTTTTGAAGGTGATGTTCATTACCATCTTCAGGCACTAATAAACCAAAAATGATATCGACAGGTTTATTATCTGGTGCATCGTAATGTATAGGTGTCTTCAACGTTATCATTGCGGCTATGGTGTGAGAAATACCAGGCATTCGGGCGTGGGGGATTGCCACGCCCTTGCCTAGACCGGTACTGCCTAGTCGTTCTCGTTCCAATAAACCATGGTATATTGCATCTGCTGTTATTGCCTCAGTATTTGCAGCGAGTAAATGACTCATGATTTCAATAGCACGTTTCTTGCTTGAACAGGTATCATCTTGACAATCTATATTGTCGGCACTGGAGAGTAATGAGGCAATTAGCATGATTTTATATTCCAGTCTTATCCAGCATTGTTTTTCATTTCTACACCATCAGCTTGGTGGTGATTTTTAATTTTATCTTTATGCTTGATGATTTGACGATCAAGTTTTGCAACCAAATGTTCGATTGCAGTGTACATATTTTCGTTTTCATCTGAGGCAAATAAATCGGCACCACTAACGTGGACTGTTGCTTCTGCTTTTTGACGTTGTTTCTCAACGGCTAACACAACATGAACATTGGTCATGTGATCAAAGTGGCGTGTCAATTTTTCAAATTTACTATTCACATGGTCACGAAGACTGTCTGTGATTTCAATATGTTGTCCACTTAGGTTAAGTTGCATAATGCATTCTCCTATTTTAAATAATAGCCAGCGTTATACTAGCCGTTTCCGCTCATTTGAGGGCGGGATTGATAATGTTTCACGATATTTGGCTATTGTTCTTCTTGCAACATTGATACCCTGTTCACCAAGAATATCAGCGATTTTACTATCACTCAGTGGTTTTCTTGGATTTTCTGCCAAAACTAATTTTTTTATAATGGCGCGAATGGCTGTTGCTGAGCATTCGCCACCACTATCCGTACTAACATGACTCGAGAAGAAGAATTTTAGTTCAAAAATACCGCGTGGGGTATGCAAATATTTTCGAGTTGTGACGCGTGAAATAGTCGATTCATGCATTTCTACTGCTTCAGCAATATCGTGCAAGACCAGTGGTCGCATCGCTTCATCGCCATGCTCAAGAAAACCTGTTTGGCGGTCAACAATGGCTTGCGTCACTTTTAACAAAGTCTCATTGCGGCTTTGTAAGCTTTTTAAAAACCAGCGTGCTTCTTGTAAGTTGTTTTTTAAGTAAGTGTTTTCGGCACTATTATCAGCGCGTTTAATCAATTGAGCATAGTGTTCTGCAACTTGTAAACGCGGTGCATTATCGGGGTTTAATGATAACTGCCAACGACCATTAATTTTTTGTACATAGACATCTGGCACAATATATTCAGTAGTATCAATCTGAACCTGGCTACCTGGACGTGGATTAAGAAGTTGAATCAGCCGGACTAAATCGGTTAATTCTTCATCACTTATTTTCAATGCGCGTTTTATTTGTACGTAATCTCGTTTGGCTAACGCGTCGAGATGATGATCAACAAGCAGGGTTAATAAACCTAGGTGAGGTGTAGTTTTATCAAGTAATTTTAATTGAATTAATAGGCATTCGCGAAGATCGCGTGCTGCAACACCGACAGGATCAAAATGTTGAATCCGATGTAACACGGCTTCAATTTCATCCAGTTCAGCAGGATAGTCATCTCCAAGACTTTGTTGAATATCTTCCAGAGATAATTTGATATAACCATCATCTTCAATAGCGTCAATAATAACGGTTGCTATAGCTTGTTCCTGCTCTGAAAAAGGTGTTAACTGCATCTGCCATAACAAGTGTTGTTGCAGGCTATTGCCGCTTTCATCTTCATTATCACGTTCGATACCGGGATCCATTTGCTGTGAGTGCATAGTAATAGGGGCGGTATCGAAGGTATCTTCCCACTCGCTATCTGTGGGCAATTCATCTGGAATATCAGCATGTTCAAGTTGACTGATATCTTGCTGAGTATCGTCTTTGGTATTTTTTTCTAGCTCTGGCGCATTAAGGTCATAGTCACTATTTTCTTCAACTTCCAGTAATGGATTTGTTTCCAGCGCTTCCTGAATTTCAGCTTGAAGTTCTATTGAGGAGAGTTGCAATAAGCGAATGGCTTGTTGCAATTGCGGCGTCATCGATAGGCTTTGACCTACACGAAGTTGAAGCGAGGGTTTCACGATGGTTGACGATTAAATACGTTGTTCATGGCTTTATGTTACCGCAAAGATTATGCCATTGCCTATAGGTAGACACATAAATTTTGTTGGTTTATCTAGAACACGCTAACGGCCTGTGATTTGAAGCTTATCCAGATGCTTTGTCCCAACTCAAGTTTTAACTCGTGTAATGAGCTGTGGGTGATGATTGCGTGGAAACGTTCCTGGCAGTCAACGGTCACTCTGACTTCATTTGCCTCTTCTGCGATGCTGATAATTCTGCCTTGAAACTGATTTCTCATGCTGGATCTAATTGCTTGATGTGACACGATAATTTCATGAGGATCGATAGCAACATGACGGACTTCATCTTGCATTGAATTGGTGTGAATGTGCAATTTTCCGGTATCAAAAATGGCCTGTTTTAATGTGCCATCATAGACATTGATTAGTGGACTTTTTGTGGTTTTGCCATCAACAAGATTGATGACGTCATTAGCCAAGGCTCGACCTTGCAAGCGATTATGTGTTGAAAAAATGACCGTTGTTTCTGTTTGATCAGCAAGCTGCGCAATAATCGTTTCCAATGACTGAATGTGACTTTGGTCGAGGTGCGAGAATGGCTCGTCCAGCAATAAAATTTCTGGGTGATAACTGATGGCACGGGCAATGGCAGCCCGTTTTAGTTCACCACCTGATAAGGTGCTGGCGGCTTGGTTAGCTAAGTGAGTTAGCCCAACTTGCTCTAAGGCTTCAGCAATTAAACGTGGATGCCTTTTGGTCTCAGTATTTTGTAGCTTTAGCGCGAGACGAATATTATCACTAACACTACCTGATAATAAGAAAGGATGTTGACTGACATAGCCTATTTTACAACGTTGAGCAGGTAATAACGGTAGTGTTACTGGCATTCCACTTAGGAAAACCTTGCCCTCACTTGGTGTTTTAATGAAGGCTAATAGGTCAAGCAAGGTTGATTTACCCGCACCATTATCGCCAAATAAGGCGATGCAATCTGATTTAGGTAAGATAAGAGAAGGGATATCAAGGATACAGTTTTGCTGGCGAAACACCTTGATATTGTGTAATTCATAGGCGGTCATGGTTGTGCTCGCTGTAACCAAGATAGCAAGAAGTTAATGCCAAAAGCGATGAATAACAACAGTAAACCTAAGGCCAAACCAACTTCAAATTCGCCTTTGCTGGTTTCCAGAGCAATAGCGGTGGTCATGGTTCGGGTATAACCTTCAATATTTCCGCCCAACATCATGGCTGCACCGACTTCACCAATGGCACGACCAAACCCAGTGATCACGGCAGCTAAAATGGCAAAGCGACAATGTTTTATTACGTGAAAAAGTAATTGTCCAGGTTTGGCGCCTAGACTAATTAAAGTGGGTACCAAGCGCGTATCACTTGAGGTGACGGCGACTACAGTTAAATTCATCATGATTGGGAAAATTAATATCGCTTCTGCGATGATTACCGCTGTTGGTGTGTAGAGTAATTGTAAATAGCCGAGTGGCCCTAAACGACTAAACAAGCCATAGAGCAATAAGCCAATGACAACCGTCGGTAAAGCCATCAAGGTGTTAAGCAGATGCTGCAATAGGTGTTTGCCACGAAACTCATGAAGCCCCATCAGTGTTCCAGCAGGGATAGCCCCGGTTGCCGCAATAATCGCAGCAACGATGGATATTGATAAAGAGGTAATAACAATGTGATAAATGTCTTTATCAAATGACGTTATCAACGCTACTGCTGTAGAAAGTGAATCAGCAAAATAGCTCATAAGACACTATCGATGTCGTTAGCGAATAAGGCCAAGGCGTTGACATATTGTTAATGTCGGATCAACACGGTTCATCGTGTAAAAATGCAAACCAGGCACACCAACATCAATCAACTTTTGAGTAAAATCAGTTAAAAAATCTAAGGTAAAGGCCTGTAGTGATTCAGTGTCGTCATGAAATTCTTCTAGACGTTTACGTAACCAACGTGGAATTTCAGCACCACAGCTCTCTGAAAAACGGGCTAACTGAGAATAATTATTTATCGGCATAATGCCAGGAATAATAGGGATATCTATGCCATTAGCCTGACAGCGATCGATAAAATAGCGATAAGCATCAATATTATAAAAATACTGTGTTAAGGCGCTGTTGGCTCCCGCATCGACTTTTCGTTTGAAGTTAAGCACGTCAGCGTGTGCTGAGTTTGCTTGAGGATGAACTTCAGGATAGGCCGCCACTTCAATTGAGAAATGATCGCCTGTTTCCTTGCGAATAAATTCAACCAGTTCATTGGCATATCGAAAATCGCCAGGGTCACGCATTCCCGAGGGTAAATCACCACGTAGCGCGACTAAGCGTCGAATTCCATTATCTTTATAAGTGGCAAGTATGTCGCGCAGACGTTCAGTTGTCGAACCGACACAAGATAGATGAGGTGCAGCATCTATGCCTGTTCTTACTTTATCTTGTTGAATTTCGACGACGGCATCTAAAGTATTTTCTTGGGTCGAGCCACCCGCACCAAAGGTAACCGAATAAAATTTCGGATTGAGGGGTATTAGGCGCTCACGTACGGCACGCATGTTTTCAATACCTTTATCGGTTTTAGGAGGGAAAAATTCGCAACTGATAGTAAGCTTATGTGACATGGTTCGACGTCTGTTTGTGTGTAAAAAAAGGGCTAACCTAGGTTAGCCCAGTAGTTAAGTTTCTATTTCTAGTAACGATAGTGGTCAGGCTTATAAGGACCTTCTTTACTTAGGCTTAAGTATTTTGCCTGCTCATCGGTAAGTTCTGTTAATTGAGCGCCAATTTTACCCAAATGTAATCGTGCTACTTTCTCGTCTAACGACTTAGGTAGAACATAGACTTCATTTTTGTAATTATCGCTATTGTGCCACAACTCAATTTGAGCCATGACTTGGTTACTAAATGATGCTGACATAACAAAGCTAGGATGACCGGTTGCACAACCTAAGTTTACCAAGCGACCTTCTGCTAACAAGGTGATGCGTTTGCCATCAGGGAAGATAACTTGATCTACCTGCGGTTTAACATTTTCCCATTCATATTGGCGTAATGATGCCACATCAATTTCAGAATCAAAGTGACCGATATTACAAACGATAGCTTCATTTTTCATCGCTTTCATATGGTCATGCGTGATCACGCGTACATTACCGGTAGTTGTAACAAAGATATCACCTAATGCAGCGATATCATCCATAGTGACGATACGGTAGCCTTCCATTGCTGCTTGTAGCGCACAAATTGGGTCAATTTCAGTCACCATGACGGTTGCACCCATACCGCGGAATGCTTGTGCACAGCCTTTACCGACATCACCATAACCTAACACGACACAGATTTTACCGGCAATCATGACATCAGTGGCACGTTTAATCCCGTCTAATAATGATTCACGGCAACCGTATAAATTGTCGAATTTTGATTTTGTAACTGAGTCATTAACGTTAATTGCTGGCACTTTTAATGAGCCGTCTTTCATCATTTCATAAAGACGATGCACACCAGTGGTTGTTTCTTCTGATAGACCTTTGACGTCAGCAAGCAATTCAGGATACTCATCGTGCATGATTTGCGTTAAATCACCGCCATCATCCAAAATCAGATTTGGTCGCCAGCCGTTAGGACCAAAAATAGTTTGTTTAATACACCAGATAGCTTCTTGTTCTGTTTCACCTTTCCAGGCAAACACAGGAATAGCTTGCGCGGCAATAGCAGCGGCAGCTTGATCTTGGGTTGAGAAGATATTGCATGATGACCAACGTACTTCTGCGCCAAGTTCTACCAATGTTTCAATTAACACGGCAGTTTGAATGGTCATGTGTAAGCAACCGGCAATCCGTGCACCAGCTAATGGTTTGTTGCCAGCATATTGTTCGCGAATTGCCATTAAGCCAGGCATTTCTGTTTCAGCAATTTTGATTTCTTTTTTGCCCCAGTCAGCCAGATTCATATCGGCGACTTTATAGTCAGGCGTAAGGTTCTCAATTGTCATGTTTTTGTGTCCTTAAATATTTTGGTCGTTAATCGTAGGTTGGACTTTAGTCGAACATGTTGGGTTGAACCCCAACCTACAATTTGCGTAAATTTCTTGTAATTTAGATACCAGCAGCATCACGTAATGTGTCCGCCAGATCGGTTTTTTCCCAAGTGAACTCAGGATTTTCACGACCAAAATGACCATAGGCCGCTGTAGCTTGATAAATTGGGCGAATAAGATTGAGCATGTTGACCAGTCCAACTGGACGCAAGTCAAAATGGTCACGTACCAATGCTTCTAATTTTTCTGAATTGATCTTGCCAGTGCCAAACGTTTCGATACTGATAGATGTCGGCTGGGCAACACCGATAGCATATGAAACCTGGATTTCGCAGCGATCCGCCAGACCGGCAGCAACAATATTTTTGGCAACATAACGTCCAGCATAGGCTGCACTGCGATCCACTTTTGATGGATCTTTACCAGAAAAAGCACCACCACCATGACGTGCCATACCGCCATAGGTATCAACAATGATTTTGCGACCTGTTAAGCCACAATCACCGACAGGCCCACCGATAATAAATTGACCTGTTGGATTGATATGAAAAGCAGTGTCTTTAGTAATCCAGTGTTCAGGCAATGTTGGTTTGATGATGACTTCCATCACCGCTTCTTTAATATCGGCTTGAGAAATGTCAGGGTTATGTTGAGTAGATAAGACTACGGCATCAATCCCAACTGGTTTGCCATCCTCATAAACAAAGGTTATTTGACTTTTGGCATCAGGGCGAAGCCAAGGTAACGTGCCATTTTTACGCACTTCTGCTTGGCGTTTTACTAAACGATGAGCATAAGTAATTGGTGCGGGCATTAAAACGTCAGTCTCATTACTGGCATAACCAAACATCAAGCCTTGGTCACCAGCACCTTGGTCTTCAGGTTTGTCGCGATCAACACCCATTGCAATATCACTTGATTGCTTGCCAATCAGTGACATGACGGCACAGGTCTGACCATCAAAACCGACTTCAGAGCTGTTATAACCAATATTGGTAATGGTTTTACGAACGACTTCTTCTAAATCAACCCATGCTGAGGTACTGATTTCACCTGCAATAATAGCTGCACCGGTTTTAATTAACGTTTCACACGCAACACGGGCATTGGGATCTTGGCGAAGAATTTCATCTAAAACTGCATCAGAAATCTGATCGGCAACTTTATCTGGATGGCCTTCTGAAACGGATTCAGAAGTAAAAATTGAACGGTTACTCATAAACAATATGCCTCATTACTTGAATGACGTAGTTAATGAGTGTTGGCGAAGATAGTGTGATGTAGACTGTTCGGACAACGCTCATTATTTTTAAATAATGAGCGCGGTTAAAAAATTATGTGAATAAGCCTAGCAGGAAAGACCTGTTGCAGCGCTCCTTATTCTGGCCAATAATTGTAGTCCTTTAAATTAAAAAAGACAAGGCGTTAACGATTGGCTTGCGGTGTCTGCTGAGCTTAGTGCAAGCACAATAGATCGGGATTGCTTTCAGCACTTTCAACCATTTTTTCTAAATTATGGATCACATCCATGCTCGCTACTTCCATGCTATTTAATGCGGCAAGGGTTGTGGCAATATCATTGGCATAAAAAGCATCCAGTGCGATTGCACCTTGTTCATGTACGATTTTATGTGGTGAGGCGATTTCTTGATAGCCTTGTAGTTTAGAGAAGAACTCTACGCCTTCGCCTTCAAAATACCATTTACCTAGACGGCATTGTGTATGCTTAGAGAGTTCAGATGATGTTTTTTGAGATAAGCCCATCATCACCCGATAAATTTCAAACTTCCACACGATGTGGTCGAGTTTAGCTATTTCTACAAAGCCGCGTAACGCCGAACCAGTGATGGTTTTTTCCATATTTTTTGAGATACCAAGCATCTTATGCATGTCGGATACAACCGTCTCAACTCTGCCACCAAAAGCTGACGTGTCAGCGGTAACACCCTGCATTAAACTGCTGGCATGTTCGGTTTCATTCTGAATATTGCCAACCAGTTCAGATATTTGGGTACTGGCTTCACGTGCACGGGTAGCGAGGGTTCTAACTTCATCAGCAACCACTGCAAAGCCTCGACCGTGTTCACCCGCCCGTGCCGCTTCTATTGCAGCATTTAGAGCCAATAAATTGGTTTGTTCAGAAATGTTGCTAATAATTTCAACAAAACCACTGATTTTCTCAGCATTATCTTGCAGTGATTTAACCCGTGATGCTGATTGATCCATTTGGCCGGTGATATTGCTCAATCCAGATGCGACAGATTCAATGTGTTCTCTTACATGGATAGATGTTTCGGAACCTTCAATAGCAGAGGCGCGTTCAGCACTTAAAGTCGTTGCCATTGTACCTAAACTGAGATGAAAGCCACCTAAGCTGATACCGAAGCTTTCCAGATTATTAAATAATCGTGTTGTCCAATCATGCTCTAATTGACGTTGTTCTACTTGTTGTTCAAGGTTGTTATATCGCTGTTGTAATTCCTGCTGTTGTTCATTTAATGCACTGATGGTGTTATCGCGATCTTTAAGTTGTTGTTGTAACGCAGCAATGTCTTTTTTATAGTTCCAAAATGCCATGGAATTATCCTTGATTGAAAAATGACGTTATATATAGATGATGTTGAGTTTTAGCAGATATCATGCCATTAACATAAGCTTATAACTCAAGACAATAGCCATTGATTTTGAGCCAATTGCGTGCAGAGCGATAGTCAGGCATATAAGTCGTAACCAAATGCCAAAAAGCAGCTGAATGGTTATGCTGTTTGGTATGGCAGAGCTCGTGAATGATCACATAATCAATCACATCAGGCGGTGCCATTAACAGCTTCCAGTTATAGTGAATATGACCAGACACGGTGCAACTACCCCAACGTGCCCGATAGGTTTTTATGGTTATTGATTGTGCTTGTAGGCCTGTTTGTTGTGAAATTTTGTCGCTACGTTCAGTCAGATAAGACTGTGCTTGCTGCTTGTACCAGGCAATAAAAGCGGCACGAATTGCCGTTTTTGTGATTTTATCCAAGCGTGCGTGGCAAATTATGTTGTTACCAGCTATCACGATCTGTGGCCTTGACTGCGCGTTTTTAAACTGTAATGAATATGATTGACCCAAAAACAGCATCATTTCACCATCAACAAACTGTCTTTCAAGCACGGGCTGTTGAGATTGTTGCTCAAGTTTTGCTTTGATCCACGATGATTTTTCATCGATAAAATCGCGAGCAAAACTAAGTGGTAAGCGTGAGGGAATGCGAATTGTCACGCCCTGTTGTTCCACTTTTAATGACATGGTTTTTCGGCGATTAGTTTTAATAACGTGTACCGAGAACCCATCACCTTTAATTGTCTTCATTTTAATTGATTTTAGTTTAAAACAAGTATTTTACGCTGGGATTTGAGAAAATGATGCACATTACTATTTTGTTGCTTTGCTATGTCACCTTCTGATTTTGATATTCATAACGCACATCGCTTATCTGTAGCCCCAATGCTCGATTGGACAGATAGAGATTGTCGCTATTTTCTCAGGCTTATTTCCAAACACACTCTGCTTTACACCGAGATGGTGACGACTGGCGCTCTAATTCATGGGCAGAGGCAGCGATTTTTAGATCATGATGTTAGTGAGTTTCCGCTAGCGTTGCAGTTGGGTGGCTCTGATCCTGATGCCTTAGCGCTGTGTGCCAAATTGGGTGAGCAAGCGGGTTATTGTGAAATCAATCTTAATGTTGGATGCCCAAGCGATCGCGTTCAGTCTGGACGTTTTGGTGCCTGTTTGATGGAGTATCCCAAATTGGTGGCAGAAGGGATCATTGCCATGCAGTCTCAAGTATCTATCCCTGTTACGGTAAAAACACGCCTTGGTATTGATGAACTTGATAGCTATGCGTTTTTATATGACTTTATTGCTCAAATTACCCAAGCCGGGTGCAAGATGGTTATTTTGCATGCTCGCAAAGCCTGGTTATCTGGTTTGAGTCCTAAAGAAAATCGAGATGTGCCGCCATTAGATTATCAACGCGTCTATGATATTAAACGCGATTTTCCTGAACTTCATGTCGATATAAATGGGGGTATCCACACCTTGGCACAAGCACAGGAACATTTAAACCACGTCGATGGGGTTATGATGGGGCGAGCTATTTATCATGATCCTTATTTATTGGCAGAAGCAGACAGGCTGATCTTTAAGCAGCACACAGCAACGCCATCTCGTCATGAAGTGATTGAATACATGTTGCCATATATCGAACGACGTATGGCACAAGGTCGACCTCTAAAATCGATTACCCGTCATCTATTAGGTTTGTTTCAAAGTCAACCCGGCGCCAAGGCTTGGCGTCGTCATTTAAGTGAAAACGCACATAAAAATGGTGCAGGGATTGATGTATTACAACACGCCTTGGATTTAGTTTCTGATCCCAGTGCCGCGATGGAGCAGGAATAGCGCAAAACAGGTCAGTGCTGTGATGCACGTTAGAATCATGGCAAATGCGGTCGTAACTGCAATATCTGAAATACCTAACATGCCATAACGAAAGGCATTA
Organism: Gammaproteobacteria bacterium; assembly: GCA_014859375.1. Lineage (GTDB taxonomy): Bacteria > Pseudomonadota > Gammaproteobacteria > Nitrosococcales > Methylophagaceae. The sequence continues at coordinate 24,896 of JACUUH010000021.1, forward strand.
ACCATATACAGAATTGGATTGGCTAAAGAAACATGTTGCCAAAAATCAGGCAATAAACTGATCGAGTAAAACACGCCACCGAGATAGGTTAGTGGCGTTAATATAAACGTTGGGATGATGGCAATTTCATCAAAACTTCTGGCATAAATACCATTGATAAACCCGCCCAAAGCGAACATCACTGCGCTTAATATAACCATACTGAACGTAATAAAAACATGTGCTATCGAGAGCTGGGTAAAAAACAGAGAGACCAATGTCACTATAAAGCCGACACATAATCCCCGTGCCGTACCACCAGCAACATAGCCCGCCAGAATAAGATAATTTGGAATGGGTGCGACCAGCATTTCTTCAATATGATTCTGAAATTTTGAACTAAAAAAGGATGAAGCGACATTGGCATAGGCATTGTTGATGACCGACATCATAATAATGCCGGGTGCAATATAGTCCATGTATCTAAAACCATCCATCTCACCGATTCGCGTACCAATCAGGTTGCCAAAAATAATGAAATACAGTGTCATGGTAATGGCTGGTGGCAGTAATGTTTGTGGCCAAATACGGAGAAAGCGACGGACTTCACGGCTAAATAAGGTATAAAACGCTATCCAATGACGATAGTGAATGCTGCTGTTCATAGCGTTGCCTCAGATTTTTCGACTAGACCCAGGAACAACTCTTCCAAGCGATTGGCTTTATTTTTCATGCTACAGACTTCAATATTTTGCTGGGTTAATGCGGTGAAGATGCTGTTCAGTCCAGTATCACCATCGATCTCAATTTCTATCGTAGTGTCATCGAGTTTTAGATAATCAGCAATGGGTAGTGTGAAATCGTTGGGCAATACTGATTTAAGATAAAAGATAAATGTCTCTTTATGCAGCTTGTTTAGCAGTGATTTCATATCAGTATTTTCAATAATATTACCGTGATCAATAATGGCGATATTACGGCATAAATTCTCAGCTTCTTCGAGATAATGTGTGGTGAGAATAATGGTTGTGCCTTGTTGGTTAATTTTGCTTAGGAATGCCCACATAGAACGTCTTAATTCAATATCAACACCAGCCGTCGGTTCGTCAAGAATAAGCAATTGAGGGTTATGGACAAGGGCGCGAGCTATCATTAAGCGTCGTTTCATGCCACCAGATAAGGCTCGTGCTGGCGTGTTACGTTTATCCCATAAACCTAATTGATGTAGCAGTTCATCCGCTCTCGGTTCAGCTAATTTTGCCGGCACACCATAATAACCAGCTTGAGCAATGAGAATATGTTTTACTTGTTCAAAGCCATTGAAATTAAACTCTTGGGGAACAAGACCAATAAACGATTTCGCTCGTTCAGGGTCTTTTTCAAGATCGGTTCCAAAAATAGTAATTGAACCCGATGATTTGGTGACCAGTGAACTGATAATCCCAATGGTGGTTGATTTGCCAGCGCCATTGGGCCCTAATAACGCAAAAAAATCACCGCGATTGACATCGAGATCAATCCCTTTTAAAGCGGTGAGACCATTACGATAAGTTTTGGTTAAGTTTCGAATCGACAGTGCAGTCACGATTGTTATCACACGCAAAAATAAAGCGTTCTAGGTTATCATGCTACTCATCTTAATTAAATCTTATTAACCACATATGATCACACCGCCGACGTCACAAAAAGAGTTATTAGCAAGATGTGAGCTATTAACAGGCAAGACGCTTGGTCAGATTGCAGCACAACTCACGTTAACGGTTCCTATCGATTTGCAACGGCATAAAGGGTGGGTTGGAAGTTTATTAGAAAAAGCATTGGGTGCTGATGCTGGCAATTTGGCTGAACCCGATTTTGTCGCTTTGGGCATAGAGATGAAAACATTGCCTTTGAATGCAAATGGTCTTCCAAAAGAATCGACCTACGTTTGTACAGTAGCGATGCACCAAACAGGTGAGGTAAGCTGGCAAGATAGTTGGGTCAGACGAAAGTTGGCTCATGTTTTGTGGGTGCCTGTCGAAGCTGATAATGCAATCCCACTGGCTGAACGTTATATTGGGCAAGCCTGGTTGTGGCAGCCTACACCGTATCAAGAATCTTGCTTACAGCGCGATTGGGAAGAATTGATGGATCGTATTATTCTTGGCGAGCAGGATGAAATCACGGGCTTAGAAGGTGAATACTTACAGCTAAGACCCAAAGCCGCACATAGTCGTATTGTTGCCAAAGGCATTTCTGACACGGGAACAATGCACAAGATAAACCCAAAAGGATTTTATCTTAGAACACAATTTACCCGACAATTATTGCAAAATAGGGAAAGCAATTAAGTCATCACCAAGGGATTGGCAATGTAACATTAGGCGAATTATATGCGTAAGTTAAATTCATTGGTCATAGATAATGATCCTGCTTTTCTAGAAATAGCTCGCAATTTACTAGAAGCAGCGGGCTTTAGTGTCACGACATGTGGAACAGGTCAAAAAGCATTAGATCTGGCACAGCATGAATCGTTCAGGTTAGTGTGCTGTGGTCAAAATTTATCTGACATTCATGGTTGTGAATTTTGTGGGCAGCTGAGATCAATAGTTGGTTACGATTTTAGTTCACTTATAGTGTTAACAGATGAGGATAATTCAAGAATACTTAAACAAGCCCTGCTTGCTGGGGCCACAGACATTTTTAGTAAAAACGATCTTGATGAACTGTCAATCTACTTACAGCGCTATGCAGACAGAGAGCACAGACAATTATCAGGGCGCGTTTTATTGATTGAAGATTCCCGTGTTGCGCAAGAAATCGTACTTGATTTACTGACAGATATGGGGCTAGATGTCGATGTCTATACCCATGCTGAAGATGGTTGGGAAGCGTTTCAAAATGGGCACTATGATCTTGTGATCACCGATGTCATGCTGGAAGGAAATATGAGTGGCATCACCTTGGTTAGAAAGATACGCCGATTATACGGTGAGCATGGAAACGTTCCCATTCTGGCGACATCAGGTTTTGATAATATTTCGCGTAAAATTGAGCTTTTTCATCTGGGCGTAAACGATTATGTGGCAAAACCGGTGGTGCGAGAAGAGCTGCGTCAACGTGTGTTTAATCATGTCACCAGTTACCAAAAAATGTTGGAGCTACACTCACAACAACAATCCTTATACAGTTTGGCCATGTTAGATGAACTTACTCAATTATTTAACCGTCATGCCCTGCGAGAGTTTTCTGGTAAATATTTTAGTGAAGCCTCACGATTTAATCGGCCACTCACATTAGCGGTGCTCGATATCGATCATTTCAAGAAAATCAATGAAGTGGCAGGTCATGCCAAAGCCGATCAGATACTTGCAGAATTAGGTACGTGGTTTAAGCGTTTTGTCAGAGATGAGGATATGGTGGCTCGCTGGAGTGGTGAAGAGTTTATCTTCTTATTGCCAAATTGTGATAGTGATACTGCTTTCGCTTTAATGACACGATTACAAAAGCGTCTTTCACAATTTAAGCCAGCCAATGTAGTAATCACGGTTAGTATTGGTTTAGCAACAACCGAGGACGATTCAAAACATAATCTAAATAGTTTGTTTGAACTTGCTGACCGTGCCATGTACCAAGCCAAAATGGCAGGTCGTGATTGTATAAGAGTTTATGAAAGCGAGTCAGTCGGTTCAGAATGATAGCGTTCAGCTAATGCCGGAAAGGTGGGTTTTAAAGTGTTGTTGACACGTTCTTTTCGGATCATAGTGATTCCTAGTAATTTCTAAAATTATAGGCTATAAATTACTTCACTTTTATTAGACCACTACACCCGCAAACGTTTTATGTCGCTCAATACGTAGGTTATGACACACTTTAAGGCTAGTTGAATCCACAAATTCAATCCCAGTAGGCTGACCTTTAATGTGCGTAAAATAAGCACATAGTGGCGTTAACGTTTTAGGCATGACTTCAAAAAATCGTGTGTAACTGAGTCGTGTTGGAAAGTGCGACTTCCAATATCGTGCGACTAACCCTAGGTAGTAATTTTTAAAATCGCGATGATTTGACATGTGAAAAGCAATAATGATGGTTATGATTTCACTCATACTCATTCTGCTTTGCCTATTTCGTTGTCGAGTGCCATCAGTGATAAGTTGTTTTTCCCATTTTGGAATAAAAACACGACAAAAATCATCGACATCACAGAATATTTCCGTTAATTTGTTCATGGGCCTGTTTTCCGTTCATCAAAATCTTTTGTGGTAAAAGATCTGATCGGTGAACAGGCTTTTTAGTTCCCTAGGTTCTTAACCCGAGTTCAGGTTAATTATTATGTGACCTTTAATGTCGCACATCATAAATATAATTACACCATCACAATTTATGGAGATGAATATGAACCAGAGTTTCAACAATGTACCTAAAGACAAAGGGACACGGATTATAGATCAGCAAGAACTAACGATTGATACACTAACCGCTCTAAAACAGCGTTGGATATGGGATGGCGTATTAGCAGACAGTTTAATTTTCCACAGCCATGATATTGAAGGACTTGATGACGATGCACTGCTCTCCTTTATCAATCTACATACAGATACTATGATTATTGGCAGTGTGACTTTTAAGCGAAATCAGAGTGGATATTGCTTCGTTAATTTTAATTTTGTTTCGTTTTGATTACCGATCATAATTAAAACAGAACTCAAATAAACTTATAAATATTCTTATAACAACCGTGCTGAAATAGAAACGTCGGCGTATGTATCCATACGCTGCCGCCAGACTTATAAGGTTCTATGTTACACCAATAGTTTAATGGGCAACATGACACCCTATGCCTCGCTGCTGATTGCTATCTTTCTTAAACAGGAATTCTTGCCCAAGACCGACCATCAATTCCTCAGGTGTTAATTGTTGTATTGGGCTCAGGCATCATCTTGCTATTTATGGAATTGTTCTCCCCGCTGGCCATTCCACCGTTGGTGCTACCGTCGCTGATCATCGGCTTGGCATTGATGGCGGGGTTGGCGTTAAGTCACTTACAGAAGAAGATATGAGGCCTCGATTAATGGTCACTAAAATCGTCACTAAGACAGCACGATAACATCGGGACATGATATGAATATCTGACTTATTCACATCATAATTAGATTGAATTGTGTGTGTTATTCGAATCATGATATGATTTGAATGTGCTGTTATTTAAATCAAAGGCGATAATATGTGGATCTGGCAACAAGCTAATTGGCCAAACTTTATCTGGGATAAAAAAGTCATTGAACCTAAGTTACGGGACATTCGCTTTCACCAAGGAATGCTGTTGGGCAAGATGTCGAGCCAACCTAAAGACCAAAAGCAAAGTATGTTAGACACGCTATTGGCGAACATTATTCATTCGAGTGCCATTGAAGGTGAGAAGCTCAATGCTTTTTCTGTTCGTTCGTCGTTGGCTAATAAGCTCGGTCTTTCTGAACAAAAGCCATTTCCAACTACCGAACGTACTGATGGCCTAGCAGAAATGATGTTAGATGCAGTGGAGAATTTAGACGCACCGCTCTCACTTGAGAGAATATTACAATGGCATAAACGACTGTTTCCAGAAGGTTACACCTTGTTCAATCCTGTGATGGGGGGACGGTTGCGCGGGGACGAACTTATGCAGGTTGTGTCGGGTAGGATTGATAAACCAACGGTGCATTTTGAAGCGCCAAGCCGAAATGTGCTTGAGCTCGAACTAGACGTGTTTATCAGCTGGTTTAATGACTCTTGTGAGGACTCAGCTTTAGACCCTTTGCTTAGAGCTGCGATAACACACCTTTGGTTTGTGACTCTTCATCCTTTGGATGACGGCAATGGCAGGATCACCCGCTTACTCACTGATTTAGCACTGGCACAGGCTGAGCGCCAATCTGTCCGTTTTTATGCGATGTCAGTGGCGATTTTAGCGAACCGTAAAAGTTACTACGAAATATTAGAGCAATCCCAAAAAGGTGAGCTTGATATTACCGCCTGGCTTATGTGGTTTTTAAATACCTTAGGTGAAACATTCACCAATGTGCTTGAAGAGATCGATCAAACGATTTTTAAAACAAACTTCTGGCGAAATATCGATCAAACGCAGCTGTCCTCAGAACAAGTAAAAGTGCTCAATCGAATGCTTGATGGGGATTTTGACCAAGGTATTAATACGTCGCAATATCATAAAGTGGCGAAAGTGAGTAAGCCAACAGCTTCACGTCATTTAGCGGCTTTGCTAGAACTAGGTTGCTTGGTAAAAAGTGAAGCCGGAGGAAGGAGCACTCGTTATAAGCTCGCGCACTTTAGTTAAAAATAAGAGGAATGAAGAGGGTCAAGCTGAAGTGTCAGATCAGAATGAAGAGGAATGAAGAGGGTCAGGTCTTGAATTTTGCAAAATCAATTATATAAATATGTCTTGAGTTAAATGAATTAGCCCTGCTGTACTGCAAGACCTGACCCTATTTTTCCTATTTTTCTGTTTAGAATGGGTCGGGTGAAGTGATATTTTTAGGTCACCGTAATTCATTTAAAATCACGATAAAAAGTTACACCTGAGTCACACCAACAAAAAAGCCCCAGCAGGTTAAATTGCTGAGGCTTTGAATTTGATGGTGGCTCGACCTGGAATCGAACCAGGGACACAGGGATTTTCAATCCCTTGCTCTACCGACTGAGCTATCGAGCCATCAAGGTCGGGTATTAAACCCGTTAGAGCGAGGTGTGTCAAGTAATCTGACTATTTTATTTGTTTGTAGCCTTGTTCATAGTGTGTGGGCGTGGCGTAATGTCGGGCTTGATTTACGATTTTATAGAATGGATGAGTAATGACGTTTGGCGCTAAGTTTCGATTTTGGCTGCCAATTATTATTATATTAGCGGCTGTAATAGTTGTTGCACCTGCCGTTTCTAAAGCGTCGTTGGTAGAGATTGTTTCTCAATGGTTGAGTGGCTATAACGAGGCTGTGAGTGATGTTGAGGCGGAAGATGACTACGAAGCTGAAACTAAAAAAGCGAGCGAATCGAGCCTGGTGGTGCATATAGATGGCAATGTGCTGGGGTCGAGAATATTGAAATAAAGCATTTAGTAAAAAATGTATTTTACTCACAAGCAATAGTAACTGTGGTTGATTTCACGCTTATGTTGGCTGTGAGAGTTCGAACAGCCCAAACAGCTATGCTAAAAGTGGCAGAACAGCTTGTAGCTAAACAAAAATTGCGATTACAGGTTTTGGTAAAGGCAACCAAGAGTGTTGCCAAGTATTATGCTGCGATTTGGCCAGTTTGAGGCTAAACAACGTTAGTCTTTTTTGGCTGCGATAAATGCTGCAATAACAATGACTGCGACGATTAACAAAAAGGCGAGTTCTAAAATCATTAACTAAAGACTTGCTATGGTGCGATCGGGAAAGTTTCGACCTCTTGATTGCGTTTATCGGAGAAGAATTGATAAATGTCTGTTAACTCTTGTGACGTAAAGTGAATCAAAATTAATTGCTGACCCGGATAAATGCGATTGGGATCATGGCTCATTGCATGTGTGCTGAAGTTATAGATATAACTTGATGTGACTTTATCATTTAATATTTTGCCTAAAAATGAGCTCAGACCAGAAGGTAGTTTTTCATCAGCATCGGCAGGGATAATCGCATGAACCCTATCTTTATTATAGTTAATGCCTTCAATATGCACACCTTCTCTAAACTTATCGATTAAGCCGGTTTGTATTATTCCCCATAGACCTTGTTGATCAGCTTCTGTCACGCGATGTAAATAAAATAAAGCATTATCAGGCATGGTGCCGTTGTCGATGATGTCTTTAATCGTTAACTCTTGTACGCCATGATTGATGCTTGCAACAACCGATTGTTGATTATCGATATCGGTGATGCTAGCCAGATCGCCCGCTTTAATTTCTAAATTATGTTTTTGTTCAATAAGCACTGAAATAGGTGCTGTTAAATCAGCATTTGGATCACTTAAAAATTCAAACAGTGGTTTAGTTTGTTTTTCGCCATGTTTATCAATGAGTGTGATGAGGGTAGTGTGATCCTCATAATCATCACTTAGCTGAGCAAGGGTAGTAGTTACTTGTTCTTTAGTTGTATATTGCAGCGTTATAGGTGTGTCTGCAGATAGATTCGGATCGGCTAATAATCCATCAATCGATGTCACGCGATGTTCAAGGTTGGGCAAGATAATGGTATTGTCATGGCGAACAAAGCGATCTTGATTTTCATTTATTGTTATCGATTGTTGTTTTTCATCAGCAAGCCCATCAATAAAAGCAATTGCTTCTTGTTGTGTTGTTTGTTCTGGACTTGGATTTTGTGCTTGCTTGATAATCGTGACTGGTTGCTGTAGCTCAATCAATTCTATCGGCGGGTTTACAGTGTGCTCTGTGCGTTTAGGTTCTTGAACACTAAAAACAAAATAGCCAACTATCATTAAGACAGCCAGTGCTAAAAATGCCGGAATTAAAGAAAGTGCTGAACGCCCATTTGTTGCCATAAAATTTGCCTTTGCTAAACATTAGCCCAGAGTCAGAATAAGCTACTAAGTGTTTGTTGATCAAGTCGCTGACACCATTGGTTTGATTTTAATCGCTCTGGTAGTTGTTTTAGAATGAGATCTGCTTGTTGTAATGAGCTGACCGCGATCATCGGTAGCTGTTGTTCAAGCAAGGTACTGAGTTGTTCGAGTGAGGCTTTTTGTTGAACTAGGTGTGATGCAATTGAACGAATTAATTCGACTATATCGACATGGGTTAAAAGGCTTGGTATAGCTTGAATAATAAGCTGATCATGTTGCGTCGTAAACGTTATTCCTAATGTAGCCAAATCTGTTTGATGATTAATCATTGCCTGATGTTGTACTGCTTCTAATGTCACTGTTATTGGTACTAGGATAGGGCGTGAACGTAGCGAATTTGTTGCTAATGCATGTCTGAATTGCTGTTGTCGTAATGCGCGCTCAGCGAGTTGCAAATCGATTAACCATGGTTGCGCATCTTCAATAGTGGCGATGATATAGCGTTGATGTAATACATTGGCAATTTGGTAGCTTAAATATGCTGTTTGTTCCGGCTTTTTATGACGACGAGCCTCGACGTCATATTGTTTCGGTTTTTCAGCAATGTTGTTGTAGTTCGGCATGTTACTATCTAAGCTTGCTTGCTTTATCACCTCAGATTTTTGTTCTGTTACTAATGCATCTTGTAGCGCACGTGTGATTAAGCCATGTACCAAACGCGCATCACGAAAACGTACTTCATGTTTGGTCGGATGAACATTGATATCAACTTTATCGAGCGGTAGCGTCAGATATAACACAAATGCGGGATGTCGACCGGCAGGTATTAAATCAGCATAAGCTTGGCGTATGGCGTGATTGATAACGCGATCACGAATGACACGACCATTAATAAAGAAATAATTTACATCGGTTTGTGGACGATGTGCTTGTGCTGTACCTAGCCAGCCTTTTAATGCAATCTCATCGAATTGCTGTTCAATATAATGGCTGTTTTTGATAAAGGCATGGCCGCAGAGTTTGGCAATACGTTGTTGCTGTTGTTCCGTTGTACTTGCGATGGGCAGTTTAATAATCGAATGTGTGCCAGAGTGGTAGTGAAACCCAATATCAAATTTGCTTAACGCCAAACGGTATAGCGTTGTTGTTATATGATGAAGTTCTGTTTTATCACCACGTAAAAAATGCTTACGAGCGGGTAGATTAAAAAATAATTCACGTACTTCAATTGTGGTTCCGAGTGGATGAGCGAGCGGTGTTGGTTGGTGTGTCTGTCCAGTGATTTGCCAGCCACACTCACTATCGTCTTGGCGTGAGCTTAAACTGAGATTGGATACAGAAGCGATACTGGGCAAAGCTTCACCACGAAAACCTAAACTGGCAATATGACTTAATTGTTCACTTGAATGTAACTTGCTGGTGGCATGGCGACTTAATGCCAGAGCAAGATCATCGGGATGGATACCGATACCGTTATCACGCACCCTAATTAAGTGACTGCCAGCACCCTCAATGTCGATATATATCTGTGTTGCACCAGCGTCGATACTGTTTTCAACTAACTCTTTGACAACTGAAGCAGGACGTTCAATGACTTCACCAGCAGCAATTTGATTGGCTAAATGAAGCGGGAGAGCTTGAATACGATGTGTTAATGACATGCCGTCATTTTATACCCAAGTGCATGGGGATGACAGTCGCGTTTTAATTAAGGAATCATCAATACATCGCCCACTTTTAACTGCGATGTTTTCAAAGAATTAGATGCTTTAAGTTCGTTGAGCGACACCTGATAGCGCTGAGCAATAGTACTTAAAGTGTCGCCACTGTTGACGATATGTTGCTGTGGCACTTTGGTTCCAGGTAAGGGGTTGCGTTGGAAGTAGTGTCGAATACCGGATAACATCGCCTGAGCAAGTTTATTTTGATGACTGGATGATTTTAATTTGCGCTCTTCATCAGGGTTGGAAATAAACGCTGTTTCAACCAATATCGAGGGAATATCGGGTGATTTTAGCACCACAAAAGCCGCTGATTCCACCTGTTTTTTATGGACATTGCCAACACGTTTTAGACCGGATAACACGGTGTTGGCCACTTCCAGACTCGCTTCCAGACTTGCCGTTTGTGACAAATCAAGCAAAACAGACGCTAATAAATCATCTTTATCTTCCAGGCTAATACCCCCAGCCAGATCGGCCGCATTTTCTTTGTCGGCCAATAATTTTGCAGCTTCACTACTGGCGCCCCGTTCAGATAAGACAAACACTGACGCACCGCGTGCATTTTGATTATGAAAGGCATCAGCATGAATGGATATAAACATATCTGCATTATTTTGACGTGCACGTTTAATACGTTGGCGTAAGCTCAGGAATACATCTCTATCTCGGGTTAAGTAAGCACTCATTCCTGGCTCATCATCGACTAGCTTGGCCAAGCGACGGGCAATGGCTAACACAACATCTTTTTCACGGGTACCGTGTCTACCTACAGCGCCAGAATCCTGTCCGCCATGGCCGGCATCAATTGCAATAACGATATTACGAGCTGGATTTGGTGTCGTTATTTTGGCGATAGTTGGTGTTGCTGCCTTGACAATTACGGGTTCAGCTTTAGGTTCACTAACCGTTTTTTCTGGTGAAATAACGTCAGCTACTTTTTTTATGGCTGAATCGTGCAAGTCTATAACTAATCGAGACGGCATGGTTGTGTTTGCGCTCAGTGTTTGGCTGGTAAATTGGACTGGTTTTTTCAGATCTAACACCACACGAAGCGTATTTTTTTGCCAGATACCATAGCGAATGGTTTGTATGGGTGAATCAGACAATGTAGGCAGAGTGAGTTCTTGCGGTTTCTGTGTTGATTTAAGATCAATTACAACACGATCGGGGTTAGCCAAGCTAAAAATAGCATGTTCTATGTGTGTACTTAAATCGAACACCAGTCGTGTATCGGCTTCGTTATGAGACAAACGAATGCCTTCAATCGTTGCTGCAACACTGGAATGAATAAAAAATAGTAATAGTAAACTTAGTAATAATCTAAGCATGACCTTATCTCTAAGAGTTACTTGAACAACATTGTGAAAGGATAGAATGAAAAAATCAAGTTATTCTTTAATAATAAGTGACATAGCGCCTAAAGTTGAATTATTTGTTAAGTTTTTCCAGGAGAGTGTGACCTGCTTCAGTTTGTGGTGACAGTTCGGCTTGACGACCATCGTTTTGGTAAGTGAACGTAATAACAAGATCAGGAGTAGGCAGATAACCTTGTCCCTGTTTTGCCCATTCGATAATGCAAAGTGACTGATTTGAAAGGTAGTCATCCAGACCTAAATAATCGAGTTCTTCAGGATCTGCGACACGGTATAAATCGAAATGGAAGACAGTTCTATGTTCTAAGTCATAGCGCTCAACAATTGTATAGGTTGGGCTTTTTACATTGCCAGTATGACCTAGAGCATGAAGTAGACCACGTGTTAAGGTTGTTTTGCCCGCACCTAGTTCACCTTCTAAATGAATGATGAATAACTGATGCGGGCATAAAAGCGCTATGCGTTTGCCCAGTTCCAGCGTTGCCACTTCATTTTCTAAATACAGTGTCACGCAAGCAATTAATAAATTAAATTAGCTAAATGTCTTAAGTGTGGTACTAAGTCCATCGCTAACATACCACGCTCACCATCTTGTTCAGCAGCTTTATCACCAGCCATACCATGTAAGGTAACACCAACACATGCGGCATCCATTAATGGGAAGCCTTGTGCTAATAACCCGCCAATAACCCCAGCAAGCACGTCTCCCATGCCACCGCTACCCATTCCTGGATTGCCCCAGGTCGATAGACGAGTAATGGAACTGCCATCGTGGATCAGGGTGCCTGACCCTTTTAGTACAGCAACACCACCATAGCGTTGCTGAAGTTCTCTGACCGCATTAAAACGATCGGCCTGAATTTCTGCCGATGTACAATCAAGTAAACGTGCAGCCTCACCAGGATGGGGGGTTAAGATCCAGTTGTCATGATAGTGTGGTTTTTTACTGATTAAATTCAGGGCATCCGCATCAACTACCATTGGCAAGTTACTGACGATAGCTTGTTCAAACAGCATTTGCCCCCATTCACCCTGTCCTAAACCAGGGCCAACGGTGAGTGAATTAGCACGTTCTACCAAAGGTGCTAAATCGGCTGGTGTTTCTACGCCGTAACACATCAGTTCTGGTCTAGCCAGATTTAGAATAGGGCCATGTTCAGAACGTGTTGCAATACTGGTTAAACCTGCCCCAACACGAGCACCTGCTTCAGCCGCAACTCGCGCGGCACCTGACATGCCGTAATCACCACCAATAATCAAAAGATGGCCATACAAACCTTTATGGCCAGTACGTTCACGCGGGGCGAGTAATTCCGCATCATATTCAAGACTGACACGACGTGCAGTTGGTGTCAGTTCTTTATAAAGAGCAGAGGGAATTTGTAATGAATCGAAACAAACAGTACCTGAGTAATTAGGGCCTTCACCAATAAATAGGCCTTTATTTAAGCCCATAAAGCTTAGACAGAGAGTGGCTTTAACTGCTGCACCCATGTGACTGCCTGTATCGGCATGCAGACCAGATGGAATGTCCAAAGATAAAACGGGAGTGCGTTTGTTTTTGTTAATTGCTTCGATGGCTAATTTGTAGTCACCGACAATTTCACGGTTAAGCCCCGTTCCTAATAATGCATCAACAATAATGTCGGTAGAAGGGAGTTTGCCTTCGAATGTATGGACTTCGCTACCCGTTGCTAAAAAAGCGTCTTTTGCAGCCGCTGTTTCATTGCTCATAGCATCATTGCCGACTTGATAGACCACCACACGATAACCAGCATCAAGCGCCTGCCTTGCTAATTCAAAACCATCACCGCCATTATTACCTGTTCCGCAAATCACCAGTAAGCGTTCGGCTTGTGGCCAATGATTTTTGATTGTTGATAATGCAGCAGCACCAGCACGCGCCATTAGCTTGGCTGTAGAAACATTGTGTTGTTCAATAACAATGCGATCCAGTTCGCGGGTTTGATCGGCGGTATAAAGATCGTGAGGTATATTTAGCATAGTCATTTCCAATGTATAAAATTTCGAGCTCACCTATAATAGCCTGCATGAGTAAGATAAATACAGCTTTGACAGAAATTGATTTAATCGATGAGTTGCAGGTTTGGGCAAAATCATTTGGATTTCAACAGCTTGGTATTAGTGATATTGATCTTGAGCAAGCAGGCGAATCATTAAATCAATGGGTAAATGCTGGATTTCATGGCGACATGGATTATATGGTTCGTCATGGTAGTATGCGTACCCACCCCGAACAGCTTGTGCCAGGCACAATTCGTGTTATTTCTGTTCGAATGGACTATCTGCCGGAACAGACTACCGAGTCATGGAGCGTATTAAACAATGATCAAAAGGGTTTTGTGTCACGTTATGCTTTGGGGCGTGATTATCATAAATTAATGCGAAAACGTCTACAGAAACTGGCGCAGAAAATTGAAGCAGAAATTGCTGATATGGGTTTTCGTGTTTTTTGTGATAGCGCGCCTGTTATGGAAAAAGCATTAGCACAAAAGGCAGGGCTAGGCTGGGTTGGAAAGCATAGTAATATTCTCAATCGTGAGCATGGTTCTTATTTCTTTTTAGGCGAAATTTATACCGACTTACCATTACCGTTGACAGAACCGACAACAGAGCATTGTGGTTCTTGTGTTGCGTGTATTGATATCTGTCCGACCAAGGCGATAGTGTCACCTTATCAGGTTGATGCCAGACGTTGTATTTCATACTTAACTATCGAATTACGTGATGCTATTCCAGTTGAATTTCGCTCAATGATGGGTAACCGTATTTATGGTTGTGATGATTGCCAGTTAGTTTGCCCCTGGAATAAGTTTGCACACATTACCCAAGAAAATGATTTTTTACCCAAGCATGGTTTAGATGCACCAGACTTACTCGAATTATTTGCCTGGACAGAGCAAGAGTTTCTAACGAAATTAGAAGGCAGTCCTATACGTCGGATCGGTTATGACTGTTGGTTACGTAATATTGCGATTGCACTTGGAAATGCGGCATTTTCTGATGCGATTGTGTCGGCACTCACTGCCCGTTTAGCTGATTGTACTGATATGGTTAAAGAGCATATCGAGTGGGCATTAAAACAACAGGCTAAGCATTTTGATAGTTAACCTATTTAACCTCAGTTCTGGATAAGAATAGTCAGCTACCCTATAACGAACAAT
>JACUUH010000058.1 GCA_014859375.1 Gammaproteobacteria bacterium
AAAACTCAAGCTACTAACCTTGCAACAAACTCAACACATTTTGTGGTAACGCATTGGCTTGCGCTAACATCGCTGTACCTGCTTGTTGCAAGATTTGAGCACGAGTTAAGTTCGCAGTTTCTGCCGCAAAGTCAGCATCCATAATACGACTACGCGATGCACTTAAATTTTCAACCGCCGTGTTTAAGTTAGTGATGGTTGATTCAAAACGATTTTGAATCGCACCGAATGTACTACGTAAATCACTGATTGATGTTAACGCTGAATCTGTTCTACGAATAATGTCATTTGATCCGGCAACGTCCAAAATATTACCACCTGTCAAACTACCATCAGCTTCTGTAAAGCCAGCCAAACCTAAGGTTGTCAAACCAACAGTACCGCTAATAGTGACATCTTCATCTGAAAAGATAGACATCGTACCGTCATCATTTAATGTCGCAGTGGCATTACCAGCAAGTGCAGTATTAACTGCATCAACTAAATCTTGAGCTGAAGTATAAGGACCATCAGCTACGCTCACTGCTGTTGAGTCACCTAGTGTAATTTTGAAATCATCATTCACGGTAAGAGAAAGAGGAGGTGCAGCTTCAGGATCGATAACATCACTCAAGTCAACTGATGTTGCTGTCGCCAATTTACCGATAGCACCCGGACGCATACTTGTAGCAAGATCAATGGTGATAGTCTCACCGACATTGGCACCAACCTGGAATGCGGCATTACCAAAGGTACCATCGAGAATTTTTTGACCATTAAACGAAGTTTGACTTGAAATACGCTCTACTTCAGCTAAACGCTGTTGCACCTCTAAATCAATCGCTGCACGGTCAGATGAAGAGTTGGTCGCATTCGCTGATTGCACCGCTAATTCACGAATACGTTGTAAGTTAGTGCTTAATTCACCCAACGCACCTTCAGCGGTTTGTGATAATGAAATCGCATCGTTGGCATTACGTGCCGCCTGATTTAAACCACGGATTTGAGTAGTGAAACGATCTGAAATCGCAAGACCCGCCGCATCATCTTTGGCGCTGTTAATGCGTAAACCAGATGATAAACGCTGTAACGAGGTGGCAAGAGATGATTGTGAAGATGTTAAATTACGTTGTGCATTTAATGATGCAACATTTGTATTAATTATTGAAGCCATTGTTCTGTTCCTTTTTTTCTAAATCAAAGAATAAACTCAATGGCATTGGTGTTGATTTTTTGACAGCCAGCCATCGCGTAATAAGTAGTTAGCAATGGCTGTGCCAGTTTTTTATTTTTTATTATTATCAATTGGTTGGGGTTGTTTGGTCGGAGTTTTGTCGGGTTAAAACCCGACCTACGTAGGTTGGACTTCAGTCCAACTTCAGACCGTCGGGTTGAAACCCGACCTACGTAGCTTGGAATTTATTCCAACATTCCATGCTTTGATCTTGCCTCGGCTCCGTCGGGTTGAAACCCGACCTACAAATAGTTAAATAATGATAATCCCTGAACTTTCACAAATGATTGTTGTGCCGCTTGCAAGCCTGTTGTTTGAAGTGACAGCCTGGAAATAGCCTCAGCATAGTCCAGGTCTTGTAACTCTGATAAGGTTTTTTCCATATTAAAGGATAAGCCGTCATTGATTTGTTTTTGTTGTTCAATCGCGTTTAATCGTCCACCTACTTTGGCTCTGGTATCAACTATGTTTGTCAGTGCTGCACTGAGATTAGTCAAAAAATCGCCATTATTGGGTGAGTCATTTGCACCTACGGCATTATTGATTAATGCATTTGCAAAGTTGTTAATGGTTTTGAATAAGGTTTGGCTCGGTTCTGTCACATTTTTTTCAATGGTCAACACATCACCATCTGCAGGTGAGCCAGTTAAGTTGATTTCCAGTCGAGGAAAATCAGGGTTAAGTAAACTCAAGTTAACCGTCATACCATCAACATAATCAACGCTGGCAGTATTGCCATTGCCATCAGAAATCAGATAATTTGCAGCTACGGCAGGTGGTCCGACCACAGCATCGTTAAAAGTAAAACTGATTTGTGGAAAGGTTTCTGATACGCCCGTTATATCATTAACTGAAAGTTGTCCGGTGCCAGTGCCATTAGCAGTGATAGTCGTTGAAATCAATGGCGCTTCGAACACCTGATTACCAGGATCATTGCTTTCAATGAATACACCGGCACCAATTTTAATATTACGCTGCCCTTCATCCCCCTGATAATCACCGACTAGTGTTTGATAAGGTTGGGTGTTTGATTGAAAACCTGAGAATAAATAATCGCCATTTGAATCACGGGTATTAGCCAACGCTAATAGTTGTTCATTAAGCTGTTGAATCTCGGTTGCTATTGCTTTTTTATCTGATTGGGTATTTGTTGCATTCAACCCTTGCACGGCTAATTCACGAATGCGTTGCAGCATATCGGTGGCACTTTGCAGCACACCTTCTTCAATCACTTGTTTATTTTCGGCTTTGGTTGCGTTGGCAATGTATTGTTCTGACAAGGAAAATTCACGCTGTAAATTGAGCATTTGAACAGAGGCGGCCGGATCATCTGACGGATTTAAAATCTTTTTACCAGTAGACACTTGTAATTGCGTTTTGCTCAAATCACTTTGCTGATTGAGCATGGCAGTCAGGTTTTGGTCAAATATTTGGCTGGTTGATATACGCATACGCTTACCCCTTGCTAGATCGCATTGATGAGTGCGTTAAAGACCGTGTTTGATACGGTAATAATTTGTGACGCGGCTTGATAGGCTTGTTGAAACTTGATCAAGTTGGCTGCTTCTTCGTCCAGATTAACCCCCGAAACAGAGTCATATCGTAGTTTAGTTTGATCGAGCAAACCTTGTTGGGTTTTTTGGCCAACTTCTGCTTGTTGTGTTCGGGTTGCAACATTTGCCACCAAGATGCCATAGGCATCGCCAAACGAACGTGTTGGGGTTCCGCCAACAGCTAAGCCCGTTATGGGGTCAAGTGCTGTTAATGTTTTGCTAATTTGTAATTCAGCTAAGGCCAAGGCATTTCGGTTATCACCAACAGCTTTGAAACCACCTGCTGCACTGTTTGTGAGCGTGAAGCTATCAGTATCGGCTGGTATGCCAGCCAGAGTAATGGTTAACGGTGGTGCAGTCGTTGCTGGCGCAGAAAATATCAATGTCGATAAATCAATTGTTTTGCCGCTATCGCTTGCTGGATTATAACTAATCGAGGCGGTACCACCATCGTAAGTCAGATCGTAATTGCCAGTGCTGCTGTTGTAGCTAAATGTAACTGGTGTCGTTAATGTCGTTAATGGGTTAAATGCAGGATCAGAGCCATCAACAGATACGACTTCTAATTTGGCTGTGCCTGAATTTGAACTGGATGTTGTCGTTGTGACAGGAAATGCGACAGCAATATCTTGTGGATCAACAATAGCTAGACGAATTGAACCGGCATTAGGTGCTGGCACACCAAGCGGATCTGACGGTTCAAAAAAGTTGCCACCGGCTTGTCCGCTCAAGGTGATACCAATACTGTGTTGTTCATTTACAGTCGCGATCATACCTGCTGCTAAACCATCAATTTCTGCTCGTGCAGGGTCAATAACATTTTGACGCACAGATAATAATCCACCCAATGATCCTCCGGTAATCTGTGCAGAAATATTAATACCACTTGATCCATAGCCAATTTCGCTACGGGTTGTATCGGTCGGACTGGTGATCACGTTTAAGCTAACTACAGCACTACCAACAACTAAACCTTGACCTGTACCAATAAATACACTGATTGCACCATTATCTTGTTCAACCGTACTGACAGAAACATAACTGGATAGTTTATTGATTAACTGGTCACGCTGATCGAGTAAATCGTTAGGTACAGCACCACCATTGCCTCTAGCCTCAATAATGGCTTTGTTAAGATTAGAAATTCCTTGCGCCAATAGATTTACATCCTGGACGGCGGCTGACAGATTCAAATTAACTTGATTATTAAAGGCATCTAATTGGCTATCTAGCGTATTAAAGCGTTTAGCCAAGGTATCGGCCTCGGTCAACATAACCTGTCTTGCAGGAATCGAGGTTGGATCATCAGCTACTTCTTGAACGGCATTAAAAAAGCCTTGCAAACCAGAACTTAATGATAATTCTGGTGATCCCAAAAGATCATCAACTTGACGAGCAAAGGTATAAAACGTATCCAATTGTTGCTCTTGAGAATTAAACACACGAACTTGATCTGCTAAGAACTGATCAAATAATCGATCCACAGTCCCAATTTGCACACCTGAGCCAACATAGTAACCACCCTCAAAATTAGGGATGCGTGTATCTTGCTCAATACGCTGGCGATTATATCCGTCAGTATTAACGTTACTGATGTTATGACTTGTTGTCGATAACGCACCTTGCGATGTCATTAACGCTGATGTTCCGATGTTTAACATGCTCATATCTAGCCTCTATCCGTCAATAATTCGACGATAATCATGAATAATTGAGCTGTTGCGAGAACTGTGCCAATGTCGCACCGTTCATAATGCGTTTAATTTTATCGGCATAATCAGGATCAGTCGCATAGCCAGATTTATGAAGCGCTTCGATAAACTGTTCAGGGTTATCCGTTTGTTTTAATGCATTTTGATAACGCGGCTGTGTTTGCAAAAAGTTGACGTAATCATCAAAACTCTGTTGATACGAGTCATAGCTTCTAAATTGGGCTTGTTGTCTAATCGCTACGCCATTGTGATATTCAACTGTACCGACACTGGTCTTATCACCTGTCCAACGACTATCGGCTTTGATATTAAACAAATTAAAACTTGATTCACCATTGGCTTTGTTAATAACGTGTTTACCCCAGCCGGTTTCTAATGCCGCTTGAGACAAAATAACATCTGGTGTCACGCCAATGCGATCAGCAGCACGTTTTGCCATTGGCCATAGTTTTTCAACAAACTGTTGTGGCGAATCAAAGCTCATATCAGATGGTTGTTCAACCGTTGGTGATGATGCTATTGGTGATGGCGAGTGTGTGCTGCTGTGTTGAAGCAAATCGACATTAGCTTTGCTTGCTAATGCAGGTCTAATCTTGGCAGTATCAATACCATAAAACGGTGGCTCGTCACCCAATGTGGGTTTAGTCGCCAATTTCGAGTCAAGTTGACCGCCTAATTGACGCATGATCACCTCTTGCAGACCGATACCACCTCGAGACGATAAATCCATAGCAAGTTGTTGATCGGCCATTTCTCTAAAGGTATCGCTTTGAGAGCTATCAAAAATACCATCAGCTAATTTTGCCTGACGCATACTCTTTAACATCATATTGACAAACAAAGACTCAAACTGACCTGCAACTTGACGCAAGGTGTCTTGATCTTTTTGATCAACAGTCGCAGATCGCCGAAGTTCGGCAAGACCTTTAAAATCTAAAGCTGTATGTTGAATTTGGCTCATATCTAAATTGCCATTGCTGGTCGAACTGAAGTTCGACCTACAGCCAAATCATTCTGTAAATTTACAAATTGGTCATCCCCTTGTAAATTTACAAACCCGTCATCCCCGAGTGCTTTTATCGGGGATCCAAGGATAGCCATACTCTTCACTGCCCTTGGATTCCCGTTTTCACGGGAATGACGAAAGAAAGGGCGGGAATGACAAAGAAAAGCCAGGGAATGACGAAGGAAAGTTTGTCGAACTGAAGTTCGACCTACAGCCAAATCATTCTGTAAATTTACAAATTGGTCATCCCCTTGTAAATTTACAAACCCGTCATCCCCGAGTGCTTTTATCGGGGATCCAAGGATAGCCATACTCTTCACTGCCCTTGGATTCCCGTTTTCACGGGAATGACGAAAGAAAGGGCGGGAATGACAAAGAAAAGCCAGGGAATGACGAAGGAAAGTTTGTCGAACTGAAGTTCGACCTACGGAACATGTTATTCCAAAAGCAGCAAACCGTATCATGACTAAATAATCACCAAATCAGCTGTCAGAGCGCCCGCCTGTTTTAGCGCCTCTAATATGGCAACTAAATCACCCGGTGCTGCGCCAACCTGATTAACCGCACGTACAATTTCATCCAAGGTAACACCTGGATCAAACTTAAACATTCTGCTGTCTTCTGCTGTTATCTCTATATCGTAATTTGGCACAATAACGGTTTCACCCTGTGATAAAGCATTAGGCTGACTGACTTCGGTATTAGCAGAAATAGTCACAGACAAGTTACCGTGAGTAACGGCAGCCGGACTGACACGAACATGTTGACCAATAACAACGGTGCCGGTACGAGAGTTAACAATAATCTTGGCAGCAGCTTCACCTGGTTTTAATTCCAGGTTTTCGATCAATGATAAAAACGGTACACGTTGGCTAGGATCACGCGGCGCATTGACTTTAATCGATGATGCATCCATTGATTTTGCCGTGCCTTTACCTAAGGTGTGATTGATCGAATCAGTAAGCCGACTTGCCGTTGTAAAATCAGGTTGATGCAAATTAAGTATCAAATAATCACCAACATTAAAGGCATTTCCCACTGTACGCTCAACCGTCGCACCATTTGGTATACGACCAGCACTGGGTATATTGACGGTTACGCGTGAGCCATCACCCGCTTCAGCACCAAAGCCGCCAACAACTAAATTTCCCTGCGCCATCGCATAGATCTGACCATCAGCACCTTTAAGAGGTGTCATAATCAAACTACCGCCACGCAAACTGTTGGCATCACCCAAAGAAGACACTGTGATGTCAATTGTTTGACCAGGTTTGGCAAAAGCAGGTAAATCAGCATGCACCATCACCGCTGCTACGTTTTTACTCTTAGGATCAGTTCCTGGCGGCAAAGTCACGCCTAATTCACGCAACATACTACGCAGACTTTGGCCGGTGAATTTGGTTTTATCGCCAGTACCATTGAGCCCAACCACCAAACCATAACCAATCAACTGATTATTTCGAACACCTGCAATAGATGCCAAATCTTTAATCCGCTCGGCATAGCTCAACGTTGATGTCAGCAACAAGGCCAGTGTTAAAGCAATTAGTCTAAATTTCATATTATTCACCTTCAATTAAAATGGCATCAACGCACTGATAAAGAAGCGTCCTAGCCACCCCATAACATTGGCATCATTAGTCGGACCATCACCAACATACGAAATTTGAGCATCCGCAATTCGTTTTGATGAAATAGTATTATCCGCATCAATATCTCTTGGACTAATCATGCCTGCAAGACGAAGATATTCGTTACCTTGATTGATAGTGATTACTTTTTCACCACGCACAATCAAATTACCATTAGGTAAGACCTCAACCACCGACACACTGATATTGCCCGTTAATTTATTACTTTGGTCGCTATCACCTTGCCCACTAAAATTACTTGATGACCCTAATTCAAACGCCAAATTGTTATTATTTGTGCTCGCTAAAGGTAATTGACCGGGCAGACTAAATTGAGGAGTAGTACCAAATACCGTTGGATTAGTGATGCTATTCCTATTACTTTTGCTGATTTTTGTTTCAGTTTCTTTTTCAGCATCGGTTTTTTCTTCTAACTTCACCGTCAAAATATCGCCAACACGACGAGCACGATAATCTTCGAACAACGAGATATTGTTTCCGGCATTGAAAATAGCACCATCTTGTGACTCTGGAACCGTCACTGCAACTGGCCTGACAGCAGCATAACCAGGATCGCGCTTGGGTGCATTTGACATGCAACCCGTAACCAAAACAAGGCTACCTAAAGCAACTAATTTAACGAATAATGTCATGACACCTCTCCAAATACCGATTTGTTATTCGGACTAATGCAGACTTTGTGCCAGAACTCACATTAAAATGTAGGTTGGACTTTAGTCCAACATTCCATACTTTGATCTTGCACCGGCCCTGTCGGGTTAAAACCCAACCCACATTTATTTCAACACCCTGTCGGGTTGAAACCCGACCCACGTAGGTTGGAATTTATTCCAACACTCCACACTTTGATCTTGCACCGACCCTGTCGGGTTAAAACCCGACCTACATGGCTATTTC
>JACUUH010000059.1 GCA_014859375.1 Gammaproteobacteria bacterium
AATCGTCTCAAACAGGTGTAGCGCTAGCCATTCATGGCGCACTGTTCGGTTAAACCGTTCAACGTATGCGTTTTGCGTAGGCTTGCCCGGCTGGATATACATCAAGGTAATTTGGTTTTTATTCGCCCAGTTAATCAACACTTGGCTGATATATTCCGGCCCGTTGTCACATCTTATCGCTGCCGGTTTACCCCGCCATTCAATAACCTGCTCAAGCGAGCGAATCACCCGCTGGCTTGGCATTGAGAAGTCGACATCAATGCATAAACCTTCGCGATTGTAGTCATCAATCACGTTAAACGTTCGGATACTACGACCATCTTGCAATGAGTCAGACATAAAATCCATTGACCAGACTTGGTTGATAGCCATTGGAACGCTCAGTGCATCAGGCTTATCACGTTTAATCCGACGCTTAGGTTTAATCCGTAAGTTAAGTTCTAACTCTTGGTAAATCCGATAAACTCGCTTGTGGTTCCACTCAAACTGCTTCACATTACGCAAATAATCAAAGCATAAGCCAAATCCCCAGCCTTTGTTAGCCGTGGTCAAGCGCAATAACCAGTCAGCAATGATGGCGTTTTCATTGGCCAACTTGGGTTGATGGCGATAGCAGGTTGGGCTAATGCCGAAAATATTGCATGCAAAACGAATGCTGATGCCTTTTTGTTCAACGATCTTCTGCGCCATCTCTTTGCGTAAAGATGGCTTTACCACTTTCCCTCAAGGGCTTCCTGACGGATCTGGGATTTTAGGCATTCTTCGGCATACATCTTTTTCAGCCGGCGATTTTCGTCTTCAAGTTCTTTTAAGCGTTTGATCATGGCCGCATCCATGCCACCATATTTGGCACGCCATTTGTAAAATGTGGCGCTGCTAATGCTGTGTTCGCGGCACAGGTCTGGAACCTTAATGCCTGCTTCATTTTGTTTTAAGATGGCCATGATTTGGCTGTCTGTAAATTTTGATGTTTTCATGCAGAACCTAGCCAAGCAGATATTCAAATTACTAAACGACTTCGCGAGGTGCTAGATTGTGTTGATGTTCGTGCTGTCGATCACATCATTGTCGGTGCGGGACAGACTGTTTCATTAAGTGAAACTGGTAAGATGTAAAACCCGTAGATTGAAACCACAACTAAAAAACAAATGTGGGTAAGGACGTGGGTAAAAATCTTTTGTTTAGATATAAGCCCCTATAAAACAGGGGCTTATACTTTAATTTGGCGGAGAGACAGGGATTTGAACCCTGGGAAGGGATAAACCTTCGCTGGTTTTCAAGACCAGTGCTTTCAGCCGCTCAGCCATCTCTCCAGAAGCGAAGAATAATACGCATTTCAATTTTAAAAAACAACTACAAATTTAAAATTCTGTTTTATACATATTGATACTTGCACTTGCGAACTTATTCGGTAGGATAATGTCTTAGTTCTGAACTCAACATTTACAGATATCGGGAGATTATTTGATGAATTACAATGCACAATCAACAGTTGTTCGTTCGCAGCAGTCGGTGCTAGCGACCAACAAGTTACTGAGAAGTACATACAGTCTATTAGCAATGACACTGGTTTTCAGCGCTGTGACAGCTGGATTGTCGATTGCATTTAACTTACCTCATCCAGGACTTATCATCACCTTGGTTGGTTATTTTGGTCTATTGTTTTTGACCACAAAATTACGTAATAGTGTTTGGGGTATCGCATCAGTCTTTGCTCTAACTGGTTTTATGGGGTTGACTCTTGGACCTATTATCAATGCCTATCTAGGTCTGCCAAATGGTAGTGAAATCGTCATGCAAGCATTGGGCGGAACAGGTATTATTTTTTTAGCTTTGTCGGCTTATGCAGTTAAAAGTGAAAAAGACTTCAGTTTCATGGGAGGCTTTTTGATGGTGGGTATTTTAGTTGCCTTCCTTGCTGGCTTGGGTGCTTTCTTTTTTGAGATGCCCGGTTTATCGTTAGCTGTTTCAGCTATGTTTGTGTTGTTAATGTCTGGTTTGATTTTGTATGAAACAAGTCAAATTATTCATGGTGGTGAAACAAACTACATTATGGCAACAGTGACGCTTTATGTCAGTATTTATAATTTGTTTACCAGCTTATTGCATTTACTTGGCGCAATGTCGAGCGATGATTAAAATAGCTAGTACACATTAATTATCTAAACAAGCCTCGTTTTTATACGGGGCTTGTTTGTTTTTGCGCTAGAATACACTTATGAATACACATTCTAACCAGCCACAATTGATTGATCGTTTCGGTCGTGCAGTGACATATGTCCGTATGTCGATTACTGATCGTTGTGATTTTCGCTGCGTTTACTGCATGGATGAGGAAATGACATTTATGCCGCGCGAACAAGTGTTGACGCTGGAAGAAATCGTGTTCTTATTGCGCACTTTTTGCGAGCTAGGTGTAGAAAAAGTCAGGATAACTGGTGGTGAACCACTAGTAAGACGCAATGTTGATTGGTTATTTAAGCACGTTGGTGAGTTAAAAAAAACGACAGCGTTAAAAGAACTAAATTTGACGACTAATGGTTCGCAATTAACCAAATATGTTGATTCATTGGTAGATGCTGGTTTGGACCGCATCAATATAAGTCTTGATTCGCTCAATCCTGAGCGCTTTCGTCAATTAACACGCAATGGTGATTTGTCAGCTGTTTTAGATGGTATTCAGGCCGCAAAAACGGCTGGTTTCAAAGGTATCAAACTTAATGCCGTTATTATGAAAGGTCGTAATGATGATGAAATACTGGATCTTGCTCGATTTGCAATTGAGCAGGGCATCGATATTTCTTATATTGAAGAAATGCCGTTAGGCCATGTTACACATCAACGTAATGAAAGTTTTTGTTCGAGTGATGAAGTATTAGCTACCTTGCAATCTGAGCTGACTCTGCAAGCAAGTATCGAGACTACCGGCGGGCCTGCGCGTTATTATCACGTGGCAGGTAGTCGGAGCAAAATTGGTTTTATCTCGCCTCATAGCCATAATTTTTGTGATTCATGTAATCGGGTGCGAGTGACAACTGAAGGCCGTTTATTACTATGTTTAGGTCAGGAACATTCGATGGATTTACGAAGCATTATTCGTGCTAATCCAGGCAATAGTGATAAATTAAAACAGGCTATCATTGCATCCATGCAAATCAAACCTAAAGGTCATGAGTTTGATATTAATGCGCAGCCTATTATCTTTCGGCATATGAGTGTCACCGGTGGCTAACTATCGTCCTTCCATGTCTGACGAGGGTATTCATCAGTTACACACAACAACTGTGCTCGATGAGCATGGTGAACAACGCGAGATATCATTAACAGGCGAAAGGCCGCTGACTATTTATCTTGATAAACGTGAGATTGTGACCTTAATGACCTTAGGCGCACATCCTGAGTTATTAACCTTAGGTTATTTACGCAACCAGGGGCTTGTTGATACCTTAACTGATATCAAGTCAATCCAAGTTGATTGGGATATTGATTCAGTTGCTGTCACAACCCACCAATCCAAAGAAAATATCGACCAATTAATGTCACGTCGAACGGTTACCAGTGGTTGTGGTCAAGGAACTATGTTTGGTAATTTGCTTGATTCATTTGAAACATTACATCTTCACTGTCCCGAATTTTCTGCTGAATCGATCTATCAGGTATTAGAAGCCTTGTCTGATTACAATCAGATGTATAAGCAAGCGGGTGCCGTTCATGGCTGTGCGCTATGCCGTGGTAATAACATAGACATTTTTATTGAGGATGTTGGAAGACATAATGCTGTTGATGCTATTTCTGGCTGGATGTGGTTAGAAGATATTGATGGCGACGATAAAGTGTTTTACACAACAGGTCGCTTGACGTCAGAGATGGTGATTAAGGTCGCTCAAATGAAAATACCATTATTATTATCACGTTCAGGCGTGACAGAAATGGGATTACGTATCGCCAAGCAAATTGGCATTGCTATGATTGCCCGAGCTAAAGGTAAGCATTTCTTGGTATATAGTGGAAACGAACAATTTATGATTCAGTCAAATTACGCTGATGATCAACCAGGATCTAATAGCGCAATGGAATGATTGATGATTGTAAAATCAAAAATGCTCTCTCCCCTAACAGATAGACTAAAAAAAACTAACGATTCTGAGCCAGAGCAAATCGTTTTACGTTTAATCATAGGTTTTTTTCTTGTTGTTTATTTTTGTTTTCCCTGGAAGGCGAATCAGACATTTTATGATATTGCCACCTCATTAGTCAGTCTTGTAGTACTCGGATTTTATGTGGGTGCAATCCTGCTTGCAGTAGCCTTACTTCATAATCCGCATCCATCACCAATACGACGAATATCAGGTATTACACTGGATTTAGTTCCATTATCTGTCGTGATGTTTTTTGCTGGAGAGCAAACTGTTTTTCTATTCACACTATACCTATGGGTAATAATCGGTAATGGTTTTCGTCATGGTTTGATTTATTTATATATCGCCACAATTATGGCAGTTATTGGCTTTTCCATTGCTGTGATTTGGGGAGACTATTGGCAATCATCACATAATCAAGCTATCGCTTTTAGTTTATTATTAATATTGATGTTTATTCCTGCATATACTGCCTTTTTAATAAAAAAATTACATGCAGCACTTGCTCTGGCAAAGCAAGCAAATGAAGCAAAAACACGCTTTTTAGCTAATATGTCACATGAACTAAGAACACCGCTTAATGGCGTGATTGGTATGGGAAGCTTATTAAGAGAAACCAAACTTGATGATGAGCAAAAGAATATAGTCAGTACTCTGCATCAATCAGCTCAAACTTTATTGGGTTTGATTCAGAATGTACTTGATATAGCCAAAATTGAAGCAGGTAAAATTCTTATTAGGCCGGAGAAACTAGATTTACATGCCTTAATCAATTCTGTACTTGCTATTCAGTCATCAATGGCTAAAACAAAGGGCATTGCCTTACGTTGCAACATTGATCCTGATATCCCATTTATGGTCTATGGCGATAGACAGCATATCTCTCAAATACTGATTAATCTTATCGGAAATGCAATTAAATTTACTGATCATGGCTCGGTTGATTTGCATGTCTATCAGGATGGCGAAACAACCGATGGCCATGTGAATATCCGGTTTGATGTGTTAGATACCGGTATTGGTATTGATGAAGCCGAATTGAGTCGTGTTTTCGACGATTTTACTCAAGTTAGCACATCTGCCATTAGAACTATCGGTGGCACTGGACTTGGCACGACTATATCAAAAGAATTAGTCGAGTTGATGGGTGGGAAAATCGGCGTAGAAAGTGTTTTGGGAGAAGGATCCAAATTTTGGTTTCAAATCCCTTTTGAAGTACTTCATGAGCACATATCGTATGAGATGAATAGTCAGGTTTTAGTACTAGCGTCTGATTATCGCTTGCCTGAGCTGACATCGCAATTGAGCAATTGGGACATTGGTTTTAGTATCATTAATTCACCTGCCAATTTATACGACACTCTTGGAAAAACCAAAAACACGAGTGATAAACCAAAGCTCATTGTCGTTGATCAGGTGAGCTTAGGTGATACCACAGCTATTGACTTTGCAAAAATAGTCAATGAATTTAACAATGGTCAGGTACCACCATTAATTTTAATTGCCAAAAATAGTGATGCGCTCCCAAGTAGCCAGCTTGAACAATACTACGTATCCATTATCAATAATGTAGATAGTCGGGGCGTTTTATTTAATGCGATTCATGCCGCAGATAGCATATCGATTCGATCTGATAATGTTGTGAAAATTGCTGACTATTATTATGCCAAGGATAATGGTTCAATAAAATTGAACATTCTTGTTGCTGAAGATAACTTAGTCAATCAACAGATAATTGAAGGAATATTAAAAAAGGCAGGGCACAATGTTATTTTGGCTCAAAATGGTGCACAAGCTTTAGATATTTTAGATCTGAGCTATGACCAAATAGATTTACTTATTGTCGACAAAAATATGCCACAACGTTCTGGTGATGAAGTTGTAAAAGCATTACGTTTTATCGAAACGACATCATCTTTACCGATCATTATGTTAACTGCAGATGCAACACCAGAGGCAAGGCTGGAGAGCAAAGAACTGAATATTGATGCATTCTTAGTAAAACCAATAGACTCATATCAATTATTAGACAAAATCGCACTTCTAACCCGTTATAAATCTGTAGAGGAAATAGTCGAACATCAAGACAAAACTGAACGACCCGCTACTGCTGAAAATGATGATACTGAGTTATGTGATAGTTCTGCAATCAAGCATTTGATCAGTCTAGATACAGATCCTGATTTTATCCAGCGCTTACTCGCTGCTTTTAAGCAAGATGGTGATAAGCATGTAAAAATCATCAAACAAACAGTTTCCCACGATTATTTAGGACTGAGAGAAGCGTTACACGCTTTAAAAGGATCAGCAACTGAACTTGGAGCAATGAAACTGGCTGAAATGTGCAAAATGGGTGAGCAATGTAAACCGCACGATATTGGAACTCAAAATCTAGTTGATTTTGCCACAGAGATAGAACAAGCCTATCTGGCTACATTAGAACGATTTGATTTGATGATAGTACAAATGTAAGTCACTGTTTCAGTTTGTTATTTTTAAATAAACTTTATTTTGACGCTCATTTTTATAATATATTCGGTTCAAAACATCATTCGTCGCCTATTGAAACCATTAAGCGAATTAGCGAAGGTGGCATGGACTCGGCTTGGTTTGGCGATATACAATCGCGTTTTAGCATTGTATCGCGGTAAGATGTAGCTTGAGTCAGAAGTTGATAAAGGTTCATGCCTTATGCTGACATTATCGATAGAACAAAATACCTAACATTAATAATTAAAATATTTGAACGTACCTATATCAACCATTGCATTAGGTTATATTATTAATATGGTTCTACATTAGTTGATGAGTTAAGACGAATAAAGATGATACCCTCTCATGCATCGTGATTAAATTACATAAATAAAAGATTGATAGGGAAAATGGCTTGTGCTTGCACAAATAACACAACAAAAATGAGAAAAACTATGGCTGATCTACCCCATATTTTAGTGGTTGATGATGAGGCGATTAATATAGAGCTTATTAAAGAGCATCTAAGCGAGATTGATTACCGCGTTAGTTTAGCAAGAGATGGTCAAGAAGCTATTAATATGCTTGAAGCTAACCCAGAAGACTTCGATGTAATTTTATTAGATCGCAAGCTCCCAAAACTCAATGGCATGGAGGTGATGGAGCGAATTTCTGCTAATCCCATTTTGAAGCGATGCCCAGTGATTTTGCAAACATCTATGACATCTAAAAACGAGATAATAGAAGGGATGAATGCGGGAGCATTTTATTATCTAGCAAAACCATTTGAAGGCGATATGTTGCTTTCAATTGTCAATGCAGCACTGCGTGATCGTACCAATCAACAAGCACTACGTGAAGAAATTGAAAAAAGTACAAGACCATTAAAAAACTTGCGTCATGCTGAATTTAAATTTCAATCATTAGATGATGTACACGATTTAGCTTTGTTTATTGCGAACACTTGCCCACATCCACAAAGAATTGTTATTGCTCTATCTGAAATATTAATTAATGCGGTAGAGCATGGTAATTTAGGTATTGGATATGACGAAAAAACCACTCTGAATAACGAAGGACGATGGCGACAGGAAGTTGAACGCCGCTTACAATTAGACGAAAACAAAAATAAATATGGTACTTTGATATTTACTAGAGATGAGTCTGGTTGTCACATCGTGGTAAAGGATGAAGGTGATGGTTTTGAATGGGAAAATTATATAAATATGTCGGCAGATAGGGCGACTGATAACCATGGGCGTGGTATTGCTATGGCTGCAATGCTTGGCTTTGATAAAGTGGAATATCGCGGTTGTAGTAATGAAGTAGCGTTATTTGTTAAAGTTGAGGCACAATCATAATTAAGGGTCTTG
>JACUUH010000101.1 GCA_014859375.1 Gammaproteobacteria bacterium
AGGTCTGGTTTCAACCTGACAATCCAAGTGTTCGGTTAAAACCAACCCACAACCGAGCTGTCATTGGCGTCATTGCAGGCGTAGACCTCGGCAATCTGGTGTTTAACCATACTTTGGGAATAAATTGCTTTGCACCAAGGCTCTAGCTCGAGGTGGCAAGGACAGCATTTTGCTTATCCAGAACTGAGGTTAATTACTACAGTTTTAATCATTGAGCTGATATATCATGCTGTTTTAGATAGCTTATCTAACAGCGTATTAATGCCAAGTAAGCGACTATCAGCATCGGGCATATTATTTATAAAGCGAAGTTTATCCTGACCATCGAGTTTATATTTAGCTGGTTGAGATTGGATCAGTTGAATGATGGTTAATGGTTCGACATTGGGTTCTTTATCAAACAATAATCGGCCACCTTGGTCATAGACATCAATTTTACGAATACCTAACTGTTTTGCTTTGAAACGAATTTCATGGATAGCAAATAAGGTTTGTACTTGTTGAGGTAATAGGCCAAAGCGATCAATCATTTCCACTTGTAATTCACGTAAGGCTTCACTATCGGCAGCGGCAGAAATACGTTTATATAACACTAAACGAGTATGAACATCAGGCAGATAATCGGTTGGGATCAGAGCCGGAACATGGAGATCGATTTCAACAAAATGACGATCCGTGATGTTTAAGCTAGGCTCTTTACCTGATTTAAGGGCATTAACGGCACGTTCTAATAATTCGTTATATAAGGTGAAGCCAATTTCCTGCATTTGGCCACTTTGTTCATCACCCAGCAATTCACCTGCACCACGAATTTCCATATCATGTGTTGCCAAGGTGAAGCCTGCACCTAAATCTTCGATTGATTCAATCGCTTCTAAACGTTTGATCGCATCTTTAGTCATGGCTTTTTGTGGCGGCACAATTAAATAGGCATAAGCGCGATGATGGGAACGACCTACACGACCACGAATTTGGTAGAGTTGGGCCAAGCCCAATTTGTCGGCACGATCTATAAAAATAGTATTGGCAGAAGGAATATCAATGCCGGTTTCGATAATGGTGGTACAGACCAAGACATTAAAGCGTTGGTGATAAAAATCGAGCATAACTTGTTCAAGTTCGCGTTCACGCATTTGACCATGTGCAATCGTGACTTTGGCTTCTGGCACAATCATTTCAATTTCACGCGCAACCCGATCAATATCTTCTACTTTGTTATGAAGGAAATAAACCTGTCCACCACGTTTAATTTCACGCAGCATGCCTTCACGAATATTCTCTGCTTGCCATTGTTGGACAAAGGTTTTGATTGCTAAACGGCGAGCTGGTGGCGTGGCAATGATAGACAGATCGCGAATGCCTGAAATAGACATATTAAG
>JACUUH010000060.1 GCA_014859375.1 Gammaproteobacteria bacterium
TTAATGTTACCGGAAGATAAGTAAACACTAACAAGATCAGAGCCAGTGTTGCCAGCCAAGGTGCCCAATCATAACTGACTACTTGGTCTCGTGTTTTTGCTATATCGACTAATGTATCAATCAGTTGATCCGGATCATCGGGCGATGCTAAATATTCGAACTCAACCCGTTTAGCCAATTCAGTAAGATGAACCTTTTTCTGTGAAGATAAATGTTCTGTTTGTGCCTTTTGCGCGTTTTCTTTACCCAGATCACCACGACTTGAAACATAAACATTTTGTTGCATTACTTCATTAGCCTGCCACACTTCCCTGGTTGGCATGCCTGCTTCATCACGACGTGGGATCGGTAATAACTCATCGCCTCCCATGCCAACAATTACACCTGTAATAATACCCAAGTCACCTTGGTATTTTGGAAATAATGTTGCATGCAGTGGCGGTGATTCGTGACCATCAGTCAGAAATACAATGCTTGGTTTAGGGTCTATCAGTTGTGCTTGTTTCATTGCGGTAAATAGTGCTTTTGATACTTCACTTGAATTAACCCACGCCATCGGACCATCAATTTTAGCCAGCATTTGTATCAGATCGTTATAGTTGCCACAGACTTCAACTGGATTAATCAAAATCAATGAACGTGCTTCACTAAATGCCGATAAGCCGACATGAGCGCCACAAGGTAGCTCGAGTAAGGTTCTGCGAACATAGTCCTTAGCCCAGTCTAATCGACTGATTTGTTGACCTTTAAATTCAACGTCCTTAACGTCCATACTTTGAGTAATGTCGATGACAAACAGCATATCCATGACTTTGACTGTTCGATCGACTTTCGGCATAAACAAGGCGGCACTGATCAACAACAACGCTACTAGCATAACGGCCGCAATTGCGGTTAAACGTGTTTGAAAACTTAAGTTCATGGTAGATCTACTTTAAAACCTTTAGTTTCTATGGTGCGTTGACGCAATACACTTGGCTTTTCAAAGATAACATCTTGTTCTGGCAATTCTGGTACAACGGTTAAAGCAAGTTCCAAATTGTAGCGAATATCCCATTGCATAGGGTCAATTAATAATGCTTTACGGTAATCTTGTTTTGCCAACTCTGTTAACGGAATACGCTTTTTATCATCGGCTGCAAGTTTTAATGCTTCACGAAGATTAATATTGGCTCTATTCATTAATGCAGGAATTATCACCTCGCTATCGTCGCTGGCAACGACATGGCTTAACACGTCTAAGGCTTCATTACCTTTATCGGTTTGTTCCAGGAAATAGGCTTTAGCCAGCATTGCTTTTGGCATGTTTGGTGTGTGTTCATATTGTTCAACATTGGCAATAAAGGCATTGAGTTTATTGGTTTGCTGTAATTGAATAGCAGTGCTTACAAACACACTTGCACTGGCAATTGTGGCTGCAATTAAAGACCAATAGCTTAATTGTGATAATTTATTCATGCGCTTTTCGCACTCCCCACACGGTGTATAGCTGTGACATAAC
This sequence comes from Gammaproteobacteria bacterium, assembly GCA_014859375.1. Classification (GTDB taxonomy): domain Bacteria; phylum Pseudomonadota; class Gammaproteobacteria; order Nitrosococcales; family Methylophagaceae. The sequence continues at coordinate 1,502 of JACUUH010000060.1, forward strand.
TAATAACAACATCGCAATTAATGCAATGACATAAAACGGTGTTGTCTTTGATTCACGCGGCAAAATCTCATCAACAATCAGTGTGTCATAATGCTGGCGATCAATTTCATCCATTGCTTCGCCAAATGACTCCAGTGATTTCGCTTCAAAGGCGCGATATGGTTGACCAATAGAGTTAAAGAAATCATGTAATTTACGTTCTGGGCTATCTGCCCATAATCGACTTTTACCATCAGCTTCTTCCAGAGTCATGCCTTGATTGGCTTTGAGATAAATCCAATAGACAGTGATGTTTTCTTGTTTATACAGTTCTTTGATCCGTTCCTGAGCATCTTGTTCTAACAGCTGTCCCCCATCTGACACTAACAACACAATGCGAGAACCACGATAGTTCTGTCCCTTGAACATATCAGATGCTTTTATTAATGCTTCAGCAATATTGGTATTTGATAAACCTTTACCTAATGCACTGGCATCAATCGTCGCTAATACGGCTTCTTTACTATAGGTTAAGGGTAATAGATTGATCGCTTGTGAACTAAAAAATACAAAACCAAAACGATCATCTGGGCGTTTTTTAACAAACTCGGTTAAGTAGTCTTTCGCAACACGTCGTTTACTATCTTTTTTACCGACTGTGTATAAAGCTGCTTGGGTTTTAACAGCAAACGCATCATCCATACTTCGGCTTCGATCAAGCAATAAGACAATTTCAGCACCTTCAGCTACCCGTTCAATTTTTTTCTCAGGTACAAACGGACCAGCAAGGGCTAACACTAAACTCGCTATCGTCACTGATGCTAATACTTTAAGGCTAAAGCCAATAAGAGTAGAAAGCGGATCAACTGGCACAATGGCAACCCACGCCACTTTTTTATCCTGGTTATGAGTAAACCAGGGCAATAACGCTAACGGTAATAACAACAACACCATGGGCAATACCCAATGCCATCCAAATAGACTCATGCCAATTTTTCCTTAGCACGACATGCTTTTGCCAATTTCATCACTTTGGCTAAGTCTGGTTCTTGCTGAGCATCACGACTAAAGAAGTGGTGTTCTGATTGTTGATAGAACTTTTCTATATCATCTGATAACGGCTGCAACCATGTCACATCATTTAACATTGCAGGCACAGTGTTTTGAACAACAATTGTCCCTGCTGTTGCATTAAACGCTGCATGTAAAATACGGGCTGCTTGATTGGGCTGCGCAGAACGTGACCAACGTAAACGAGCAAGATCGTGCACGGCTTGGGCAAATGGACGACGATTTTTAAAGCGCCAGCCCAAATGCCATAACAGTAAACCCGCCACTAACAACAACGTAATAATGCCAGTAATGAATAATTGATTTTTTAGATTACGTGTATCTTCTAAGACAGGAACACGATCTGGTTTAGGTTGTTTGCTGAACCCGGCACCATCGCTTGCTTGTGGTAATAAAGATCCAATACTGATCGGCACCGCTGGAATCGTTACAAAATCGTCGTTTAAGGTTCCAATCGTAAATTCAGGCGTAGCAAGCAGCTTATTTTGAGTCGGCACATTGACGATGTGATAGGTCATCGTCATATTAGCGTTTTCAGCGTGTAATTTGGACAAATACAACCATGTACCATAGCGTTTATCCACTTGAGGAACCATCGCTGGATCGAGTTGTTGATAGGCTACGGGCAAGGTGACATTGACGGTAATGACATCACCAATCAATAAACCCCAGGCACGATCAGCCGTCGCTTCACTGATTTGACCGGCAAAAGACAAACCTGTCCATAAACTAAATATCAATCCTGTTAACATTCTCATGTTCATGCTCTTTTTAATCCTGAGAAATAACGCGTTAATTGGTCACCTGTAACTTCACCGTTGGTAAATAAGGGTTGCACGCGATTTCGTGTAAAACACGCGGTTAATTGTTCAAAGTGATCGTTCATCGATTGTTGCCACTGTTTTTTCATGCTTGGACGCATCCAGACACTACGACGCTGGCCTGTTTCAGAGTCACGCACTTCTATCCACCCAGCATGTGATGGAAAATGATTAACATCGTCGTGTTTCCAGACTATCGGTATCACGGTGTAGTGACCTAATTTGCGTAATGTTTTTTCCAATAATTCAATATCAAAACAAAAATCTGACGCTAGAAACACCAATGCATGTTGGCTGGTAATCATGTTGGCAGCATGGATCATACCTTCAACACCCGGTGCTGTTGCTGGCGCTGCATCACGGATCATATTAGCCGCTAGCAAGGGCATACTTCGTTGACGTGTTGGCATAATTGAAGCGTCTTGTCGCCACTCGGCATCAAACCCTGCCATTGCAAACCTGTCACCTAAACCAATAGCTGAATGTGCAATTAAGTGCGCCAAATTAGCCAGATGATCATGGTTAACATTGGAAATCGCCATCGATCTGGAAAGGTCGGATAAAAGCCACAATGTGATTGATGAACGCTGTTGATAACGTCTGACTAACCAGCGATCACCGGTACTTGCAACTGCATCGCCCATATTGCTGCGCATACTGGCTCTGATATCCAAACGTCTTGGGTCTGGATAATCAAACAGATCCGCAAAACCGGCAAAACGGTCACCCGTTCCTAATGATGTACCAACATGCGCCCCCGGCACATGGCCGAATACATTGTTAGGATAACGATATTGAAATTCGTCTAATTTCTGTTCACTCATGCCGAACTACTTATGGTGTCGAGATATGGTCACGCAATGCCGATACAAATAAAGGCATTACTTGTTCACGACGACTTTCATAAACCGGTGATAGGAATACACGGTGTGCTAATGAAGGCAACAAAACGGTATGAATATCATCGGGTAACACATGATCGCGACCTTCAAGCCATGCCGATACTTTAGCAGCACGCACCATCGCTGACATACCACGCACACTGGCTCCAGCCACCACTAAATCATCCATATAAATATCAGCCAGTTCGATACCCGCTTGATCTGGATGCCATGTTGCATCCCACAACCGCACAACATAGTCTTCAATTTCTTTTGATACAAAAATGGCATCTTGAATTTGACGATCTAACTCGTTTAATTGTTTAAAATCCAATAACGGTTCTGGCAGTTTAGCTAACAATGCATCGACATCATGGAAAGCCGGATCAAAAATGAGTTGCTTACGAATATCAGCATCTTTGGGTGTCGAAATATTAATCTCAAATAAGAAACGGTCACGGGCAGCAGCACTTAATTCGAAGGTTTCTTCCTTTTCAACCGCATTACGATCGGCAAATACCACCATATGCGGGAACGTATATTCACGGCCAAAGGCATCAACACTTCGTTCTGCCATCGCGCGTAATAATAATGACTGTACTTGAGGTCGCGCACGGTTAATTTCATTGAAGAAAAAGACAGCGGTATCAGGCCCATGTGCAATCAGAGGACCAGCCTCAATCACTGGTTTGCCTTGTCCATCAACCCACGCACTATATAAAAGATCATTTGGCATTAAATCAACACTGCCTTCGATCCGACCAAATGCACCACCTAATGCTTTTGAAAACGCACGTAATAAGGTTGTTTTACCGACACCTACGCCCCCTTCCAACAACACATGGCCTCGTGCATGTAGTGCAATCAAAATGAGTCGAATCGCTTGCTGTTGTCCTACCACTACAGTATTAACAACCTGCTCTAATGCTAAAGCCTGTTCACGAGCTGATTGTAATAGTTGATCTTGTGCCATGTTTTTCCCTCTTAAAATATTTCTTATCGTTATTGTTTATGCTGACATAAATTGCTGAACAAGGGTATAGCCAATCCAAACAAAACCCACTGTTGTGATGATGAAGCTTAATGCAGAAAATAGTTTCCAGAACGTTTTATCCCAAAATTCCATATCTAGTGCTGCAATCACAAAAATAGTTGGATTAGTAAAGCCACCAATCGCCACACACCAACAGGCAATAACTGGTAAATCAAAACCACCGCCGGTTGCTACCCCGTAAAACCCAAGATTAAATACCGCCATCAAAGCATAATCAACATGGGCGCGAATCATAGTGGCAAAATCAAAGGTACCATCGATACCGGGAATTGGATACCACTTTGCAAATGTCATCAGCCAAGCTGACAAAATTAATGCCGCCATTGTTGCAGTGGCACCTATTAACAAAATTTCCATCTTTCTCTCCTGATTTATTTTTGTAGTAAATTATAGTGCAATCTTAAGTATTGCTGGAATGACATAGTAACCGCAAAATGACGATAAATACTCGGGCAAATTTCCCTCTATATTGAATTGACTATCACGCAACTGATGTTAGTCATAGACTATGCATGTATGAACTTACAAAAACAGCTGTTATTACGGATCATTTTTATCGCTCTCTTTTGCTTAACTGCAAGTGCGTTTTATGTACTGTATCAAACTGATAAACAGGCGATTTATGAGGCTAACTTGACTGCCAACACCATCGAAAAACAACTGCGTTTACAGCTACTTAAAATGTTCAGCCGTTATGATTTTTCTAGTACGTTTCCTAATAGCGATTTGTGGTCAGATTTAAACGGTGTTTCAGGTTCCTGTATTCAATTTATATCTTCCACTCAAAGTCGCCAACGCCGTTTTTGTAACACAGCTGAACAAACCAAACAAACTTGGCCAGCCTGGTTTAATTCACTCTATCAACACGTATTCACCCCTGATTATTCGGCCCGACGAAATGTTGCGTTTAATGCACTTGATTATGGTTCGATTGTAGTCACATTAAATACCAATCTCGAAACCGCGCGCGCCTGGAATAATTTACAAGCTATCATTGGCGTATTAACCATTAGTATTTTTGCTGTTGCACTATTGGTGTTTGTCACTATCAATAGAATGTTAAAACCTGCTCATAATATTGTGAGTGGATTAGAAAAAATGCGCGATGGCCACCTTGATATTCGCCTCTCTGATTTTGATGTCACAGAATGGAAACGCACCGCTGAGGCAATTAATCAACTTGCTGCCAGTCAGGAACAAATGATGGCTGATAACAAACGCCTTGCTTTGAAACTAATCAATGTTCAAGAAGAAGAACATCGTTACATTGCCCGTGAATTACATGACGAATTTGGTCAATGTTTAGCAGGGATTAATGCTGTTGTGTCTTGCGTTCATCAAACTGCACGTACACAATGCCCAGAAATAGTGCCCGAAATAAAAAACATTAGTCATATCACGCAACATATGATGGATTTATTAAGAAGCATGTTGATTAGACTGCGCCCAGCGGAAGTAGATGACTTTGGCTTACAGTCGAGTTTGCAAAAACTTATCAGCAGTTGGAACAATCGGGCCAAAAACAACACCCACTATCAGTTAGAGCTTATCGGTGATTGTGAACAGCTAAACGAACCGTTGCCAGTCACTATCTATCGTATTGTGCAAGAATGCCTGACCAATATCGCCAAACATGCCAATGCCTCACAAGCAACTATTGAGCTGACCATTATTGCCCATCAACAGGTCATATTAACCATTAGCGATGATGGCGTTGCCGGCACTGAATCGTTTGATAATGTCATTGGTGTAGGCTTGTTAGGCATTCGTGAACGTGTTGCCGCCTTAGGTGGCTCAATTACAATCACAACCCGACAACCAAGCGGTTTAACCATTGCAATCAACCTACCCTTATTAAGTGATAAATAATGCAGTCTACTCATCTGATTCAAATACTATTGGTAGATGACCACGCGATTGTGCGTGAAGGCTATCGTTCTCTGTTACAAAAACAAGACACGTTTAATGTGATTGCAGAAGCAACTAATGGTAGTGAAGCTTATTTTGAATATAAAAAGCATCAACCCGATATCGTTATTATGGATATATCAATGCCCAAACAAGGTGGCCTGGAAGCAATTACCCGCATTAAACAATTTGATCCACAAGCTAAAATTTTAGTCTTCAGCATGCATCAGAACCCAAGTTTCGCCATTCAGGCAACGCGTGCTGGTGCATTAGGCTATGTCACCAAAAGTAGTGAACCCGAAGTATTAATTCGTGCAATCTATGATGTTCAGCAAAATAAACATACTCTCAGTTCAGATATCGCCCAAGCCTTGGCACTGGAAAAACTCGGTACAAACAGCACTGCACTTGAACAACTCACCGTACGCGAATTTGAGATCCTGCGTATGTTAGTTGATGCTCGCACATCACAAGACATTGCCGACACACTCAATATTAGTCCCAAAACAGTTGCTAATACGCATTACATCATCAAGAAGAAATTGGGGGTAAATAGTGATATTGAGCTCACGCATCTTGCAATAAAAATGAATATCCTCGATTTATTGACCTTATCTGCCAGCGACAGCTAAAACAAGTGACAGTGGCGTAATTAACCTCAGTTCTGAATAAGCGCAGCCATCCAGCACCTTTGTTTTAGTGGTTTTACTAGCTATTTGTTGGTAAGTCA
>JACUUH010000061.1 GCA_014859375.1 Gammaproteobacteria bacterium
TGTCTTGAGTTAAAATGAATTAGCCTTGCTGTACTGCAAGACCTGACCCTATTTTCCGTATTTAAAAATCTCTTCAAACATCGGCACTAAAAACTTATTGCCGTATTCACTAAGGTGCCCGCTATCATAATAAAGAGGGCGTAAGTCATGCGAACCATAACAACTTTCATCATCACAAAGATAAGGCAACGGATCTAATATTTTTGCACCACACCTTTCAACTGCCCAATCTTGAACTTGCCATATAAACGATGCTTTATCATAGTAATCGGCTAATGGATACTTAATATCTTTTGACTTTTCTTTATCAACTCGTCCTAATAGTAAATCTCGAGATAATTGTTTTGGCACATTCACACCCGCTGGCGGAATTGGCCTAACAAGCCAAACATCTCTTTTAGTGGAAAGCTTACAAATCGTTGATAAACTTCGCTCAATAAAAACCTGATCAAATTGCGTATCTATCCCCCCCCCCGCGCGTAATCAAAAGATACCCTTGGTGTATGATTCGCTTCATGCCAAATACTGTTAACTACTACAATCGGCAAGCTAGATGAATCCTTTTCTAAAAATTCAAACAACCAGTTATTAAAATTCGTACATGCCGCTCGTGAAGATAACCCAATTTCTACGCCTTCAATAGTGGGGCAACCCATCCTTCCAAAAAACTGAATACCTAAACCATAATTCTTAGCAGCTTCACCAAAGGTGGTTGCGACCATATCGCTATGTGAATCGCCAATTAAATAAGCACCAATTTTAGACTCACCAAATACACAACCCGGGCTATTTAAACCCATAATATTAGGCTGACACGCTTCCCTTTTAGGGTTATAGTTACCGGCCTCACCAGCAATCATATCGACTAATGGATCAATTCGATTTTCAATTGAACTAGTTTTCACAAAGAACGAAAAGCCAACAAACAACATAACAGCGAAGCCAATTAAGACCACTTCCTTTCTTAAACTTCGCGCGGAGAGATATGAACGTGTAGGTACTTCAATAAAGTGATAAGAAAAGTGAGCAAAGACAAAACTCAAAACAATTGCGCCACTTAACCAAGTCAAATCATGCTGTAAACCGGCAAAATTTAAACCAACAACGAACGGCCAATGCCATAGATACAGTGAATAAGATCGATCACCCAACCATTGCGCTATCGGATTAACTGTCAATTTCGCCTGACTTTGCTGAGCTAGAATAATTAACACCGTGCCAAGCACGGGTAAAAGCGCCCAACCCGAAGGCCAAGCATAGCTGCTATCCAATACAATAAGCGCAATTGCAAATAAGCTAAACCCTCCCCAAAAAAACGGCTCAGCGAACCGCTGCAAACTGACGAATTCACGCCCAATTAAAAACGCCAACCCCCCAGCAGCCAACTCCCAAGCACGTGTCGGTAAAACATAAAAAGCAATCGTAGGCTTCCAACTACTAACAACAATATTCAGCGCCAAGGAAATAAAAAATAAAGCAATTAAGCCCCATAAAACTGTGCTAATTCGAGGACGTATTTTCCAAACAATGATTAAGAAAATCGGGAACAATACATAGAACTGCGCTTCAACCGCTAGCGACCAAGTGTGCAACAACCATTTTTCGTAAGGGCTATTGGAAAAGTAACTCCCTTCCAACCCAAAATAGATGTTTGACACAAAAAACAAAGCACTTAAAGACTGATTAGCCAACACCGTGTAATCAAATGTCGGCAAATAAAACCAACCTAAAGACAGTAAAAAAACTATCACCACCAATAGCGCGGGCAGAATCCGCCTTGCCCGCGCCATATAAAACTTCAATATGGAAAAGTTATCGCGCACCAGCCCTTTGATAATAATTGCGGTCATTAAAAAACCGGAAATTACAAAGAAAATATCCACACCCATAAACCCGGCACCCAGGCCTGGTAATTGGAAATGAAATAATAAAACGGCAATCACTGCCCAAGCACGTAGCCCATTAATGTCTTCGCGGTAATTCACTGGTGATGGTAAATGTTGCATTATTGCATGACTTCCTGAGGAATGAGTAATAGTGAGTAATAGGGGACGTACCACGATTAATCCCCACTCTTTAATACGATATGGGCGTTGCCTTTAATAAAACTAAATTTTGCTTTTTCCATTGCTAAGTCGCTACGGTTGGCTGATTTTTGGGTTAGCGAAGCGGTGACCTGATGCGTGTTTCATAAATAGGTTTTTGAGTAGTTGTGATTGGTTGACGGTTTTAAGGCCATATCGTCTTGCCCAGCGAATAGGGGCTAAGTCGCTACCAAAACCCCGTTTAAATAGATCCATTGTCAGTTGCATGGTGAGGTTGTCACCTTTTCTTCTACGTTGATATTTGTTTAAGGTATGCAAGCTGGCAATATCACGGCCTTTAGTGTGAGCGTCTAAGACGACTTCGGCTAGGGTGGCGGCATCAAGCAAACCGATATTTACCCCTTGTCCAGCAAGTGGATGTATGGTGTGAGCGGCATCACCGACCAAGGCAAAACCAGCTTCGACATAATGATCGGCATGTCGCAGTTTTAATGGAAAGCTGGCACGATGACTGAGTTCAACAATATCACCTAAGGTGCGATCAAAGGCATTATTGAGCACGGTTTTAAAGCTGTCATCATCAAGTTGTGATACTAGTTCGGCTTGTTCAGTCGAATTTGACCATACAATCGAACACTGATGTGGATCGGCTAATGGCAAGAAGGCTAAGGGGCCTTCGGGTAAAAAGTGTTGCCAAGCGGTGTTTTGATGCGTGTGCTGTGTGGTGACAGTGCAGACTACGGCTGTTTGCTGATAATCCCAACCACGGACATCAATAGTGAGCCATTCTCGCAGTAGGGAATGAGCACCATCAGCACCAACAATTAATTTGGCAGACAGGGTTCGACCATTATCACATCTGATGGTGTGATCATTACATTCTGTTGGTTTGGCAGGGCAGATATAGTCGATATTAGACAGTTGCTTGCAGCGTGTCATTGCTGCTTGTTGGATATGACGATTTTCGATGATGTAACCTAATATTGGTTCGCCAATATCAGCACAATCAAAATGCAGGTGATCGTTAGGTGTTTCCCAGACATGGACATCACTAAAACGGCTAATTCGGCTGGGGATAAGGTGTTGCCAGATCCCGAGGTTTTTGAGCATGTTTTCACTGGCGCGGGTAATAGCGCTAACACGTAAATCGGGTTGGTCGTGTTGGTTTAATATGCTGGGTTGATGGGCTTCAATAACGGCAACTTTTAATGATGGCTGTTGGCTCAAGGCGATGGCTAAACTCGCACCGACCATGCCACCGCCGATAATAATGACATCATAATCGTGTTTCATAATGAAATACCTCGGCCTAAGCGCGGTTGTTTTTGAGCTAAGCCCATACTTTTTCTCGCCAACAGATGTTTGGCTGGTGGTATTTTATCAAGCAGCGATAAACCGGCAGCACGCAGATGACCTAAAATAGGATTAGTGTTGCTAAATAAAGCAACGAGTGCCGACGTTGCGTTGATTACACTGTCTTGATCGGCTTGGCGCCAGTGTTGATAGTCGTGTAATAAACGGGCATCACCACAATCATCATGGTCTGAAGCCAATACATCGGCTAAAGCGGCGACATCACGTAAACCCAGGTTAAAGCCTTGTCCTGCAATCGGGTGCAAACTATGGGCGGCATTGCCAATCAAAACAATGCGCTGTTGAACAGCTTGATCAGTATGAATCAGCTTTAATGGGTAACTATTGCGCTGACCAACACGGGTTAATTTGCCTAAACGATATCCAAATCGCTGTTGTAATTGAGCCAAAAAATCATCATCAGACAAAGCCAGTATTGATTCAACTTGTTCTGGTTGAACTGTCCAGACAAGGGCACAACGATTATCTGACATGGGTAATAATGCAATGGGGCCGGTATCAGTAAAGCGTTCAAATGCTCTGCCATTATGTGGGCGCTGACATGAGATATTGGCTGTAATTGCAGTTTGCTGATAATCCTTTTCAAACGCACCTAAGCCCAGTAACTGTCGAATGGTGGAATGACTACCATCGGCAGCAACAACCAGTTTGGTTGACAGGTATTTGCCATTATCAAGTGATAAGGTAACGCCATCGGGTTGTTGGGTTAAATCGACCACTGTTGCAGGGCTGATCACATTGAGGTTATGTTGCTGAGAAATAGCATTATTGAGCACATGGCCCAAGGCTTTAGCGGTAACAACTTGACCTAATGCAGGCACTTTTTCAGCTTGAGCTGATAAGCGAGTTACTCCAAAATGACCACGATCTGAAATATGGATATCTGTGATTGCGGTGCAATGTGGGGCGAGTTGTGACCAAATGCCCATGGCTTCAAAGATACGTTGTGAACCATAGGCTAATGCAATACCACGATCATCATAGCTGGGTTGTTGGTCTTGTTGAAAATTACAGGCCTCTATCATCGCAATTGATAAGGAGGTGTTTTTAAGGGCATACGCTAAACTGGCTCCAGCCATGCCACCGCCAACAATAATCAGATCGTAATCAGGCATAGTCATATCAGTGTTTGCTTCTCGCTGCAGCCATCAGGGTTTCAATCTCATCAACTTCTTTAGGTGCGGCATGAGATAACACCTCATGACCTGTTTTGGTCACTAACACATCATCTTCGATACGAATGCCGATAAAATGCCATTTTTTATTTACATGCTCAGGGTCACGAATATATAAGCCGGGTTCAACGGTTAATACCATGCCCGGTTCCAATAATCGCCATTCACCACCGACTTTATAATCACCTACATCATGCACATCCATGCCGAGCCAGTGACCGGTACGATGCATATAAAAATCGCGATATTGTTCTTGTTCGATTAAGGTTTCCAATTCACCTTCCAGCAGACCGATGCGTACTAAGCCTTGTGTTAATACTCTTACAGCGGCTTCGTGCGGTTGATTCCAGTGGTTGCCAGGTTTTACTTCAGCAATCGCTGCTTTTTGAGCATCAAGCACGATGTTATAAAGTGTTTTTTGAGCGGGTGTAAATTTACCGTTGACAGGGAATGTGCGGGTAATATCAGCGGCATAATAGTCATATTCGGCACCGGCATCAATCAATAACAAATCGTTATTTTTTAATTTTTGGTCGTTTTCAATATAGTGCAAGATACAGCCATTTTCACCACCACCAATAATCGACGGATAGGCAGGGGAACGACAGCCATTTTTCATAAACTCATGCATGATCTCAGCTTCAACCTGATATTCCCATTTGCCGACAGCGGCAAATTCCATTGCACGAATATGTGCCTGAGCCGATATTTGTGCAGCATAACGCATGGCTTTAATTTCACTGCTTGATTTATATAAACGCAGTTCGTTTAAGCAATGATCGAGTTCCACTATTTCATTGGGTGAATGTTTGCCCTGGCGCGATGCATTACGCAGATGATTAAGCCATTCAACCATTCTGTGATCGAAAGCAGGCACATTACCCATGGTGTAATAGACTTTTTTCTTGTTTTCTAACAAACCCGGCAAGATATCGTTTAGATCGGAAAACGGATAGGAATCATCAGCACCATATTTTTCTACAGCCCCTTCTTGTCCTGCCCGATAGCCATCCCAGATTTCTTTTTTAAGATCTCGTTCACGACAAAATAATAAATATTCGCCATGAGGTCGTCCCGGCACGATGACGATGACTGATTCGGGTTCATCGAAACCACTTAGGTAATGAAAGTTACTATCACTACGATAGATATAATCAACATCACGGTTGCGATTTGAGACTGTTGCGTTAGGCAAGACAGCAATACTGTCTGGCCCCATGATTTCAATCAGTCGTTGGCGTCGTTTTGCAAATTCTTTTTTATTCACGTTGTTTACTAGTGCTCGGTTTCGTTGTCTGAAGGTGATGCCGGTTGTAATTCACCATAAAGTAAAAATAGGCCCATGCGTAAATATTCGACCAATTCTTCGAAATTAGTTTCATCTTCGTCATTATTATCTAAATCATCTTTATCAATTTGACTGATGTTAATGACGTCGGTGATATATTCTTTAGAATCTTCTGATAGTTCATTATCGTCAGTCAATCCAGACACGCCTAAACCATAAATAAGACCTTGGCACCAGTCACACATTGCGGAAATACGTGATGCTATTGGCGCGGCATCTTCCGGCAACTCAAGTTGCAGATCAAAATCAAGACTATTTAGCGCCTGAACGGTCTGGTCGAATAATGTGGTCAAATCCAGTTCTTCATCTTCATCTGGGTGTAGATCTTCATATAAATTTTTATACCAGGAAGATCGATTTGCGAGTGAGTTCAGACATAATAGGCCGCATAATGCGCCTTGCAATTCTGCAGTGCTTGCAGGGCCGCCTCCGTCCTCATTGTTAGCAGTGACAGAGGGAAAATATAATTCAGACATGATGATACAACCTATATTTAAAAAACTTATTATGTTGAGTAGTTGACCCAATTGGCAGGGCGCGACTATAGTTACTGTAAATTTTTCACAGCAAAGAACTCATAGTAATGGAAAAAGACACGATTCAACAATTGGAACAGCAAGTTGATGAACTGCTTCGTGCCAGTCGACGTGCCCGTGAAGAAAATAGATTATTAAAATCACAGCAAGCAGCTTGGCTGGCAGAAAGAGCGCAATTAGTTGAAAAAACTGAGTTAGCCCGTAGTCGGATAGATAAGATGGTAGCGCGTCTTAAACAGTTGGATGAAGAATTATGAGTTCACCGGTATCGGTCACCATTTTAGGTAAAGATTACCAAATTGCCTGTCCTGAAGAAGAAAAAGAAGCATTACTTTCATCTGCAAGATTACTTAATAGCAATATGGAAAAAATTCGTGCCAGCGGTAAAGTGGTTGGTTTAGATCGTATTGCCGTTATGGCTGCACTCAATATCGCGCATGATTTCATTAATCTGCAAAATAAAGAAGATCATGGCATGGAAGATATAAATAGAACAATTTTGCAACTGAAAGAAAAGGTTAGCGCCTTTTTGGAAGAAGATCGCCAGCTCGAATTATAAGTTAGTAGTTTAATACCCCCAAAATAAGCGTATCATTTACAACAGTCCCTACGGTGTTCGAGAGCGACAGTGTGTCTTGTGCCGATAAGCAAATGCTACGGAGATTGATCTTAGACTGGCGTGCAGGCTCGCAAGACGAGAAGCCCAATGTTTGATTGACGTCGCCACTTGAACTCAAAAGGTTCAAGAACCCCGTTCGCAACGGCACCGTGGGGCATTTTCATTTCATTTTTATATTCCCTTGAAATTCAATTGCGACTACTGGTCTACTGGCCTAATGGTGTTGTCTGTTTATAAAGCAGGATCCAGAACTGAGGTTTATTAGCTTTATATTCGACCTATTCACTGTCAGATGAGTCAGAATTACCACCAGGCCAACAACCCAAAAATGGAATAGTTCAGACTGAGTTTGGCAGTTATTCCAAATCATGGTCGTTATGTCGGAGCCGCCTTAAAATTGTTACCAAGCGATACTATCTTACCGTGGCATCGTGTTGTTAATGCACAAGGCGAATTAGCCTTCCCTTACGCTAGTGAGCACTACAACAGACAAAAGTCATTGCTAGAAGCAGAGGGAATTCAATTCAATAGCACCAAGATTTGTCTAAACCTGTATCAATGGCAACACAATTAGTTGTGACCTAGTGAATTGATTTTAAAGCGCTTAATTAATCTCCGCTAATTTATTCGGTTTGAGTTGTTGCGTTATCGATGGCGCATCTATAAAATGCCCGCTTCTCTTGGGGTGGTTAGCTCAGCTGGGAGAGCATCGCCCTTACAAGGCGAGGGTCGGGGGTT
>JACUUH010000022.1 GCA_014859375.1 Gammaproteobacteria bacterium
GGCTGCACATTAAAAATAACGCTGATAATGAGATTGCGGTCAGCGTTTTTTGTGTTGATGTGATTTGATTCATCATGGGTGCCGGTGCTAGGAAATGGCGCGATGTTACAAAATATAGCTTTGCTATCCATTAGGAAAAATTCCTTTTGAGTGAGATGGGTATCACGTTTTTTATCGGGGATGCAAGTTCGAAACGAAGTATCTGCGAAGCTGAACTTTTAACCCGACAATGGGGAATTGTTGGGCTGAAGCCCAACCTACGAGCGTAGGTATTATAGGTTCGACTTTAGTCGAACGTGTCGGATTGAAACCCAAGCTACGGGTTTTGATGGCATTGATTGTAGGTCGGAAACGAAGTATCTGCGAAGCTGAACTTTTAACCCGACAATGGGGAATTGTTGGGCTGAAGCCCAACCTACGAGCGTAGGTATTATAGGTTCGACTTTAGTCGAACGATGTTGGGTTAAAACCCAACCCACAACCGAGCGGTCATTGCGAGGTCGTAGACCGTGGCAATCTGGGGTTGAACCAAGGTTTGGATTGCTTCGCTATGCTCGGATGACGGGGTGGGGTTTGCAATGACGGTGGTTGGGTGAATGGTTTGTAGGTCGAGTTTTAACCCGACGGTGCGGGGCTGTTGGGTTGAAACCCAATACGGCGGGGTTGTTGTCGGACTGACCAAAAATTGCTCCTGCATTTTCGGCATATCGACCGTCCATGGTCATAAAGTCTGACCCACGGATGTGTGGGTTTGGTTTTAGTCGAACTTGCATCAGGTACATAATCACGTTTTTTTGTGGTCAAGTAGTAGTGTATTGTTTGCTGAAAAACCTCGGGGAAGTTGAATGAGTTTACGTGGCTTAATTAATGTTCGGATCATAGTGTCGGCACTGTTGATTATGCTGTTGGGTGGCGCAACAGCAGTGTGGCAAGCGCGGAAATCAGTAGAAAAAGAAGTGCAATCGTCGATCAATTTAGCTTTGCAGATGATTGAGTTTGGCTTTGCGCAATTACCGGTTTCGAGCAGATATGGCAGTGTATGGTTGCCGCAAATTAGTGCCTTGCAACAGGCGCGACATTTGCAGATATTTATTGCGGATGAAGGTGAAAAACCGGTGGAGTTTGTCACACATAAGGTGGTGGAAGCTAAAGAAAAAACGCCACCAAGCTGGTTTGTTAAGGCGGTAAAAAT
The DNA here is from genome assembly GCA_014859375.1 of Gammaproteobacteria bacterium. Taxonomy (GTDB): domain Bacteria; phylum Pseudomonadota; class Gammaproteobacteria; order Nitrosococcales; family Methylophagaceae. The sequence goes on from JACUUH010000022.1 coordinate 1,193, forward strand.
GGATTATTTGACGGCAAAATATGATATTGCGATGGCGGATGGCTCGACAAAAACAATCTTGATTACTGCAAATCCGTTGGATGAAATTTCAGAAGCATGGGGTGAGTCTAAAGTCTTTTTCTGGTCGATTGTATTGATGTTGTGGGTGATATTTTTGGCAGTGAATCTGGTGTTTCATTCGATGTTGCAGGCGGTGAAGAGTATTTTGGCGGGCTTGCAATTAGTTGAGTCGGGTAAATATGATTTTGCTTTGCCAGAATTCAAAATTAGTGAGTTTGATGCGATTTCGACTGAGATTAATAAAATGTCGTTGGCATTAAAAACAGCTCGAAAAAATAATCAGGCCTTGGCGCGACATACCATGCATATTCAGGAAGAAGAACGACGGACAATGTCACGTGAGTTGCATGATGAAATGGGCCAGTCTCTGACAGCGATTAAGGCAATGGCTGTCACCAGCAAGCAGTCAAATGTTGATGTGCCTATGGTTGCTGATTCGATTATTGAGATTTGTAACCATTTGGCCAAAGTGGTGCGTTCGATGATGCGTACCTTGCATCCTTTGAGTCTGGCAGAGTTGGGTTTGGGGGCAACGTTGACGGATTTAATGGGTGAGTGGCGGAGGCGTTATCCTTCATTGACGATTAAGTTTGATTATGATGAGCGGGTAGAGGAACTGGATCATCAGGTGGCGATCCATGTTTATCGAATTGTTCAGGAATGTTTAACGAATGTGGTACGACATGCCAAGGCTACCGAGGTGACGGTGTCGGTTGATATAATTAGTAATCAATGCAATATGCCACGGGTCGAGCTGGATGTCAGTGATAATGGTGTTGGCGGTAAAATAAATACTCAAGGATTTGGAGTGTTAGGTATGCGTGAACGGGTCGAAAATCTGGGGGGTAAGTTCAGTTTTGAATCGACAGTGGGTAAAGGCGTTCAGGTGCATGCGTGGATGCCTTTTATGAGGAAAAAAACCAATGACTAAAAAGTTGACTGTATTGTTGGTTGATGATCATACGGTGGTGCGAGCAGGGTTTCGAATGTTGTTGTCATCACAAGATTTTATTGGTGAGATCATCGATGTTGATCGTGGTGAATTGGCATGTCAACAGTACCAAACCTTTAAACCTGATGTGGTGATGATGGATTTATCGATGCCGGGCATTGGCGGTTTGGAAACGATACGCCGTTTATGTTTGTTAGATCCTGATGCGGTGATTTTGGTTTATAGCATTCATGATGAAATCATTTATGTCGAACGTGCTTTGAATGCAGGTGCAAAAGGTTATGTCAGTAAGAATAGTGCTGCTGAGGTGTTAGCTGAAGCGCTGCTAGCGGTGGCATCGGGCAAGCGTTATGTTGAAAGCGGTTTATTGCCCGAACTGCAAGATGTTCGCAAAGATGAAGTTGAAAGTTTAAGAGCGGTGGTCGATGTGTTATCACCACGTGAATTTGATGTGTTTTGTTTATTAGCTAAAGGCTTAACGGCACATGAAGTCGCAGCCGAATTGTGTTTAGGCTATAAAACCGTGGCGAATTATAATACCCAGATTAAAAATAAATTGAATGTGAGTAATGCGGCTGAGTTGGCTTATATCGCTATGACTTTGGGCATTATCAAGACAAATTAATGCAATATGTGATTTGTTTAAACCTGTGATCATTGAATGGGCTGTTAAATTAAGTCCGTCATTCCCGCAAAAGCGGAAATCCAGTAATGTAGATACCATCTCCCTCACACAATCACAAGTCAATTAATTAACCTGTGATTGATACGGGGTTTGGTGTTTCAAAACACCAAAACAAATTTGTACTAACTTACGCATTGCAGCACCAATCGCTGCCATTTTAGATTTTCCATTCTTTAGCAAACGGTCATATTGTTGCTTAATATCAGGGTCTGATTTTAACCCGACGGTCTGAAGTTGGACTAAAGTCCAACCCACGATAAGAACCCGGTAGGTCGGGTTTTAACCCGACAAGCTGACTTTGTTTCTAGCCCAGCAGTCTGATGTTGGACTAACCGAAAATTGCTCCTGCATTTTCGGCATACCGACCATCGGTGGTCATAAATTCCAACCGACGGTTAAGAGTCTTGTGAAGGTTGAGGGCGATGGTATCTATCAGTCCTATGAGTCCGAGATAAGACAAGCGCGGGCTGTGGCGAGGATGGCAAAAGATAAAAGCTCATTTTCTGTGGTCGGAATTGTGATGGACATAGTTTTATTTAAAATTAGGGAAAAATTCCCATTTTAAAAAGTATTGAGTTACAATTATAACCGAAGTGATTGTTGTTCTTGTGGGTAGAAAATAATCATTCATTTTTTTAATGAATTGATATTCTAACAAAGGACGTAATAATGAAAACAACACTATTAAAAATCGTGCCTGCCGCTCTGGCTGTTGCATTTTCTTCAAATATCTATGCTAGCGATCAAGCTGATTTAGACGATATTAAAAACTGGAAACTCGTGTCTATCGAAACCTGTTTAGATGCTGCTTTAGATACCGTTCCAGGCCATGCTCGTAAAGTTGAGTTCAAAATGGAAGGTGATACTCCTGTCTATGAGTTTGACATTGAAACACCTGATGGTACGACATATAACGTTGAATGTAATGCTGAAAAAGGTTTTGTTACTGAAATTGAACGTGAAGTAGCTGCTGATGATCCTACATTTAAAAAATATGCCAAAATCACTGAAGCAGAAGCACGTCAAATCGCTTTAGACTTTAACCCAGGTAAAGTGGTTTCGAATGAATATGAAATTGGTATGGATGGTTCTGTTACCTATGAATATGACATTCAAACTAATTTGGGTTATGAAGTTAAAGTGGATGTTAATGCGATTACCGGTGAAATCGAAGAAGCCAATATTGAGTTATACGAAATTGGTATGGAAAAAGAATAAGCCTTAAAGCTGCTTTATCCCGATATAGCTTGGTACGTATATCACTTAAAACGCCTGGTGAACCTGATCGGGCGTTTTTTTTGCTACAAATAATTGTCGGGTTGAAACCCGACCTACAACGGATTGTAGGTTGGAGTTGAGTCCAACATGGAATTGGCACTCACTGCAACTGTTCTATCATCATTAATCAACTGAGGGTTGAGTTGTCTCGCATTTGTCGCGAGAGAAATTTAAGCGGTTGTGATGATTAAAACTCAAATGGCGCGCCCGACAGGAATCGAACCTGTGACCTCCAGCTTCGGAAACTGGCACTCTATCCAACTGAGCTACGGGCGCAATTTTTGTAATAATTGATTCGTTAAGATGTTGTGGACAGACGATTATACCGATGCTTGCATCAGCTAACCATGTTTTTTGGAACTATTATAGATAGAAATTGGTTGGCAACTGATTATGATGTCAGCGCCAACCCAATTTAAGATTAGTTATGAAAGTCTGGGTGAAATTTTGTCTAGCTTCCAGATTTCGTTATTGTATTCTTGCATTGTGCGATCAGTTGAAAACTTGCCACTGTGCGCTGAGTTAAGAATGCTCATTTTTGCCCAACGCGTTTTATCTTGGTAAGCAAGTCCAGCGTTATGTTGCGCATCAACATAGCTTCTAAAATCAGCAACTGTCATCCATGGGTCGTTATGGCTTGTAAACGCGTTAATAATGTTGTCAAAGCGATTAGGTTCGAACTGGTTGAAATGACCGCCCTCAAGCAGAGAAACAACACGTTTTAAATCAGGATCGTGTGCAATGATGGCTCGAGGGTTATAGCTAAGGCGTTGTTGATCAACTTCGTCTTCGGTCAGGCCAAACAAGAAGAAATTGTCATCACCGACTTCTTCTCGGATCTCAATATTGGCACCATCAAGTGTGCCAATGGTAATAGCACCGTTCATCATGAATTTCATGTTGCCAGTCCCTGAGGCTTCTTTACCTGCTGTTGAAATTTGTTCTGATAAATCAGCAGCAGGGCAGATAACTTCCATTGCAGAAACTTGATAGTTAGGTAAAAACACGACTTTTAACCAATCACCAATTTCAGGATCATTATTGACTACGCTGGCAACATTATTGATAAGTTTAATAATGTCTTTCGCCATCGCATAACCCGGTGCCGCCTTACCACCAAATAAAACACAACGTTTTACAAGACCATCAGTATTACCGCGTTTAATACGATCATAAAGATGAATGACGTGTAATACATTTAACAGTTGACGTTTGTATTCATGAATACGTTTAACCTGAATATCAAACAGGGCATCGGTGTTAAATGTGACACCACAGCTTTTTTGTACCAGATCAGCCAGGCGTTGTTTGTTATCACGTTTCGCTTGCATCCATTTCTTTTGGAATGGGGCTTTATCAGCATAGGCTGCTAATTGACTTAATTGACTCAAATCAGTGATCCAGTCTTCGCCAATTGTGTTGTTAATCAGATCACGTAATTGAGGATTACACCAAGCCATCCAACGGCGCTGGGTGACACCGTTGGTTTTGTTGTTGAATTTTTCAGGCCACAGTTGATAGAAATCATTAAACAAGCCTTTTTGCAGTAGCTCGGAATGTAATGCAGCAACACCATTGACAGAAAAACTTCCTACGATAGCAAGATGTGCCATGCGGACGTTTTGATGGTGACCTTCTTCGATGATCGATAGGCGAGCAAGGCGTTCTTTATCGCCAGGCCAGCGGCGGGCAACTTCACTTAAAAAGCGTGCATTGATTTCATAGATGATTTCTAAAACGCGGGGTAATAATCGGCTAAATAAATTAACTGACCAGCGTTCTAATGCTTCTGGCAGCAAGGTGTGATTGGTGTACGCCATGGTTTTGGTAACAATAGACCATGCTTTATCCCAGCCCAAGCCATGTTCATCCATCAATAATCGCATTAATTCGGCGACAGCGACGGTTGGATGGGTATCATTCAATTGGAAGCAGTTTTTATCTGCAAAGGTATCAAAACTTTCACCATGAATTGTAACCCAGTAATCAAGAATATCTTGCAGACTGGCTGAGGCTAAAAAGTACTGTTGGCGTAGGCGTAATTCTTTACCATTTTCACTGGCATCATTTGGATACAACACCATGCTGATATTTTCAGCTTCATTTTTACATGCTACAGATTCGGTATATGAGCCAGCGTTAAAGTCTTCAAGATTGAATTCATCGGTTGCAGCCGCTTTCCATAAACGTAATTTATTGACGGTGCCATTTTTGTAGCCGGGAATTGGCATATCATACGGAACGGCTAAAACATCGTTGGTATCAACCCAATATACAGCCATTTCACCGTTAGCGTTTTTGTGAAATTCGGTGTGGCCACCAAATTTAACACGCTGAGTAAATTCAGGTCGTTCCAGTTCCCAAGGGTTACCATCACGTAACCAGTGATCCGGCATTTCAACCTGATTACCATTGCTGATACTTTGTTGAAACATACCGTATTCATAACGCAGACCGTAGCCGGTAACAGGCAGTTGTAACGTGGCACAGCTATCGATAAAACAGGCTGCGAGACGACCAAGACCACCATTACCCAAGCCGGCATCATGTTCAAGTTCGGTCATTTCTTCAAAAGTCAGACCCATGGTGTTCATGGCGTTGGTAACTGATTGATCAAGGCCAAGATTGAGTGCAGCGTTACCCATGGCGCGACCCATCAAAAACTCCATTGATAGGTAATAAGCTTGTTTGCATTTGGTTTCAGCGTAGATATGTTTGGTATGTTTCATACGCTCAAACAAGCGATCACGCAGTGTCAGTGCTAGTGATGTATAGAGATAATGGCCTGACGCACAGCCTTTATCCTGGCCTAAATGATTGCTGTAGTAATTTTTGAAGTCGTGTTCGATAGCTTTTTCGTCCATCCCTAATTCAGGTGTGTCGTATAACTCAGGTTTGGCATTTACAGTGCATGCGTAGCGCGGGCTCATGGTTGTTCCTTAAATTTTTTGCTAGTTTTGGCTAGGGTATATAGCAACAAAGCCAGAATGATTGGGCATAGTTATTTTGGGTAGAGTGTCTTGATTGAGTTCTACGTTATCTAAAAATATATCATCTTTGTTAAAAATGTAAGCACAAAGCGCATAAATTTGATCATGAGTTAATGAAAATGGTGCGTTTATCGGCATAGCCCGTCTTATATAATCAAAAAGTGTGGTTGGGTTTCGCCAGTAACTATTAACCGTTTTTTCAGGGTAATCACTGCTTAATGAACCAACTTCACCGACTAGCGGTTCAGCACTGGCACCAATGGCTTCCGATCCATGGCAACCAGCACACTTGAGTGCAAATAGTTTGGCGCCTTGGGCTGCCGTACCGCTGCCTTTAGGTAAATGTTCACCGCTGGGTAAAATAGTCAGATTCCAGTGTGCTTGCTGACTAAGATGGTCAGCTTTTTTGCCCAGTTTTTGGTAGTCGCTTTCAGCAAGACTAATTAAGGTATAAAACACGCAAATGCTAATGACTATGGTTTTAATCAGCGTAGACATGATTGATGTCTCCTGATTCTGTTATTTCCCAACTTATGATGGCATTGTAATGAAAGAAGCCGTGGTGGCCTCGTTGTTCGATTAATGCACTGCGTGAAGGTTGAACTGCACCGGTTTCATCGCTTGCACGACTTTGTAGAATTGCATATTGTCCTTGCCAATGCCACGGTAGACTAAAACGGGTAAACGCACGATCTAATACCGGATCATGCAGCTTTGCATCAAGCCATGTTTGGCCGCCATCAGCTGAAATTTCGACACGGGTGATTTTACCGCGACCGGACCATGCCAACCCCGACACTTGGTAAATTCCGGGATTGTCTGGCAAGACCATGCCAAGAGAAGGTGATGTAATTAATGATTTAACATCCATTACAAAGGTAAATTGGCGTGCACTACCATCAGCTTGTAGTTCGGTATATTGAGCGGTTTCGTCGCGAGTCATTGCAGGCTGTTCAACTAATCGTAATTGTCGCAACCATTTAACATTAAGAATGCCTTCCCAACCCGGCAATACCAAACGCAGTGGATAGCCGTTTTCAGGTCGTAATCGTTCGCCATTTTGATAAAGCGCTAATATGGCATCATCCAGCAGTTTTTCTAACGGGATGCTGACATTTAAGGCTGCGGCATCCGCACCTTCGGCAATGATCCATTTGGCAGCCGATTTGATGCCGGCTTCTTCAAGTAGTAATTTGACAGGAACCCCCGTCCATTCTGCATTAGATACCAAACCATGCGCATAGCCTGCTTTTGACTGGATCGGATTGTTTTTCCAGCCGCTATTACTATTGCCACCACATTCAATAAAGCAGGTACGCGATACCATTGGGTAACGTAACAGGCTACTGATATCAAAACTGAGTGGCTGTTGGACAAGGCCATCAACTAACAAGAGATGTTGAGCTGGATCGATCTGGGGTACGCCATTATGATGACGTTCATAGTGCAGACCATTGGGCGTGATTGTGCCTTGTAAATCATGTAATGGTGTCCAGGAAACACCGTTACCTGGTGCATCCGGGTTTGCTGATATCCAGCGAATTACCTGTTGTTCATAGGGTGAAGGTTGACCATAATTGCTAAAGTTATCACCCGGTTTACGCATCCATTCTGGTAAGGTATCCGGAAATTGAGCTTGGGTTTGACTAGCCCAAACCGGCAAACTCATAGCACCAGCTAGAACCCCACCTAATGACGCTTGTTTAAGAAATTGACGTCGGTTTGTTGAGGTAGAGTCAGTCATCAAATACCCATCTAAACAGATTGTTCGGTTGCTTCTATTTCGTGTTCTGGAAAAAACCAGCGATCAAGTTGCGCAATCGCTTCATCTTTTCCCGTTTTATTGAGCGATGAAAATAATTGAACTGAGGCATTTAATTCGAGTTTATTAAGTTGCAATACAACTTGATGAAGACTTGCCATAGCCGCACCGTGTTTAAATTTATCTGCTTTAGTTAATAAAATATGAACGGGGAGTGTGGCATTATTAGCCCATTTCACCATTTGAATATCAAAGTTTTTGAGTGGGTGACGGATATCCATCATCACCATCAAGCCTTTTAAGGAACGGCGAGTATCAAGATATTTGCCTAAATTTTGCTGCCAGCGGATTTTGATTTGTTCAGGCACTTTGGCGTAACCATAACCCGGTAGATCAACTAAACTGCGCTCCTCATCCAGCTTAAAGAAATTAATCATTTGAGTGCGACCAGGCGTTTTGCTGATCCGAGCTAATGACTTTTGATCGGTGATAGTATTGATGGCACTGGATTTTCCAGCATTGGAACGACCAGCAAAAGCGACTTCAATGCCAGTGTCAGCAGGTAGTTCAGATAATTGGGTTGCACTTACTGTATAAAGTGCCTGACGATAAATTTGTGACATAAAACGAATGACTCAAGGTGCAAAAATACGACAATAAGAGTAGCATATTCACAGTTTTGTTTATTGAAAGTTCAACTTGGGAATTACAATGAAAAAAGTGTTGATGATAACAGCGATGTGTTTCGCATTCGGAACTGTCGCCCCAGTAATGGCTGAAGGTAACGTGTCAGCAGGTAAAACAAAGTCAGCAGTATGCGCTGCATGTCATGGTGTTGATGGAAACAGTCCGACAGCGATGTTTCCAAAACTAGCTGGTCAGGGCGAAGCATACCTTGTTAAACAGTTAATGAACTTCAAAACCGGCGAACGTCAAAATGCGGTAATGGCACCAATGGTTGCGAGCTTAACTGATGAAGATATGGCTGATTTGGCAGCTTACTATGCCAGCAAAAAAGTGACGCCAGGTGCGGTTTCAGAAGATCTGCTCAATGCCGGTAAAACACTATATCAAGCTGGTAATAGAGATAATGGCGTACCTGCTTGTATGGCCTGTCATGGCCCCACTGGTGCAGGTGTTCCCGCTGCTAAATGGCCTGCGCTGTCAGGACAACATCCAGATTATATTGAAGCACAGTTGAAAGCTTTCTCTGAAGGGGTTCGTAATAACGATCCAAACAATATGATGCGCGATATTGCTTCAAAATTATCAGCAGCTGAAATGAAAGCGGTTGCTGCATATGTTTCAGGCTTGCATTAATAGTTAAGTCTAAAAAGTCGTATGGTTTCACGCCATGCGACTTTTTTATTATCGACGGTGTCTAAGCACTGTTGTTCATATGGTTGCCACTAATGTCTGATGCCAAACATGCTTATCGGAAAACGTTAAGTCAACGTATTTTCCACTTTTTAGGGTCGATGGATCTCGCTATCACCTTATTGCTTACATTGGCAATTGCGTCGATTATCGGAACAGTTTTACAGCAGAATCAGCCTTATACCGATTATCTCCTTAAATTCGGACCTTTCTGGTTTGATGTGTTTGAAAGTGCAGGGCTTTATGATGTCTATAGCGCATTATGGTTTTTAGCCATTTTAACGCTGCTCGTTAGCTCTACTTCCGTTTGTGTTATTCGACACACTCCTGCAATGCTTAATGATATGCGTAACTTGCGAACACATGTGCAGGAAAAATCATTAAAAGCGATGCATCATCGTGCCGAATGGCGCTCTGATAAAGCTGTAATAAACCTTGCGTCAGATTTAGAGTCACGCATGCAGCAGCAGGGTTTTCGAGCCAAACAAACTTTAATTGATGATGGTATTTTAGTTTCAGCAATGAAAGGTGGTTTAAATCGCCTTGGTTATATTGCGACTCATCTTGCCATCATCATCATTTGTGTTGGTGGTTTAATGGATAGTAATTTGCCATTGAAACTGGCTGAATGGCAAGGACGTTTGACTATTGAAACTCGCGATTTACCAACCAGCCAAATTCCGGCAGAAAGTCGTTTGCCTGTTGGGCCGCAAGCATTTAGAGGCAGTATTAATATTCCTGAAGGTAGATCATCTGAAGTAGCCTTTGTTGGGATGCGTGATGGCTATTTGGTGCAAGAATTACCATTCAAAATAAAAGTAAACGATTTTCGGATCGAACATTATGCAACGGGTCAACCGAAGTCGTTTGAAACAGATCTTGTTTTAGTTGACGATGATCTGGCTCAGCCGATTGAACAGACGATTTCTGTCAATCATCCATTATTTCATAAAGGTTATGCGATTTATCAGGCGAGTTTTAGTGATGGAGGTTCGGCTCTGTCATTGCAAGCCTGGCCATTAACAAAGGCAGCAGGCAAAGAAACCGTTGAGTTTGAAACCAAAGTGTTTGAAAGCCGTGAAATGATATGGGGTGATCAAAGTCTAAAATTGGAAATGTTGTCGTTTCGCCCATTTAATATTAATCCCGATCCTACGGACGATGAACCCGATCGTATTCGTAACTTTGGTCCTAGTTTTGGTTTTAAGTTACGTACTAAAACCGGTGAAGCCTTGGAATATATCAACTATATGCTGCCGGTTGAGAAAGACGGGCGGTCATTTTATTTGAGCGGTGTTCGCACTAGTCCTGCTGAAGAATTTGGTTATTTGTACTTGCCCGTTGATGTCGCTGGTGGCCTAGATGCATTTAGCCAGTTTTTAACTGAGTTGCATACTAAGGAAATCGTTGAATCAATCGCGCATAATATGATGCTGGAAACCTTGGCTGACTTACCGAATAGCACAGCAGAATTAGAACAAAACTTGGAGCAAACACTGGTCATATTGGTTGCCATGTTTATTGATAATGGTTTTCAAGGCGTAGCTGAATTTATTGACACAGCTGTGCCTGAGAATGAGCGTGACAATCTGGCTCCCGCCTATTTGGGTATGCTGCAGGAAATGTTGGCAAGAATTTATTTTAATAGTCACGATGGTTTTGAAATAGACAATACCGATTCAGAACAATTAGCATTTTTACAAGATGCAGTTAGTGCCATAGGCAGTTTGCCGCGTTATGGATCGCCAGTGTATTTAATGCTAACAGACTATGAGCATGTAGAGGCGAGCGGTCTGCAAATTGCACGTTCACCTGGTAAACCTGTTGTATATTTAGGTTGTGCGCTTTTGATTGCCGGTGTATTTATCCTGTTTTACTTACCCCAACGCCGATTTTGGCTATTAGTGAAAGCCAAATCTGGTGTTACAACAGTATTATTAACTGGAATGAGCAATCGTAATCCGCGTGAATTTGATGTCTTTTTTGAACAACAAAAACAGATTTTGCAACATGGAAACGGGAACTCTTAATCCATTTCATGTTCATACAGTCCACAAAGGCTCGAACTAAATCCTGAAACAGAATGAAGAGCAAAACATGACAAATTTAGCTGGCACAATGAGAACGGACAACAGTAGCCCTCTGGTGCAATGGGTGTGGCGGATAGTTATTGCATTATCAGGTGTTGCCTTATTGGCAATGTATTTTAATGTATTTGATGGCTATGAAATTACTATTGTCATTCTCAGCGCTATAACCTTAATCTTTTTGGGTCAAAACTGGCCGCAATTTCGAGCCCACATAGTCAGTGTTAGTTTGCTCAGTTGGTTTGCAGTTGCACGCTATGGTACTGATCTTGATTTAGGCGAGCGTGACTTTTTCTTAAATTATATTTTATCTAGCCAATCTGCCTTTATGTGGATGAGCGCCTTGTTTGTGCTGGCGACTTTGACCTATTTTGGTGGATTACTATTGCGTTCAGAGTTCACTGAAAAAGTAGCAACGGCATTAACTTGGTCTGCTGCTACCATGGGCATGGTTGGCTTAATGGTTCGTTGGCGCGAATCCTATTTGATTAGCCATGATGTGGGTCATATTCCCGTTAGTAACTTATATGAAGTGTTTATTTTATTTGCGGTGATTACAGCATTATTGTATTTGTTTTATGAACGTCGTTATCAGACACGTAGTTTAGGTAGTTTTGTTTTATTTGTGATTAGCGCGGCTGTTGCTTTTCAACTTTGGTATACCTTTGAGCGCCATGCTCATGAAATACAGCCATTAGTACCCGCTTTGCAAAGTTATTGGATGAAAATACATGTACCCACTAATTTTGTCGGATACGGTGCATTCTCAATGGCTGCAATGATTGGTGTAGCCTACCTGTTAAAATCGTGGCGACAAACACGTAACCCAAACGGAGTGATGGCCTCTGCCTTGCCAGATTTAGCGGTGATGGATGACTTGATGTATAAAGCCATCGCACTTGGTTTTGCATTTTTTACGGTAGCGACTATTTTAGGTGCACTTTGGGCTGCTGAAGCTTGGGGTGGATATTGGTCATGGGATCCGAAAGAAACATGGGCGCTGATTGTTTGGTTAAATTATGCTGCTTGGTTACATATGCGTATGACTAAAGGTTGGAATGGGCGGCCCATGGCATGGTGGGCGATTATTGGTTTGTTTGTAACTATATTCGCTTTTTTAGGTGTAAATATGTTTTTGTCTGGGCTTCATTCATACGGCACACTTTAAATGAAGCCTTTGCACGAGTCGTCTTTTCCGCCATGTCGGTGTTAAAAATAGTCTCAAAATGCTCATCTACACATGTAAACTTGGCTTTTTCGACAATTTTTGCCTAGCACTGACCAAAAATACTTATGGTGCCAAAGTCTTTAAGTACAACCCTAGAACAATAAACAAGGATATGAATTTATGAAAAACTATATCAAAGCACTATTTTTATTGGGTGCTTCATTATTGCCAGTGTCAATTATGGCAACACCATTAGCCTATGTCGAAGGGACGCACTATCAACCCACAGCCCAGCGTATCGCCACCAGTGATGACGGTGTTGTAGAAGTTTACGAGTTGTTTTCATATAGTTGCCCACATTGTTTTAATTTAGATCTTCAAGTTGAGCAGTGGCAAAAAACACTCGCTGACAATGTAAAATTTACTCGCGTTCCAGCCATTTTTAGAGATAGCTGGTTGCAGTTAGCTAAATTGTTTTATGCAGCTGAAGCAACGGGTGATTTAGAACGATTACACTCTGTCATCTTTAATGCTATTCATATTGATAAAAAACGCCTAAATACTGAAGATGAAATATTAGATTTTGTAGCGAATCAGGGAATTGATCGTGAAATGTTTGCTAAAACAATGAATTCATTTACAGTGCAAAGCAAGGTTAAAAAAGCGCTTGTTATTAGTCAAACCTCAGGGATTACTGGTGTTCCTGCAATGATAGTCAATGGCCAATATCGTACCGATGCCCCTGCTGCCGGTTCCATGGAAAATATGCTTAACGTTGTTGATTTTTTAATAGAACAGCACACCAGATAAATCTTGATTTTAAGTTGTCGGGCTAATGATTGATTATTAGCCCGATAGTAATTAATCCTCTGCTAAACAGCGATTGCGGCCACTTTCTTTCGCTCGATATAAGGCTTGATCAGCACGTTTAAATACTTCATCAATACTATCATTAGGGCGAAACATGGCTAGACCTGCTGATGCGGTAATAGGGACTGGTTTGTTGTCATAATGAAATTTTGATGTAGCCACTTTCTCTCGAATTTTATTAGCAAGGCTTAGTGCTTCTTCCAGACGAGTTTCAGGGAATATTCCCATAAATTCTTCACCACCAAAGCGAGCGATAAAATCAGCATCTCGCGTCGCTTTTTTAAATATTTGCGCTATGGTTTTAAGTACTTTGTCGCCAGCAGCGTGGCCATAATTGTCATTAACTTTTTTAAAATAATCAACATCCCAAATAATGATGCTCAGCGGATTTTGGTAGCGTAGCCAGCGAGCGTATTCTTTTTCCATAACTTCATCGAGGGCTTGTCGATTCCAAATGCCTGTTAAGGCATCTTTAAGTGCTTGCTCTCGAGATAACGCTGCTGACTGACGTAATTCATCACTTTCTTGTTCAATGGCTTTGATGCGTTGGGTTAATTGCGTAATTTGCAGTTGAGACTGTTCGAGTCGTTGCTCGTCAGCGTGACGATATTTTGCAAAATGATCATTTAAAATATCCAGGCGCTGATTAATTGTTGTTTTGAGCTGATTAAGATCACCCGCATCTTCAACATGATCACGTAATCCTTGCACTTCATTTTCGACATGTATGCTAATTTGTGTGCGTTGTTCAAACGCTTTGATGTCTTGGTCACTGGTCTGACGAATATGGTGATCAAGCTCATTTAAACGTTCCGTGAGTGTTTTTAAGAAGGTTTCATATTCTAATTTTTCGCTAATGACTTGTGAGCCCAAGCTACTGACGATATCGGCAATAGTTGTAATCACGGCAGGAAGTTCAAGATCCGATACACCATGTTCAATTTGATGACGGATTTTTGTAGCTTGCTTACTCAGATCTTCAGGTAATGACAGGCGTTCAAGCAGTTCAATTAACACTTCATGTGGCGTAATATCGTTATCTATACCTGTGACTGAAGATGAGTTATGTTCAGCGTTGGGCTGATCAGCTGATTTACCGAGACCAAATAAATGAAAACCTAAATTGCCCGTTATTGTTTTCTTGGGCAGTGTTTGTAGGCATTCAGTCAAAAGCGCCAAGACATCGGGGACTATTTTTGACGTGGTGGCGTCATCCGCGTTAGTTAGTTGCGTTATCAGTTGTTTTGAACGTCTTTTATATGGCCGTGGCAATTTTAGTTTAGTTAACAGTTCAGCCAGAATTTTACCGCTATCATCAAGGTGTTTTTCCTTGGTAACAGACGCATCCATTTTCGCAATGGCGCGTTCCATCAGTTCAAGAATAGTCTGAATTTTTGATTGGTCACTATTACTCCGAAGTACATGACGCAACGATTTCAGTTGTGCATCTAAATCATCATCAAGACCTTGAGCTGCAAGGGCGAGTCTGCCAAGGCTACGCTGTAAAACGTCATCGTAGCTTTGTTGTTTTTCTAGCTCGGTAATAGATTGATAATATTTTTGTTTCCACTCTTCAAGTTGTTGAATAGTATCATCATTAGCCATAGTTTAGTCCTTAACTGAATTTATAATGCTGCCGGCGGAGTCGTAATTAGAGGGGGGAGTTTAAGCGCGGGTTTTTCGGCTTGGCTATTTTCAAGTTCATGCAGCAAAATGTCATAATAGCGGCGTACATTTTCAATATAACGAACTGGTTCACCACCACGGGCATAACCATAACGTGTTTGTTCATACCATTTCTTTTTGCCGAGCAAGGGTAAAATTTGTTTTACATCTGGCCATAGATCAGGGTTTTTACCATTTTTCTGTGTCAATATGCGCGCATCTTCCAAGTGACCTAGCCCAATATTATATGCTGCCAATGCCAACCATGTTCGATCAGGTTCTTGAATCCGTTCTGGTAGATTTTCTCTAATATATGCCAAGTAAGCAGCGCCTGCTGGAATACTTTGTTGTGGATCTTCACGATTGTCAATATTCATTTGTTTTGCTGTAGCTTGAGTTAACATCATTAGTCCTTTAACTCCTGTACTTGATACTGCTTTTGGATCCCAATGCGATTCTTGATAGGAAATGGCTGCAAGTAGTCGCCAATCAAATCCATATTGCTTCGCTGCTTGTTCAAATAGCGGCTGGTAGGTTGGCAAGTCCGTTAAAATTCGGTGATGAAAGGCACGGGTATCAACATAATCAAAACGACGAATATGACCATAGTATTTAGCAATTAATCGGTCGAGATCACCTGATTGATCCAATTGCGCAAAAAATGTCACTATTTCGTTATAAAGCGAACCATCCTCGGATAAGGGTAATGCCCATGCCAATGGTCGAGGTTCAGAAATATCAAAGGCGACACGTAACTCCGGGAAAAGCCCTTGGTTGGCTGCTATTTCATTAGAGTCTGCAATGGTGTAGTCAATCATCTCAAGCTGAACCAGTTCAAGTAGACCACTACTATCTAATTGCTGATTTTCAGTCCATTCTAGCTCAGGTATATCTTGTTTATATGATTCCAACTGTTCAACGTGACTACTGCTGGCAACTACTTCTAATTGACCATTTAGGGCTGTTATATCTTGTGGAATTGGGTTTCCGTTGCGATAGACCAATTGTTCCGTGACTTCCTGGTAGACGGGTCCAAAACGGATCAGATCTTTACGGGCAGGCGTGATTGTGAGTCCTGCTGCTGCAATATCAGCCTTACCTTGTTCAATTAATGTGAGCATATTACCTAGATTTTCAGGAACGATGATTTTGAGCCGAACATTAAGAAATGTGGCAAATCGCTCAGCAAGTTCATATTCCAAACCCGCGAGCTCATTGCCCTTGACGTAATAAGTCGTTGGTCCATAACGAGTCAATACCCGTAATTCACCGCGCTCGCGAATTTCTTCTAAATGTGGCTGTGCCTCACTACATGCCATGAGTAATGTTAATGATAGCAAGAGAAGGCTAAAAAATTTCAATATCAAGATACCCCAAAAATTTAGTTTTGATTATCGCTTGATATTAAACAGTTTGCACTACATTAAGTTTTTAATGATCTGAAAAACATTGTTTTTAGTAGATTTTTGCCAGATAGCTTATAATTCACGCTTTTTTTGTAGTGAGATTAATCGCGATGACTGCGCCAGAGTTGTTATTACCTGCTGGAAGTTTACAACATATGCGCTATGCCTATGCTTACGGTGCAGATGCGGTATACGCAGGTCAGCCACGTTATAGTTTACGGGTGCGTAATAATGATTTTCATAAACTGCATGTGTTAGAACAAGGTATTGAAGAAGCACACGCTTTAGGCAAACAATTTTTTGTAGCCAGTAACTTAATGCCTCATAACGCTAAAATTAAAACCTATATGGCCGACATGGAACCGGTTATTGCCATGCAGCCAGATGCATTGATTATGGCCGATCCTGGTTTAATTATGATGGTGCGGGAACGCTGGCCTGACGTGCCGGTACATTTGTCAGTGCAGGCTAATACGGTTAATTATCAGGCGGTAAAGTTTTGGCAATCGGTCGGTGTAAGTCGCGTTATTTTGTCGCGTGAATTATCGATTGATGAAATTGAAGAAATTCGCCAACTCTGTCCAGACATTGAACTGGAAGTATTTGTCCATGGTGCATTGTGCATTGCGTATTCTGGCCGTTGTTTATTATCCGGATATTTCAATCATCGTGATCCGAACCAAGGTTCATGCACAAACTCATGCCGGTGGGATTACAAAACCCATGCCACTGATGGTAACGATGATTCACCGCAGAAAATCGAATTTAAGGCGTTTGATGCGTTTGAACAACATGCATTATCTGATTGTGGCGAACAACAACGTCATCCTTTAGCTGATCAGGTCTATTTGATTGAAGAGGGCAATCGTCCTGGTGAATTGATGCCTATTTTTGAAGATGAGCATGGTACATACATCATGAACTCAAAGGACTTGAGAGCGATTCAACATATAGAGCGCTTAACAAAAATTGGGGTTGATTCCTTGAAAATAGAAGGACGTACCAAGTCGGTCTATTACGTTGCTCGCACCGCCCAGATCTATCGACGTGCTATAGATGATGCCTTGGCAGGGAAAAAATTTGATCCGACCTTAATTGGTAAATTAGATAACTTGGCCAATCGCGGCTACACCGATGGCTTTTATCAACGTCATCCAACCCAAGAACAACAAAACTATATTCAAGGTTATTCGAGCAGTGATCGCCAACAATATGTCGGTGAAATTACCGGTTATGATAGCAAGACACAGTCGTTGATAATTGATGTTAAAAATCGTTTTGCCTTGGGCGATAAACTGGAGTTGATTTTGCCCGAAGGCAACGTCGAGTTTACCTTGGAAAAATTAGTGAATAAAGATGGCGACACTATTGATGTGGCACCAGGTAGCGGCCATCAAGTCAGTCTGCCTTACTCAAGTGATGTTATTCCAGAAAAAGGTTTATTAGCTAGATATATATAAACGTGAAGCAAGTTATAGCTCCGATCCGATGGATTGGGGCTAGCGTTTGGCTTTAAAGAAGTTAAGTAATAATTCGCTACTCTGCTTAGCTAAAACACCATGTTCGGAATGAACATAATGATTGAGCTGTTGGGTATTAAAAACATCAAAACAGCTTCCACTCGCACCCGTCTTAGGTTCTTTGGTTGCATAGACAACACGCGCTATTCGAGCATGAATAATCGCACCAGCGCACATCAGGCAGGGTTCGAGGGTGACATATAAGGTTGAGTTAAGCAGACGATAGTTTTCTATCTGTTGGCAGGCATTGCGTATTGCTACTATTTCGGCATGAGCCGTTGGATCATTACTTAAAATAGCTTGATTCCAACCTTCGCCAATAATGCTGTCATTTTGAATAATAACAGCACCGACAGGCACTTCGCCTTGTTGCTCAGCATGTTCGGCCAGTGTTAAGGCATGTGCCATCCAAAATTCATCAGTTTGCATGTTCAATAATATGATGATTAATTAAGTTAATCAGGCGAGAACTTGCACCTTGACTACGTGCAATCAGTCTTAATGCTGCATCGCCCATGTCTTTGCGCTGTTGTGGATTGGCTAGTAATTCACTTACCTTATCTGCAAGTGTTTGAGTGGAGTCAACCATGACTGCTGCCTGGGCTGAGATGAATTGTTGGGTAATTTCACTGAAATTAAATACATGCGGTCCCGTGACAATAGTTTTACCTAATGCTGCGGGTTCAAGAATATTATGGCCGCCGACAGGCACCAGACTTCCCCCAACAAAGGCGATGTCACAGCAACTGTAAAACAGAGGTAGTTCGCCCATAGTATCGACTACCAATACATCAATGTCGGAACGGCAAGGACGGTGCTCACTTCGACGCAAGGTATTAAAGCCAGATCGTTGCGATAACGCTGATACCCGATCAAAGCGTTCAGGATGACGTGGGACGATTATGACTAATAGATCAGGGAAACGAGCACGGACAGTACGAGATGCATTCAGAATCAGTTCTTCTTCGCCTTCATGGGTACTGGCTGCAACCCAAACAGGTCGATCTTTATTCCACATATCGCGCATCATTTGTGCTTCTTCCTTGATGCCGTTCGGTAATGCAATTTCATATTTAAGATTACCGATGGCATGAATAGTCTTAATATCAGCACCAAGGCGTTTAAACTGTTGACGATCTTGCTCACTTTGAGCGGCTATTAAAGCCAAGCTGGACAGTACTTTCTTGGTAAATGTTGCCAAGCGAAGATAACGGGTAGCTGATTTCTCAGACATACGGGCATTAGCAAGCACCAAAGGTATCTTCTTGTTGTGACAGCATATCAATAAGTTTGGCCATAATTCAGTCTCCATAATTATGCCAAACCTAGGTTGTATGCGGTCTAAAAAGCGTTGAATCATAAATGGAAGATCATAAGGTAAGTAACAGTGAGAAACTGTTTCTCCATAAAGGTGTTTAACGCGATCACTACCAGTCACTGTCATTGTCGTGATCAGTACATGATGCTTAGTAAACCTTTGTTGCAAAGCTTTAACAAGTGGGCGTGTTGCTTCGACTTCACCTACAGAAACAGCATGGATCCAAATAACAGGGTGATGGTGTGACAGTGTTGGACTAAAACCAAAACGTTCGGGCCAGCGTTGCCAATACGCAGGCGCCCGGAAACCTCGCCAAATTAGACGAAGTAGAATGAATGGCAAGCTAATAAAAAAAAGTACGGTGTAGAATATTCTCAATGAAGATCTCGTTTGACGCGTTTTATTAAGCGATAAATCAGCGAGAATGATAGCATACACACCGGTTTTATAAATTAGTCTAAATATGAACATTTTTCAGTGGCAATTTTTACACCCACGTTTCTGGTTGAGTTGGTTGGGACTTGGTTTGATGCGCGTATCTGTTTATTTACCGGTTAGCATGCAACTATCAGCCGCCAGTACGTTAGCGTGGATTATGTCGCCTTTTGTTGGCAAGAGAAAAAAGATTGCGTTGCGTAACCTGGAACTCTGTTTTCCCGAATTACCAGAGCAACAGCGGCAACAATTATTAGATGCTAATTTCCGCACAATGGGCATGATGTTGATTGAAACAGCGTTAAGCTGGTGGGCAAGCGATGAACGCTTACAAAAGCGTGTTAAATATGAAGGCTTAGAACACCTAGAAGCAGCAAAACAACGAGGTAAAGGTGTTATTTTATTGACTGGGCATTTCACCAGCATGGAATTGGGTGGGCGGCTTATTATGCTTAAAACCCCCTGCTATGTCATGTTTCGAGAATTAAAAAACCCCTTGTTTAATGCTGTTATGATGAAAAATCGACTTCATCATAGTGAGGGGATTGTCTTGCGAGAAGATCCTAGATCGATGTTGAGAGCATTAAAACAGAACAAGGTGGTTTGGTATGCGCCTGATCAGGATTTTGGATCTAAAATGAGTATTTTCCCAACATTCTTTGGCGTTCGTGCGGCAACAGTCCCGGCGACAGCGCGTATGGTAAAAATGACTGGTGCCACAGTTTTACCTTTTGTTCCAAGACGACAAGCGGATGGTCGTTATACCATAACAATTGGTCCAGCCTTAACTGACTTTCCCAGTGGTGATGATATTAAAGATGCACAGCGCATTAACGATATAGTAGAGCAAGAAATCCGTAAATCACCCGAACAATATTATTGGGTGCATCGTCGCTTTAAAACGCAACCTGACTCTGATAAAGCCAGCTTATACAAATAAAGCCCATATAGCGGAAACTATACCTAATCAACTTGAAGATGCTTACTACTTTTACCGTTCGTGGTGAGCTTGTCGAACCATGAACCTAAGTAAGCTAACTCTTCCGCTCTTCGACGAGCTCTGAGTGAACGGAAATTTTAGCCATATCTGCATCTTCAATGATTATGGGTAAATACCCGTGACACTACAATCTGAAGTTGTCGTGCTCGCAAAGTCGTTGATCCATGGCCAGTGAAACTATTAACTATTGTTGGATTCCCGCTTTTGCGGGAAAGACGGAGTCTATTAATATAGCCGCAATTCCAATGACGACGGGTATATATGCGCTTATCAATTAAAGGTTTTTCTAAAAGTCAGGGGCGAAACTGTAACTTAAAATCACGGATTCTTGGCCAGGATTTTTATTACTGATTGATGCATTGGATATATGATAAATGGCTAACCCCAAGTGCGAATTTTCATTTAGTTTATAGGCAAACTCTAAACCTGAACGAAACTCAATAGTATGACCTAAATCTTTACCACCACCTTGCTCATATAAACTCGCCGCAAAGTTAGGAGTCAACACCCAGTTATCTCCGAGTGCAATATCATAGCGAATACCGCTATGCACCCAGTATGAACCATCAGTCGTTGCTGTTGCGCCAATAACGGGAATGATATTAAACGCATTTTCAAGAGGTGCGAATCGGTACTCAATACCTAATTCTGCTGCAGTTTCATCTTTGCCAATATCAAATGCGCCGACAGACAGGGCTAGTGCTGAAGACTGTTCAGCATGTAGTATTGGGGATAAAAACAATAGACTCGAGATGAGGTGATATTTAAGTTTCATGAAAGCTCACATTCTGAGAGCTGGCTAATAAAATGGCATTATTTATAGCATGATGTTTTTTCGGGTGCAAAAAAAAAGCCATTCAGCGTTATGTGAATGGCTTTTTTTATCAAATACGAGATCAATCGTATTGAGTGTTCTGAATAATTAACGTTTAGAGAATTGTGGTTTCTTACGCGCTTTGTGTAAACCAATTTTCTTACGTTCAACAGCACGCGCATCACGAGTGATGAAGCCTGCTTTACGAAGTTCTGATTTTAATTCGCTGTTGTATTCAACTAAAGCGCGGCTTATTCCGTGACGGATAGCACCAGCTTGACCGTTGTTGCCACCACCGCGAACAGTGATTTTAAGGTCAAAGTTGTTCAACATATCAACTAATTCCAATGGCTGACGAACAACCATGCGTGATGTTTCACGACCGAAATAATCTTCTAATGAACGAGTGTTAATTGTAAGGTTGCCTGTACCCGGTTTTAAGAAAACACGAGCTGTTGAGCTTTTGCGACGACCTGTAGCGTAGTATGAATCTGCCATGATGATATCCGTTTAGATTTCCAGCACTTTAGGCTGTTGGGCTGTGTGTGGGTGATCTTCGCCAGCATATACTTTAAGTTTGCTGAACATAGTGCGACCCAATGAATTCTTTGGCAACATGCCTTTTACAGCTGTTTTGATAACGCGATCTGGGGCTTTATCAAGTTGCTTTTCTAATGAAATAGATTTGATACCACCAATATGACCAGTGTGGTGATAGTACATCTTATCTTTCATTTTGTTACCAGTTACACGTAATTTCTCAGCGTTGATAACGACGATATAATCACCAGTATCAACATGAGGTGTGTAAATAGTTTTATGTTTACCACGCAAACGACGCGCGATTTCAGTAGCCATACGGCCTAATGTTTTGCCGTTGGCATCAACGACGAACCAGTCACGACGAACTTCTGCTGGTTTTGCACTTAATGTGGTTGTTTTCATTCCGCAAGTTGCTCCTGGAAAAAATTACGCAGGCGGGTCCAAATAAAGAGGGGGAATGTTACGCATTCCTCAAGAAACTGTCAACTGTATTTGATTAGGTAAATAGAGCGATAAGTATAGCACCTAATATCAATCTATATATAACAAACGGCCACATGCCCACCTTCTCTAATAAGCGCATAAACAAAGTAATGCATAAATAGGCGCTAAGTGCGGATATTATTGCACCGCTGCAGAGTGCAAACCAGTCTGTAGTGGTGTCAGATTGAATCAGTTCAATTGTTTTTAATCCGCCAGCCAAGATAATAACAGGGATCGATAATAAAAATGAAAAATGAGCTGATGCGGTTCGTGATAAGCCTAATAAACGGCCTGCGGTCATGGTAATGCCGGAGCGAGATGTGCCTGGAATTAATGCGATAGCTTGGGCTATCCCGACGACGACGACATCTTTCCATGATAATTGGTGTTCAGTCCGCTCTTGTTTGCCGTACCAATCTGCCCATCCAAGTAATACACCAAATACAATGGTCGTTGTGGCAATGACAAAAGGTGAACGCAAGCTCGTTTCGATAATGTCATTAAATAATAAGCCAGCCAAACCTACAGGAATGGTGCCAAACAATACTGCCCATGCTAACTTGCTCTCCCCAACCAATTGTTTTTTTATTAAAGAATCAAGCCAATCTGCGACGAGTTTTTTAAGCATGTGGCGAAAATAAAAAACGACCGCAGATAAAGTGCCAACATGGACGGCGACATCAAATGCTAGGCCTTGATCTTGCCAACCTGAGACTAGTGGTAAAAGGATTAAATGAGCTGAGCTTGATATCGGCAAAAACTCGGTCAGGCCTTGCAAAATAGCAAGCGAAAGTATGTGCAAAAAATCCATTGTGATTATTAAATTCCAAGAGTAAGAGTAAAAAGCTTCTGTTTTGTGGGCATATTATAGTGTAGCTTCGTGATAATATTATCTTGTTTTTTTTTGAGCGGAATATTTGAAGATTATGCCTGGTCGAATTCGCGAAATACCCTACAACTATACTTCTTTTTCTGATCGTGAAATCGTGATTCGGTTTCTTGGCGAACCCATGTGGCAAATCGTTCAAACCTTACGAGGTCAACGTAAGACTGGGCGAAGCGCTAAAATGTTATTTGAAGTATTGGGCGATATGTGGGTTATCTCGCGTAACCCCTTTATTCAAGATGACTTGGTTGAAAATAGCAAGCGTTGGGAATCATTGCGACATGCGCTGCATCATCGCTTGGATCAAGTTCGAGACCGAGCAATAAGTAATGATAATCAGCTTGCATTGCAACTTGAACAATGTGCCCGTAAAGCCGTTGCTGATTTTGAACGTAACTTATTAAGTACGGCAGACCGTAGACGTGGTGTTATGCGACGTCTTGCCAAAGCGACTAAAAAACATAATATTCAGTTTGATGGTTTAGCGCGTGTTTCGCATGTAACTGACGCAACAGATTGGCGTGTTGAATACCCATTAGCTGTTGCAACACCAGATACGGAACAAGAGATGGCTGCAGTTGTTGCTGCATCTATTGAGTTGGGCTTAACGATTATTCCACGAGGTGGTGGTACTGGTTATACCGGTGGTGCGATTCCGCTTTCTGCCGATAGTCTTGTTATCAATATGGAAAAACTCGAGGGTTTAGGTCCTGTTATCCGCCGTACTTTACCTGGTCGTGAAGGTGAGGTTGCGACAGTAAGGGCTGAAGCGGGAGTGGTAACACGCAGAGTATCTGATTTAGCCAATAAAAACGGACTGGTGTTTGCGGTTGATCCGACATCTCAAGATGCATCAACCATCGGTGGTAATGTTGCAATGAATGCCGGTGGTAAAAAAGCCGTCATGTGGGGAACAACCTTAGATAATCTCGTATCATGGCGCATGGTTACCCCTGATTCTGAGTGGTTAGAGGTCGAACGTCTTAACCACAATATGGGCAAAATTCATGACGTCGAGATTGCAGAATTTCGTATTACCCGCTTTAAGGCGGATGGCAAAACTCAACTAGGTGAACCTGAACAAATCGCTATTCCTGCAAACCAATTGCGTAAATCAGGTTTGGGTAAAGATGTTACGAATAAATTCCTGGGTGGCTTACCGGGTATTCAAAAAGAAGGCTGTGATGGACTTATTACATCCGCTGTCTTTGTTTTACATACGATGCCGCAATTCACACGCACAGTGTGCCTTGAGTTTTTTGGTAATGATTTAAGTAAAGCAGTGCCAGCGATTGTTGAGACTAAAGACGTGCTGGATAACAATCCAAACGTGCTATTAGCTGGAATGGAGCATCTTGATGAGCGTTATGTGCGCGCTGTTGATTACACAACCAAAGCACCTCGTTCGGCCTTACCTAAAATGGTGTTACTGATTGATGTTGCTGGCGATGATGAAAATGCAGTTGCCGCTGCATGTTCACACATTGTTCATTTAGCCAATGCGCGTGACGGTGAAGGATTTATTGCTGTCAGTGCTGAAGCACGTAAACGTTTTTGGGCAGATCGGTCAAGAACAGCTGCCATTGCAAAACATACTAATGCCTTCAAAATTAATGAAGACGTGGTTATTCCGTTGGATCGTTTATCGGAATATAACGACGGTATTGAAAAAATCAATATCGTTCAATCAACACGTAATAAATTGGTCATGGTCAATGCGGTCTGTGATTACTTGTCTAATAGCCCAAAAGAGCTTAAACAACATAAAGCGGACTTTGAAGAAAGCGATGAAAACAACGCCATTATCCAAAGCAAGATTGAAGCAGCCTGCACATATCTAAATCAAGTGCGCGAGCGTTGGGAAGATGTATTGAACAGCTTTGAGTCACTAGCGATAGACAAGTTAGATTTATTGCCAGATCAAGCAAAATCAAAATTACTTGAAGGTGACACATTATTTAATGTGTTGCAGCGACGAGATCTGCGTATTTCATATCGAGCAGAAGTTGAAAAACCGCTAAAAGAAATGTTTCAAGGACAAGATTTGGCAGCACTTAGAGCCAAGTTAGATAGCATTCACTCACTACATCGTTCAAGCCGCTTGTTTGTTGCAACGCACATGCATGCCGGTGATGGTAATGTTCATACTAATATTCCTGTCAACTCTAATGACTACACTATGATGCATGAAGCTGAACGCATCGTTGATGAGGTCATGGATTTGGCTGGCAAACTGGGTGGTGTTATCTCTGGTGAACATGGTATCGGCTTAACTAAAATGCAGTATTTGGATCAAGCCACGATTGATGCTTTTGCCAGCTATAAGCAAAAAGTGGATCCAAATGGCCATTTTAATGCGGGTAAATTAATGCCCGGATCAGGCTTGGAAAACGCATATACGCCTTCTATGCGTTTACTTGAACAAGAAGCCCTTATTCTTGAGCAAAGTGAACTGAATGAAGTCAACAATGACATCAAAGACTGCTTGCGTTGTGGTAAATGTAAACCTGAATGTACGACCCATGTTCCTCGTGCAAATTTACTTTATTCACCGCGCAATAAGATCCTGGGTACAGGTCTTATCATGGAAGCTTTCTTATATGAAGAGCAAACCCGCCGTGGCATTTCGGTACGTCATTTTGCTGAAATGAATGATGTGGCAGATCACTGCACGATTTGTCATCGCTGTTTGAACCCATGCCCAGTGAATATCGACTTTGGTGATGTCACCATCAAATTACGCAATATCCTGAAAAATCAGGGTAAACGTAATCTTAATATCGGTACATGGACATCAATGGCGTATTTGAATGCGACAGATCCTTTGACTATCAGGCTGATGCACAACACTATGATTCAGTGGGGTTATAAGGCTCAGAACATCGGTCATAAAATATTCAAGTCGCTAGGCTTACTTGGCAGTAAGAACAAGAAGCCACTGCCAACAACAGGTAAAACGCCGATTCGTGAACAAGTTGTACAGTTTATGAAAAAGCCGATGCCAACGGGTATGCCTTCGCAAACAACACGCGCAATGTTGGGTGTTGAGGACGATAAAATGATTCCGATCTTGCGGGATCCTAAAAAGGTTAATGAAGACTCAGATGCTGTATTTTACTTCCCTGGTTGCGGTTCTGAGCGGTTATTTAGTCAGGTTGGTCTATCAACGCTAGCAATGTTGTATGAAGTCGGGACTGAAACAGTATTGCCACCAAGTTATTTATGCTGTGGTTATCCTCAAACAGCGGATGGGGATCTGGCTAAAGGTCAAGCCATTACAACGGCAAATCAAGTGTTGTTCCATCGGATGGCGAATACCTTGAATTATATGGATATCAAGACCGTTATTGTGTCATGTGGTACCTGTATGGATCAGTTGCTTAAGTACCAATTTGAGCAAATCTTCCCAGGATGTCGCTTATTAGATATTCACGAATATTTAATGGAAAAAGGCGTAAAGATGGAAGGAATTGAAGGTGTTCAATACCTCTATCACGAACCGTGTCACACACCGATGAAGACCTATCAATCGACCAGTGTTGCTGAAACTTTATTAGGTCAACAAGTGACATTGAATGATCGTTGTTGTGGTGAATCGGGTTCATTTGCTGTGGCAAGACCTGATATTGCAACGCAAGTTCGCTTTAGAAAAGAAGAAGAAATCACCAAGGGTATACAAGAGCTTACCGGTGCAGGCAAAGCGGTCAATGGTAATGTCAAAATGCTTACATCTTGTCCTGCTTGTCAGCAAGGTCTGTCACGTTATAGAGAAGATACAGGTATCGAAACGGATTATATTGTTGTTGAAATTGCCAATCACTTGTTGGGTGATGGCTGGCAGAAACGATTTATTGAGGATGCTAAAAACGGCGGTATTGAACGCGTTCTACTTTAAGATGAAAGATAAGGTCGGCTAAATGCCGACCTTGTTTATCTGTGCTTATTTTTCGAGTAATGCCACACTACTAAAGTGAATACCATCCCAGCCAGATTTGATGAAATTCCGTATATTTTGGTGATCATTATTTTCAGGGTGTGCAAGCACATCGTCACGATAATAACGGCCAAAACACGCTAATGTTTGTTGTTCATTCAGATTATTCAACAAACCAAAAGCAAAAATTTTACACGAACCGTTATTCTGATTTTCTTCATTCAAGGTATCACCATTGGAAAATTGAGCTGGCGTGAAGTCGTAATTATCATCAATGACATCCATGGTTTCATTAAATTCGATTTGTTCAGGATTCTGGTCAAGTTTTAATAGAAAGTCATCAAGCGTCATGGTGGTCTCAGTCATGTTATTGTGGAAAAAAGAGTATACCTAAACGCGTAGCTGAAAGCTCAATAGGCTCTAGCTAACGGTGTTATTGGTCGTAACTTAATTGAAAAAGTGGCAAAAGTTGGATAAGGGTTCACGTGTAGTGCGATAAGTATTAACAGCGGCATTGGCATCTTCATAACCTAAGGCCATACCTGCGATTAGTTTTAGATCAGTGGTGTATCCTAGTTCTTGTTTTGCTATATCGGGATAGTCACTTAATGCTGCTTGAGGACATGTCGCCAAGCCTTGCTCTTGTGCTGCTAACATCAGTGATTGGATAAACATGCCGTAGTCTAGCAATGAGCCTGCTTCCATTACATCATCAATAAAAAACAGCAGCATGACAGGTGCATCAAAAGCACGATAATTGGCTTGCCATTGTGCTTGACGCTGTTCAGTATCTTGTTTGTTAATAGCTAAGCTTTGATATAGTTGTAAACCGCATTTTATGCGACGGCTATGATATGGTTCATTCCATGTTTTTGGATAATACTGGTAGTCAGGGCTCGGTTTAATACCATTTGTAAAGGCTAATTCCAGTTTTGACTGCAAGCGTTTTTTACTTTCACCACTGATGATCGCAACTTGCCAAGGCTGGCTGTTTGCTCCAGATGGTGAATGACTCGCTATTGCTAGAATGTGCGAAATCTGTTCAATGGTGACCTCTTTATCAAGAAAGGCACGAGTTGAGTGGCGATGCATAATCGCATCATCTACATTCATGTTACTTATCCTCAGATTCTTTTAGCTGCCAGACAAATGCCAATAAAATCAAACATAAGCACACCAGCATTAGTTGTAGGCCGAGTCTGCCAGATAACATGATGATTGAAATAGTAAACGTTGCAATAATTAACATCATCGCCTTACGTTTTACTTGGTGGCGAATGGTATGACTATGTTCCCATTGTGCCAGTGGTGGACCAAACCATTTATTGTTTAATAACATGCTGTGAAAACGTGGCGAGCTGTTTGCAAAACACGCTAGTGCCACGATTAAAAAAGGGGTTGTTGGCAATAATGGTACAAAAGCGCCGATAATACCTAATATGACAAACAGCCACCCTGTTGTCAGTAGCAGGTAATGTTTAATAATTGCTCGCATAAAAAAATAAGACGTTTATGCGCGAGACATAAATTTACCTGAAACGGTGTTAATTTTTATAACCTCACCCTGTTCTATATATTCTGGCACTTGAATTTCCAGGCCTGTCGCAAATTTAGCGGGTTTGGTTCTGGCTGTGGCTGATGCGCCTTTAATGCCTGGTGCGGTTTCAGTAATTTGCATAGCGACAGCAGCTGGTAATTCGATTGCAACCATAACACCATCGAGTAATGTTGCGACGACACCTTCCAAGCCTTCGACAAGGTAGCGTTTTTCTTCCTCTATATCATCGGCACTGATGGTATATTGCTCATAATCTTCCAGACTCATGAAGGTGTAACCATCGTCGTCTTTATAAGAAAATTGCAACATTTTCTTGTCACTGTCGACTTCTTTTAAAAAGTCGTCACCTTTTAAGGTTTCATCCAGTTTCTGTTTGGTTTTAAGGTGATTAAAGCGAATTTTGTAGAGTGTTGATGCACCGCGTGAAGATGGATTACGCACTTCAATCTCACGAACAGAATAGGGCGCATTATTAACTTCAACGACCATTCCACGTTTTAGGTCACTAGCTTTAGGCATGATATTTCTCTTGTTTCAGGTTAATTTTGGGCAATTATACCCGAGTATGTTTGAGCATTTTTCATAAAAGTTTTGTTGAGATGGCTTGGTTTTTGATAATCATTAGTATGGCGTAATCATGAATACGTTAAAATCACCCTAATCAATTATCATTATCGAGCAGCTCATGGCACAACTTGGCAAACTTAACACCTTAAAAGTAATCAAAAAATTAGATTTTGGCATCTATCTGGATGGTAACGGTTTAGGTGAAATTTTGTTGCCTAATCGTTACATACCAGCAAATGTCAGTATTGGCGATCAATTGGATGTGTTTGTTTATCTTGATTCAGATGATTTACCGATTGCAACCACAGAAATACCTAAAGCAATGGTCGGCGAGTGTGCTTATCTTAACGTGGTTGCCGTTAATCGAATTGGCGCCTTTTTGGATTGGGGTTTACCCAAAGACTTGTTAGTCCCATTTGGTGAGCAACAAAAACCATTAGAAGTTGGTAAGTCCTACGTTGTATACCTTTATATTGATGATGCCTCATCGCGTATTGCTGCCAGCACCAAAATAGATAAATTTTTACCCGATAGTTCTCCTTATTTCAAACAGCAGCAGAAAGTTGATTTACTCATTTATGGTCGCACTGATTTAGGCTTTAAAGCGATCGTGAATGGCGTTGTTACGGGCGTTATTTTTAATAGTGACGTGTTTAAGCCGATTAAATATGGTGAGCAACTTCAAGGTTATATCAAACATATTCGTTCTGACAAAAAGTTGGATTTGTGTCTGCAATTAGTTAGCCGCGAAGCCTTAGATGATTTATCAGAACACATTTTGACCTTTATTAAACAACAGGGCGGCAGCACAACGTTAACCGATAAAAGTTCACCAGAAGCGATCACCAAACAATTTGGTGTCAGTAAGTCCAGCTATAAAAAAGCATTGGGTAAACTATATAAAAAACGCTTGATCGATATTGATAAAACCGTAGTAAGTTTGGTGAAAAAATAATGGCGATCAATTGGTATCCTGGCCATATGCATAAGGCCAGCAAAGAAATGAAAAAGATGATTCCAGAGGTTGATCTGATCATCGAAGTGCTTGATGCACGTATTCCTTTTAGTAGTGAAAACCCAATGCTGGCGGAAATACGTGGTGACAAGCCGTGTATCAAAGTATTAAGTAAAAGTGATTTAGCCGATCCTGAACTCACACGGCAGTGGCAAGACTATTTAGAACAAGAAAAAAATGTAAAAACCATTGCTCTGACCACACAACAACCAGAACGGATGCGAGAGATAGTAGATTTATGTCGCAAAATGCTACCTGCCAAAGACAGTAGCGTAAAAAATATTCAAGCTATGATTATGGGCATTCCCAATGTTGGTAAATCGACTTTAATCAATACCCTTGCTGGTAGACAAATAGCCAAAACTGGCAATGAGCCTGCTGTAACTAAAATGCAGCAACGAATTAAATTGGAGGGCGGCATCGTGTTGCATGATACGCCTGGCGTGTTATGGCCAAACCTTGAAAACAGACATGGTGGTTACCGGCTTGCGATTACTGGTGCAATTAAAGAAACCGCGATTAGTAATGATGATATTGCCATCTATGCCGTTGATTATTTGCGTCGGGCCTATCCTGATTTATTAAAACAACGCTATGACTTGGATGCATTGCCAGAAGATGAAATTAAACTATTAGAACTGATCGGAGCCAAACGTGGCTGTTTACGTTCGGGAGGTATGGTTGATTTGGATCGTACCGCCAAGATTTTATTAACGGAGTTTCGTTCAGCCACTATCGGCAATATAAGCTTAGAAACCCCTGAAATGATGGAACAAGAAATCATTGAAATGCTGCACATTCGCGAACAAAAACAAGCCAAGAAACTAGCGAGGAAGAATAAGCGTCATAGTTCAAGGCAGAATAACGAACAAATAGAATAGCGAAAGACGGTAATAAATAAATTTAATCTAAATGATAATGATTTGCATTTAGATAGATGAATAGCTATAATCACACCATGATTTAATTTATAGATGGTGGGGTTTATCATGACATTCAAAAAAACGGCACTAGCATTGAGCTTAATGACAGCAATCGGTGCAGCTCACGCCGCGACACCAAACAATGAAGAAATTTGGCAAATGTTGCAAAAAATGCAGCAACAAATGGCTGAGGTTCAACAACAAAACCAGGATCTGAAAGCTGAAAATCAAACCTTAAAAAACAAGGTTGATGCAACAGAGCAGACTGCACTTGAAGCGAGTGCGGCAGCGGAAGCACTTGCTGTTGCAACTGAACAAGCAGTTAAAACAGCTAGTTTCAATGCCAATAAAACATCAATCGGTGGTTACGGTGAACTGCACTATAACAACCTAGAAGGTCAAAACGGTGCTGCCGATAAAGATGAAATTGATTTCCATCGTTTTGTCTTATTTTTTGGTCATGAGTTTAATGATGATCTACGGTTTTTCTCTGAATTCGAGCTTGAGCATAGCTTAGTTAAAGATACCAGTAATGGCAGTAATGGCGGTGAAATTGAGCTTGAACAAGCTTATATTGAATATGACATCAATCAACAACATCGTGTTAAAGGCGGTTTGTTTTTAATGCCAGTTGGTATTATGAATGAGACACATGAGCCTAATACATTCTATGGTACGGAACGTAACCCGGTAGAGAGCAACATCATCCCAACAACATGGTGGGAAGGCGGGGTTATGTTTAGTGGGCAATTAGCTCAGGGCTTGAGTTATGACCTTGTTGCCACTTCTGGTTTAAATACTAGCGGTACGGCTAACTATGCGGTTAGAAGTGGCCGTCAAAAGGTTTCCAAGGCTAAGGCTGAAGATTTCGCTTACACAGGTCGTTTAAAATGGACAGCAATTCCAGGTGTTGAACTCGCTGTAACTGCTCAATATCAGGAAAATATGACACAAAGCCAAGATCCAACGGCAGGTAGTGCAACCTTGTTAGAAACCCACGCTGTTATTCAACAAGGTGATTTTGGCTTACGCGCCTTATATGCCACATGGGATGTCAATGGCAGTGGTCCAAAAGCTTCTGGTTCCGATCAACAAACCGGTTGGTATATAGAGCCTTCATACCGTATTACTGATAACGTCGGTGTATTTGCTCGCTACAATGAATGGGATAATCAAGCGGGTAATTCGACCGACAGCCAATATCAACAAATTGATCTTGGTGTGAATTGGTGGCCGCACAAAGATGTTGTGGTGAAAGTCGATTACCAAGATCAGGATGCGCCCGCAGGCAAAGAACAAGATGGCATCAATGTTGGCTTAGGCTATCAATTCTAAGTTAATGACACTAAAACGACTAGGAACAGTGAATTGACCAGGTTATTTAAATTACACTTTATCGTCCTGATAGGGTTGATGGTGAGTTCAATCACTGTTTCTGCTCGTGGTGTGTATCAAACCGATGAAGATTTTTTGTCGGAGGTATTTGCGAACAGCGTACCTAAAAGCCAGGTTGTCTGGCTTAAAGGTGAGGTAAGTCAGTCAGTTTCAGATATTTTAGGGCACGACTATAAGGGCTTGAGAATTCGATATTGGCGAGATCAAAACAAAAGTGTTTGGATCTTGGAAGAAATTGGCAAAGAGCAGCCGATTACCTTTGGTGTGGTTATTTCCAGGCAAAAAGTTGAAGTAGTTAAGGTTTTAGCATTTCGCGAAAGTCGCGGTGATGAAATTCGATATCCCGCATTTACCCAGCAATTTGAACAAGCTACACTCGATGGTAATAAACTTGATCGTCACATTGACGGTATTTCAGGCGCAACCTTATCAGTTTGGGCTATGACTTCGGTAGTTAGAATGGCATTATATCTGGATAAATTTACTACACCATAGAAATATAATATGAATCGCAGAATGCGACGGATACATAGAATTTTGGGTGCTACAATTGCATTATTTGTGTTATTGCTTGCATCTACAGGTATCTTACTTAATCACACAACTGATCTAAACTTAGATCAACGTTACCTCACATGGAATTGGTTGCTCAATCATTACGGTGTTACCAAGCTTGAGCCTGATGCCGTTTTTCTAATTGACAATAAAGTCATTTCTCAATTTGGTCAGCAACTATTTGTTGATGCAACGCCAGTAGTACAAGAATCACGCCTTCTAAAAGGCGCTATAAGCCAAGAGCAAACATTTGTTGTTGCAACAGATCAAGCATTACTCATTTTTACAGAAGATGGCGAGTTTGTAGAAAAAATGACAAGTTCAAGCGGTGTGCCGGCAATGATTCAAAATATTGGCCTATTTCATGGCGAACCCGTTGTTCAAACGCGTGATGGTCTATGGCGAAGTGATTTCATGTTAGAGCGATGGGAGAAGTTATCACTTCAAGGTGTAGGCTGGAGCGTGCCGCAACCAATGCCAGATAGTGTTGCCGCGCAGTTACAGCAATACTTTCATGGTCAAGGCATATCGATTGAGCGTGTTGTGCTCGATCTGCATAATGGTCATATCGTTGGTCAATATGGACCCTGGTTATTAGATGGTATCGCTGCATTACTTATAATTTTGTCAGTAACCGGTATCTGGATGTGGGTAAAACGTCTTGGTTAATATCAATGAGAAATAACGCGTTTCCATTTCTGCCTAAAGACTTTATTCAGACCAAAGAAGGCCTGATTTTTGCCGTTGTTTGTTATCAACCACAAGATACTAAAGTAGGATGCTTTCTTCGTTATGTTGCTGATGGGCAAGGCTGGAAAAAAGTTGATACTGAACAAGCAAACTCATTATTACAAACACACTACCCACAGTATCTTTATACGTCATCTCAATTTGATACAGCCTTTCATGCTGTCGCAGTTAGCGATATTGTCCAACACTTTCAACCTGAAAATAAACTTAAGCAGCTCATGCAGCAACAGCCGATAGATGATCTTGCACAAAAACTGCACACATTAATTGCGATCTTGCTACAGTATGGTGCAAATAGTGATAGTTTAGGTTTAACGGGTTCGATGTTAATCGATCAACATCGGTCTTCCTCTGACATTGATTTGGTGGTCTACGGCAGAGATAATTTTCATCAGATGCGGCAAGCGATTCAACAGGCAATCATTGATGGGGTGCTATCGGATTTAGATAGTGCCTTGATGCAAGACAACTTTGAACGACGCGCAGCACAATTAAGTTACAGTGAATTTGCGTGGCATGAATATCGCAAGTGTAACAAAGCGGCTATTGAAGGTACTAAGTTTGATATTGGTATGGTGTGTTTATGGAATGAGCTTGAAATAGACACGAATCAGTATCAAAAACAAGGAATGCGTACATTTAAAACGAAAGTGATTGATGATCAGCGTGCGTTTGATTTTCCAGCTTACTATATTGTCGATGATGAGATGACACCTGAAATTGTGTCATTTACCCATACCTATATAGGCCAAGCGAAAAATAATGAAGTAATTGAAGTATCAGGTACCGTGGAATATAACATTGCTACGGGGCAACGTCGGCTGATTGTTGGATCAACTCGAGAAGCCGAAGGCGAATATATTAAGGTGTGTAGATA
Source organism: Gammaproteobacteria bacterium (assembly GCA_014859375.1). Lineage (GTDB taxonomy): Bacteria > Pseudomonadota > Gammaproteobacteria > Nitrosococcales > Methylophagaceae. Next base: position 36,066 of record JACUUH010000022.1, read on the forward strand.
AATGATGATAGAACAAACAGCCGCAAAGGCTGATATTGGTTTGGTAGGTTTGGCTGTAATGGGTCAAAATCTTGTGTTAAACATGAATGATCATGGTTTTACTGTTGCTGTGTATAACCGAACTACCAGTAAAGTTGATGAATTTATTGATGGTCCGGCTAAAGGTACTAAGGTTATCGGTTGCCACGACTTAAAAACATTTGTAGACAGCTTAAAGGCGCCGCGTCGCATTATGCTGATGGTTAAAGCCGGTCCCGTAGTTGATAGCTTTATTGAACAACTGGTTCCATATCTTGATCATGGTGACATCATTATTGATGGCGGCAACTCACTTTACAATGATAGTGATCGCCGTACCCATGAATTACAACAAAAAGGTATTTTGTTTATCGGTACTGGCGTTTCAGGTGGTGAAGAAGGTGCACGCTTTGGACCTTCGATCATGCCTGGCGGTAATCATGCGGCATGGCCTTTTGTAAAGCCAATCTTTCAAGCTATAGCGGCACAAGTCGATGGTGAACCATGTTGTGATTGGGTTGGTAATGATGGTGCCGGTCACTATGTGAAAATGGTACATAACGGCATTGAGTATGGCGATATGCAACTGATTTGCGAAGCGTATCAGTTGATGCGAGAAGGTCTCGGTATGACGGGTGATGAAGTCCAAGCTGTTTTTGCCGAGTGGAATGAAGGCGTGCTTGATTCTTATCTGATTGAAATTACTCGCGATATTCTTGCTGTTAAAAATGATAATGGCGAATTACTCATTGATGACATTCTAGATACAGCCGGTCAAAAAGGTACGGGTAAGTGGACGGGTATGAATGCCCTGGATTTGGGTATTCCACTGACATTAATTGGTGAAGCCGTATTTGCACGTTGTTTATCAGCACGTAAAGATGAACGTGTTACAGCATCAAAAGTATTACCAAAATTAGCGTCAGACTTTAGTGGTGATAAAAAAGAAACGGTCGACGCCATTCGTGATGCCTTATATGCTTCAAAAATTATCTCCTATGCTCAAGGTTATATGCTGATGCGTGAAGCGGCTGACACCTATGGTTGGCAATTAAACTATGGTGGTATCGCCCTAATGTGGCGTGGTGGTTGTATTATTCGTAGCCAGTTCTTGGCAAATATCCGTGATGCATTTACCAATAACCCGGAACTACAAAATTTATTGTTAGATCAATTCTTTATTGATGAAATTACAGCAGCACTTCCGGGCTGGCGTAAAGCTGTTGGTACAGCAATTTCACTTGGCGTACCAGCACCAACCTTTAGCAGTGCATTATCATTTTATGACGGTTATCGTAGCGCACGCTTACCCGCTAATTTATTGCAAGCACAACGTGATTATTTTGGGGCTCATACTTATGAACGATTGGATAAGCCGCGCGGTGAGTTCTTTCATACCAACTGGACTGGCCGTGGTGGCGATATTTCAGCGACCAATTACGACGTTTAATAAAACGCTAGCAATATAAACCATAAAAAGGGTCGTCATTACGACCCTTTTTAGATTTGTCTTTGATAAGATTAGGCTATGAGCCAAATCAGCAATAGCATTGATTGAGTTACTATTTATATTGCATCTGAAGATTATATGTTAATCTTAGCCGCTTGATTTATAAGGCCACTTGATCAAATGCTAGATAATATTTTGAGGAACGCTAGACGGTTAATTATACTGTTGTTCCTCTTTATTATGTCTACATTAACGCTGGCATCAGCTAGTTTTGCTGATGAAACCTTGGTTACAGATCTCGATAG
>JACUUH010000102.1 GCA_014859375.1 Gammaproteobacteria bacterium
TGGTCATTGCCATCATCGGTGTTCTGGCAGCAGTCGCAGTGCCGCAGTATCAGAATTATGTGAATCGTGCGAATGCCAATGCTGCTTATGCTGAAGCAAGTAGTTTCAGAACAGCTGTAGATGCTGCAATTTTTGATAATGGTACTAAAACAACTATTGATAAGCTGGCAGATGGGATTCCTTCTCTGAAGATCACTGCCACTTCAGCTACACCAGTGGTTGATGTTACTATTGTATCTACAAAAACAGGTGGTATAGTGACCTTCACTCGCGCAACCAATACTTGGACTTGTGGACATACTTTTACTGGTGTAACGCTGGCCAACTGCACCGGTAGCAATTGATAACATCAAACGGGTCAGACCCAAATTAACCCTTTTGTCTTAATAAAAACCGCCCCTCTGAGGGCGGTTTTTATGTTACATGATGGCAGCTAATGTTCTGTTATTTTAACTCGATAGCTTAGTATTAATACTACTGTTCTTAGCCTTAGCCGCCAAAGTCATAATGGAATCAGCCGTTTTAGTCCAGCAGGAGGGTTTGGCAAGCTCTTTGTTATGAATCATATCTAGATTTTTTGATCGTTTTTTGATCCAGGTTGCGCGGCTGGCCTTAATGTGATGCATCTTCAATGCCCTTACATGCGTTTGATCTTGTAGCGATTCCGCCACTTGTAAACATTACGATCATTCATTTCAGGCTGTTCAGAAAATTCTTTTAGAGTCATTTTTTAGAATCAGAAGAGTTATGCCACTCCAAAGTCCCATTTATAAACTATGACTCAGTGTTACATTTGCTATTCATGTGACAGCCAGATACGTGGTCTTAGGTCTAATGTACTATATTTTTTTTTGAAGTCGTGTAAAGCAGTGCCTGTTAGTGTAAAGAGTATTATCGCGACAATTACGGTGTTTGTTTTTTTTACCCGAGTGGTTTTATTTTGTTTTTCTACTAAAAGACAGGAAATGAGAAGTGTCATCACGGTTGTTAATGCGGGTGTTGCCGTTGTGAATAACCATGCAGAAAAAATACCACAAAAAAGCAGTGTCAATAGCGGTTGTTGGCTAGGCTGCAGATTTTTTAGTAGCTGCCATAAAACTGCCAAACTCAAACCAAAAACTAGCAGGCCATAATCATGCAGCAGGCTAAGAAATAGGTTGTGCGGTCCAGCAACATGAAACCCTGCGTAAGCAAAACTCCCCGACCCTTGCCCCCATAGTGGTGAATTTAACCCACCGTTAATAGCTGCTATCCATAGTTCAATACGTCCACTACTGCTGGTGCGGATGTTAATATCTT
>JACUUH010000062.1 GCA_014859375.1 Gammaproteobacteria bacterium
AGCCGGGGGTAAGTAGTGTGATTGTGGGAACGATCAATCCGCAGCATTTGCGAGAAAATGTGCGGGCGGCTGGACTATTTAACCGGAATAGAGCTAAGTAGTTAAGGTAACCGAAGCGAAAAATGGCGTAATAAATAATGAATATTTTGGACTTGATAGGTCGAAAGAATGAACTGTTTGTTGATGATGTAGGCTCTAGTGAGTCGAGACTTTGTTCAATAATCCAAGAATCTAGCTTTCTTGTGTTGGGTGGCGCAGGTACTATTGGGCAATCTGTTGTTAAAGAAATCTTTAAACGCAATCCAAGAAAGCTGCATGTTGTCGATATTAGTGAGAATAATCTAGTTGAAGTTGTCCGAGATATACGCAGCTCCTTTGGTTATATCGATGGTGATTTTCAAACCTTTGCGCTCGATATTGGGTCGATTGAATACGATGCATTTATTCAGAACGATGGTAAATATGACTATGTCTTAAATCTTTCCGCTCTGAAGCATGTGCGCAGTGAAAAAGATCCATATACTCTTATGCGTATGATTGACGTAAATGTGTTTAATACCGACAAAACTATTCAACAATCGATAGAGCATGGATCAAAAAAATATTTCTGTGTGTCAACCGACAAGGCTGCAAATCCGGTGAATATGATGGGGGCGAGCAAGCGTATTATGGAGATGTTCCTGATGCGTCGCAGCGAAACAATTGATATATCTACTGCGCGCTTTGCCAATGTGGCGTTTTCGGATGGATCGCTATTGCATAGTTTTAATCAGCGCATTCAGAAATTTCAACCAATTGTGGCACCAAGTGATATCAAACGATATTTTATTACGCCAAAAGAATCTGGTGAGCTTTGCTTAATGTCTTGCTTGCTAGGAGAAAATCGCGACATATTCTTCCCAAAGCTCAGCAAGGACCTTCATCTGATGACATTTTCCGAGATCGCAATGCGCTATCTGAGAAGTGTCGGGTATGAGCCGTATGTATGTAAATCAGAAGATGAGGCGAGAGATTTGGTGAAGACGCTGCCCGAGCATGGTAAATGGCCTTGTCTGTTTACTAATAGCGACACCACTGGAGAAAAAGATTTCGAAGAATTCTATACCGAAAACGAAGTTCTAGATATGCAGCGCTATTCAAGTGTTGGCGTGATAAAAAACGAACCAGTTTACGATAATAAAAAGCTTGCATTTTTTGAACAAGAAATTTCGAAGATTAAACTAAGTAAGCAATGGGTTAAGCAGCGAATCGTCGAGGTTTTTAACCAAATGATCCCTGATTTTGGTCACAAAGAAACCGGTAAATACCTAGATGGGAAAATGTGACTATGCGGCCGGCTCTTAACGAACTTGTTGAGTTTATTCGACAGTATTATCAAGGGAGTGAAATTATCCAACTACATGAGCCACGTTTTGATCAGCATGAAAAAGATTTGCTAATCGATTGCATCGAATCTACCTACGTATCTAGTGTCGGAAAATACGTTGAATTGTTTGAACATAAAATTTCTGAATATACAGGAAGCAAATATGCCATTGCGACAGTCAACGGCACATCAGCGTTACATGTCTCATTATTGCTCGCCGGTGTTGAGCGAGACACTGAAGTTATTACTCAATCACTAAGTTTTGTCGCAACATGTAATGCAATTTGCTACTGCGGTGGTGAGCCGGTATTTGTTGATGTCGATAAACATACATTAGGTCTTTCTGCTGAGTCACTTGAGGATTTTTTGAGATCGTTTGGGGAAGTCAAAAATAAGCAATGTTTTAATAAACAATCAAAAAAACGGATTTCCGCGTGTGTGCCTATGCACACCTTTGGTCACCCATGCGAAATTGATAAAATTCAGGCTGTATGCGAACAATGGCACATTCCTTTAGTTGAAGACGCAGCGGAATCACTTGGTAGTTTTTATAAAAACCAACACACAGGCAATTTCGGAAAGCTTGCAGCCATAAGTTTTAATGGTAACAAAGTGATTACTTCTGGTGGAGGTGGTGTGATTATTACGAGCGACCGTGACCTTGCAAAGACTGCGAAACACATCACAACTACTGCTAAGCTTGCTCATAAGTGGGAGTTTAATCACGACCAGGTTGGCTATAACTATCGAATGCCGAATCTGAATGCCGCGTTATTGTGTGCCCAGTTAGATAAGCTTGAAAGATTTATTGACAATAAACGCCGAACGGCAGAAATCTATCAATCCTGGTGCAAAGAAAACGAGATCACATTTATTGTTGAGCCGGAATATTCAAGATCTAATTACTGGCTCAATACCATTTTATTGGCTAATAGTGATGAGAAGCTAGAATTTTTAGAATATTCCAATGCTCAAGGTGTAATGTCTAGACCCGTGTGGACGTTACTTAACCAGCTTGTGATGTTTGAAAACTGCTTTTCCATGCCACAAACCAATGCAAGGTGGTTGGCTGAACGGCTGGTCAATATTCCAAGTAGTGTGAAGCTATGAAAAAAATACTCCTTATCGGTGCTGGTGGTCACTGTAAATCATGCATTGATGTCATAGAGAGAACCTGCAATTGGAGAATTTCAGGCATTATTGATCGAAAGGATTCGGGAGTGTTTGATGTATTTGGCTACCCTGTCATTGGAGATGATGATGATTTGCCGAAGCTGAAAAAAAAATATGACTTTGCTTTTGTTACAGTTGGTCAAATTCGTTCCGCAGAACCAAGAGTAAACTTGGCTAATAAGCTTAGAGATTTGGGATTCATGCAGCCGGCCCTGATATCACCATTAGCGTATGTATCAAAGCACGCCAAGTTAGGCGATGGTACGATTGTTATGCATTATGCCATGGTCAATGCTGCGGCGAATGTTGGTGAGAATTGTATTGTTAATACTAAGGCAATTATTGAGCATGATTCGGTGGTTGGTGACTATTGCCATATATCTACAGGTGCGGTCATTAACGGTGGTGTGGTTGTAGGTGAAAAAAGCTTCGTCGGCAGTCAGGCAACTACTAACCAAATGATTACAATACCACCAGGATCATTTATTAAAGCAGGGACAGTGGTTAAATGAGCGTATTCATAATTGCCGAAGCAGGCGTGAATCATAATGGATCTATAGATATTGCGAAGAAGCTAGTCGATGTGGCTGCAGAATGCGGTGCTGACGCGGTAAAGTTTCAAACCTTTAAAGCTGAAAATTTGGTGACTAAATCAGCGAAACAGGCGGGCTATCAAGAAGTCAACACAGGGATAAGTGAATCCCAGTTCGATATGCTAAAAAGGCTAGAGCTGAGTGAGCCCGAGCATGTTGAGCTAATAAGTTATTGCCATAGTAAACAGATTGAATTCATGTCCACTCCGTTTGATCTGCAGAGTATTCAGTTCCTAAACAGTCTGGGCATGATGCGTTTTAAAATCCCTTCTGGTGAAATCACCAACTATCCATATTTAAAAATGATAGGTTCGTACAATAAGGAAATCGTACTCTCAACCGGAATGGCGACACTGTCTGATATTGAGGCTGCTCTCTATTTACTTATTGAGTCAGGTACTGACAAAGATAAGATCACAATATTGCATGCCACAACGGATTATCCCACTAAAATGTCTGATGTGAACCTCGCGGCTATGAAAACCATAGAGCAGGCATATAAGGTCAGATCTGGATATTCCGATCATACATTAGGCATAGAGGTGCCGATTGCAGCAACTGCATTAGGTGCATCAATTATCGAGAAACACTTCACGCTTGATAAAAATCTACCTGGGCCGGATCATGTCGCAAGTCTCGAGCCACACGAGCTTAAGTCTATGATTTATGCAATTCGTAACATTGAAAAAGCGATAGGTGATGGAATTAAGCGTCCATCCTCTAGTGAGTTAAAGAATATAGCTGTTGCACGTAAATCGTTAGTAGCAGCTTGTCAGATTGTTGCTGGTGAGATTTTTAGCGAAACTAATCTGATAGCAAAGCGTCCTGGAACAGGGATCACACCTATGAGATGGATTGATGTGATTGGCAGAAGGGCGCCACGTAATTTCCAGGAAGATGAGCAGATCGAGCTATGACTAGAAAAGTATGCGTAGTTACTGGGACGCGAGCTGAATTTGGCCTATTACGTTGGCTCATGGATGAGATTCGTCGTCATCATAATATGGAACTTCAGGTTGTTGCTACTGGCATGCATCTCTCGTCAGAGTTTGGATTGACCTATCGTGAAATTGAAGATGCGGGATTTTCTATTAACGAACGTGTTGATATGCTGCTTAGTTCTGACAGCAGCAATGCGATAAGCAAATCAATTGGTCTTGGACTGATAGGTTTTGCCGATGTATTTGAGCGATTGAAACCAGATTTGTTGGTAGTTCTTGGCGATCGATATGAGATATTTTCAGCAGTATCTTCAGCATTGATAGCTGGTATTCCAGTCTCCCACATACATGGAGGAGAGCTCACGGAAGGTGCATATGATGATGCGATTCGTCACTCCATAACTAAAATGTCCCATCTACATTTCGTGGCTACGGATGAGTATAGAAGGCGCGTAATACAACTCGGTGAGCAACCATCACGCGTATTTAATGTTGGTGGAATGGCTGTTGATGCAATTAAACGAGTCGAAATAATGGGGCGGGAATCATTAGAGGAATCATTAGGGTTCAAGTTTGGTAATCGAAATCTTCTTGTCACCTTTCATCCAGCAACACTAGATCATGGAATGGGCACTAGTGAACAAATGCGCGAGCTGCTAGATGCACTACACGAACTTGATGAAATAAACTTCATTTTTACCATGCCAAATGCAGATACAGGTAGCAGGAGGCTTGGTGAAATGGTTCGTGACTTCACTAATTCACATTCAAATAGTTGTTTGCATGTATCGCTCGGTCAGCTCCGGTACTTCTCTTGTCTTTCATATGTTGATGGGGTGGTTGGTAACTCATCTAGTGGGTTACTTGAAGCACCTTCATTTAATATTGGTACTATTAATATCGGCGATCGTCAAATGGGTCGAATAAAGGCAAGCAGTGTTATTGATTGTGAACCAAAACGTGTTGCAATTCTTCAAGCGATTGATTCTTTATATGCCGATGAATTTCAAGATATGCTTAAATCAGTAACGAATCCATATGGTGATGGTGGTGCAAGTAAGTTGATTACACAAACACTTGCGAAATATCCGCTTGAAAACATATGTAAAAAACATTTCTTCGACCTTCTAATTAAAGACTTTAATGAGATTGGTGGTGTTCAATGAAGCATTGGCGTAACGCTCTCGTTAATATTGATGTTAGCTTGGAGCAAGCGATAAGCGTTCTAGATAAAGCTGCCTTACGTATCGCCATTGTGGTTGATAGTAAAGGTGTACTTTTGGGTACGCTTACTGATGGTGACGTTCGCCGCGCCTTGATACGCCATCAGCCAATGAACACGCCTGTTACTCACGTTATGAATTGCAATCCAAAGATTGCAGGCCAAGATTGGACTGACAGCCAGATGCTAGCGCTCATGGAGAAACATGAGTTGCTTCATCTTCCATTAGTAAATAGCGAAGGACAAATTGTAGGCCTGGTTAACCTACATGATCTATTAAATCAGCACCGGCATGATAACCCAGTATTTTTGATGGCTGGTGGTTTTGGGACAAGACTTAAACCGCTAACGAATAATTGCCCTAAGCCTATGCTGAGAGTTGGTGACAAACCAATTCTTGAGCAAATTATGCTGAACTTTATAGAGGCTGGATTTCATCGATTTTATATCTCGACACACTACATGCCAGAAATTATTTACGAACACTTCGGTAACGGAAATAAGTGGGGTGTATCAATTCAGTATGTACATGAGGAAGTACCTCTAGGTACAGGTGGTGCCTTGGGCTTGTTGCCACATGAAGAGATTGACTTACCGATATTTATGATGAATGGAGACCTTCTAACTTCACTTAACCTTCATAGTCTATTGGATTTTCATAATAGACACGGATGCATTGCAACAATGTGCGTCCGTGAATATGAACATCAGGTTCCATACGGTGTAATTACAAGTGAAGGGCAGCGAATTAAATCTATGGTCGAGAAGCCTATCCAGAAATTTTTTGTTAATGCGGGGATTTATTTATTAGACCCAAAATTGATAAAAAGTGTGGTGCCTGGAACACGTATTGACATGCCTAGCTTGCTTGAGAAGGAGATTGAGAAAGGAGAAACTGTAAATATGTTTCCAATCCATGAATACTGGATTGATATTGGGCGCATGGATGATTATAACCGCGCACAGATCCGATCTGGAGAAATTTCAGATGAGTGAGCTTGGTAGAGTGTTAATGGTGATTCCCGCAAGAGGAGGAAGCAAAAGGCTTCCTAGAAAAAATGTATTGGATCTCGTAGGTAAGCCGCTACTCTGCTGGACGGTCGAGGCGGCTCTGAACACGTCAATTGGCGCGACTATTCTTGTAACAAGTGATGATAATGAAATACTTAATATTGTAGATAGGTATGCTGATAGAGGCGTTTTTTCACACAAACGCTCAAGTGATCTATCAAGTGATACAGCTAGTTCAGCATCTGTACTTGTGGATGCTGTGCTATCTCAAGAGAATAAAGGAGTAGTATATAGTACCGTGGTTCTTTTACAACCTACATCACCGCTCAGAAACTCTGATGACATTATTCATGCAATTAATGTTTATAAGATGACAGGTTGTCATGACACTGTAGTTAGCGTTGTAGAACTTGATCACCCCACAGCGTGGGCAGGAAAGATAAGTAGTGATTCTTCATTTATTGATGTGGATTTGTCAGGAAAGCGATCTCAAGACTACGAAAAAGAGTACCGGATTAATGGGGCGGTGTATGTTTTGAGTGTGGATGTTCTTATGACACAAAACTCGCTATTCACAAAAAAAATACGCGCATCTGTCATGCCAAGAGTGAGATCGTTGGATATTGATACTGAATTCGATTTTAAGATTTGTGAGTGCATTGTTAATATCGGAAATCACTAGTGTCCGGGGAAACTCACTTAACAAGCTCGTAACCCATTAAAATAGAA
>JACUUH010000023.1 GCA_014859375.1 Gammaproteobacteria bacterium
GCCGCTAAAAAAAAGGTGCTGGATGGCTGTGCTTATCCAGAACTGAGGTTAATTATAATCAGTTAAACCTGACTGCCATCTTCGTTAATTTGTTGATTTTCATCTTTGTCAGGCGGCAATAAATCAGCTTTACTCACCCCCATTGCTAGCACAGTATTACTTGCGATATATATAGACGAATAGGTTCCAATTACAATACCAAAAAGCAGGGCAATAGCAAAATCATGGATAACTTCACCACCAAATACAAACAATGACATAACCACAAGTAATGTCGTTAATGATGTCACGATGGTACGACTTAAGGTGTCGTTTAACGCTAGATTAACTATCTCCTCTGATCCGCCTTTACGCATGCGTAAAAAGGTTTCCCTGATTCTATCAAAGACCACAATGGTGTCATTTAACGAATAACCTATGATGGCTAATATTGCCGCTAAAACCGTCAGATCAAAATCAAGTTGCAAGATAGAAAAGAAACCTAAAGTAATAATAACGTCATGTACCAATGCCACAACCGAACCAATCGCAAAACGATATTCGAAGCGTAAAGACACATAGATCAAAATACCGATCAAAGCATAAAGCATTGCTAGGCTGCCCTGCTCAGTTAACTCTTCACCTACTTGTGGGCCAACAAACTCAACTCGGCGTATGTCAATTGCTGTGTCGTGTTGCACCTGCAACATTGCAACTACGTTATTACTGAGCTCTGCCATATTGGCAGTTTCGACCACAGGAAGACGAATTAACACATCATAAATAGAACCAAAATTCTGAACCACAGCGCGATCATAGTTTGCCGCTTCTAACATCGCTCGAATTTTGTTTAAGTCAGCCTCTTCCTGGTAGGCAAGCTCAATCATAGTGCCACCAGTAAAGTCGATACCAAAATTGAGACCTTGCGTGAACAATGATGTGACTGATGCAATGATTAACATTGCTGAGAATAGTGCCGCAATTTTGCGTTTTCCCATGAAATTAAACTGTGTTTTTTCTTTTAAGAATTGCATGTCAGGTACCTTAAATTGATAACGTTGGACGTGTTTTATGTCCATAGATCACATTGACCAAAGAACGTGTACCCATAATCGCTGTAAACATAGAGGTCAAAATACCCAACGATAAGGTCACTGCGAAACCTTTGATTGAACCTGTGCCAAAACCAAATAACACAATCGCGGCGATCAACGTTGTCACGTTGGCATCAGCAATGGTTGAAAATGCTTTTTCATAACCAGCCTTGATACTGGCTTGAGGACTGTTTCCTACACGAAGTTCTTCTCTAATCCGTTCAAAGATCAAGACATTGGCATCAACAGCCATACCTACCGTTAGCACGATACCTGCGATACCAGGCAAGGTTAATGTTGCCTGTAACATCGATAATAAAGCAACAACTAACACTAGATTTGCGGCTAAAGCAAGGTTGGCTATTCCACCAAACACGCGATACCACACCACCATAAAAACCAGAACAAATGCAAAGCCAATCATGACCGAAGCAAAACCTTGATCGATATTGTCCTGCCCAAGGCTTGGACCGACCGTGCGTTCTTCCACAATTTCAATCGGTGCTGCTAATGCACCGGCACGAAGTAATAATGCTAAATCACGGGCTTCGGTGGTTGAATCTAGCCCTGTAATTTGGAACTTTTTACTTAATTGGTCACGAATGGTTGCAACATTAATAACTTCAGGTAACTGACGACGTATTTTAACCATTTCACCATTAACTTGACGTGTTTCAGTTTTCGACTCAATAAACACGACCGCCATTGGATTACCAATATTGTCACGGGTGGCATTGCTAAATGCACGTGCGCCTTTACCATCCAGGGTAATTGATACAGCAGGCGAACCAGATTGCGAATCCAATGTAGATGCCGCATTAATAATATGTTCACCGGTTAGCATGACTCGTTTATTCAACAAATATGGTCTGCCATCACGGTGATAATATAATTGTGAGCCCGCTGGTACACGACCATTAATCGCGTCTTGCACATCATGTTCAAAATCAACTAGACGAAACTCAAGTGTTGCCGTTGCACCCAGAATTTTTTTGGCTTGAGCCGTATCCTGCACACCTGGTAACTGAACAACAATTCGACTTTCACCTTGTTGCTGTACGGTTGGTTCGGCAACGCCTAATTCGTTGATACGATTGCGTAAGGTAATAATATTTTGTTGTAAGGCCAGTGATTGCGTTTCACGCAAAGCGACTTTAGTTAATGTAGCATTTAATGATGGCGTACCATTGTCATCAATTGCTTCCAATTGCAATTGATTGTATTCCCTTGCCATTTTTGCCTCAGCTAGATCACGATCTTCAGCAGTTCTAAACTCAAGCTTAACCTTATCAGAGTCAATCGCTATGTTCTTGTAACGAATTTTTTCATCACGTAACAGTGTTCTAAAGTCGCTGGCATAACCATTTAAAGCTAAGCTCACAGCCGCATCCATATCAACTTCCATCAAGAAATGAACACCGCCTCGCAAATCCAAACCTAAATTCATAGGTTTTGCACCTAATGCACTTAGCCATGAGGGTGTTGTCGGTGCCAGATTCAAAGCAACAATATAATTGTCTGTTAATGAGCTTGATAACACATCTTTTGCTTTTAGCTGGGTTTCACCATCAGCAAACCTAACCAGCAAACGATCGTCATCAAGCTCTGCACGTTTATAACTAATTGACTGAGCTTGTAGTGCTTTTTCAACATCCGCCATCAAAGCCAAGTCTACTTTGGCATTTCTACTGGCAGATACTTGCACAGCGGGATCATCTTCAAATAGATTCGGTAGCGCAAACACAGCACCAATCACAATAATTGCGATGATTAACAAATTTTTCCACATGGGATAATGGTTCATTTCTGGATATCCTAATCGCTAAAACAGTAAGTACGTTAAATATTAGAATTTAACATTCCCTGCTTTTATAGCTTTTTCAATGTGCCTTTTGGCAAAACTGAATTGATTGATTCACGACGCACCTTGACTTCGATGTTTTCTGCAAGTTGCACAGAAATTGCATTTTCATTGATGCTCACGATCTTGCCCATCAAACCGCCATCAGTCACGATCTCATCACCTTTAGTCAGGCTTTCTTGCATTGCACGGTGTTGTTTTGCTTTTTTAGATTGAGGACGAATTAACATAAAGTAAAACAATACTAATAAAACAACAGGAAAAGCAAAGTCCATAATACCAGGCGTTGCAGCTTCACCAGCGGCATAGGCAGGAGAAATTAAAAAGTCAAACATGTCTCAATACTCATTGATTAAAAAGAATCGAATTATGCCACAGGCAGGGGCTAACGTCATGATTGCTTAATCCTCAATCGCACGTAAGCTATAAAAATCATTAATAAATTGGCTTAAAGTCCCTACTGCAATCGCTGCACGTAGACCTGCCATCAAGGTTTGATAATAATGCAGATTATGAATGGTATTAAGCCGTGGCCCTAACATTTCACCTGTTCGATCTAAATGATGCAGGTAGGCGCGACTGTAATTCTGACAAGTATAACAGTCACACATAGGGTCTAATGGTCCGGTATCATTTTTGAAACGACTATTGCGAATTTTAACGACACCATGATGCACAAATAAATGACCGTTACGCGCATTTCGAGTAGGCATCACACAGTCAAACATATCTATGCCACGACTGACTGCTTCGACTAAATCTTCTGGTCGGCCTACCCCCATCAAATAATGCGGTTTATCTTGTGGAAGCCGAGGAGCTAAATGGTCAAGTATGCGAATCATATCGTGTTTCGGTTCACCAACAGATAAACCACCAATGGCATAGCCATCAAATCCAATCTCAGTTAAGCCTTGCAATGAGATATCGCGTAACTGTTCATGCATACCACCTTGCACAATACCAAATAAAGCCGATGGATTATCGCCATGCGCTTCTTTACTACGTTTTGCCCAGCGTAACGATAACTGCATCGACTTTTCAGCAGTGGCACTATCTGCCGGATAAGGTGTACATTCATCGAAAATCATAACGATATCACTGCCTAGATCACGTTGAACTGCCATCGACTCTTCAGGGCCTAAAAATACCTTACTACCATTGATTGGCGACCTAAAATGTACACCTTGTTCAGTGATCTTGCGTAAGTCACCGAGGCTAAATACTTGGAAACCACCTGAGTCTGTCAGGATTGGACCTTGCCAGCGCATAAAATCATGTAAATCACCATGCTGTTTAATTATCTCTGTACCCGGCCGTAACATCAGATGGAAGGTATTTCCTAGGATAATTTCTGCACCGGTTGCAGTCACCTCTTCAGGTGTCATCGCCTTGACTGAACCATAGGTTCCTACAGGCATAAACGCTGGTGTTTGAACAGTACCTCGGGCGAATGTAAGTTGACCACGGCGCGCCAAACCATCTTGTGCTAAAACATCAAAATCCATCATAACTTCCTAAAAATTGCCGGCAAAGAATACCACTTTCAGCACAATAGAGCTGAAACTAACGCATAATTCGACCACTTAAGGTAGGATCATGTCATCACTATTTAGATGGAAACACCCAATGTCTGATTCAAAAATCATCGTTGCTTTAGATTATCCAACTGCCGATGCCGCCTTATCACTCGCACAACAACTTGACCCACAGCGTTGTAAATTAAAAGTAGGTAAAGAGCTTTTCACCCGTTCAGGTCCTGCAGTAGTTGAGTCTTTGGTTAAACAAGGTTTTGATATTTTCCTTGATTTAAAATATCACGACATCCCCAATACTGTAGCCAAGGCCTGTGCTGCCGCTGCTGATTTAGGTGTATGGATGATGAATGTACATACATTAGGTGGTAGCGCGATGATGGAAGCTGCGCGTGATGCCATTGGTAATCACGCCGATCGCCCATTTTTAATTGGCGTCACCCTATTAACAAGCATGGATCAACACACATTTAATCAAATTGGTTTACAAGGCTCTATCCCTGAAACAGTAGTTCGGCTTGCTAATTTAGCAAAACAAAGTGGTTTGGATGGCGTTGTCTGTTCTGCCCAAGAAGCCCCAATTCTCCGCGCGCAACACGGTGCAGACTTCCAGTTAGTGACACCTGGCATTCGCCCTGCTGATAGTGAACAAGGCGATCAACATCGTACAATGACGCCTCAACAAGCAATCGCTGCGGGTAGTAGCTACCTTGTAATAGGTCGCCCAATTACCGGTGCGGCCATTCCTATGGTCGCATTAGAACAAATAGAACAAGCATTAAATTGATATGCTTACACTGTCAAAATATCAGCAGTGATAAAACGCTTGTAATTTGTCAGCAACACCTTAAAACTGCTACCTTTTGACTATAAAACACCCGTTTAATTTAGCCACTTGAGCAGGATTTTCAGTATTACGGAGCAGACACTGATTATAATCCGTGCGCTTGCAGTGTCATTATCGAAAGCGTGATAACACTGTATTTCTGGTATGTGGCGTTGGCGAGTCTGTTGTCACTTTTAATGTTGTGGGTGCTAATGTTTCTGATGTTATCAGTTAAGATGTGCGTAGAGTGGTATCAACAAAAATATAACCACGAAAATGAAACCATGAGTTCATGGAACTGGTTGCATAAATAATGTCGGTTCATTTAACCGTTTAGGGGGAAAGGCGTGTAAGCCTTTCCCTTTTTGGTAAGAATAGTGACTATTTATTGTGTTTATCCAACGCCCGTTTAATATATTTCTCTAGCTTATGTGGTTTGGTAATCGGTGCAAAACGACTGATTGGTTTACCATCACGACCGATTAGGAATTTGGTGAAATTCCACTTTATTTTATTGCCGATTAATCCTGGCAAAGCATGTCGCAAATAAGCAAAGAGCGGATGACTGTTTGGTCCATTAACATCAACTTTTTCAGTGATTAGAAAGTCAACCCCATAGTTGATCAGGCAGCCTTCAGAAATCACTTTGGCATCGCCCGGTTCTTGCTGACCAAACTGGTTGCAAGGTACCCCGATAATGACCAGCCCTTTATCTGCATAGTTGTGATGCAAAAGCTGGAGTCCTTCATATTGGGGCGTGAAGCCACACTGACTGGCAGTATTAACCAGCAAGATGACTTTGCCTTTATATGAAGACAGATTGATATCCTCACCCTTTAGGCTCTTGATTGTAAAATCGTAAATTTGAGTCATAGCACTATTCCTTGTCGCGACGAAAGCTAGAGTATGTCGCATGCGGGTTAATTACGTAAGTTGATTTTAAGCTATGGTGTTGACTGAATTAAGCTAAAATAGTTCGATGAAATCAAGCACCCCGATCATTCTCACCACGCTTAATGCCCGTTATATGCATACTGCATTTGGTCTGCGTTATCTTTATGCCAACCTCGGCAACTTACAGCAACACGCTAAAATCATTGAGTTTACGATTCAGGAATTACCAATCAATATTGTTGAACGCTTATTGTCTGAACAGCCCAAAATTATTGGTTTTAGTGTCTATATTTGGAATGTTGCTGAAGTCACTAAAACAGTGGCTATGCTTAAACAAATTGCACCTGAGCTTACGATTATTTTGGGTGGTCCTGAAGTCAGCCATTTTCCCGATATGCCTGCTGTCGCAAAGTTGGCCGATTATGTTATTTCTGGTCAGGGCGAGGCGACTTTGCCTGAATTGTGTCAACAACTTTTAGCTGGCGAACTACCTGAACAGAAGTTTATTGAAGCTAAGCCTTTACCACTTGAACAGTTGGTTTTACCTTATCGCTATTATGATGATGACGATATTCGTAATCGTCTGATTTATGTTGAGGCCTCACGTGGTTGCCCGTTTAAATGTGAGTTTTGTTTATCGGCTTTGGATAAAACAGCAACCGCATTTCCATTAGCGCCTTTTCTGACCGAAATGAATACGCTTTTAGATCGTGGGGTGCGTAATTTTAAATTTATTGATCGTACTTTTAATTTAAAAATCGCCACAAGCATTCAGATCCTGGAATTCTTCCTGGAACGAATGACTGATGATTTATACCTGCACTTTGAAGTGGTGCCGGATCATCTTCCCGATAAATTAAAAGAGGTATTACAACGCTTTCCTGCCAATAGTTTACAGTTTGAAATTGGGGTTCAAACCTTTGATCCGGATATTCAGAACTTAATTAGCCGCAAGCAAAATAACCAAAAAACCAAAGAGAATATTGTTTGGTTACGCCAAAATACTGGCGCACATTTACATACTGATCTGATTTTTGGTCTGCCAAGTGACACGCTTGAAAACTTTGCTGAGAGCTTTGATCAATTAGTCGCACTTAATCCACATGAAATTCAGTTAGGGATTTTAAAACGTTTGCGTGGTGCGCCAATCAACCGCCATACAGATGTATTTGAACTACGTTATAACCCTGAAGCGCCCTACAATATTTTGACCAATAAAGATGTCGATTTTTCAGCAATGCAGCGCGTGAATCGCTTTGCTCGTTATTGGGATATGATTGGCAACTCGGGTCGATTTGCCAACACGCTTCCACTGATACTTGCAGACAAACCGTTTCAACGCTTTATGGCATTATCTGACAGCCTGCATTCTACCGAGGGTAGCACCTGGAAAATTGCCTTAAAACGTTTATTTGAATTGTTGTATCGGGTGATGACCGAAGACTTTAATTTACCATCACAGCAGGTTAAAGATCATTTAGCTGTAGATTATGAGCGCGCCAAACTGAAAGGGTTGCCAAGCTATGAAATGGCCGCACCTGTAGTTAAAACCAAGAAACAAGGTGTCGCCAACAAGCGGCAGCTAATGCACGGCTAGGCTAAAATCACACATAATTTACGCTGAACCGAACCCTAGATGATGAGGTTGTTAAAAATTTCCGTCACCGCGAGGCTGGAAGCCGTCGCGATCTAGAATACAACGTGATTGCTTCGCTATCGCTGCCAATAACAAACTGATGCATTGCATGGATTGGTTAGTCTAAATCGCGTTTTAAACAATCAATTTTGCCAAGGTTTTAAACTCTGGATGTTTGGCATCACCCAACCATTCAAACAAGGCAGATTCGACATTGGTGATCACTACGCCAGAAGAACGCATACGTTGCAAGGCGTTGTATTGATTGGCTTTTGAGCGTGAACTGACCGCATCTTCCAGCACATAAACCTGATAGCCCTGACCCAATAAATCCAAAGCGGTTTGCAAAATACAAATATGGCTTTCCATTCCCGTTAAAATAACTTTATTGCGTCCAATCTGTTCAAGATGTTGCTTAAAGGCAGCTGACTGAACACATGAAAAGCAGGTTTTCTCAATAACAGGCACATCGGCAGCCAGCATTGTTGTTATATCAAATTCAGTAGGGCCAAGTCCGTTAGGGTATTGTTCTGTCACCATAACAGGGACAGATAACACATTAGCTGCTGCTAATAATATCGACATTTGCTCAATAATACGCGAGCGCACACCATCAGGCATTGCTTGCATTAATCGTTGTTGAATATCAACGATTACAACTACGCTATTTTTTGCGTCTAATAATTCGACTTTTTTTTCTCCTATCCATTTTATTCTTATATATTTTACTGGTTTAGCTCTAACCACTGATTGATTTGAACCAGATCATCAACAGAGATAATACCTGCAGCTTGTTTCAAGCGAAGGCTAGACAAAATATAGTCATAGCGCGAGTTAGCATAATCACGTTTGGCACTAAATAAATCACGACGCACGTTTAATACATCCACCGTTGTACGCGTACCAACTTCGTAGCCCGCTTCTGTTGATTCTAATGCTTTTTCATTTGAAACGACGGCTTGTTTAAAGGCTTTAACACGACTGATACCTGAAATCACACCGTTATACGCTTCTCGGCTTTGACGCACTATTGCGCGGCGTTGTTGCTCTTCATTTTGCATTGCCTGATCAAGGCGATGACTGGCTTCACGGATCCGTGACATTACTCTGCCACCACTATAAATCGGCAAGTTAAATTGTAATCCAATACTTCTTTGTTGTGTTTTGCTACTGCCACTGAAATTACTATCACTTTGTGAATCAAAACTTTTTTGCGCAACCAGATCAAGGTTGGGGTAATGATCACTTTTTTGCAGTTCAATATTCTGTCTAGCACTATCAACATTGCTACTAGCTATCATCAATGTCGGGTTCTGAATCAATGCAGTTTGACTCCACTGATCAATATCTAAAGGGTCGGGATTAACCAATGGCGAGTCACCATCCAGTTCTGATAAGGTATCAATATAACGGCCTGAGGTTTCGCGTAGTTGTTCCTTGGCATTGGCTAGGGTATTTTCTGCTTCAATCACTGAAGCATGAGCTAAATCATAGGCAGCTTGCGATTCACTGACATCTGTAATTGTAGCCATACCAACATCGAAACGCTGTTGGGTTTGTTCTAATTGCTTGGCAATTGCCTCTCGCTCGGCCAGGGCAAAGGTCAAATCATCTTGAGTACTCAATACGCCAAAATAGCGTTCTGCCACTCTGACAACTAATGCCTGTAGTACCGATTCATAACTGGCATCAGCCTGTTCGATAGCAATATCAGCTTGATCTTTTTGTACATAATTATGTCGACGATACAAAGGTTGTACCAAGCTCAGTGTATAACCATGATCGTTAAAATCTATATTACCACCAGTAAAACGTTGGGCAGATGACTCGGTTCGGACTTTTGTCGTGTTGGCAGTTAAATCCACTTGTGGTAGAAAATTGGCATTAGCCTGATTTTCTAATTCACTCACGGCCTGTCGTGATGCTGCTTCCGCCAACAATTGCGGATCGCTCTGCAACGACATGTTATAAACCTCGAGCAGATTTTCAGCCCAAGCTACACTAGACAGGCTCAAAAAAGCGGATGTAATTAATGCACTAATGGCAATTTTTTTCATATTCCTTCCTTAGGCTTGCTTAATAGCTTTCTACAATTATTAATGAAATTCGACAGGGCAAGTTAGCATACCAACTATTCTTAAATGAAAAGTGAGTTTTTACTATCAATATACAGCCATGCTGGTATCAACATCAGTAGCCCAGGCATTCATGCCACCAACAAGATTTATAATATTAGCAAAGCCCATTTGTTCCAGAAATTGGCCAATCTGCTCGCTACGTTTACCACTACGGCAAATTAAAATGATAGGGTCATTTTTATGTTTTTCAAGCATATTAAGTTGATTGGGTATGGTTTGCATCGGAATATGGATCGCATCTTCAATCATGCCATATTCCAGTTCATGTGCTTCACGTACATCAATCTTTACAGTCGAAACGCCTGTGGCTAAATAATCTCGTAGCTCAGTTGCTGTCATCTGTTTCATTCTTGTTTCTCTCGAAGTTAAAGTTAAAGTTAAAGTTAAAATTCAAATTCAGTTTGGGGTTCTGCATTGACCATTGGTGGAATGACTGTTTCAAACACACTTTCTGTTTGCCATTCTCGTTCTGATATTCGGGTAATCAGCTGTGCTGTCATCATCGTTGCCTCACCAACAACCGCAAGCATTCGGCCTCCGACCTTCAAGGCATGGCAATAAGCTTCTGGCACTAAAACAAAGGCTGCTGTTATTACAATGACATCAACTCTGTCAGCTAGTGCCCAGGATTTTGAGGCATCACCGATTGCAAACGTGACATTATTAATGTTGAGCTTTTCTAAACACTGTTGTGCACCTGCTGATAACTCAGGCAGGATCTCAACCGAAATAACCTGTTGCGCTAACTGTGCCAATAAGGCAGTGAAATAACCGTTACCTGTGCCTATTTCCAAAACGGTTTCATCTGTTTTAACATCAAGCGCTTGCAACATCCGCCCTTGAGTAACAGGAGATAACATGACTTGGCCAAATCCTATCGGCAAAGCCGTGTCAGCATAAGCAAGACCAATCAGATAGTCTTCGACAAACAGTTTACGATCAATTTTATCTAAGGCATCTAATACACGTGGATTCAACACATCGCTCGGTCGAACTTGTTGTTCAAGCATATTAAAACGAGCATTATTTTGATTTTTCACCATCTTGATCCCTTGTTATCTCGCCCTTGTTATCTATCGGACTGTATTATTGTTCACTATTTCCCCATGTATCTCTTAGGGTTACGGTTCTATTAAATACCAGGTTGCCATTTCTGCATAACTCACTATCAGCACAGAAATAGCCTTCTCGTTCAAACTGATAAACAACACCTGGTTCAGTTGACGCTAAACTTGGTTCGACCACGCTGTCAGTCAAGGTAATGAGTGAGTCTGGGTTAAGTAGCTCGGTAAAATCATCGACTGATTTATCACTATCGGGATGAGGTACTGTAAATAAACGGTCGTACAGTCTGACCTCTGCTTTTACACCATGTTCAGCTGAAACCCAGTGAATGACACCTTTTACTTTTCGACCTTCAGGATTTGCACCTAATGTTGCCGGGTCATAACTGCAACGTAACTCGACGATCTCACCATTGTCATTTTTGATAACATCATCACAACGAATAACATAGGCATTTCGAAGGCGTACTTCTTTATCTTTAACTAGGCGTTTAAATTTATTATTCGCTTCTTCTTTAAAATCAGCACGATCAATATAAATCTCACGCGTAAATGGGACAATTCGAGTGCCCATTTCTTGTTTTTGTGGATGATTTGGCGCAACTAATTGTTCGGTTTGTCCTTCTGGGTAATTAGTAATAACGACTTTAAGCGGATCAAGCACAACCATTGCCCTTGGTGCTGTTTCATTTAATTGTTCACGAATACAGGCATCCAAAATTTCCATCTCAACTGAGTTATCAGCTTTGGTGACACCAATGCGCTCACAAAACTCACGAATAGCGGCAGCAGGACAGCCACGACGACGCATACCTGAAATGGTCGACATTCGGGGATCACTCCAGCCATCTACAAAGTTTTCGTCAACCAGGCGTGTCAATTTGCGTTTGCTGGTTATTGCATATTGCAAATTAAGACGAGAAAACTCAATTTGTTGTGGATGACATGGTACTTTCAGAACATCCAAGAACCAATCGTATAAAGGCCGATGATCAGCAAACTCTAAGGTACAAATAGAATGTGTAATGCCTTCGATTGAATCTGATAAACAATGGGTGTAGTCATACATCGGATAGATACACCACTCAGTGCCTGTTTGATGATGAACAACGCCATGACGAATGCGGTAAATCGCTGGATCACGCATATTGACATTGGGTGAAGCCATATCGATTTTTGCACGTAATAACTTGGAACCATCAGCAAATTCACCCGCACGCATCCGATTAAATAAATCCAGGTTTTGTTCGATGCTGCGATCGCGATACGGGCTATTTTTACCTGGTTCTGTCAATGTGCCTCGGTATTCGCGGATCTCTTCAGCATTGAGGTCACAGACATAGGCATCGCCCTGTTTAATCAGCTGTACAGCATAATCAAACAGTTTTTGGAAATAGTCAGATGAGAAATACAGACGGTCTTGCCAATCAAAGCCTAACCAACGCACATCCTGTTCAATCGCATTTACAAATTCTTCATTTTCCTTGTCTGGATTTGTATCGTCAAAACGAAGATTGCATAGGCCACCATATTGCTGTGCCAAGCCAAAGTTTAAGCAGATAGATTTGGCATGACCAATATGCAAATAGCCATTAGGTTCTGGTGGAAAACGGGTGTGTACTCGTCCTTCATTCTTACCTTCAGCAAGATCGGCATTGATAATAGTACGAATAAAATTATTGGGTTTGGTGGTGACGTCGTCGTTCATTGTAATCTCTAGTGTTTATGCTTTTACACAAGGTAATAATATGCAGTATTGTATCATGTACTGAGCACACAAATAGTGAGATTTAATGATGAGGATAGCGACGTTTGCAGCAGGGTGTTTCTGGGGTGTTGAAGCCAAATTCCGTCAATTAAAAGGTGTTGTTTCAACGCGTGTTGGTTATTGTAATGGTCATATTCCTGATCCAAATTACAAATTGGTCTGTACTGGCACAACCGGTCATGCTGAAGCTATTGAAGTGACCTTTGATCCAGGTATTATCAGCTACGATCAGTTACTGACTTTTTTCTGGAAAATGCATGATCCAACCACCTTAAATCGCCAAGGTCCAGATAGTGGCACCCAATACCGTAGTGCTATTTTTTATCACGATGATGAGCAGCAGCAAATAGCACTCGCATCAAAACAAGCGATGGATAATAGTGGTTATTTTAGTCAGCCAATCATGACCGAAATCACTGCTGCAATCACCTTTTATCCTGCTGAAGACTACCATCAGTGTTATTTGGAAAAGCAAGGCTTAGCTGATTGCCACTAGGGACGCTTGGTCACTCTATGAAATAAGGGTTCGTGCACAGATTCACGCGAGAATCGCCAACATGCAATTAAAATTGCTACTGTCGAAAAACCGACCAGCACGGCGATATCTGTTGTGATAGAAAAATCAGTATCTACATTTGGTACCGCATGTTTTAGTAAATCAACGCCATAACTGAACGGATTGACTTGCACAACATAGTGCAAATAAGCGGGTAATTGATTAACTGGATATAAGGCACCACTTAAGAAAAACACTGGGAAGATAAAGAAATTCATAATCACAGCAAAGTTATCAATGCTCTTCGACCACACTGCAATTAAGCCGCCAATCGCAGCACAACAAATCGCTGTTAATAAAGCAGGTAATAACAACATCACAGCAATTTTAACGGATATCAACCCTAATATAAGTAGCAAAACCAAGAGTAAAATTGCCTGCACCATTGCAGTCAATGTGGCAGCGATTAATTTTGAAATGACGATCCAATAATGTGCAATCGGTGCAATCATCATCATTCGCATCACACCAAACTCTTTGTCATAGACCAAGGTCAACGCCGATAACAATGATGCAAATAACAAGGTCATCGCCAAAATGCCTGGCACCAGAAAAGTTAAATAACCGTCCTGTTGAGGTCCTTGCAGCATACTGCCAACACCCGAACCGATAACTAGCAGCCAAATCATCGGCCGTACCATTGAACTAATTAAACGCGCGCGTTGACGAAATAATTTACTCATTTCGCGACCAACAACCGCTTTGACTGGTCGCCAACTCATGCTTGGTTTCCTTTACTCGGATGACACACTACCCATAAATAGACATCATTTAAATTGGGACGACGCCATTGCATAGAAGAGATTGTGTCACCTAATGTCTTTTGTAACTGGAAAAAATCAACATCGTGAGCCGCGATTTTAAAACTCAATTGTTGATCTTCCTGAATTGGTGTCCCAAATATTGGTGATAGCTGGGCTATCGTTTGTTGCGGATCTGGCGAATTTATTTCTAAAATATATTCGGCTAATTGCTCAATTAATGTGCTCGGCTTACCACCCGATAAAAGTTGACCTTTCTGGAAAAAATCAACATGATCACAGGCTTCAGCTTCTTCCAAATAATGCGTTGTTAAAAACACAGTCATACCTTCATTTCGACGAAGCTGTTCAACAAAGCGCCAAATAGCACGTCGATTTGGCAAATCCAAACCAATAGTCGGTTCATCAAGAAACAATACTTTAGGCTTATGTAGCACACCGCGAGCAATATCAACTGCACGACGTTGTCCGCCAGATAATGCCAGCAGTTTCTGTTTGCGTTTTTCCTGCAACCCAAACACCGACAATAACTCGTCTATACGTTGATTTGCTTGCTTGGGAGGCAGGTTATACATCGCAGCTGCAAACTGTAGGTTTTCATCTACCGACATGGTGCGATCAAGTGCCGAATCTTGAAACACTAATCCCACTGCTGTTCGAATTGCGACCGGATTTGCTGACACTTGCTTGTTATCAATCCACGCTTCACCTGAGGTCGGTGATGTCATGGTTGTTAGCATATGAATTGTTGTGCTTTTGCCAGCACCATTAGGCCCTAATAAGCCATAAAATTGGCCTGCTTCGATGTCCAGATCAAGATTATTTACTGCCGTGGTTTGACTACCATAGTGTTTTGTCAAACCACGGGTACGTATCGCTAAATTAGAGTCCACAGATTTGTTTGGAGTTTTTAGGGTTACGGAATACTAGAGGTTTAGCTTGCGTCGCTGGTTTCTCAGCTTCTAGTCGACCGCGTTCAAGTGCTTGTTCAATTACATGATGGTGTGGTGATTTAGAGCACACTGGATCAGCATTTGTAGGATCACCTGTCAGCATAAATGCCTGACAACGACAGCCACCAAAATCTTTCTCTTTTTCATCACATGAACGACATGGTTCTGTCATCCAGTCAAAACCACGGAATCGATTAAAGTCATCAGACCCATTCCAAATTGCATCAATCGACATGTCTTTGACATTCGGTAATGACATACCAGGTAATTCACGCGCAGCATGACAAGGTAATGCCGTACCATCAGGCGTTACGGTTAAGAACACATTACCCCAGCCATTCATGCAGGCTTTAGGACGTTCTTCATAATAATCAGGCACAACATAATATATTTTCATGTTGCCTTTTTGCTCTTGCTGATAGCGATGAGCAACTGCTTCTGCTCTTTCTAACTGTTCCTTCATTGGTAACAGTTGATCACGATTATGCATGGCCCAACCATAATATTGTGTGGTTGCAAGCTCGACATAATCAGCATCAAGATTGATGGCAAGATCAAGGATCTCTTCCATTTGATCGATATTTTGACGATGTGTTACAAAACACAACACCATTGGATAGCCGTTGGCTTTGACCGCTTTCGCCATTTCAATTTTGTGTTGAAAGGCATCGGTACCAGCAATAAGATTATTTAAATCTTCTGAACTTGCCTGGAAACTAACTTGA
This sequence comes from Gammaproteobacteria bacterium, assembly GCA_014859375.1. GTDB lineage: Bacteria > Pseudomonadota > Gammaproteobacteria > Nitrosococcales > Methylophagaceae. The sequence continues at coordinate 15,788 of JACUUH010000023.1, forward strand.
ATATGATCTAAACCAGCTTGTTTTAATTCGGCAACTTTAGACGCATCCATACCGACACCTGATGTAATCAGGTTGGTATAGAATCCCATCTTGCGTGCTTCCGTAATCAGCTCAACCAAATCTGGACGGGTTAGAGGTTCGCCACCTGACAGTCCTAATTGAGTCGCACCCATTGCTCTTGCTTGACGGAATACATCAAGCCATTGTTCCGTTGTTAATTCCTTCTTAACACTGGCAAAGTCCATTGGATTTGAACAATAGGGACATTGTAAAGGACAGGCGTAAGTAAGCTCTGCCAACAACCATAGAGGCTGACGGATCTGATCGCGGACACTACCAATTGATCCACCAATACTACCTGGGGCTTTATTCTGGTCTGATCCAGTCATTGTTGTAGGCCTCCTCTAAAAATGTATAGACATCATCATCTAAATCGGCACCGTTAAAAGCAACTTTTAATTCTGCAATAAGTTCAGAAACGGTTTGTTTTTTTTCACTAATACGTTGCAAGATTTCACCTGCGGCGCCATTTAATTTGATCATACCTTCAGGGTATAACAGCACATTACAATTTTGTGCTGGTTCAAATTGAAAACGATAGCCAAGTGCTAATACAGGAACGCTTTCAGCATTAAAGACTGGTTCAACCATAATTTAGTCCCACTGCCATCTTTCGACATTAACTTCAGTGCAATAAGGTGGACGATTTTCAACATAAGCCATCCACATGGCATCACACATAGTCCATAAAACATCCAGTTTAAACTGTAAAACGCCTAGCATAAACTCTTGTTGTTCACGTGTTTTGTAATAGTCCATAGTAATTTGCAGACCATTTAATACATCACGCGGTGCTTCGTGTAGACGTTTCTTAAAATAGCTATAGCCTTTCTCTTCAATCCAGGGATATTGAGAAGGCCAGTGATCAAGACGGTGTTTGTGAATAGTAGGTGCAAACAGTTCTGTTAAGGACGAACTTGCCGCCACTTGCCATGGCTGCTGTTTGGCAAAGTTGATGTAAGCATCAATCGCAAAACGTACCGCTGGTAACACATGTTGTTCAGACTCTAATTCTTCACGTGTTAGTCCAACGGCTTCCCCCAGCTGTAACCACGCTTCAATACCACCTGGATCAGCTGGTTCACTACCATGACCTTCATGGCCATCATGATCCAAAATACGTTGCACCCAATGTCTACGTACTTCACGATCGGTACAGTTAGACATAATCGCTGCATCTTTTACTGGGATCGCTGTCTGATAGTAAAAACGGTTTGCCACCCAGCCCTGAACTTGTTCTTTGGTCATTTTACCGTCATGCATTAATTGATGAAACGGATGATGAAAGTGATAAAGACTGGATTTTTCACGAAGTTTTGCTTCAAATTCTTCATGGGTCCAAGGTGTTCTATCTGACATGATTATTCCTCATACTATTTTTAATAGTCGGTATTTTTAGATCTCGAATTCCATGCCATCGTATGACGCTTCAATTCCGGCTGCTTCCAGCGTTTTACGCTGTGGCGATTCTTCATTCAAAATCGGATTGGTATTGTTAATATGGATCAGTATCTTACGTGGTCTTTCCATGCTTTTTAAAATATCCATAATGCCACCTTCACTCGATTGATCGAGGTGACCCATTTCTAATGCGCGCTTATCACTAATACCTTCGTGAGACATTTCATCATCCGTCCACACTGTGCCATCAACCAATACACAGTCAGCATTACGCATATACTCAAGTACATGCGGTTCTGCTTCACCTAACCCTGGAGCGTAAAACAGGTTTTTACCTGTACGTGTATCTTCAATTTTCATCCCGATATTATCGCCAGGAACTGTATTGTGACGATGCGGAGAATACGGTGGCGCTTCACTGTTTAATGGTACTGCGGTGAAAATAAGTCCTTGTGCACTTGGTATCGTAAATGAGGATTCATCGGTAGCAATTTCATGATGATTGATCCCGCGGAAATGCCCAAGAATATTAAAAAGAGGGTAAGCCGTTGTTAAATCTTGTCTTACTGCTTCAGTTGTGTAGATTTCCCAAGGCGCAATATGTTCGCGTAATGTTAACAAGCCAGTGGTGTGATCTATCTGGGCATCAGTAATGACTATCGCGCTAATACCTGTATCTCGTACTGCCCTACCCGGCTGCAAAGCAGGAAAATCATCTATTTGTTTTTTAATATCAGGCGACGCATTAAATAGAATCCAATCTGTGCCATTTGCACTAATGGCAATCGATGACTGGGTTCGACGACGTGCTTTAATCGTGCCTTCACGTACACCTTTACAGTTAACACAATTACAGTTCCACTGAGGGAAACCACCACCAGCACCAGACCCCATTACATGTATAAACATAATTACTCTTCCGTTGTGTTCAAACCAAATTAGATAATTCTGCTATCAAAATCATCTGATTTAATTTGATAAATTGCTTGGGGTTTCTCAATGAAACCCCAAACAAACATCAGATCGCTATTAACGGTTGCAGATGTACATTGTTACTTCAAAACCGAAACGCATGTCTGAATATTCTGGTTTAGTCCACATAATATTTTCTCTCTTATAGTTAAAAGTTAATAAAAAACTGTATGCGTTATTTGATACAGCGAGATCAATCTTACTCGCTAGTGTTAGACCTTACTTCAGGAATAACCCCCACTACACTCAGGATTTTCCTGAATAACCTTAAAGCAGGTTATGAAAATAAAAAAGGCCCTAATATCGTACGATATTAGGGCCTTTTAGAGCTTTTTTACAATCTTAAATCTTAACGATTGCAGATGTACATTGTTACTTCAAAGCCGAAACGCATATCTGAATATTCTGGTTTAGTCCACATAATAATTACCTCTTTATTTATAAATATTTTAGTGTTAGTTATTCGCTTATTACCGATAACCCACGATTCACAGTTTACGCATGAAATTGAATCGTTGTTAGAGGAAAACGCTCGAGATCACTCAGGATTTTACTCAAAAAAAAACCTGATACTTTTCAGTACCAGGTTTCTTTATTGTTTAAACCGTTTATTAACGGTTGCAGATGTACATTGTAACTTCGAAGCCGAAACGCATATCTGAATATTCTGGTTTAGTCCACATGATAATCACCTCATCGTTAGTTAGTTAAATTAAGCTTGACCGGCATTAACCGGTAACCACGATTGATACTTTACGCCTGGTCGCAAATAGATGTTAGAGGAAAATACTCGACGTAACTCAGGAATTTCCTTAGTGCCATTTTAAGCTTCTAATAATCCGCTTCGAATGGCTAATCGTGCCAGTTCAGCAGAGTTCGACACATCCAATTTTTGCTTAATACTGGTATGGTGTGTTCCTACTGTTTTAGGACTTAGGCTCAATATCTCGGCGATGTCATTGACAGTTTTACCTTCTGCTAACAAGCGAAATACCTCAAACTCACGTTGACTCAATACATCAAACACATTGTCTGAGCCAGTCAATTTTTGCATTGCTATTTGTTGTGCAATCGCTGGATCAATACTCATTTTACCTTGCGCTACCAACATCACTGCTTTAAGCATTTGTTCTGGCGCACTGCGTTTAGGTATAAATCCTTTTGCGCCAGCTTGTAAGGCTCTGGATGTGAAGACACTATCTTCATGCACACTCAAAATGAGAATTTTTGCATCTGGATCGCGTGCAATAATCCGTTCGACAGCACCAATACCACCTATGCCTGGCATTGAAATATCCATGACAACCACATCTGGCTTATATTTTATGTAATCTTGTACCGCCTGCTCGCCACTGTTGGCTTCAGCCACCACAGTCACATTATCACCATCCTCTAATAATCGGCGAAACCCCGCTCGCACTAACTCATGATCATCAACTAGCAATAAAGTCGTTTTCTTCATGATTTTTCTTCCTCTAATGGGATAGTGACAACAATAGTAAGCCCTTGACCTAAGGCACTTGTTAGTTCAAACGTACCTCCCATACTACGAGCACGTTCACGCATTCCCAATAAACCAAAGTCTACGTCAGAATGAAAATCGTGTACTTCCATTCCTTTACCATTGTCGCTAATTTCAATGATTAACTGTTGTTTTAACAATTTATCATTAAATTCATTGGTCACAGAAATCTTAATTTCAGACGCATTGGCATGTCTGACAGCATTGGTGATGGATTCTTGTATCACACGAAATACGGTCATATTGATTGATTCATTCAGGTTATCTAATTTGCCAGAAAACTCGACTATAAAATTAATCTCCGGTTGACGCTGGCGCCAGGCTTCGATGCTACCTTCAAGTGTCGGCACCAAACCTAAATCATCAAGCGGACTCGGTCTCAGGCGGGTAATCATATTGTGCACAACATCATAGATGTGGCTGGCAACATCAATAATTGCTTGTGCGCTTGCATAAATTTTAGGTTCAGTTTCTTGGGTTCGATTACGAATAAGCACCGCATCTGTTTTAATTGCAGTTAAACATTGACCCAATTCATCATGTAATTCACGGGCCAAGTGACGTCGTTCTTTCTCTTGCACTTCCGCCATATGCTTGGTCAATAACTGGGTTTCAATCAGTTGAAGTTTGGCCTTTTCAGCATATTTGTGTTGAGTAATATCTCTAAATGTACAAATCACGCCCCGAACAATCAAATCAGAATCCACTAATGGCACTGAAGAGAATAATAATGATACTAATTCTCCCGATGTTTTTTGAAGCGTTGTTTCCAGATTTTCTACCGTATCGCAGTTTTCTAAAATACGCGCTATTTCAGCTCGTTGTTCACAAAAGCCAAGATTAGCTAATTCTTCGCCCAATAATTGCAGTGTTTGATCACTAAATAAGTGTTCAGCTGCTGGATTACAAAACGTAATATGACCGGTGTGATCAAGTGACAAAATAGCATCACCCGACTGTTTAACTAATACCGCCAGACGACGATTTTCTTCCGTGCTTAATTCTAGGGCTTGCCCCATTCGATTGAATGTTTGACTTATTTGATTCATTTCCGACAAGGTAGATCGAGGTAATCTTAGATGAAGTTCACCACGTTCAAAACCAGCTAAAGCGGTTAATAAGCCTTGTAGTGGACGCATTAACAAATCAACGCCCCAGTATAAAAATAGTCCGACAAATACCAAAATTCCTAGGCCTAATTGAGCAATACTGCGGATATCTAACCAGCGCTCAGCAATTTCCTGCAGCGGTGCGGCATAAATAACCATGTGACCATTGCCAAAGCGTTTAGTTAAGGGTTTGACTCGTGGAAAAATGACATTGATAAACCAGTCAGGCGGCTGAATAGCAACATCCGCCTTTGGCTCACCTTCAAATAATAGTCCATTTGAATCAAACACCAGAATGTGAAGACTACGAATTTCACTTAATGCTTTAACCATTTCATGCATTTGCTCATGCACGGGCAAATCACGGCTAAACGATACACCAATTAATGACACTGAAATTAGGCGTGCCGCTGCATTCATTGTCTCTTCGACTTCTGCTTGTACTGATTGGCGGGCATTAGAAATTAAAACCCACGTGCTCGCAAATAAGGAAATGGCTAACAATAAAGCAAAATATAAATTAACTTTTAACTTGAGGTTCATTGCACTTTGGTTTCCACTTTGCCTTTTGCCCCAAGGTTATCAACCCACCTGATCATAATAGTGTCACCACTGGCACCGCCAGCTAAAACAAACGAAAAATAGGGATTACGCGACGTTGCCGTACCACATTTAATCGTCAATATTTCTTCTTTATTACGCCAGCATCGAATATCTTGAATAAAATGAGCAGGGATCAATTCACCTTGCTCATTGTTTGCACGGCCTGTGTCCATAGGATGAGCAAGTAAAATTCGAACGGTAGTATCTCCGCCTTTTAACTTGGCACGTAAGCGATCTTTAACAGCAAGTCCCATTATGCACAGCCTCCAATATCAACTTCGACAAAACGTGTGGTTTTATAGAGTTTTCCGTCAGCACGTATGACTGCGATCACATTTGAATCTTCAGCAATTTTTATCATGGTTTTAAATGGTAATTTGATTGCTGAAGTAAAGTCCAAACTCATCGCAAGAGGAAAGGGGTTTTTTTCCACAACAATGGCAACGCGTTCAATATTGGCTAAATCACTATGGATTTCGATAGGAACAGAAGCCCCATTCACGGCATAACTTGGTGGCGAACCAACCTTAAATTTAACCACTGAACTATCAACCACTTCCGCTTCACCCAATAAGGCTAATAAGGCATCTTCCATCGTTTCAGCAGTAAAGGCTTCCGTTGGCCAATGAGCTAATAGTATTCGAGGCAGTAGCAAACCACTTGTTGCAATTAAAGCTAAAGTCGATACTGATATCCCTTTTTTAAGGACATTGCGACGTTGAATATTGGTCGTATTATTCGCCATTATTTTTCCATTTGAGCCAAAATCAGTTCAATTTCACGTAAACGTGAACTGATTTTTGCCAATTGATAATCATCACCTTTTGCATAACCTGCTGCTATTCGTAACTGATCCGCCGCCTGATGTAAGCGACCAGATGCATAATAATACTCTGCAAACCAGAGATGAGATTCACTTTTTTGTCCCATGTCTCCAGTTGTTCTGGCTAATTGCTGATATAAACGTCGTGACGAATTGCCCAGCTCTAATTGTCGTAATAATAAGTCTGTTGCTTTTTTAGGGTTATTGGCCTGAATTAGGGCTTCGACTTGATCTAATGATAAAGCCTGATCATCTGGATACAGACGCTGATTACGTTGATAAATATCTAATGCGGCTGATAATCGTCCGACTGCGATTTCAATTTTAGCCAAGGCTAATTGGTAACTTAATCGATCATCATCGGCATCAATTAAAGGCTGTAAAACCTGCCTTGCCTTCGTGGTATTACCTGCGGCTAATAACGCTAAACTATAGCCATAACGTATCGCCGATTCATTAGCAGCATTGCCTGATTTTAGCGCACCTTCATAATATCGAATTAACTGATCCAGATTATCTGTTGTTAACACTCGGACTTTTTCACGCATCAAATAAAAGTGCAATGTATCGCCCAATTGTCGTTTTAATGGATAGGTTACTGCCCGACCTCGTGCATCAGCAATACGTTCTGTGGTCACTGGATGTGTGCGTAAAAAGTCGGGTACAGCATCAGTCGAATAAAACCGGCTTGTTTGTTGCAAACGTTCAAAAAAGCTTGGCATTGCTTGTGCGTCAAAACCAGATCTAACCAATGTCAACATACCTAAATTATCGGCTTCGGCTTCATTGCTACGTGTAAAGTTAATTTGTGACTGAATACCACCCGCCTGCACTGCCATGATTGCAGCGGTTCCAGCCCTAGGATCAGCCGCTCCTAATAAGGCAGCAGCAATCATCGCCACAGTCATAGGAACACTCATTTGTTGCTGTTTTTCAAAACTTCGCAATAAATGGCGTTGGGTAATATGGGCAATCTCATGGGCTAATACCGATGCAACCTCATCCTCGGTTTGACTGGTTAATAACAATCCACTATGCACACCAATAAACCCACCGGGTGCAGCAAAGGCATTAACAGAAGGGTTAGGCACCATAAAAAAAGTAAAAGGCAAATTGGGGGCATCACTATTTGCAACTAATCGATATCCAAGTAACTGTATGTAATTCACAATCTCAGGATCATCTATCAAATCAAAAGCATGTTGTAACTGCCAAAAATAAGACAAGCCGATGGCATATTCTTGTTGTGGTGAAATCAATGCACCAGCACTATCACCAATTTCAGGCAAGGCAATATCGCTGGTAGCATTGAGTGATGATTGCCAGCAAACCAAGCCTGCTAAAAGGATAATAATTTTTTTCATAGCTGATAGACAGTAAATGTTTAAGCGGGTTCCAGCAAGACAAGTGTATCGTTTCGGTTTATCATTAGTATAATTATTTGCTTATAAACTATAGGAAATACCATGTCAGAATATGATGTAGAACTTGATACTTCAGGCTTAAACTGTCCACTACCCGTACTAAAAGCGCGCAAATCCTTATCAACTATGGAAACAGGTCAACGTCTGCATTTAATTGCAACCGATGCTGGTGCCAAAATGGATATTCCAGCCTTCGTCAAAATGACAGGCAACGTGTTAATTGAAACATCAGAACACGATGGCAAACTACATTTTGTGCTGGAAAAAGGACAAGCGTAATGGCTAAGAAACTTGCAATTATTGCTAGCAAAGGCACGCTAGATGGTGGCTACCCACCTTTTATATTGGCATCAACTGCGGCAGCACTTGGCTTTGAAGTAAAAATTTTCTTTACCTTCTACGGCCTGCAACTTCTGACAAAAGAACTATCACTGAAAGTCTCACCATTAGGCAACCCAGCGATGCCGATGCCGGTGCCTGTACCAAGCATTATCCAGATCATTCCTGGTCTTGAATGGTTTGCCACCTGGATGATGAAACGCAAACTCAAACAAAAAGGCGTCGCCAGCATCGAACAACTCCGTGAAATCTGTCTGGAATCAGATGTTGAACTGATTGCTTGCCAAATGACATATGATCTATTTGATTTTAAACCAGACGATATGATCGAAGGCATCAACTTCGGTGGTGCAGCAACGTTCCTCGAATTTGCTGGTGATGCTGACGTAACCCTGTATATGTAATTCAATGGATCAAGGAATCAAGGGGCAGCCACTGACCGAACCCTTGGAAATTAAAGATAGCTAGACATTAAAAGGCTGCCAGCCAGACAGGATCAATCATGACTCAGACACAACCCTGCTATCGCGATCACTCCCCTGCCATTTGCGGAGATGAAGCATGAATGTCTCCACACTGTTCGGCATGGTTGCCGGTATCCTCATCGTCATGCTGTCCATTGTGCTTACCGCACAGGATGCCGACAGCTTCCTGAACCTGCCTGGGCTTGCCGTCGTGCTTGGCGGCACCATGGCCGCGACGCTACTGTCCTACCCGCTCGCAGAGGTGCTGAAGGTATTTCGCACATTGGGCACCGTTCTGCGCAATGAAAAACTCTACGCTGAGGACGATCAGCGTGAACTGGTCACCACCGCCCGCTTGCTGATGCAGGGCAAGCTTCAGGCGATCGAGAAGGAGATGAATACGCTCAAAAATCCATTTCTACGTACCGGCATTCAACTGCTTATCGACCAGACCCCAACCGAGGACATCACCGAACTACTGCAGTGGCGCATCGCCAAATTGCAGGCGCGTGAACGGGCGGAAGCGCAGATCTATCGCACCATGGCGATGTACGCCCCCGCCTTCGGCATGCTGGGCACGCTGATAGGTCTGGTCAACATGCTGCAAGGCATGAGCGACAGCAATATGACACAGATCGGCACCAATATGGCGCTGGCGCTACTGACGACGCTCTACGGTGTCGCGTTGGCAAACCTGTTCTTCAAACCAGTGGCTATTAAGTTCGAACGCAGGACCGAGGCACGGGTACAATTGATGGTGATGATCATGGAAGGCGTACTACTGCTGGCCCATGGCCGTAGCCCCGCCTACCTTCGCGAATATCTGCGCACCTTCTTCGCCCATATCGAGGACGAACTGTATCTTGATGATGCACCCGGTCAAACGGACGCAGCAGATGCCGGCAGGCAGACAAAACAATGACTGAACCGGTGACACCTGAGCAGGGAGAGAGCATACAAACGGGCAGCGGATTGGTAACCACTGGCACGCTCTTCTCTGTGCTCTCTACCGACAACAAAACGTGTGGCGAGCAGGATGACTGGGTGATCACCTATATGGACCTCATCACGCTGCTGCTGACCGTTTTCATCGTGCTGCTCGCCTTTGCCGACCACAACAGCGAGGCTGGCTTCAACGAAGTTTCGCGCTCCATCGCCATGGCCTCGCAGGGGAAAGTAGAAACGATCTCGGAACCCGAGCAGCCGCATGCTGACCCCGACCAAGATGAATTCGAACATCTCGCCACAATGCTGCAGCGGCAATTCGATGCATCAGGACTCACCGATTCGGTCGATATTCAGCAAACCCTAGGCAAACTCCATATCCAGCTCAGCGATAAAATTCTGTTCGCCAGCGGCGACGCCAGCTTCACACCACAAGCCATGGCCACGCTTGAGCCCCTGCTTGCCATGCTCCTCGACAGTCAATACGATATTAGCGTAGAAGGCCACACTGACAATATTCCCATCAACACGCCGCGCTTTCCCTCCAACTGGGAACTGTCTGCGGCACGTGCCAGCAATGTGGTGAGGCATCTGATCGTTCAGGGCATTGCACCAGAGCGGCTGCGTGCGGTCGGTTATGCCGACAGTCGGCCGGTGGATGGCAATATCGATGCGGAAAGCCGCAGCAAGAATCGCCGGGTCACACTTATCCTGTCTAGGGAAGTCGAGCCGGACTGACGCTCGTGCACCAGACGACATATCACATCATTAACCGATAGCATCGCCCTCCATTATCAGTCGCCACAGCAGGATACAACTGAAAATGAAAGCAAAACACCAACGTCACATTAGTCAACCTGAATCTTGGATAAGGTATAGTGCAATACTATATTTTTCTAATGTAATCAGGTTATTAAACTCAATACGTTCTATTTTTATTGGAATAAAGCTTACGCTGAGCCACTCAAGACGGAGATAGTGTTATCGTATCAGTATCTTGGTTGGAGCGCATTTCGAGACCGACGTTTACGATTAATAAAACAAGATTGGAATGGCGCTTGTCAAAAAAATACACTTGTTGATGCAGGAGTCACTTAATGTTTAGCTATCTCAAATTTCGAGGGAATCGATTAGGGACACAATCGAAGTCCTCGAACCGCATTGATAAAAGTGAGAGGTGAGCCGCAGCCATGATAAGACCAAAGGTGATTTTCTTCGACGTTAACGAGACGCTCCTCGACCTGAAGCCTGTAAAGGAAAGTGTGGGCAAAGCCCTGGATGGCCGCTCGGAGTTAGTCCCGCTCTGGTTCACAACGATGCTACAGTACTCGCTGGTGACGACGGTGGCCGACCGCTATAGTGACTTCGGTGAAATCGCCGTCGCATGCCTGCGCATGGTCGCAAAAAATCAAGGGATTAATCTCGATGAAGCTGCGGCGAAAAAAGCTGTCACCCCATTCCGATCCATGCCGTCGCATCCAGATGTCATCCCAGCACTCGAACGTCTTCGCGACGCGAAATACCGGCTGCTCACGCTAACCAATTCTTCCGACGCTATGATCACCGACCAGTTGAAAAACGCAGGACTCGACAAGCTGTTCGAGGCCGCGCTGAGTGTTGAGAGCGTAGGCCTGTACAAACCGCACGTCGACGTCTACCGCTGGGCAGCCCAACGGGTCGGGGTGGACGTGTCCGAGTGCTTGCTGGTCGCGGCCCACGGGTGGGACGTGGCTGGGGCAGCCTGGGCTGGCATGAGGTCTGCATTTGTCGGTCGTCCTGGCCAGCAGCAGTTTCCTCTCGGGCCGACACCGGAGCTGGAGATCGCAACATTCAAGGAGTTGGCGGATAAGCTGGCGATGTTGAAATGAACTCCCGTATATTCAGGTTTTCAATTGTATCTGATCCTGACCAATCCCCACGAAATATCAAGTAAAAACAACTGATTAACACTAAAATAAAGAGAACTGTCATAACGCTTGATGATCTGATCAATTACCAAAAATCACACATCAGAAAGCGCCATGTGAATAAATTAACCTGAATCCGGGATAAGAAACAGCGCCCACAAAGGGGATTAAGACGCTTTAACTCAATCAACATATTTAACCTCAGTTCTGGATAAGCACAGCCATTAAGTTGTGTGCGGGTGTCTGCTCGCACGCGAGGTGGCTAAATGAAGCCAGACTGAAAGCTGAGGCTGATAAATTGGTTTTGCTGTAATGAACAACTACCAACCAGACACAGACCAACTGACGCCATCCACTAACGGCACCGCAGACGTGTTTTTTGATTGGTGGTACTTTTTGCACTTACATTGCACTTACGGAAAAGTTTTGAAATTAAAGAATAACCGACTTATTCTATAATGCATTGTTTTTATTTATTTTTTTGGCGTCCCCGACAGGAATCGAACCTGTGGCCTTTCCCTTAGGAGGGGAACGCTCTATCCTGCTGAGCTACGGGGACAACGGCATGCATTATAACAGGACTGTGTTAGACCGACGATTTCAAAAACAGTCTGTTGATGGCTGACCGGCAGTAATGGGGCTGTTGTTGCTCGCCTGCACTCTGTCCCTGTAGTGATACTTGCTCAAAAATTTTGCCATAAAATCAAATATCACGACATTAAGGCTTTAATGTGTGCAATAACGGCATTTGCATTACCCTCAATGTTATAGCCGCCCTCCAAAACCGACACAATTTTTCCACCAGCATGACCTTGTGCAATTGTTTTGACCATTTCTGTCAGTTCAAAAAAGCCTTTATCGCTAATATCATGACAGCCCAACAGATCATCTTTGCGGCTATCAAAACCCGCTGAAATCATCACCAAGTCGGGTTTGAAGTCATCGGCGACAGGCAATAATCTATCTCTAAACACAGAAATGATATCGTGATCTGTCGCTCCGCAGCCCAGATGAACATTGATATTAAACCCCTTGCCTTTTGCTTCGCCTGTCCTTTCTGGTAAACCAGTGCCCGGATAGGCAAACATATCATGTGTAGAGAAATACAACACACTAGGATCTGAATAAAATGCCCACTCAGTGCCATTTCCATGATGATAATCCCAGTCAATTATCAGTATTTTCTTTAGCTGATAGTGCTGTTGTGCATAACGCGCTCCAATCGCTACATGATTGAAGTAACAAAAGCCTTCTTCTTGACCTGTGTTTTTTGCATGATGGCCTGGTGGACGAGAGGCACAAAACGCATTAGTTACGTTGCCCATACAAACAGCATCTATTGCAGAAAGCACGCCTGAAGTGGCAAGTAAAGCCTGTTGATATGTCGTTGGCTGATGAGTTTTAATGTTATTCACATGTTCAACTGAATGAATCTTTGTCAGCCAGGTTTCAGCATCAACCGTTGGAGAAATCAACCTAAGTTGCTTGTGGAGATTTTCAGCTAATAGGTGTTGCTTTATTGCTTGATAACGCGCTGGAGATTCTGGATGCGCATCGGATATTTTATGTGCTAAGAAGCCATCATCGATGACCAAGCCAGTATTTCTAGGTTGCTCATTAGCTAGAACATCAGCGGTTAAAGCACTGGATGCAGATAACTTAAGAAACTGTCTTCTACTAAATACAGACATGTCATTTTCCTCTCATAGTCAAACAGCATTTCAAACTCAATCTTAACAAAATCAGTTGATTTTAAAGACAATAATTTTCGCGTCAGATAACACATTAATATGGCGTGTATTGATGTCCCGCTCTTTCATTAAGTTGTTGCTGATTTGAATTTAAAAGGTTAATCTAAGCCTCCAATAATTCAGTCACATTACTAAATGCGATCATTCTCTATCCTATCTTTAATTTTAATCCTATGTATGGCTTTCTCTGGCACTGCAAGCGCATATTTGCATCTGGAGCAGCATGAGAGCGATCACCATTCTGAGCAACATGGCTTGGATCATGTGCATTTCAATGACATTGAAACAGAGCATGACCATCACTTTAATCTGCATGTATTCGGTGATTTGGTTGAGCATGATTCTATTTCAATTGATAGTCACCGTGACATTATCTTTGGCGAGTCCAATACCCGTCTAATTTTCCGTAGTTATATTCCACCTATCCCACCACCAAACGCATAATTTCATCGCTTTAAATCCTTTGATATTCGCCTATCAGGCATAGGCATAGGCATTGCTATGAGAGTTAATCATGAAATTACATACATTATTAGGACGCTTGCAATACAGCGTTCTGGCGATAGGGCTATCTTTACCTAGTATCGCTACCGCTATTGATCTACCTACTGCGGTCAGAAAAACACTGGAGAATAGTCCCCAGTTACAACGTTATCCTTTCCATATCAGAGCACTGGATGGCGAAGCTATTCAGGCCGGATTAAAACCAAATCCGACCATCCATGTCGATATAGAAAATGTACTCGGTACAGGTGACAGCCGTTTCCTTGCTGGCACTGAATTAACAGTGTCATTAAGTCAATTGATTGAGCTTGGTAACAAACGCGAGAAACGAATCGACATCGTCGATCAGAAATCTGCCGCTATTCAGCGCGACTACGAAGTAAAACGCTTAGATGTGGTCGCTGATATGATGCGACGTTTTTATGACGCATTAAGACTGCAATATCTCATTGACTGGAATAAAACACGCATTCAATCAGAACAATCAGCGCTGGATGTTATCACTCGTCGAGCTCAAGCTGGTGTTGTTGGTCAAGCAGATGTGATGCGTATGCAACTAAGACTTGCCAAGTCAAAAGTAAAGCACGCTGAATTAAAACAGCAGCACCAACAGGCATTGATCGTTCTGGCTACCCATTGGGCCGCATCTGCTGACTTTGAAAAGACTGAAGGTCAGCTAGAACAAGTGCCTGAACTACCAAGCGAAACCATGCTGATGTCAGCGCTAGAGCAGACGCCAGACTACTTGCTCGCACAGGCTGAAACACGAATCAACCAGGCTCGGTTATCACTTGCTCAAGCTGAAAGTCAGGCTAACATCACGGTCGGTGGCGGTATCAGACGCATGGAAGCGATTGATGATAATGCCTTTGTCTTTAATTTTTCTATGCCCTTGCAATGGCATAACCGTAATCAAGGCAACATCGCCCTTGCTCAAGCACAGTATGAGGAAAAATTGGCAAATCAAGACATCTTGATAGGTCAACTTGAACTGACACTAGGTCAAATTCGCTCGGCCATGAACACCAGACTTAATCAAATACAACGGCTTGAAACCGAATTACAACCTGTTGCCAACTCACTATTAGCTGAGATCCAACAGGGTTACCAATTAGGTCAATACACTGTTTTGCAGTGGGTCGATGCTCAAGATGAACTTTTCTCTATTGAACGTGACGTGATTGAATCTCAATATGCTGTCCACATGCAATTTCTCGAATTAGAACGCCTGAGCGGCAATAGCCTAATCAACGATGCTAAAGCGCCCGCTCACAAGGAATAAACCAATGAAAACCTATCTGTTTATATTAACTCTATTATTACAAAGTCCTGCTTTTGCTGCAGGCAGCCATGGTGATCACGGTCATGACGATACTGCGCCAGAAGCAATACCCGAAGGCCCACACGGTGGCAAGTTGTTGCAAAGTGATGGACTTAATCTGGAAATCACTATTTTTGAAACAGGTATTCCGCCGGAAATGCGTGTTTATGCCTATCAACCAGATGGTAGCGCCATTTCACCTGATGACATTGAGATGACTGTCAGACTGAATCGAACTGGTGGTCAACACGATCTTGTCGACTTTAGCAGCGAACGTGATTATCTGGTTAGTGATATGGTTATTACCGAACCTCACTCGTTTGAAGTAGAGGTCGTGGCACAGTATCAAAATAAAGATTATCACTGGCACTTTGAAAGTTTTGAAGGACGAGCAGAAATCCCTGATCGTCTGCTTGAACTGACTGACGTTGAAACAGAAACAGTTGGACCACAAACCCTGACTATCACTAATAGTGTTTATGGCGTGATTAGCAAAGCTGAAGATCGGGTGTTTCATGTACATGCCCCTTATCCTGGGATTATTGAAACCGTAAATGTCAAAACGGGTGATAAAGTAAAGAAAGGCCAACGTCTACTGACCGTTCGTAACCAACAAACACTACAAAGTTACACCATAAACAGCCCATCATCTGGCGAAATCACCTTACGATTAGCCAAACAGGGTGATCATTCTGATATGGGCACGCTGATTGAGATTAGTGATTTATCCAAGGTCTGGGTTGAAATGTCGATGTTTCCCAATGACATTGAGCAAATTACTCAAGGCATGACCGTTACCGTTAACGATCTGCATGGTGAGCATACTGCCGAAGGTAAACTGGATTATCTATCGCCTCAAATGACTGGCGGACACATAGCTCGTGCCAGAGCGACAATTAATAATAGCGATGGTGTCTGGCGACCAGGCATGCATGTTAAAGCTAAGGTCATGATTGAGCGTATCGACGTACCACTCGCCGTTAAACGCACAGCTCTGCAATCTTTCCGTGATATGTCGGTAGTCTTTGGCCGTTTCGGCAATGTATTTGAAGTCAGAATGTTAGAACTTGGCCGCCAAGATAAGGAATACGTTGAAGTAATTAGCGGGATCAATGCAGGCACTGAGTATGTGACCAACAACAGCTATCTGCTCAAAGCAGAAGTCTTAAAAGATGGCGCAAGCCACGATCACTAGGAGCGATACATGATTGATTCTATTATTCGCTTTGCAATCATTCAGCGCTGGTTAGTGCTGATGTTGACCTTTATTATCGCAGGGCTGGGTGTCTATAACGCCTATAAATTACCGATTGATGCCGTTCCTGACATCACCAATAAACAAGTACAAATCAATACCGAAGTGCCGGGTTACTCTCCTCTGGAGTCGGAACAACGGGTGACCTACCTTGTAGAAACAGCTATGGCTGGTTTGCCGGCTATTCTTTATACACGATCGATTTCACGTTATGGTCTGTCACAAGTGACAGTGGTATTTGAGGATGACACTGATATTTACTTGGCGCGACAACAAATTAGCGAACGACTAATTGCTATTCGCAGTGAACTGCCAGCAGGAGCTGAACCACAATTAGGCCCTGTCGCCAGTGGTTTAGGTGAAATAGTGACGTATGCTATCAGCGCTGAAGACGGTGCCGTCAATGAAAATGGGCAACCCTACACGGCAGAAGATCTACGCACGATTCAAGACTGGATCATTCGCCCGCAATTGGTCAAAGTGCCCGGTGTGACTGAAATAAACAGCATTGGTGGTTTTGAACGTGAATATCAGGTTGCGCCTGATCCTGCCAAGTTAATCGCCTACAAACTGACTTTGGCTGATGTTTCATCGGCGCTTTCTAACAATAATCAGAACGTGGGTGCTGGCTACATCGAACGCAATGGTGAACAGTGGTTAGTGCGCTCACCCGGTCAGTTGCAAAGCTTGGATGACATTCGCAAGGTTGTCGTTGCCAAACGTGATGATATGCCGATTACCATTGGTGATGTCGCGGAGGTTTTACTGGGAAAACAGCTCCGTACCGGCGCTGCCACCCAAAACGGTAAAGAAACCGTGCTCGGTACAGCATTGATGCTAATGGGTGAAAACAGCCGGATTGTTGCTAAAGCGGTGGCTAATAAGTTAGAAGCCGTCAGCCGCAGTTTGCCAGAAGGTATCAAAGCCGAAGTTGTCTATACTCGCACCACCTTAGTGGAACAAACCATTGCCACAGTGCAAAAGAACTTGTTTGAAGGTGCCTTACTGGTCATCGTGGTGTTGTTCGCTTTACTCGGCAATTTTCGTGCAGCCTTTATTACCGCCCTCATTATTCCATTGAGTATGTTGTTTGCGATAACTGGCATGGTGCATAACCGTGTTTCTGGCAACCTGATGAGTCTTGGTGCAATTGACTTCGGTCTGATTGTCGATGGTGCAGTGATTGTGGTGGAAAATGCCCTTAGAAGATTAGGAATTGCGCAACAGCGACTTGGACGGTTGTTGTCATTACAAGAGCGACTGCAAGAGGTGGCGGAAAGTACGCGTGAGGTATTTAATCCTGCCGTATTTGGTGTGCTGATCATTATGTTGGTATATCTACCTTTGTTTGCTCTGGGTGGTGTCGAAGCCAAAATGTTTGAACCGATGGCATTTACCGTTGTTGCAGCACTGACAGGTGCATTACTATTTTCAATGACCTTTGTTCCTGCTGCCATTGCTATCTTCGTTCGTGGTAACGTCCAGCACAAAGAAAATATGCTGATGCGTGGTGCTCGTCGTATTTATAGCCCTTTCCTGACAGTTGCAATGAAAGCACCGATGTTACTGACGTTAGCGGCTGTGTTGTTTGTTGTGTGGACGGCAAGTTTGTCTAACCGGATGGGAACCGAGTTCTTGCCAAAACTAGACGAAGGAGATATTGCTTTACACGCCTTAAGGATCAGCGGTACTGGTCTAGAACAGGCTGTTGGTATGCAAAATCAGCTTGAAGCTATTATCCGTGAGTTTGATCAGATAGAACGAGTCTTTGCCAAAATTGGCACACCTGACATTGCAACCGATCCAATGCCACCAAGCGTTGCCGATACCTTTCTTATAGTCAAACCTCAATCAGAATGGGCTGATCCAACTCAAACCAAAGCTGACTTCCTGGCTGAATTACGTAAAGCCGTAGAAGCTGTACCGGGAAATAAATATGAGTTTACCCAACCGATTGAGATGCGTTTTAACGAACTGATTGCCGGCGTCAGGGCTGATGTCGCGGTGAAGATTTATGGTGATGATCTGGAACAGCTTAATAATGTCGGTGAATCCGCAATAAACCTTATCTCTGCTATCGATGGTGCGGCTGATGTTCGTATGGAAGAAATCACTGGTCTGCCAATGTTATCAATTGAGCCAGATCGTGAGCATCTTGCTCTGTTGGGTCTCAGTGTTAGTGATATGCAACAAACCATTCAAACGGCTATTGGTGGTGAACAAGTCGGCTTGATTTATGAAGGTGACAGACGTTTCCGACTGATTGTCAGACTCGCTGAACACCAGCGTCGTGACGTCGATTATTTATCCAAGTTACCGGTATCACTGACACACAGCGACGATCCTGATTTGTCATATGTGCCACTTGGTGAAATCGCTCAAATAAAAGAGTACATTGGTCCCAATCAAATCAATCGTGAAAGTGGAAAACGCCATGTTCTGGTATCAGCAAATGTTGTCGATCGTGACTTAGGGTCATTTGTTACTGAAATTCAAACTACCATTAACCAACAGCTGGATTTACCGGTTGGCTACTGGGTTGACTATGGCGGTACGTTTGAACAACTGCAATCAGCCACTAAACGGCTATCGATTGTTGTACCGATAACACTGTTGCTCATTCTGGGTTTATTGATCAGTGCTTTTAAATCTGTCAAAGATGCGTTATTGATTTTTACCGGTATCCCACTGGCATTAACTGGCGGCATTTTGGCATTGGTGATCAGAGACATGCCATTATCTATTTCAGCAGCAGTTGGATTCATTGCGCTTTCAGGTATCGCGGTATTAAATGGCATTGTGATGTTATCGTTTATCAGACAACTGCGAGATAACGGTGAAGCGTTATTGGTTGCCATTAGAAGTGGTGCGATGCAGCGTTTACGTCCTGTTTTAATGACAGCATTAGTTGCCAGCCTTGGCTTTATACCAATGGCATTGAATACCGGAATGGGTGCTGAGGTGCAACGCCCACTTGCCACGGTAGTCGTTGGCGGGATAATCTCATCAACATTGCTTACTCTGGTCGTATTGCCAGCCTTGTATTTACTGGCTTATCGACGACACGCACATCGTTCTGATAAATAAGGAGGATATATGTGGTACTACCTCACTAAGCTGTTAATTAGTGCCAGCTTGATTGTTGTTATCTCAGAACTGGCAAAACGAAGTTCTGTGCTGGGAGCAATTGTGGCATCAATACCACTTACCTCTGTTATCGCTATGATTTGGTTGTATCACGATACGGGTGATACAGGCAAAATCATTGCACTGGCATCGACTATTTTTTGGCTGGTCATTCCATCATTAGTGCTATTTATCGCACTGCCCATATTACTACGCTATGGTGTTCACTTTTATCTGAGCATTGGACTATCGGTGGGCCTGACCAGTTTGGCATATTACCTTATGTTAGTAATCATGAAACAGGCTGGCTAATATTTCACGGAGGTCAAATATTTCACGGAGGTCAGGTCTTGCAACTCACACCAAAATGCAAGACCTGACCCTCTTCATTC
>JACUUH010000024.1 GCA_014859375.1 Gammaproteobacteria bacterium
CGAAAGGTAAAAACCCGTGGCCAGCTCACCCCAACACGCTTAGTTATATCGAAGCCGTCTTTAGTGACGAAGTAACAGCCGAAGACCGAGCAAGTAAAGAAGATCGGATTGATTACTTAGGTAAACTGAATCCTGTTAGACAAACGGCTATTTTGGGACTCGGTAAAGGGTGGGCCTTGCGCCGTGGATATTTGACTGAAAACGCAATAAACACACCATGGGAAATTCTTAAAAAGAAATTCAGTAAAAAGAATATCAGCATACCATCAGTCTCTATCATGCAAGCTCAAACCATTAGCAATCAGACAATATTAAGCAATATTGTGACACCAACCTATCGGATGAAAGATGTTGATGAGTTATTAACTCATATCGATAAGGTGCATAGTGTCAAAGGCTTGCCTGAAATACCGGTCGTCAAAATACGCAAAAAAGGCACTGAACATGGTTACTTTGACGCTGCAGGTGAAATAGGCCTGCGAGATACGGCCAGCGAGCCACAATTAACCGTCGCCCACGAAATTGGCCACTACATCGATTATTTCGGCTTTTTTGGTCGAGGTTATAGCTCAGTCAATAGTGAGTTATTTAATGATTGGCGTCGCGCGATAAAAAAATCACCAGAAGTGAAAAACCTAGTGAATATTATTTATGGTGATCTTGATAATGAGGCCGCTGAGCTTGGCTTAGTTTATGATAAAAAGCATGTAAAATACTTATTAGAACCAGAAGAATTATGGGCTAGGTCATATGCTCAGTGGGTTGCCAGTAAAAACGTAGGATCAGAAGTTGCTAAGCAACTGGAACAGCGGTTAGAACGTCAGAATAAAGCAGTGTTAAACTATACTAGACAATGGAAGCCTGACAACTTTAAGGCTATCTTCGATGCCATAGACGATATATTTAAAACAACGGGGTGGCTCAATGAGTGACCAACAAACAATATCAAAAAAAATAGACACCAGTAAATGGACAGTCGAAGACTGGTATAACAATAATATTGCTGCCGGAATGACGGAAAGTGAGGCACGGTTCGCTGCTGAACGTGCTGTCGGTGATGCTAAATATGTGGAAAATGGCGTTCGCTATGACTAGTGAGGCTAAAACAGTCGAAAACATACGCCCCACAGTGCGTTGTCATCAATGCCGCTCGATTATTTTTGATGGTGAGGTGGTTAAATCTCGTATCGTAAAAGTATTGGCACAAGGTGCGGTGGCTAAATGCAATTGTAAGCAATGGGTAGCCATACCATTAACCTACAGATCTTAATATCGACCATGGTCTCGCATGTGTTAGTTAACCCAGTCTAAATAATCACAATTTTCCCTTTTTTTGCTTGCCTTAACACAGGAAAATAGGCACTGCTAAAAGGTATAACGCACCCCAAGAGCGAAAAGCCAGGCACTCACAGTTATGTGGTTGCCTGGCTTTTTTTATGGACGGTTTTTATGGCAAAACAACGATTCACCCAGCCTCGAATTTTTAGCTTAAGTACGCCTGATTACATTAAGCATCGACAATCCGACCAATACCGGTTTGACGGAAGCAGACGTTCAGAAAATGATGGCAGATAATGCTAAAAAATTAGCTGAAGATCAGGCTATATCAGCTAAAAAATAAGTGATAACGTCGCACTGTTTAACGCTGCTATTGATGGCGAATATCGAATGGATAGTGACGCTCATCAGGCATTAGGTTGTTTTACAACAGCAAGGTGAGCTTAAATAATTAGAAACACGCATGAGTGCCATTTTGGACGAAGCTCAATCAGCTGATCCATCGACCAGTCGGGCACGGCCGTTCCTCACACCAGTGGGTGAACCGTCCTCGTCTCTCAGCGTCGTCGCTGAGTGCAGGTGAAGAAAAGTGAGGTGCAAGTCCGATAATTAGCTGCCGAACACGCAGCTTAGAAAATTGGGTATCAATTGTCGGGTCACTATAATTTCAGCGTTATGTATCATCATTATCTGATGGTGAGTATAATTGCTTTTCTTTATTGTCAGACTGCGACAAATCAAAAAATAGAGTAGCTTAGAATTGTGTACAAAACGGTGTACAAAAATGAAACAATCAAGGCTCAAGCAAGGTAATAAATTTAATTAAATGAAGAATATACGTAACTTCTCCATCATCGCTCATATTGATCACGGTAAATCTACGATAGCGGATCGTTTTATTCAGGTGTGTGGTGGCTTAACTGCCCGAGAAATGTCATCGCAAGTGCTTGATTCAATGGATATTGAAAAAGAGCGTGGCATTACTATTAAGGCGCAAAGTGTGTCTTTGTATTACAAAGCGAAAGATGGCGAAACATATCAGCTTAATTTTATTGATACGCCGGGTCATGTTGACTTTTCTTATGAGGTATCTCGTTCACTTGCAGCTTGTGAAGGGGCATTGTTAGTGGTGGATGCCGCGCAGGGGGTTGAAGCGCAAAGTGTTGCTAATTGTTATACAGCCATTGATTTGGGTCTGGAGGTTGTGCCTGTTCTTAATAAAATCGATTTACCATCAGCAGAGCCAGAGCGGGTTGCACAAGAAATTGAAGATATTATTGGTGTTGATGCCCTAAATGCTGTGCGGTGTAGTGCAAAAACGGGTTTAGGGATTGACGATTTATTAGAAGCCTTGGTAGAGCGCATTCCTGCACCAAAAGGCGATCCTGATGGGCCATTACAGGCGCTTATTATTGATTCATGGTTTGACAGTTATGTTGGTGTTATTTCCTTGGTTAGAATCATGCAGGGGTCGTTAAAAACCCGTGACAAAATTAAAGTGATGTCTACTGGGCATGAATATCAGGTTGAGCAAGTGGGTGTTTTTACGCCTAAACGTTCACCTAAAACGGCCTTAAATTGTGGTGAAGTGGGCTATGTTATATCGGGCGTCAAAGATATAGATGGTGCGCCAGTGGGTGATACCTTGACCCATAGTCATCACGGTGCAACAGATATGTTGCCTGGGTTTAAGTCAATAACTCCGCAGGTGTATGCTGGATTGTTTCCTGTGAGTTCGGAAGATTTTGAAGCGTTTCGTGAGGCTTTGGGTAAATTAAGACTAAACGATGCTTCTTTGTTTTATGAACCTGAAAACTCACAAGCTCTTGGTTTTGGTTTCCGTTGTGGCTTTCTTGGCTTATTGCATATGGAGATCATTCAAGAACGCTTGGAACGTGAATATGATCTTGATTTAATTACTACGGCACCGACTGTTGTTTTTGAGGTGGCACTTAGACAGGCAGGCGAAGTCATTACCATTGAAAACCCAGCCTTATTGCCCGATCTGGGTACCATTGATGAGATCCGTGAACCAATAGTGAATGCTGATATTCTTGTGCCTCAAGAGTATTTGGGGGCGGTGATCACATTGTGTGTTGAAAAGCGTGGCGTACAAAAATCAATGCAATATATGGGTAAGCAAGTTGCATTAACCTATGAATTGCCAATGAATGAAGTCGTGATTGATTTCTTTGACAGGATTAAATCTGTCAGCCGTGGTTATGCCTCATTAGATTATCATTTTATACGATTTCAACCTGCTGATTTGGTCAAATTAGATATTTTGATTAACGGTGAGCGTGTTGATGCCTTGTCGATGATTGTGCACCGCGACCAAAGCATTTCGCGTGGACGTGATGTGGTTGAAAAAATGAAAGAATTGATACCTCGCCAAATGTTCGATATTGCCATTCAGGCGGCAATTGGTGGACATATTATTTCACGCTCCACCGTGAAAGCGATGCGTAAGAATGTATTGGCTAAATGTTATGGTGGTGACGTTTCACGCAAACGTAAATTATTAGAAAAACAAAAAGCCGGTAAAAAACGCATGAAATCAATCGGTAAGGTTGATGTACCACAAGAAGCGTTTCTTGCCGTATTACAATTATCGAAAAAATAAAAAGGAATAGAGAATAGTGAGTTTTCCAGCAATAATGGTCACGCTTGTTGTAATAACAGGGATAATTTGGCTAATAGATAGTTTTGTATGGGCACCTAAACGCGTTGGTGAAGATAAAGAACCCTTAGTAGTGGAATATGCGCGATCTTTTTTCCCTATTATTTTAGCCGTTTTAGTTATACGTTCGTTTATCGTTGAACCATTTAGAATTCCATCAGCATCGATGTTGCCGACCCTGCATATTGGTGATTTTATTTTGGTGAATAAGTTTGCTTACGGTATTCGCTTACCGGTATTGAATACAAAAATTTTAGAAACGGGTGAACCTGAACGAGGCGATGTCGTCGTTTTTCGTTATCCTAATGATCCAAATGTTGATTATATTAAACGTGTTGTTGGCTTACCTGGAGACACAGTAGGCTATTTTGATAAAACGATTTATATCAATGGTGAACCAGTTGAGCATATCCAAAAACAAAAAGATTCAAGTTTGGTCGGCATTGTGCCAGCCCGTATTGAATTACATGCTGAAAAATTAGGCCAGCATGAGCACACTATATTGATTGATTATGATATCCGCCGGGTTGAAGGTGAAACAGTGGTTGCAGATGGCCACTATTTTGTAATGGGCGATAATCGTGATAATAGTAACGATAGTCGTTATTGGGGCACGGTTCCTGAACAAAACTTGGTTGGTAAAGCATTTTTTATCTGGATGAGTTGGGATTGGAATGCCGGTGGTATCGTATGGAACCGAATTGGTGACGCAATTAAGTAGGAGAAAAGCTTTGAAAAATCAACGTGGATTGACATTAATTAGTTGGATTTTGATATTAGGTATTATTGCCTTTTTTGCGACTGTCGCTATGCGTTTGCTCCCGATGTATCAGGAATATTATGGTGTTCTGCAAATTATGGATGGTATGGAAACAGAACTGAAAAATAATAAACTGACTAAAAATCAAGTGTTGTCATTGTTAAATAAGCGTTTTAATACAGGTTATATATTCAGTGTTAAAGAAGATAATATTGAAATTAGCCGAGGCAAAGACAATGTCTATGTCACTAAAATCGTTATTGATTACGAAGTTCGTAAACCGTTTATGGCTCAAATCGACCTGATTGGCCATTTTCGCACAGAAGTTGATGTAGAGCCAAAACGTAAATGATATCGAAACGACAGAAAGCCCTATGCGTACAATTAGACATTAGTTTTAATGATGAGTCATTGCTTGAACAGGCTTTAACACATCGCAGTGCAAGTTCAAAAAATAATGAACGTTTGGAATATCTTGGCGATGCAATATTGAGCTTTGTAATTGCCGAAGAGTTGTATAAACGTTTTCCCAAGGTTAAAGAAGGCAAGCTCAGTCGTTTACGCGCATCGTTAGTCAAAGGTGTGACATTGGCAGAAATTTCACGTGAATTAAGTTTGGGTGAGGTTTTAATATTAGGCCCGGGTGAATTAAAAAGCGGTGGTTACCGACGTGAATCGATATTGGCAGATGCGTTTGAAGCAATACTGGGTGCGTTGTATCTTGATAGTGGTATTGATGTCGTTAAGTCATTGATTTTGCGTCTGTATGACGAACGTTTACGTTCTATCGATGTTGATGAAGTGGTGAAAGATGCAAAAACACGTCTACAAGAGTTATTACAAAGCCGAAAACAACCACTGCCTTTATACAGTGTCAGTGAGATAAAAACACAAGAAAATCAGCCACAATTTGAGGCATCTTGCCAAGTGGCATTATTAAACAAAGTGATTATTGCCCATGGTTCCAGCCACCGTAAAGCAGAACAAAAAGCGGCAGAACGTGCATTGATTTTAATAGAAGGTAAAGTATGACAGACAATGCATTTAAATCTGGCTATGTCGCCATTATTGGTCGGCCTAATGTCGGTAAATCGACCTTAATAAATCGCGTTTTAGGCCAAAAGCTTTGTATCACATCGCGCCGGCCTCAAACCACACGTCATCGTATTTTAGGCATTAAAACAACGGATCAAAGTCAGTTGATTTATGTTGATACACCCGGAATACACAGTGATGATAAGCGAGCAATGAATCGTTATATGAATAGAGCTGCCGCGTCATCTATTGATGATGTAGATGTGATTTTATTTGTTGTAGATGGCATGAATTGGACAGATGAGGATGACAAAGTCCTAGAACGCTTAAAAACCAGTGCTAAAGCGCCGGTTATTTTAGTCATAAATAAAATGGATAAACTGGCAGATAAGGAAGTCATGTTGCCACATATTGAGAAATTATCTTCAAAATACGACTTTAACACCGTGTTTCCTATTTCAGCACGACGCGGGATCAACATTGAGCAGTTAGAACACGCGATAGAAAAGCTCATGCCCGAAGGTGAGTTAATCTTCCCTGAAGATCAATTGACCGATCGTAGCTCACGCTTTTTAGCTGCTGAAATCGTCCGTGAAAAACTATTTCGTCATTTGGGCCAAGAATTACCTTATTCCATCACAGTAGAAATTGAACAGTTTGACGATGAAAATGGTTTGTTTCGGATTGGTGCGGTTATCTATGTTGAGCGCGATGGTCAAAAATCAATCGTCATTGGTAAAAAAGGCGAGTTACTTAAATCAGTTGGCAAAGATGCGCGAATAGAAATGGAAAAGCTATTTGGATGCAAAGTGTTTTTACGCTTGTGGGTCAAGGTGCGAGAAGGCTGGGGCGATAACGAGCGTATGCTAAAAAATCTGGGCTATAACGACGACATGTAAAATATCATATACCCGTGGTCATTGAAGATGCAGATGGTGCTAAAAATTTCCGTTCAGCCTGAGCTCAGAGCTCTGAGCTCGTCGAAGAGTCGAAGAGTCGAAGGGTTAGCTTACTTAGGTTCATGGTTCGACAAGCTCAGCACCAACGGTAAAAGTCGTAAGCATCTTCAATTCGACAAGCTCAGCACCAACGGTAAAAGTAGCAAGCATCTTCAATTCGACAAGCTCAGCACGAACGGTAAAAGTCGTAAGCATCTTCAATTCGACAAGCTCACTACCAACGATAAAAGTAGCAAGCATCTTCAACTTGATTGGGTATAGTGGCTTGAAAATCGAATTTGCCTCCGCCTTTATTCTTCATCAACGGCCGTTTAGAGAATCAAGTAGATTACTTGATGTATTTACTGAACATCATGGCCGAGTCAACTTGATTGTTAAAGGTGTGTCGAATACCAAGCGTAGTCAAAAAGGTGTATTACAGATTTATCAGCCATTACTAGTGTCATGGATGGGGCAAAGTGACTTACATACAGTTACGGCAATTGAAGCTGCCTCGGCGCCTTATTTACTGACAGGTCATGCCAGTTTATGTGGCTTATATATCAATGAATTGTTGGTTAGACTATTGCCTCAGCATATTGCTGAACCAGATTTGTTTTATACATATAAACAGGTTTTGGCAGCTCTGGATGCTGGAAAAAACATAGAAATCGCTTTACGGCTTTTTGAAAAACACTTACTCAGGCATATTGGCTATGGGCTTGTATTAGATAATGAGGTCGAAACTGGACTTAAAATAGCTGATAATAAAGATTATTATTACAGGCCTGATGCAGGCTTATTTTGCACAACAGTTCAGAATGAGTATCCAAGTATTTCTGGGCGAAGCTTACGCCACTTAATTACAGAAACTGATTTTGATCAGCAAAGTTTGAATGAAATAAAAAAAATGATGCGGAGCGTGATACATTTCTATTTGGGTGGAAAACCACTGCAAAGCCGCCAATTATTTGCTCAAATGCAAACTAGCAACTCATAACGAAGGTTAAAGAAAGATTTATGTCGATTTATTTAGGTGTGAACATTGATCATATCGCCACATTAAGACAAGCACGAGGTACGCGCTATCCTGATCCGGTGCAAGCTGCAATTGAAGCAGAACAAGCCGGTGCTGATAGTATTACATTGCATTTACGTGAAGATCGCCGTCATATTCAAGAACGTGATGTAGCGATGTTATCTGATATTTTGCAAACTAAAATGAATCTTGAAATGGCCGTGACTGAAGAAATGTTGGCGATGGCTGAAAAATACCGGCCAGCAGATTGCTGTTTGGTGCCTGAACGTCGTCAAGAACTGACTACCGAAGGTGGCCTTGATATTGTAGGACAACAAGATAGAATCAAAGCTGCCTGCCAACGCTTAGCGAATGCTAATGTGACGGTTTCTTTGTTTATTGACCCTGATTTTGCTCAAATTGATGCAGCTGTTGTCTGTGGTGCACCAGTGGTTGAACTGCACACTGGCCGTTATGCTGATGCTGAAACTCAAAAAGATGCTCAGCATCAACTTCAAGTTATTAGTGATGCGGTGCGTTATGCCCATAACTTAGGCCTACAGGTTAACGCTGGTCATGGCCTGAATTATCATAATGTACAAGCGATTGCTCAAATTCCAACTGTTGTTGAGTTAAATATTGGTCATGCAATTGTGGCTCGTTCCGTTTTTACCGGTTTCCAAAATGCAGTCCGTGAAATGAAACAACTCATTTTGGATGCACGCAGGCCATGATATTTGGTATTGGAACTGATTTAGTAAAAATTGCACGTATGCACGATTTATTAAATAAACATCATCACAAAATTGCTCAACGTATCTTGAGCGATGCTGAATTTGAACAGTTTCAAACCACACCTAACAAATCGGCCTTTTTAGCAAAACGTTTTGCAGCAAAAGAAGCCACTGCCAAGGCTTTTGGCACTGGCTTTCGCGATGGTTTAAGTTTGCGTCATATTGAAGTGACCAACAATACAGCTGGCAAACCGGAACTGCATTTTAATAATCGAGCCCAAGAGTTACTCAAGCAATTTAATATTAGTCAAAGTTTGATCAGTTTAAGCGATGATGGTGATTATGCTATCGCTTATGTGACCCTAGTTAATGGATAGTTAAGATGAAAAAGTACCCTACAATTGCGGCATGTGTTGGTAATACACCTTTAGTCAGGTTACAGCGCTTGCCTGGTGACACAACAAATATCATTCTGGGTAAATTAGAGGGTAATAATCCAGCTGGTTCTGTCAAAGACAGACCGGTGATGACGATGATTCAACGCGCACAAGACCGAGGTGATATCACCCCTGGCGATACCTTAATTGAAGCAACAAGTGGAAATACCGGTATTGCGTTAGCGATGGTTGCTGCCATATTGGGTTATCGCATGGTATTGTTAATGCCAAAAAATATGAGTACAGAACGTCGTGCTTCGATGCGTGCTTATGGCGCTGAAATTATCCTGACTGACACTATAGAATCAGCGCGTGATCTTGCATTAGAAATGCAGCAACAAGGCAAAGGTAAAGTCTTAAATCAGTTTGCTAATTTTGATAATCCGTTGGCACATTATCAAACGACTGGCCCAGAAATCTGGCGTGATACCGATGGTGAAATCACCCATTTTGTCAGTGCTATGGGTACGACTGGTACGATAATGGGTACATCGCGTTATTTGAAAGAACAAAATCCGGCAATTCAAATTGTTGGCGTACAACCTGTTGATGGCGCCAGTATTCCCGGCATTCGCCGATGGCCTGCACACTATTTACCTGAGATCTTTGAACCGCAGCGAGTGGATATGATACTTGATATGGAGCAGGAGGTCGCTGAAGACACAATGCGACGTTTAGCCTCCGAAGAAGGTATCTTCTGCGGTGTATCGTCAGGCGGTGCTGTTGCAGCGGCATTACGACTTTCTCAGCAAGTTGAACATGCAGTCATCGTTAGTATTATTTGTGACCGTGGTGATCGCTATTTGTCTACGGGTGTTTTCCCAGCAGAATAAGATGAATAAGCTAATCGCTGCCTGTGGGTTATGGCTATTTGCTACAGCCGCTATTGCCAGTGATAGTGTTAGTTTATCAATTGGTAAATGGCTATTTAAGGATATCCAAGCTGACAACGCTCAGTTTGACCTGACGCTGACTCCAACTGGTTTGAGTCTGATTGCTAGTGCAGATTCTGTGCAATTACCAGCACCTGTCGGACAGCTAAAGCAGATTACACTCACCTGTAAACGGCTTGTTATTCAAGCGCAACACTTCTCCTGCCCCAAAGGTCAATTTGGCTTTACTCATGCTGATTTGGGCAAACAAAATGTTGATTTCGAGCTAAGCGCTAAACCCGATAATAATCAATATCATTTGATTGTGTCAGATTTAACTATTGCTGATGCAAGCTTTAACATTGATTTTGACTGGCAAGATCAATCAAGGTGGCACGCCATAATTGCTAGTCCGCAAGTTCAGATAAAAAAAGTGTTAACGATCGCCTTACCTTATCTAAGTGATGAACCGCAGACACTTGCTGATTGGGATAGTGACGGCACTATCAGCCTACATACTGATTTAGTCGGCCATGCTGACGTGATTGAGAAAGCACAACTGGATATTACTTCCACGTCTTTGAATGTCAGTGATAATGCCGGTCGCTATGTGTCAGAGCAATTGGCTGTCACTATGCAAGCTAAACTTGAGCAACAACACAAAAATTGGCAATGGCAAACACAGCTAACAGTAAATGGTGGTCAAGCTTATGCCGAACCTATCTTTATTGATGCGAGTACAACGCCATTTTCATTTAGTGGGCAAGGTCAATGGCGACAGCAAGACAAGCTGGTAACAGTGAGTCATTTTGAGTTTAATCAACCGAATGTAGTCCAATTATCTGGCGCTTTAACTGCTGATGATACAAACATCACACAGGCAGATATTACCTTAAATAAAACAGCACTAAGTTCGCTTTACAAGACATGGTTGCAACCCTTTATGACAGGAACTGCTGTTGATAACTTGCAATTGGCAGGGCAGGTTCAAATGCACTATCAACACACAGCCGATACCTATCAACTGTTAGTGGGTTTGGATGATGTCTATATTGATGATCAGGCCCAACGCTTTGGTATCGATGGACTTTCGGGCAATTTAGCCTGGACCAATTCAGATAAGGTTATGACAACGGATCTTAGCTGGCACAGCGCTTATGTCTATTCTATTGCAATGGGTGGATCGAGTTTGTTGGCTGAGGTCGATTCTTCAACACTTAGTTTAACTGAAACCTGGCATTTACCCATTCTCGATGGTGAACTTCAGCTCAATCAACTCCAATTGCATTATCCTGACGGTGAACATGCAACATGGTCGTTTGATGGGTTATTAACGCCCATTTCAATGGAATCGTTGAGTGCTGCATTAGACTGGCCATTGTTGCATGGCAAGTTATCGGGCGTTATTCCGAGGGTGAGTTATGTTGATCAAAAAATAGAGGTTAATGGTGCCTTGATGGTGAAACTATTTGAAGGTACCACAGTAATTCGTGATTTACGCCTAAATAAACCCTTTGGCGCTTTGCCTCAGCTCTATGCCAATATTGATCTTGTAGGTTTAGATTTAGAAACACTCACGCGTACATTTGATTTTGGTAAAATAACCGGCAAACTCGATGGGACGGTTAAAAATCTACGTTTATCAAATTGGCAGCCAGTGCAATTTGAGGCCCAATTTGCCACTCCGGAAGGTGATAAAAGTCGTCGAAAAATTAGCCAACGAGCTGTAGATAACCTCTCGCAAATTGGTGGTGGTGCCAGTGGTATTTTATCGCGTAGCTTTTTACGATTTTTTGAGGATTTTTCCTACAAAGGGTTGGGTCTAAGTTGCCAGTTATTAAACAATGTGTGCCAAATGTCAGGTGTTGGCGAAAGCGAAAATGGCTATTACATTGTTAAAGGTGGTGGTTTGCCGCCACGGATTAATGTAGTCGGTTATACTCGTCGGGTAGATTGGTCAGATCTGATTGAGCGATTAAAAGCAGTACAAAATAGTTCAGGCCCAGTCATTCAATAAGCCAGGCTTTTATAAAGGAAATAATATGAAATCAATTAAATGGTTAACAAGTAGTGTGGCAGGATTGATGTTAGTTTCGTGTGTCACAATTAATATTTATTTCCCAGCCGCTGCCGCTGAGAAAGCTGCTGATCGGATCATTGAAGATGTATGGGGACCTGAAAATGCACCTGCTGAATCGACTCCCGATCAAAATAAAGGCTCGCAAACAGACAGTGCAATCCAAAAACATAATTATCCTATCGCAATGCAACTATTGGATTGGTTGGTATCGCCTGCCGCTGCTGAAGCTAATTTAAACATTAATTCGCCCGCTGTTGCCACCTTACAACGTCAAATGAAAGCACGCCATGATAGTCTAAAAGCCTATTATGGTAGTGGCGCGGTTGGTCTGACAGAAGATGGTTTAATTACGGTCAGAGATGCAAAAGCGATTGCGTTAAAAGATAGAAATACCGTCAATAGTCTGGTTGCAGCTGAAAATGCTGATCGCAATGCCTTGTATGCAGAAATTGCTAGAGCCAATGGTCATCCAGAGTGGAAAGCAGATATTCAAGCAACATTTTCACGTCGCTGGATCAGTAATGCATCACGTGGTTGGTGGTATCAATCTGCTGGTAATTGGCAACAAAAATAATAGATATTACTCATAGTAATCCGACAAAAATCCAGTGATGTTGTAACATCACTGGATTTTTTATTTTAGATTTTAGAGAAACAGTAATGGCACGACGTAATCGCAGACAAAAATTACCGCAAGATCCAATCGAAGTAACGATAGAATCATTAGGCCATGATGGTCGAGGTATTGCTCGTATTGAGGGTAAAATTTTGTTTGTAGACGGGGCTTTAGCCGGCGAAACTGTCAAAGCACTTTATACTAAAAAACACAGCAAATTTGATGAAGCCAAGATAGTTGAAGTAATCAGCGATGCTTCAGATGATCGTGTTGAAGCACAATGTCAGCACTTTGGTTTATGTGGCGGCTGTAGTTTGATGCATATGAAGCCGGAAGCGCAGTTAGCGTTAAAACAGCAAACCCTAAAAGAACATTTAACCCATTTTGGACAATTAACACCTCAAAATTGGTTGCAACCATTAACCGGACCACTATGGGGTTATCGCCGTAAAGCCCGTTTAGGAGTTAAATATGTGCCTAAAAAAGAGCGGGTTTTGGTTGGGTTTCGCGAAAAAGGCACACCCTATCTGGCGTTATTAGAACAATGTGAGGTATTGGATCAACGTGTTGGTGCGCGATTAGCCGAGTTAGGCACTATGATTGCGAAACTAGAAGCACATAATCGCATCGCTCAAATAGAAGTAGCGATGGATGATCAACACGTTGCATTAGTATTCAGAAACCTGGATCCATTATCTGACGATGATCAAAACGCTTTAATTAACTATGGTCAAGCCAATGATTTGTGGATTTATCTGCAACCGGGTGGCCCGGATACTGTCACCGCTATCTGGCCTGAACATCCACAATTACGTTATGCACCTGAGCAAGGTTTGACACTTGAATTTGAGCCGAACGACTTTACTCAGGTTAATGCTGGTATTAATCAAAAAATGATTCCTTATGCAATGGAATTATTAGCTGTCTCAGCCGATGATCGCATTTTGGATTTATTTTGTGGTTTGGGTAATTTTACCTTACCGCTGGCAACAAAAGTAAGCGAAGTAGTCGGTGTTGAAGGTGATCAAGCCCTTGTTAGGCACGCACGCAAAAATGCGGCTAACAATAACTTGAACAACGCGGTATTTGAACAAGCGGATTTAACTAAAACGCAATTAAAAGATTACCCTTGGGCTAAGGCTGGTTTTAACAAGATCTTACTTGATCCACCTCGTAGTGGTGCGTTTGAAGTATTAGATCAACTGGCGGATTTAGGCGCCGAGCGCTTGGTCTATGTATCCTGTAATCCGGCTACCTTGGCACGTGATGCCGGCGAATTAGTTAATAAACATGGGTATAAACTAGTTTCTACCGGTGTGATGGATATGTTCCCTCATACCACTCATGTTGAATCAATTGCATTATTTGTTAAAAATTAGGCCGACTAGTTCATGAGTAAAGCCATTGTCATCAAAGACAAGCTGGCGAAAGATGCGGTGCTTGAAATCAGTTATGTCTTGAGCCAACTTATACCTGATTTCGCATCGGACAGCTTTATCAATGATGCCTGTTTAGGACTTGAACAACGTCAGTTAAAACAACGTGTAGACCATATCATTAACGTATTAGGTAGCTTTTTGCCTGATGATTTTAATGAGGCCGCACAGCTACTATTGCAATTAAAATCACATTGGCCCAAACAACAGTCGCAACAACCAGGCTGGTTTTCATTTGCTGCCTGGCCTGTGATTGATTATGTTGGTGTTTATGGGCTTGAACATCCAGAGCTGGCCTTGGATGTATTGGAAAATTTAACCTCGTTATTTAGTGCTGAATTTGCGGTTAGACCTTTTATAGAGACTCATTTTGAATTAACACATCGACGTATGCTGGCATGGACGCAACATGATGATGCGCATGTTAGACGCTTGGCATCAGAAGGCTGCCGCCCCAGATTACCTTGGGGTAAGCAGCTAAAAACCTTGCGTCTTCAGCCAGCACCGGTGATTGAAATTTTAGAACAGCTTAAAGATGATCCCAGTCTTTATGTTAGAAAGTCTGTTGCGAATAATTTGAACGATATTTCTAAAGATCATCCCTCTTTGGTGATAAGTCTCTGCCAGACCTGGCGTAGTGAAGCTTCAAATGAGCGTAAATGGATCATTAAACATGCGTTAAGAACGTTGATTAAGGCAGGCCAACCATCTGCATTTGAGGTCTTAGCTTATAACCCACAGCCGCAACTGCTTGTTTTAAACTTTCAATTGACGCCCCAGTCACTATCACTAGGACACGATATTGAAATGGCATTATCGTTAAGATCAGAATCAAGCGAACAGCAAACTATTGTGCTTGATTACAAAGTACATCATATCAAAGCCAACGGACAATCAACGAGTAAAGTGTTTAAATGGAAAACGCTGACATTAATGCCATTTGAACACTATGATTTAATTAAAAAACATCCAATTAAACTCATATCAACTCGGATGTATTATGCTGGTATTCATCTGGTTGAGATAGTGATCAATGGTCGCGTTTTTATTCAAAATCAATTTGAATTAACGATATAAAAAACGACCACGCATAAAAAAGGCTGAAAATAAGTTAATATCTCCAGCCTAAATTAAATTGAGTGGAATCCAACGATTATTGCATGATGAGTCCATAAGCGACTAAGCCTATCCACGATAATGCAAATAAGAAAATAATCAGTGTGAAGTTATCAATAATAATCTGTTCTAATTTTTCCATGACCAACCTCGCTTTACCAAAAAATAAACCTGTAAGCGAATAGTTAACCATCTGGACTAAAAAGACATTGATCTAGATCATGTTGAAGATTAATGTTTTGACTAAAATGTGACAGCAAAAAAAAACCAGTTTTAATAACTGGCTTTTTAAAAAATAATTTTTTGTAAGCTATTGATTTAAAAGGCCGTAAGCGATAAGTCCAATCCAGAAGATTGCGAAGCTAAAAATAATGCCAGAAAAGTTTTCAATTATAAATTTTTCTAATTTTGCCATGATATTTCTCGATTTATTAGGATGAAACTGTCGAAAAATATATCATCTGCGGCTCAAATAATCCAGTAAATTACTATGATATTTAAGCGTTATTGATAACTAATCTATCGGTGTAATGGTGCAGATTGTGCTCTTTTACTCTGTTTTGATGTTAGACTTTGCCTTGATTTGAACACCACAAAGACCCAAGAAATAAGGTTGAAATTTATCATGGAAAAACGCTACGAGCTATTCGAAAAGCTTCAATCTCAAGCTGAAATTGTACTGTTACAGTCTGAAACCTATATTCAAATAACGATTATTCTAGCAATCTATGCTATTGCCTATGTTGTAGCTAGGCATATCCGGCAGTATTTTGCACTGATAAATCAAAAGCTTATTATAGAGAATCATCCTATACAAACGTTTTTGGGTAAGTTAGGGAACCTGATTTTTCCATTACTTGCAATTGTATTATTACGAATAGCAGCAGAATTGAGTCACACCGCACTCTCACACGATTGGATTGTACAAACGGCACTGATTATTGCTGTTTTATTAGTATTTAATTCTGTAGTTGATGATCTAGTTCAAAATAAGATTATTGCACGCATCACCAAGTGGATCGGTAGCCCAATATTGTTCCTACACATGATTGGGGTATTAACCAGTCTAATTGAAATTTTGCAATCGATTTCGATCTCGGTGGGGAATATTGATTTATCGCTCTATGGTATTTTGCGGTTCGCTATCTTTGGTAGCTTATTATTTTGGCTGGGACGTATATCAAATTCTACCGGTAAAGATATTATTCGCAGGCAGCAGCAGCTCGATTTTCGAACTAAAGAAGTCGCCTCAAAACTACTTGAAGTGGTGATATTTGTAACAGTATCGTTATTGTTATTACAGATTATGGGGGTCAACCTGACGGCATTAGCTGTATTTGGTGGTGCCTTGGGTGTGGGGCTTGGTTTTGGTTTACAAGCGATTGCATCAAACTTTATCTCAGGCATAATTATTTTGTTAGATCGCTCAGTGTCTATCGACGACTATATTGAATTAGAAGATGGGCGTACCGGGTTTGTGCGTGAATTGAATATGCGTTCAACTACCTTAGAAACCTATGATGGTAAAGACATCATGGTGCCTAACGAAAAGTTCATAGTTGAAAGTTTCACCAACTGGACCCACAAGAATAAATTGCAGCGTTATCGGGTCGATTTCCCGGTTGCGTATCACTCTGATATACGAAAATTAGTAGAAATCATCAAACAAGTTGTAGCGACTCACCCTCAGGTGCTTAGCGGTGACGATCTGCCAATAGAAGAAAGACCAGACTGTGAAATTGACGGTTTTGGTGATTCTGGTATCAATATGTTTGTTGAGTTTTGGATGGAAGGTGTCGATGACGGCAAAAATCGAGTTGGTGGTGATTTGTTGCTGATGATCCTGGAAACCTTACAGCAACATGGTTATCAAATCCCATTTCCACAACGTGAAGTTCGGATCCTTAATCCGCAATAGGAGTCAGTAAATATCATGGCTAAATCATGGCTTATGTTTGTTATATTGCTAAGCACTACCACGGTCGTATCTGCACAGCAGGTGGTGCCACAACACCAAATTTTAAACCCTTGGTATAGCAATGCGATCTCTAAAATGGAGAGTAAACCACATTTTCAAACGCAGAAAAAAGCCAAAAATATTATTCTTTTCGTCGGTGATGGGATGGGGATTGGTACTGTCACTGCCGCCCGAATTTTTGAAGGGCAAAATAAAGGCTTTGATGGTGAAGAAAATGTGCTCAGTTTCGAGGAGTTTCCATTTTCTGGGCTTTCCAAAACCTATACCGTAGATGCTCAAACGCCTGATTCAGCAGGTACGATGACTGCCATTATGACCGGAGTAAAAACAGACTCTGGTGTAGTTGGCGTTGATCAAGATGTTGTAAGGGGAGATTGTCGTACTGTTGCCGCTAATGAATTGGTCACAGCACTTGAATTGGCAGAAATTGCAGGAAAATCTACCGGTATTGTGACGACCACACGTATTACCCACGCCACACCTGCTGCCACTTATGCAAAATCAGCAGATCGTGACTGGGAAGATATTTCAGATATGCCTAAAGACGCAATTGAAGCCGGCTGTGAAGATATTGCCTTACAACTCATTGATTTTGAAAAAAATCTAAAGCAACGTTTTCCAAACGCGAATAATATCAACGGCATTGAAGTTGTAATGGGCGGTGGACGTCGTCACTTCCTGCCAAATGATGAGCGCTTTAACAGTGCTGATGCTATTAGCAAAATTGAAGGTGATAGAACCGATGGTCGTAATTTAATTAAACAATGGCAACAGCGCTATCCATCAGGGCTTTATGTAGAAGACATAGAAGGCTTTAATGCAATAAACCCTGCCCAAACAACGCACCTGTTTGCATTGTTCAATGAATCACATATGCGCTATGAGGCTGACAGAAAAAATGACATCGCTGGTGAACCATCATTAACCGAGATGACTAAAAAAGCACTGGAGATACTGTCACGAAATCCTAACGGCTATTTTTTAATGGTTGAGGCAGGTCGGATTGATCATGCCCATCATGCTGGCAATGCGTTTAATGCACTCAATGAAACAGTCGAATTATCTAATGCTGTGACAATGGCTGTTGAAAATACCGATCCAGATCAAACCTTGATTTTAGTGACAGCCGACCATAGTCATGTCTTTACGCTTGCTGGTTATCCCAAACGCGGTAATCCTATTTTAGGAAAGGTGGTCAATGTAGGCGAAGCACAACCCGCAGAGGCTGAAGATGGCTTGCCCTACACTACAATTGGCTATATGAATGGCCGTGGTTTTCATGATTTTCAAGATCAAACCGATGCCGATTTAGTCTATCAGGCAGACATAGCCGAAGGACGTACTGATATATCTAATAGTGACACCTTGAACAGTGGTTATCATCAAGAAGCACTGGTGCCACTTGAATCTGAAACGCACTCAGCTGAAGATGTTGCTATTTATGGACTAGGGGTAGGGGCAGAAACTGTACTTGGCGTAAATGAACAAAATGTTATTTTTCATATCATGAATCAGGCTGCAAATTTAGAACAACACGCCCTGCAAAAGTTGACGCTACCCAAAAATTAAATGATATCTGGGATAGTGTGTTTGGTAACAAACCTCAACTCGGGTTAAGAAATAAAAAGTAGAAACTTAAAATATCGTTATCCCTGCTAAAAATAGGTTAAAAATGTAATCAACTTGAAGATAAAAGTGTAACTTATTGAAATATATTAAATCGAATTAAGATATGACGTGCGTTAATGATTGAGTTCATCGCTTACCCCCGTGCAAAAAATGGCACAATTGAAAAAAGCAGCTTAAAGCTACTTCATTAAAAGTTGACCACTACACTATTTTAGAGCGTTACTTTCTTGTTGCTTAATTAGATTCCAAATCGAATCTAATTGCTCTAATGGATAGTCATCAAAAGAGCTTTGTTTTGATTGTATATGATTTTCAATAGCAGAAAATCGGCGATAGAATTTCTGATTACCATGTTGTAATGCTTGTTCAGGATCGATATTTAAATGACGAGCAAGATTGGTACATGCAAACAATAAATCACCAATTTCATCTACTAATCGAGCATGGTTATTGTCGACATTTAATTCAGAACTGACTTCATCAAGCTCTTCGTGAATTTTAGCGATAACGCCTTTAATATCATTCCAGTCAAATCCTTGACTTGCGGCTATTTTTTGAAGCGCAACAGCATAATTTAACGTTGGTAAATTTTTATCTGCACTATCTAATAGTTGCTTCGACACAGATCAATCCTTACGTGTGAATTTAATAATATGCCGACGATCTCGCTTGTTAGGACGACCTTTATCATGTCTAAAGCCAAGAGGTTGATCGTGTAATTGCAGTTTTAATTGCTCACGTTTAGCGATACTGTCTTCGGTTTCTTGATAAAGCAATTGTGCTTCAGATGCGGGTCTACGCTGCTTTGCCAACCCAAGCACTATGACTATGTGTTCATAGGGTGGTTTTGACACCGTCAATATATCACTAGGTTTAACAGTGCGACTGGGTTTGACCCGATGGTGGTTAAGATGAACTTTCCCACCATTGATTGCTTCAACGGCAAGACTGCGCGTTTTATAGAAACGTGCAGCCCAGAGCCATTTATCGAGTCGTTGAGATGATTCTTCAGGAAGCTCCTGTTTTGCCACTAAGCCTTACCTTGTAATTGAGGAATGATCGATTCATTTTCTAATGTCGAGGTATCTTGCGTTATTTCCTGGTCTTGTGCAATGGTTCTTAGTAAACGACGCATGATTTTGCCAGAACGTGTTTTAGGTAAATTATCGGCATAACGAATTTCATCTGGTTTAGCGATAGCACCAATTTTTTCACCTACCCAGGCACGTAATTCCTGAGTTAAGTCGTTATCTACACCACCTTCAGGGCGATCACCTTTTAATACAACAAAACTAAAAACTGATTCGCCTTTAACGTCATGCGGTTTGCCAACAACAGCGGCCTCTGCAACGCGTGGATGTGCCACCAGCGCTGATTCAATTTCCATTGTACCTAAACGATGTCCTGATACATTTAATACATCATCAATACGACCCATGATCCAGAAATAACCATCAGCATCGCGACGAGCACTATCACCAGCTAAATAATATTTACCGTTAAACATGGGCCAATACGTTGATATATAGCGATCATCATCACCCCATACGGTTTGAATCATCGATGGCCAAGGTTTACGCATAACCAGATAACCACCTTGATCAGGATGAGTGATTTCAACACCGTCATCATTGACAACGGCTGCATCAATTCCTGGTAATGCTCTAGTGCATGAGCCAGGTTTTGTCATAGTTGCAGCAGGAACAGGTGCAATCATATGAGCGCCGGTTTCTGTTTGCCACCATGTATCGACTATTGGACACCGTTGTTTGCCGATAACGTCGTAATACCACATCCATGCTTCAGGATTGATAGGTTCACCGACTGTGCCTAAAATTCGTAGTTTAGATAGATCATATTTATTAGGAATCTCATCGCCTGCTTTCATTAATGCACGGATTGCAGTAGGCGCGGTATAAAAAATCGTGACATTTTGACGTTGGCATATATCCCAAAAACGCCCTGCGTCAGGTACGGTTGGCACGCCTTCATAGATAACCATAGTGGCACCAGTTGCAAGCGGGCCATAAGCAACATAGGTATGACCGGTAATCCAACCAACATCAGCAGTACACCAAAACACATCTGAGTCTTGAATATCAAATACCCAACGCATAGTAGTAATTGCATTTAATAAATAGCCACCAGTTGAATGTTGGATACCTTTAGGTTTACCGGTAGAACCTGATGTATAAAGTAAAAATAATGGATGGGTTGCGTCTACCCATTCTGGTTCACACTGCTCCGGCAGATCTTTTTCAGCTTCTGACCACCAAATATCACGACCTGATTTCATGTTGATACTATGACCAGTACGCTTATAGACAATGACTGTTTCAACCGTATCACAGCCCATTTCCAAGGCTGCATCCGTGGTTGCTTTTAACTCAATAATTTTACCGCCACGATGTCCGCCATCAGCAGTAATAACGATTTTGGCTGCGGTATCTTCAATCCGATCTTTGAGTGATTCAGAAGAAAAGCCACCAAAGACGACAGAATGTATCGCCCCGATACGAGCACAAGCCTGCATGGCAATTACGGCTTGTGCAATCATTGGCATATAGATAATGACGCGATCGCCTTTGGTGACATTATGAGATTTCAATGCATTGGCAAATTTACAGACACGTTTGTGTAATTCCTGATAAGAGATATGTTCGATATCGCCTGGCTCGCCTTCAAAGATAATGGCGGTTTTATGTGCATTGTTTTTAAGTTGTCGATCCAGGCAGTTGTATGACGCATTTAATGTTCCATCAGGAAACCAACGGAAAAATGGTGCATTAGAATCATCTAAGGTTGTTGTGAATGGCTGTTGCCAATCAATTTCATCACGCGCTTGTTGCGCCCAAAATGCAACATTATCCATCTCTGCCTGTTCATATAATTGCGCTAATTTTTGTGGCGTCATTGACGCTGTTTCAATAAATTGCGCACTTGGCGTAAATTGACGCATTTCATGTAGGCTGGATTGGATGTTTTGTTGTGACATGACACAGCACCTTTTAAATATAGTTTTTATATAGTGAAAGTATAGCGATCAAATTGCTGGATATGTAGATCTAATGAACATAAAGACTCCTCCCGACACCATGGGCATAGGAGGAGTACTTTAAGCTTATTTACGGTTTA
The DNA here is from genome assembly GCA_014859375.1 of Gammaproteobacteria bacterium. Taxonomy (GTDB): domain Bacteria; phylum Pseudomonadota; class Gammaproteobacteria; order Nitrosococcales; family Methylophagaceae. The sequence continues at coordinate 21,743 of JACUUH010000024.1, forward strand.
GAAGAAACCGAGAGGGCTGGTGCTGTAACTAACTAATAAGTTTTTAGTTTGTTGGTAATGATCCATCATCATTTTATGAGTTTCGCGACCGACACCAGATTTTTTGTAGCCACCAAATGCAGCATGGGCAGGGTAGAGGTGGTAACAGTTAGTCCAAACACGACCAGCTTCTATGCCTCGACCCATACGATAGGCACGGTTCATATCGCGTGTCCATAAACCCGCGCCCAGACCAAATTCAGTGTCGTTGGCGATGGCTAAGGCTTCAGCTTCATCTTTGAATGTGGTTACTGATACAACAGGTCCAAAGATTTCTTCCTGGAAGATACGCATGTTATTAGTGCCTTTCAATAAAGTAGGCTCAATGTAATAACCATTGTCAAATTCAGCACCGACTTGAGCAATGTTACCGCCCATTAGTAATTCGGCACCTTCGTTTTTACCAATTTCGATGTATTCAAGAATTTTTTCATACTGTTGTTGTGATGCCTGAGCACCGACTTGAACATCAGTATCGAGTGGATTGCCACGTTTAATTTTTTTGGCTCGCTCAATAACAATCGCCATAAACTCGTCATAAATACTTTCTTGAATAACGGCACGGGAAGGACATGTACATACTTCACCTTGGTTGAAAAATGCCAGAACTAAACCTTCAGCACATTTGTTTATGTAATCTTGCTCTTGCTGCATGATGTCTTCAAAGAAGATGTTAGGCGATTTACCACCTAATTCAACAGTCGATGGAATGATATTTTCAGCAGCACATTTCAAAATATGTGAACCAACGGGTGTAGATCCTGTAAACGCAATTTTGGCGATGCGTTTGCTTGTTGCTAAGGCTTCACCTGCTTCACGACCGAAGCCATTAACAATGTTTAATACACCTGGTGGCAATAAGTCGCCAATGACTTCTAATAATTTTAGAATTGAGAAAGGTGTTTGTTCCGCTGGTTTCATAACGATGCAGTTACCCGTCGCAAGTGCCGGCGCAATTTTCCAAGCTGCCATCAAAAGAGGGAAGTTCCACGGAATAATTTGACCTACCACACCTAGCGGTTCATGAAATTGATACGAGACGGTTGTTTCATCAATCTCACCCATGGTGCCTTCTTGGGCACGAATACAGCCCGCATAGTAACGGAAATGGTCAACACATAAAGGTACGTCAGCATTTAAGGTTTCACGAATAGCTTTACCGTTATCCCATGTTTCTGCAACTGCAATCATTTCAAGATTTTGCTCGATACGATCAGCAATCTTTAATAGGATGTTTGAACGTTCAGTAATTGAGGTTTTGCCCCAACTTGATTTTGCCGCATGGGCAGCATCAAGCGCTAAATCAATATCTTCTGCTGATGAACGTGGAATTTCACAAAATTGTTCGCCAGTAACAGGCGAAACATTTGTAAAGTACTCACCTTTAACGGGGGCAACCCAATCACCATTGATATAGTTACCATAACGTGGTTTTACTGTAACAATAGAACCTTCAGAACCTGGTTTTGCATAAATCATAGTCATTCTCTCTCTTGCGGTTGTTATAATTTTGACTTGTAATCATAAAGCTATAACTAGCTTTAATGCTTGACTTAAAATCTCAATGACTTGACTTAAAATCCATAACAGCCAAAAATTGGACGTATGACTTTATATCGATTTCTAAAATTCTATGCGTGGCGATAACACACTATTGCATCATCGGCGCAGTAATCGTCAGCTATTGGTTGAAAACAAGGTTGCGTTTGCCGGTCCAGACTCAGAGTTAAGTATCTATGATACCTATCGTGAGGCATCTCGCGTTGGTTTGGATGCACCACAGCTAATGTACTGTGGCATGGTCAAGGGCAAAAAGATTATGCACAGCGATAGTGCATCGAACGATCAAGGCCAATTATTTCTGCCACATGAATCATACGTGATGCCGCCAGGAGGCCATGTCGATATTGATTTCCCAGAGGCAAATGAGCGACAACCTACGACCTGTCTCACTATTGAAATTGATACCAATAAAATTCAGGCAATCTCTGAACGCATGAATGATTTAACCACTCATGAAGATCCTGACCATGATTGGCAATATCAGCCTGATGTTATTCATGCGCAACATACCCGTGATACTCAAATGCTGTTAGAGAAAATGGTTTGTTTGTACACACTTAATCATCCAGACAAAGAAATTTTGATGGAGCTAAGTGTCTCCGAGCTGATTATCAGGCTATTACGGCAACAAGGACGAGACGTATTATTACGTTATTGTAAAAAAGCGCCCGACACATCTGGTATCACCGCTGCACTGTTTTTTCTGGAAAAAAATCTTAACTTACCGTTAGATATTGATTTGCTTTGCCGACAAGCATGCATGAGTCGCAGCAAACTTTATAGTGCATTTAAACAACAATTAGGTTGCTCTCCCGGTGAATTTCATCAACAACTACGTCTGAAAAATGCAGCTCAAGCCTTGAAGTCAGGTCAAACGGTGTCGATGGCTTGCTATAACGCCGGATTTAACGATTTAAGTCATTTCAGCAGGCGATTTACCTTATTTTATGGTTGTTCACCCACACAATTTAGAGCGAAATATAACGAGAAATCTGTAGATTAGGTGTTTTATTGCCAGCGACAATGTCTAAATTTGGGCATTGTCTTGATCCTGACTTGCAAGCAATAAAACGAACTGTTCGCTAGGAATAGGTTTACTGAAGTAGTAACCTTGCATTTGATCGCAGTTTTTATTTTTGAGTGAATCAAATTGTGCTTTTGTTTCAACACCTTCAGCAATCGTTTCTAAACGTAATGATTTCGCCAGGGTGATCACTGCATCAACAATCGCTTCATTATCTTTATCTTCTAACATGGTAAAGATAAAACTTTGATCAATTTTAAGTTTATGTATAGGAAATTTCTTTAGGTAACTAAGTGAAGAATAACCCGTGCCAAAATCATCTAAAGATAACTTGATACCTAAATTAGCAAGATTTTGTAATTGAGTAATGGTGAGATCAATATCTTGCATGGCGATGGATTCGGTAATTTCCAACTCTAAATTATGTGCCGATACCTGATTTTTTTGTAATAAAGTCTGGACTCGATCAACTAAGCCAACATCGTTAAATTGAATGCCGGATAAGTTAACGGCAACCAGAAGATCATTATATCCGAGCTCATTCCACTGTTTAATTTGTTGAATAGCCGTGTTAAGAACCCAATCACCAATCGCGTTTATTAGGCCTGATTCTTCAGCAATGGGTATAAATATCGTTGGCGAAATATAGCCTTTTTGAGGGTGATTCCAACGAATTAATGCTTCGCATCCGATTATCTTTGCTGTCTCTAAGTCTAATTGTGGTTGATAAACCAATTCAAGTTGTCCACGCTCTTGTGCAAAACGCAGTTCTTTTTCAAACTCAAATTTTTCCAGCATTTGAGCGTGCATTTCTTCAGTGAAGAATTGATACTGATTACGACCATTTTGTTTGGCACGATACATTGCCGTATCTGCCTTTTGACTTAATATTTGTTCTGTTTCACCGTTATCAGGATATAAACTGATCCCAATCGAAAGGGTAACAAAAAGTTGATGATTATCTATAGTGAAGGGATGCGAGATCGCATCAATTAAATTTTGGGCAACATGTGCCGCGCCCTCAATATTGGTGTCCACCAACAAAATAGTAAATTCATCACCGCCGGTGCGAGATACAGTGTCTTCTTTTCGCACATTAGTCAGTAGTATGTTGGCAAGTTCTATCAATAATTTATCACCCATAGCATGCCCCAAACTATCGTTAACAAACTTAAAGCGATCTAAATCCAGGAACAATAGTGCAAGTGGCTTGTGTTGTCTTTCTGCTGTGACAATAGCCTGACCAATACGGTCATTGAGCAGGGCGCGGTTGGGTAATTTTGTTAACACATCATGTTGCGCTAAAAATTCAATATGTTGTTGCGCTTCTTTTGCATCACTGATATCTGACATAATCGCGATATGCTTTTGTATCGCACCAGTTTCATCTTTAACGGTGCTGATCGATGACCATTGTGGATAGATTTCACCATTTTTACGGCGATTATACAGCTCACCTGACCAAGCACCTTTAGTATGTAATGTATTCCATAAATTTTTATAATATTCAGAATCTTGCAATCCGGAACTTAATATATTAGGTTTTTTGCCAATCACTTCATCAGCGGAGAAGCCAGTAATTGTAGTAAAAGCCGGGTTGACTTGAATGATAGTATTTGAGCTATCAGTGACACAAATACCTTCTTTAGTTGCTTCAAATACTTGTCCAGTGATTTGTAATGCATGCTCAGTTTGGCGTTGTTGTGTGATATCTCGACTGATACCCAGCAAACCGGCATTTGCGTTTGATTCAGTTTTAAGAGGCGTTTTTAACGTTTCCAATAAAACTGTATGACCATCAGGATAGGTAACCTGTTCTTCATTTATTTGAGCCATATTTTTTTCCATCATGGCTTTGTCTTTATCTCTAAAGAATTGAGCTGTTTCTTTATCGACAAAATCAAAATCAGTCTTGCCTAAAATATCACTTTCATTGGCACCAAAAAATTTTTCAAATGCTTTGTTGCAACGAATAAAAACACCATCTTTATCTTTACAGAAAATTAAATCGGGGGTGGAATCAATGATTCCCTGTAATAACGAGCGTTCGTCTGTAAGTGCTTGTTCGATACGTTTACGTTCAGTGATATTTTGGAAAACAAGTATTATCCCATGGATATCTTCCGATTGGTTATTTGAATAGTGGATTGGGGCTGCACTATATAAGATATGAAAAAGTTCACCGGTTTTTGATCGTAGAACAGTGTGATTGCCAAGTTCGACAATTTGTTTGGTCGCCAATACTTGTTCAACAGGATTAGCTACTTTTTCATTGGTGCTGGCATCATAAATATCAAATACTGTGGGTAGTGCTTGAACGAGAGCTTGTTGTTGGCTCCAGCCAGTCAGTGTTGAAGCTATGTTGTTTAAACGAGTTATATAACCGTTCTGATCAGTCACAATAACGGCATCACCTATTGAATCAAGCGTAATGCTAAGCCGTTGTTCTTTATCTTGTAAATCGATTAACTGTTGTCTGACCCTATTGCCTGCATCCACCAGGGCTTGAGCGACATCAGTTTGTATGGTCTTGCCACTGAATGGGTTAGCTAACACTTTATTTTGAGCGAAGTCTTGCGCTAATCTACCAAGTAATCGTATAGGGGTTAATACAAATCGTCTTATAAGCGCGATTAGCACTAAAATGAAAACAGATAGTATCACTAAAGTAGGAATTGAGTGGTAGGCAGTCACTGATAATGAACGATTGAGTTCGGCAGTAACATCGCTCTGTAAAATTAAAAAATGTTGTTTTGTCGGGCGAATTTCTGAACTGGTGGGGGCTGAAGCCACAGGCACTATAGCTGTTATTTTGTTATCAGAAAGGTGATTAACTGTTTGATGTTTGTTGGAAACGTAGTCGTCGAGAGTGTCATATACATCGGGCACTATATCTTTAATGTTTTTTCCTTGCCAGGCAAACGATGAAGCGAGTTCAATCGTGAAGTCAGATGAGACAAGTACAGCAAAAACTGCCTGATCATCCAAATTAAACAGCGAGATTTCTCTCTTGGCTTCATCAATAGCGTTATTGGCTAAATTATATTCAAGTGTGCGAGACATGCGCCAGGCGGTTTGTTTGAGATGGTTACTGTTAAGGGTATACACCTGGTTAATCGTTTCGCGATAATTCAAAACAGATTGAAATAAAAACAAACTGACAGCAAGACAACTGACAATCACTGGTAGCCATAAATTAAGGTTGTAGGTTTTTATTTTAGTCATAACTAGCGAACAAATTCGTCTGTGAGTAAGTGATTGATCAGAGGCTTGGTTTGTATCAATCTAACCTCAAATAAAACACTTGAAAGTTCGTTAAGTGTTGGCGCTAAACTTGACGTACTATCGTATGATAATAACTGTTGGTTATCTGTTTTATCGGGAAGCGTGAGCGTGGTATAACTTTTAGCCAATTGATCAGTAGTCATGTTCAATCTGGGCACAATTTTTTGGTAAGCACTATCAGGCTTTGCCTGCATATAGGCTAATGATTGCCATTGAGCCGACACTAATGCTGAAATATTATGTGGTTGTTGGTCTATTACTGATTGCTTTGTGACCAGAACATCAATAATTTTGTTTGGTATCTGGCTGCTATCAAATAGAGTGCTATAACCTAAATCAAGCAACGACGAGGCTATAGGTTCAAAGGTAATAACGGCATCACTGATACCATGAGTCATTCGGTCGTAATGTTGATCAACCGTTGCTGAATCAATAATGACATCATTTAACGTGAGCTGTGCAGCTTTGAGTAATTCATGCAACATATAGGCACCTAAAGCAGTGCTTTCAACAGAAATCCTTTTGCCTTTTAGATCGGACAATTGCTGAATATCGTTTTTGACAATAACTTTATCGGCACCATTTGAAATACCCATCACCAAAAAAATGCGAAGATCAGGTACGGTCTCTGCCAGTAACAGTGCTTCGTCCAATGTTAAGGCCGCAGCATCAAGCCGGCCTTGTTTAAAGGCTCGTAATGTTTCAGTGGCAGAGGGTAGCTCTTTAAGCTTAATGTCATTTGAGTCAAAAAATCCAAGTGCTCGTGCCAGATATAATGTTTCGTAGCCAAGCCATTGACTTGCGCCGACGCGTAATACGGCCTGTTGTTGAGGGTTGCAAGCACTGATAAACAACAGTGATAACATCATGAAAAATAGTAATATTTTTTGTGATACGTTTTTTTGTGTCATTCAAAAAATCTCAGGTCAAAATTCTTTTATCATCTATGTAATACATGCGTTTGCATACTATATCGCGTGCAGAAAGACTAAATTTTACTTTGGGGCAAGTATTGTATAACTAACATGAGTAATCAAGTTGATATTTAGATTAGGAGTTGTATTTGGTTCTATACCCATGACACGTCAAGCTGCATAGAATCATCTTTTGTCCTCGCGAATACGGGGTTCCATGGACAATGAAACTATTAGCTATCGTTGGATTCCCACTTTTGTGGGAATGACGGACTCCAGTAATTTAACAGCAAATTCTTTGATTGCGGGTATATAACAAAAAGCCCCTTAAAAAGGAGCTTTTAAATTTGAAGCATGATCAGATGATTTGAGATCTAAACGCGATTTTTTTCTCTAATTTCATCTAATGTTTTGCAATCAATACAAAGTGTCGCAGTTGGGCGGGCCTCTAAACGGCGAATACCAATTTCAGTTCCACACGACTCACAAAAACCATAATCGCCCTTGTCTAAGTCTTCTAAAGATTGATTGATCTTCTTGATCAATTTACGTTCACGATCACGGGTACGTAATTCTAATGTGAACTCTTCTTCCTGAGTTGCACGATCATTAGGATCAGGGAAATTGGCAGCATCATCCTGCATATGGTGAACAGTGCGATCAACTTCTTCCATAAGTTGTATTTTCCAGTTTTCCAGAATGGTGCGGAAATGACTGATCTGTTCATCGTTCATGTAATCTTCGCCGGCTACTTCTTCATACGGAGAAAATTTAGCCTCAATCGGTGATGGAGCCATTTGTCAAAACCTCTTAGCTTTTCAAATTAAGTGTGCATCTATACCAGATGACTCTCGTATGTGCAAAATATTTGATACTATTTTATCTCACTTTAATCGGAAAACTGAATTGTGAAGCAACTAAAAGCAATTATATTTGATGTCGATGGTACGCTGTCGGAAACAGAACGCGATGGCCACCGCGTCGCCTTCAATCGCGCATTCTCAGAGGCTGGTTTAGATTGGGTTTGGGATCAGGAATTATATGGAAAATTATTAGCAGTAACAGGTGGTAAAGAGCGTATACGCTTGTTTTTGTCAGACTTTCATCAAGACTTTAGTTATGACGGTGATATTGAGCAATTAATTACCCAATTACATGCTGAAAAGACTAAACACTATGTCAGTTTGCTTGAAACAAAAGCAATTGGATTGCGCCCCGGTGTTGAACGTTTAATTACCGAGATTCGTGATGCTGGTTTGCGCTTGGCAATTGCGACTACAACCACACCAGCCAACGTTACTGCGCTTATCACCAGCACCTTGGGTGAGCAGGCATTATCCTGGTTTGACTGTATTGCTGCCGGTGATGTTGTGCCAGCAAAAAAACCTGCACCAGACATCTTTGACTATTGCCTTGAGCAATTAGGCTTAAACCCCGAGCAGTGTCTTGTTTTTGAAGATTCAGCGAATGGTGTGCTGGCTTCGCGTGGCGCAAAACTACCAACCGTTGTGACATTAAATAATTACACCGAAAATGATGATTTTTCTGGTGCAATTTCGGTGTTCAACCACTTGGGTGAAGCTGATATGCCTTGTCAGCTCATTTCTGGTGTAGCAATTGAACATGACTATGTAACCGTTGCAGATTTATATCGGCTGCATGTCAATGGCTGATATACGTATAGCAGGTCGAGCACACGACATCACACCGTTCCATGTCATGGATATTCTGGCCAAGGCTAAAAAGCTCGAACAGCAGGGTAGAGACATCATTCACATGGAAGTTGGAGAACCTGACTTTGCCACGCCTCAAGCTATTATTGATGCAGGTGTTGAGGCATTAAAATCAGGTAAAACTCATTACACACCGGCATTGGGTTTGCCAGAGCTACGTCATGCAATATCAAAATGGTATGCAGATCGTTATGGTATTGAGGTCTCATCAAATCGTATCGTGGTGACACCCGGCGCATCAGGTGCTTTATTACTGGTGGTGGGCGCATTGGCAGAGCGTGATAAAAAAGTCTTGCTGGCTGATCCTGGTTATCCCTGCAATCGAAATTTTGCGCGTTTTGTTGAAGCTGAGGCAATGTCGGTTAGTGTTAATTGTGATAGTCACTATCAATTAACGGCTAACGATATTGAACACTATTGGGATGACGATACTGTGATGGCTTTGGTTGCTTCGCCATCAAATCCGACAGGTACGATATTGTCGTTACAACAGATGATAGCGCTGTCTGATGCCGTTTCACGTCGTAACGGCCATTTGGTGGTTGATGAGATTTATCATGGTTTAACCTATGATGGTATTGATGCTCAAACCATACTTGCCGTCAATCAAGATGGATTTGTTATTAATAGTTTTTCCAAATATTTTGGTATGACAGGCTGGCGATTGGGTTGGTTAGTTGTGCCTGAACGCTACATAAGTGTAATGGACCGTTTAGCTCAAAATCTGTTTTTAGCGGCACCAACAATGTCACAATATGCGGCACTGGCAGCATTCCAAACTGATACTTTGGATGAATTAGAACGTCGTCGTCATGTATTTGAACAACGCCGCAATCTAGTGTTGCCAGCACTTAGACAACTTGGCTTTGATATTCCGGTCACGCCTGAAGGTGCTTTTTATGTGTACGCCAATTGCGCCAAGTTAGTAACAGACACCTATCCAGATAGTATGGCGTTGTGTGATTATCTGCTAACAGAAGCAGGTGTTGCGATCACACCCGGTTTGGATTTTGGTCATAATAATCCACAGCAGCATTGTCGTTTTGCCTATACAACAAATAGCGAACGTATAATAGAGGCTGTTGAGCGTATTGCTCAGGCTTTACATAAATTACAACATTAAAATTAGTTCGCAGGATAGCTATACAACCATGACAACACCCGATGATGAAATTATGTGCGATTGTAGTGGCACGACTAAAGCCAAGATAATGAGTTTGGTGGAGCAGGGCATCACTACCTTAGATGATATTTCACGAAAAACAGGGACAAATTCTGGTTGCGGTGCCTGTGAATATGATGTGCAGGAGTTTCTTGATCACATTATCGATACAAATGACTCATAGCCATGACACTTTAATCTGCAGAAACTCATCTTTTGTCCTCGCGAATGCGGGGATCCATGGGCAGTGAAACTGATTGCTATCGTTGGATTCCCGCTTTTGCGGGAATGACAGGGGGGCTAATGCAGGAATGGCAGGGGCCAATGCGGGAATGACAGACTCTAGTAATTTAACAGCAAATACAATGACTACGGGTATATAATTTGTTAGTTTAACGACATCAGTATTAACTTTGCAGGATTTGAAATGTCAACATCGACAATTATCTATACCAAAACAGACGAAGCACCCGCATTAGCAACGTTATCACTCTTACCTATCATCAGAGCCTTTTTAAAACCAGCAGATATTGCTGTTGATTTAAGCGACATTTCATTGGCCAGTCGAATCATTGCTCAATTTCCTGACTATCTAACGGAACAACAACGCATTTCTGATGCCTTAGCTGAATTAGCGCAATTAGCCTTATTACCAGAAACCAATATCATTAAACTGCCTAATATCAGTGCATCAATACCGCAGTTAAAAGCAGCAATTAAAGAAATACAAGACAAAGGTTATGCCTTGCCTGACTATCCTGAAGAAGCAACGACCGACAAAGAAAAAGATATTAAAGCCCGCTACGATAAAGTCAAAGGCAGTGCGGTTAACCCTGTTTTACGTGAAGGTAACTCCGATCGTCGTGCACCAGCAGCAGTTAAAAATTATGTGAAAAAACACCCGCATCCAATGGGTGAATGGAAACCTGACTCTAAAACGCATGTAGCAAGCATGGCTGACAAGGATTTTTATGGTAATGAAAAATCAGTCACTATCGCAAACCAAGGTTGGGTAACAATAGAACACCAAGGTTTAGATGGCTATGTCACCGTGTTGAAAGATAAAACACCAGTATTAGCCGGTGAAATCTTTGATGCAACGGTTATGAATAAAAAAGCATTACGACGTTTTATTGAACAAGAAATTGAACAAGCAAAACAAGATAAGGTTTTGTTTTCAGTGCATTTGAAAGCCACGATGATGAAAGTGTCCGATCCGATCATTTTCGGTCACTTTGTTGAAGTCTTCTTTAAAGATGTATTTGAAAAACATGCTGACGTATTTAAACAACTTGGTATCGATGCGAACAATGGTTTGGGAGATGTTTACGCCAAGATCACAACATTAGCTGCTGATAAACAAGCTGAAATAGAAGCAGATATCGACGCTGTTTATGCAACACGTCCTGATCTGGCGATGGTTGATCCTGAGCGTGGTATTACTAACCTGCATGTGCCATCTGATGTGATCGTTGATGCCTCGATGCCTGCAATGATTCGTGCATCAGGTCAAATGTGGAATAAACACGGCAAACCGCACGATACCAAAGCTATGATTCCGGATCGTTGTTATGCTGGTATCTACCAAAAAACCATCGAATTTTGCAAAGAGCATGGCGCATTTGATCCAACTACAATGGGCACGGTACCCAATGTCGGTTTGATGGCTCAACAAGCAGAAGAATATGGCTCACATGATAAAACCTTCGAAATTGCAGCAGATGGCATTGTCAGAGTCATTGATCAAGATGACAACGTATTGATTGAACATACTGTTGAGCAGGGTGATATCTGGCGTGCCTGTCAGGCTAAAGATGCACCGATCCAGGACTGGATTAAATTAGCAGTCAATCGTGCGCGTTTAACTAATACACCCGCGGTATTTTGGTTAGATAAAAACCGAGGTCATGATGCTGAGCTGATTACTAAAGTAGAACTCTATCTACCAACCCATGATACCTCTGGTCTGGATATTCGTATTATGTCACCTGAAGATGCGATTGTTTTTACGCTTGAACGCATTAAACAAGGTTTAGATACCATTTCTGTCACCGGTAATGTTCTACGTGATTATCTGACTGACTTATTCCCAATCCTTGAGTTGGGAACCAGCGCCAAAATGTTATCTATTGTGCCTTTGATGAACGGTGGTGGTTTGTTTGAAACTGGAGCTGGTGGCACTGCACCAAAATTGGTCGAGATGTTCCTGCAAGACAATCACTTTATCTGGGATTCATTAGGTGAATTTTTAGCCTTAACTGCCTCGTTAGAACACTTAAGTAATACTACAGGCAATAAAAAAGCGCAGGTATTAGCTGATACCTTAGATCGAGCAACAGGTACATATCTAGATAATGATCGTTCACCATCACCGCAACCAGATGGTATGGATAATCGTGCCAGTCACTTCTATTTAGGATTATACTGGGCACAGGAATTAGCGGCGCAAACCGATGATCTTGATCTACAAACTGCATTCAAAGATATTGCCAAGTTATTGACTGAAAAAGAGAATGAGATTGTAAAACAGTTGAAATCTGCACAAGAAAAAGTAGTAAAACTGAATGGCCATTATTTTGATGATAGTGATTTTAACTCAAAGCTAATGCGACCCAGTGAGACCTTTAATGCTGTTATTGATAGTATCTAAAATCGTAACAAACTCGAATTCTGATTAAGGAATAAAGAGCACATACTTAGAAAACATCGTCATTGCGGCTAATGACGTTTTTTCAAGATAGTGAGAATAAATTGAGCTTCACGACAGGTATTTTAAAAAGTTGTCATTTGCGAGGTCGTAGACCGTGGCAATCTGGTATTGAACAGAGCTTTGAATTGCTTGCCACCAAGGCTTTGCGTCGTGGTCGCAATGACAGTATTTTTTTACCCAGATTGGGGTTAACAAGAGAGAAGAGAGAAATAATAATGACAATAAAACAACAACAAGGCGCAGTCCTAACACAACTGATTTTATGGTTATTAGTGTTGGCAAATACAGCAGGCCTAGGCTGCTACTATTATGTTAACTATGTAAAAACTCAACAAATCCCCAACATGATCGGTACTTGGAGCGGTGAAAATCTGACTGTTTCTGATGATAAGGGTTACAAAGTTTGGGGTGTTAAAACTGTCACCATCACAGAACAACAAGATCGTCGTTTCCGTGGCAACTTTACCTATCCTGATGGCACTAAAAACTTCTTTGGTGTGATTTATCCGGATAATAAATCATTTACATGGGTTTCAACACCAAGCAAAGGCTTTAATCATGGTCGTATCCTGGATGACAACACCATTGGCGCCTGTTATGTAGAAGCATACGAAGCGGCGACTGCTGGCTGTGCCACCTTAACACGTCAGTAATTGCTCAAACATTGGCCATGACCTGTCAATCTGTCAAAAATCATCTTTTTGTGATCCTCGCCAATGCGGGGATCCATGGGCTGTCAAACTAGCCACTATCGTTGGGTTCTCGCCCTGTCGGGTTAAAACCCGACCCAC